>NZ_JAZETO010000007.1:0-335257 GCF_036864485.1 Alteromonas sp. S015 | reverse complement strand
CTCACTATAAGCCGTTGCTTCTTAGTGACTCACCCTGTTCGAGTGAGGTGCGCATTATACGCTGGAAGTTTTCGTTGTCAACACTTTTTGAAAATTTATTTTCTGAAGCGTTTCTTATAAACTCCCGTCTTTACTGGCCTATAAAGGTAGTAGAGACTTACTCCAGGAGGCTTGCTGTTTTGCTTTCCCCCCGAAGCGGATGCGCATTTTAGGGAAATGAGCGCTCACGTCAACAAGTATTTTAAAAAAATCCTTATTTTTCGATCGTTTGCATAAACAACGCGCAATATGTTCATAAAAACCGCTAATTCACCGCGCTTTTCACGATCTATAAGGCTAGTTAATTGGTAACTCACGCTGTGTACTATAAATTAACAGAACAGTATTTGAACGTGTACGTGGATTATTGAGGGGTTTGCATGAAGGTTTCAGAATTTAAAACCGCAGGAAAACTCATAACGGGTCTTGGCGCTATAAAAGCTCTCCCCGATGAAATGTCGAGATTATCTATAAAGGACAGTGCCATCGTTACTGACAAGGGCGTTTCTTCATCTGGCCTTCTTGATCAACTACTCGCACTATTACCCTGTTCACCTTTACTTATTATTGATGACATTCCACCAGAGCCTGAAGTGAATATCATAGAAGATAAGTTAGCGCTACTTCGTGAGAAGCAAGTAGACGGAATTATTGCTCTTGGTGGAGGTAGCGCTATTGATAGTGCGAAAGTACTTGCCGCGACATACGATCATACTGGCTCCCTCAGTGAACTCTTCGGTGAAAATACGCTTTCAAAACGGCGTTTGCCTCTTATTGTTATCCCTACTACTGCCGGTACAGGTTCAGAAGTTACCAATATTGCTATCTTGTCAGATCCGATAACACAGATGAAAAAAGGAATTGTTAGCCACTGCTTGCTACCCGATGTTGCCATCGTTGCACCTGAAATGACAAAAACATGCCCTCAGTCCATTACAGCAGCGAGCGGTATAGACGCATTCGTTCACGCGCTTGAAGCTTATATAAGTGTAAATGCTAGTGCGATAACCGACGCTCTGGCAGAGAAAGCACTCAAGCTTATCTTCAATTCATTACTTCACGCTTATAACAATGGTGAGAACTTATCTGCACGTGAAGATATGGCCACCGGCAGTTTAATGGCCGGTCTTGCGTTTGGAAACGCAGGCGTAGGGGCAGTGCATGCATTGGCTTATCCACTGGGGGGACGGTTTCATCTGTCACATGGCATGAGTAACGCGGTAATGCTGCCTCATGTATTGAAAGTTAATGCACCGTTCTGCCAAGACAAACTTTATTGTGTAGCAAAGCTTTTAAAGGTATGTGAGCGCCACCACTCGAAAGAGGAAGTAATTAAATTATTATTAGATGCTATTGAAAAACTGTGTCGCGATGTAGGCATTCCCGCTTCACTTACCCACTTTAATATTCCGCCTTCTTGCGTAGGTGAATTAGCAGAAGAGGCGAGTAAAGTAACTCGCCTTCTTCGCAATAACCCTAAGCAATTGAGTATTGAGGAGATTGAAGATATTTATCGGCTTGCTTTTTAAAGTGGCCTTACCCAGATATTCTTAAAGCTTACTAAGTTGCCGTGATCTTGTAATTGAAGCGGCGCGCATCCGTGTGCTTTGTACTTAGGCGCACCGATCCATTCTGTTGTCCCTTGGATTTCAGTATGGTTCTGAACCACTACGCCGTTATGTATTACCGTAACATAGCCTTTCGTTGCTAGCGCTTCACCGTTAAAGGTTGGAGCTTTATACATGATGTCGTAAGTTTGCCATTCGCCAGGCGCCTTCATAGCGTTAACTAAAGGAATGGTTTGTTTATAAACACTTGCAGCTTGACCATTGGGATAGGTCTTATTCTGATATGAGTCCAAAACTTGAATTTCATATCGCTGCTGCAGGAAGATACCACTATTATTACGCTGTTGTCCTTCCATTCCCGCTTCTGGCTGCGGCACTTTCCACTCTACGTGCAACTGAACATCACAAAACTCCGCTTTCGTTTTGATATCGCCCGTTCCCGGCTTCACAGTTAGTACACCGTTTTCCAGCGTCCACTTAGCCTCACCTTCTTTTACTGAAGTCCAGTTCGATAAATCATCACCAATTAAAGAGATGGCATCAGAGGGCACGCCTGCCTTATCAAAAGAAACCACTCCAGGAACAGGTTCCCAAACTTCCGTTTTAGCGGCCTGCTGTTCGCGGGTCAAACGCGATTCGCTTTTCTCAGTATCTGCATCTGTCGTTGCGCATGCATAAAGTGGCATGAGCAAGGCCACTGTTGAAGCGACGAGTGTTTTATTCATAGTGTCAGTACCTTGTTTTATCCGTTGTATAGCTGTGTTGTGTTTGGCAGCTCGATAGCGCAGGCTTAGGTTGCCCACGCTTTGTCGCCCTTCTTATAAGGGAATGCACCGTCGTAACGTCCAGGAATAGCCACATATCGAAGTACTTTAGTCGCGCCAACTTGAGATGTGAAAAAGCAATAAAGTGTTAGCTGTTTTAATAACGTAAAGTAGTGAGGGGTTGGCTGATCGGTGCCTGGCTCCCACTGGCTTGGCTTTCCTGTTTCAACGCCTTGATAAACACCGTTAGCAAGGTTTGCCGCTTTCGCTTCTACATCTAATTCGTTAAATAATTCTTCTCGTTCTTGTTTGGTAAGCTGAACAAATTGCTTGTTGAAACGACTTTGACTTAACGAAGATATTTTCTTAACGCCATCTAGAAAAGTCTTTTGAAGCAAAGGTGTGTAGCAATCGGTTACCAACACAGCCATTGTTGCACCAACGTTAGCCGCTTTTGCTCCGGGCGTGTCGGTTTGCGGAATAATCACCTCTGCCATTTCATTCAGCAAGGCCACATCTTTTTCATTAAACAATGTGGCGCTAAGTGGTACGGCGGGCACATCCGTATAGGCAAGTACATTACCTGCAAACAATGCTGTGCCTGTAGCAGTTGCGATGAGTTTAAGTAGTTCTCGGCGTTCCATTATAGATTTCCTCGCTTTAACTCTTCTACGGCAAAGTCTGCAGCTCTTGCCGTTAATGCCATGTAGGTCAGTGAAGGGTTAACACAGCTGGCCGATGTCATTGCCGCACCATCGGTCACAAATACGTTCGGTGCATCCCACACTTGGTTGTGTGCGTTAAGCACAGAGCTTTTTGGGTCTCTTCCCATACGCGCCGTCCCCATTTCATGAATGCCCATACCTGGTGCGTAGTCTGCATCCCAGCCTTGAACATTTTTAAGGCCCGCCGCTTCAAACATCTCTATCGCGTCTTGCTGCATATCCTTGCGCATCTTAAGCTCGTTTTCTTTAATCTCAACGTCCATCGCAAGTACTGGTAAGCCCCATTTGTCGGTGACTTTTTTGTTCAAGTAAACTTTGTTCTCGTGATACGGAAGCATTTCACCGAATGCTGTCATACCGATTGTCCAAGGACCCGGCTCGGTTATCGCATCTTTAAGCCCAGCACCTATACCTAGCTCTGCAATGTCTTTGCGCCAACCTGAACGGCTTGCGCCGCCTTGATAACCAAACCCACGCAGGTAGTTTCGCTTATCACTTCCCCAGTTTCTAAACCTTGGCACATAGAAGCCACTTGGTCTGCGACCGTACGTGTATTTGTCGTCAAACCCTTCAACCTTAGCCGAAGCACCTACTCTAAAGTGGTGGTCCATCACATTATGGCCCAATTCGCCACTGCTGCTTCCTAAGCCTCCGTCCCATACATCCGTAGCGGAATTCATCAGTACCCATGCCGAGTTCAATGCTGACGCATTTACAAAAATAATTTTGCTTTTAAATACATAGGTCTCGTTGGTTTCAGCATCGATAATTTCAACGCCAGTCGCGCGTTTCTTGTCTTTGTCGAACAAGATCTCTTTCACTATCGAGAAAGGTCGAAGGGTTAGGTTGCCTGTTTTAACCGCAGCCGGAAGTGTAGACGCTTGGGTACTGAAGTAACCACCGAAAGGACAACCCAACCAGCACTTATTGCGGTATTGGCAATGAACACGCCCTTCTTCAGGTTTACTTTGTGTCATGTTTGAAGTGCGGCCATGCACCATATAACGGGCGCCTTCATAAGCCTTTTTCACCCGCGCCGCGACACTTTCTTCTACAATATTCATTGGCATTGGTGGCTGGTATACACCGTCAGGCAATACATCTAAGCCATCGCGATTACCACTGATACCCGCAAATTTTTCTACGTAGTCGTACCACGGTGCCAAATCGTCGTAGCGAATAGGCCAGTCGACCGCAATGCCCTCTTTAGCATTGGCTTCGAAATCTTCTTTGTTCAAGCGGTAACTTTGACGGCCCCACAACAATGAACGTCCGCCGACGTGGTAGCCTCTGTACCAGTCGAAGCGCTTGTCTTCGGTATAAGGGTTTTCTTTTTCATTTGCCCACATGCCGTACGTTTTTTCATTTAGCGGGTAATCGCGCTTAAGCACAGGATAGTCAACTTTCATAGCCTGAGTAGGCAAATCTCGGTGAGGAAAATCCCAATCCTCTTTGTGCGCATTTTTATAATCTTTAATATGCTCGATATTTTGGCCACGTTCTAACATGAGCACTTTTAGGCCCTTTTCAGTTAGCTCCTTAGCAGCCCAACCACCACTGATACCAGATCCAATAACTATTGCATCGTATTCGTTACTCGCCATAACACGTCCTTAAAACTTCATTCGTCGCTGTGCCTGTTCGCACGTTACACATCACAGATTTCAATCGCTTGCTGTAGCGACGCTATTCTGTTGGCTTTGGTTTTCGGTGTGGGTATAAACTCTTGCGCTAAGTAGCCTTTAAATCCGGTCTCGACAATGGCTTTAGCAATTGCCTGGTAATTGAGTTCTTGAGAAGCATCTATTTCGTGACGCCCAGGTACGCCGGCCGTATGGTAGTGACCAAAGTATTGGTGGTTATCTCGTATGGTACGAATAATGTCACCCTCACTAATTTGCATATGGTAAATATCGTAAAGCAGTGAGAAATGCTGAGAGCCGAGACGCTTACAAAGGTCTATACCCCACGCAGAGTTGTCAGCCATATAATCTGGATGATTAACCTTACTATTGAATAGCTCCATAAAAATAACTACGCCACGCTTCTCTGCATAAGGAAGAATACGACTCAATCCCTTAACCGCATTTTCTAACCCAACTTTTGGTGACATGCCCCTTGCATTTCCGCTAAAGCAGATAAGATTTTTGTATCCCGCATCAGCGACCAAATCGATGTGCTTTATATAACGCGCTTCTAGTTCATCGTGAAGCTCACTGTGAATGAAGCCGTCTTCAAGGCTTATCTCGGCGCCGTTACACATAGAAGAGTCGATGCCATATTGCTTTAGCACAGGCCAATCTTCAGGGCCTACTAAGTCAATGGCTCCAAACCCTAATTGCTTAACGGTCTGGCACAACTCTTCAATGCTTAAGTCGCCGTAAGTCCACCGGCTTACCGAATGGTTTACATTACCTTTAAGCGGCGTATTCACAGTGTTGCTATCTTTTGTACTCGCTATAGCAGGCATAGCAGTGGCTAAACCAGCTGCTGCTAACCCTGTTCCGGCAATGCCTGCCCCTGTCATAGCCATACTCTGAAGTAATTTTCTGCGGGTAATGTTATGCATCTGTGTTCACCTTTTCCTTTTTAAACAGAATGGCGAATAGCACTAACACAACCGCGGCAAACCCTGCAGGGAATATCCAAATCTGCTGCCAACTATGCGCACCTGTTTCTAACGTGTAGGTATCGGTAATTGCGCCAGCAACGGCAAAACCCACCAGCATACCTACGCCATATGTCGCCAAGGTAATCAACCCTTGTGCTGCACTTTTTACGCTCTCGCCCGCCTTTGCATTGGTATAGATTTGCCCTGATACAAAGAAGAAGTCGTAACAAATACCGTGCAGGGCAATACCAATAATAAGCATGAACAAGCCTTCGTCAGCGTTCCCGAATGCGAACAGTGCATAACGAACAACCCACGCCGCCATACCAATCACCAATGTGGCTTTAATACCGAAACGGTTCAAAAATACCGGCAGGGCCAACATAAACAACACTTCGGAGACTTGACCCAATGTCATCTTGCCCGTTGCATTTGCAACGCCTATTTCGGTGAGGAAAGGATTCGCATTTTGGTAGTAAAACGCCAGTGGAATACAAATGAGTACCGAAGAGAGAAAGAACACAAAGAAGTTCTTATCTTTGAGCAGTGCCAACGCGTCCAAACCAAGAATGTCGCGTATGGTTACCGCTTTACCGCTAGATTGAGGTGGCGTGTTTGGCAGTGTAAAACTGAATACGCCCAACATTAGCGAGGCAACGCTGCACAATAAGAACGTGTTTTTGAGCATACCATCGGCAATAGACTGTGCAGAATCCCATGAGAAGACATAGCTAATCATAAGGCCTGCCACAATCCAGCCGATAGTGCCCCACACACGAACTTTTCCGAACTCTTTTGACGGGTCGACCATTTGTCCGAATGACACTGAGTTAACCAAAGCAAGCGTAGGCATGTATGCAATCATGTATGCCAACACATAGGGGTAAAAGCTGGCGAAATCATTCGCTTGGTACATACAGTACATAAGCACGGCGCCAACAATGTGTAGTAATCCGAGGATCTTTTCTGCATTAAAGAACCGGTCAGCAATAAGGCCCACAATAAAGGGGGCAATGATGGCGCCCCAACTCTGGGTTGAGAAAGCCATACCGATTTGCCCACCATTGGCAGACAGGGTATTCGATAGATACGTGCCTAATGTTACAAACCAGCCTCCCCAAATGAAGAACTGAAGGAACATCATCAAACTAAGGCGTAGGGTTATCATAGTTATTGTTATCCTAGTGATGGCGCTTAGCGCTCAAGGCCTAAAATACGATTATTCTTCGCTTCGCTAACGTCTCCACCAGCAAAATCGTCAAACGCATATTTGCTTGGCTCGATAATGTGTGAAGCGATAAACGGTGCGCCTTCCGCTGCACCTTGCGCACTGTCTTTTAAGCAGCATTCCCACTCTAGCACTGCCCAACCTGAGAAACCGTACTGGGTAAGTTTGCTGAAAATACCTTTGAAATCGACCTGACCGTCGCCAAGCGAACGAAAACGCCCTGCCCGGTCTTGCCAGTCTTGATAGCCGCCGTACACACCGTTTCTACCGTTAGGATTAAACTCGGCGTCTTTAACGTGAAACATTTTGATCCGGCTGTGGTAGCGGTCAATGAAGTCAAGGTAGTCAAGCTGCTGTAAAACAAAGTGACTTGGATCGAAAAGAATATTTGCCCGTGGGTGGTTATCTACTGCTTTTAAAAACTGCTCAAACGAAGCGCCATCGTGCAAGTCTTCTCCAGGGTGAATTTCGTAGCATACGTCAACACCTGCATCGTCGAATGCGTCGAGAATGGGTTTCCAACGCTTAGCTAATTCAGCAAAGCCTTGCTCGACCAAGCCAGCAGGACGCTGAGGCCACGGGTAAACCAAGTGCCACATTAATGCACCAGAAAAGGTAGCGTGAGCTTTCAATCCCAAACGCTTACTGGCAATTGCCGCACATTTGAGCTGATTAATTGCCCATTCAGTCCGCGTTTGTGGCTTGCCGTGTAAGTGCGCTGGCGCAAAGTTATCGAATAACTCGTCGTAAGCGGGATGAACCGCTACTAGCTGACCTTGTAAATGCGTAGAAAGCTCAGTAATTTCTACGCCTGCGTCTTTACAAATTTTAGCGATGTTGTCGCAGTATTCTTGGCTTTCAGCCGCTTTTTCTAAATCAAACAGACTAGGATCGGTAGGTACCTGTATTCCCTTGTAGCCTAGCGACGCTGCCCACTTCGCCATATTTTCGAGCGTATCGAACGGCGCGTCTTTTCCCATGAACTGAGCAAGGAAGATAGCAGGCCCTTTGATAGGTTGTTGATTAGTAGCCATAAGCGCTCACCTTTTTTATTGTATGTTGTAATTGCATTACTGCGTTCCTTCCTGACTAACCGACTCCCATTTGGTGTCGCTGTCAGTACTGGCAAGCATGGCATCTACAAATACCATTCCGCGTATGCCTGAATTTATTCCTGGAACGCCGTCAGCCGTGCCTTTTAGATTCGCACGTACTGCTTTAGCAAAATCGGTATACAAGTTTGCCATTGCTTCTAAGTAGCCTTCTGGGTGACCAGCTGGAACGCGACAACGTGCAGATGCCTGGTCACATAACCCAACTTGACCTTGACCCGCTCTAAACACTTGATAAGGGGCATCAACGGGGCGATAGATAACGGAGTTTGGCTCCATTTGACGCCACTCCAACCCGCCTTTGTCACCGTAGACGCGAATTTTCAGTGCGTTTTCTTCACCGGCACAAACCTGTGAAGCAATCAGCACACCCGACGCGCCCTTTTTAGTTTTAATAAGCGCGGCGCCGTCATCATCTAATCGGCGTCCTTCAACATGCGTGTTCAACTCGCCACATAGCGAGGTAACACTGTCGTTTAATACAAACTCAACCAGTCCAAAAGCATGAGTGCCGATATCGCCCATTGCCCCCGTTGCCCCAGAAATTGCCGGGTCGGTGCGCCACTGCGCTTGTTTGTTGTGCGTTTCTTCTTCTCCTGACAACCAGCCTTGCGGATACTCAACATATACTTTTCGAATTTCGCCTAGCTTACCGCTTTCAACGAGATGACGTGCTTGCCATACCATAGGATAACCAAGGTAGGTATGAGCCAAGCCGTATAGCGATTCACTGGCGTGAATAACATCCTGAAGCTCTTTTACTTCTGCAAAGCTAACGCCCGCTGGTTTTTCACAGAAGACATGAAAGCCTGCTTTGATTGCGGCAAGTGAAATAGGTACGTGAAGATGATTAGGCGTTACGATTACAACAACCTGCATGCGCTGCTGGTCAGGTAACTTGGCTTCTTCTTCTAACATTGTCTGCCAGCTACCGTATGTGCGCGATGTTGATACGTTCAATGCAGAAGCAGTACGCGTATTATTTTCTTCGTTGCGGCTAAATGCGCCACACACCAACTGATAGTTCCCATCTAACCCAGCAGCATGACGATGCACGGCACCAATAAATGCGCCTTCCCCGCCTCCGATCATTCCCATTCGAATTGGTTGCATTGAAAATCCTCTATGTGCGAGCGCACTGTTGGTGTTATCACTACACCAAAATGTAACCCGTTACATTTTTACGGTCAACACAAAAAACAGCATTTCATTAAACTAAAGTTTACAAATAACGAGGCAATACGAGCTTACTGCCTACTTAGACGCTTATTTCTGCACCAAATATGAACATAAACATGACAAAAATTTACATACCTTCTACAAATAACCTTTGACCTTTCAATGAAAGTGGGTATTCTTTTTCCTAAAATGAAAACGGTTACATATTTATTTCACGTAAATTTTGAGTTTGCTTCCACCTTATAACCCACACATTTAGTGGGTTAGGTTTACAATGCGCGAGTAAGCTAACAAACAACAACAACGTACATGGCAAATATTAGAGATGTAGCAGATAGTGCCGGCGTGTCGGTCGCTACCGTATCAAGAACATTACAACAACCAGAGCGTGTTTCACCTAAAACGCGCAATAAGGTGATGGCCGCTGTTCAGGCCGTTGGATATAAACCTAACTTAATGGCGGTTAAGTTTCGCTCGGGCAAAACGCATAATTTGGTGGTACTGGTGCCTACAGTAGCGAACGTATTTTTCGCCCGTGTTATTAGCGGTATGCAGGAAGCGGCGGCCGAACTGGGCTATTCCATTTTACTTGCCAATACGCTTGGTAATAGTGAAATAGAAAGCCATTACGCCAAGATGGTTAGTACTTCTCAGGCTGATGGACTTATACAATTACGTGCACACAACCCATTTGATGCCACGATGATTAACGACAATGGCCTACTTCCCATGGTGAATGCCTGTGAGGTGATTGACGATGGCCAATATCCTGTTGTGTCGTTAGACAACCGCGCTGCGGCCAAAGCCATGACAGAGCACTTAATTTCGTTAGGCCATACCCGTATTGCCATGATTAAAGGGCCTAACTCAAGCCCGCTGACCCAAGAGCGCTTGGTGGGATACAAAGACGCGCTAGCGCAAGCCAATATAGAGTTTGATGAAAGCTTGCTGCTACCCGGTGACTTTACATTGCAAGCCGGATACAACGCAGGTGAAGCGATTAGCCGCCTTGAAAATAGACCTACGGCGGTGTTTTGTGAAAATGATGAAACCGCTATTGGTGCCATGCAAGCCTTTAAGCAAGCTAACCTGCATGTGCCCAACGACATTTCAGTGGCAGGTTTCGATGACATTGCATTTTCAGCATTTGTCGACCCGCCGTTAACCACTATTGCCCAACCCGCGGAAGAGTTTGGTAGAACGGCGGTTACGCTACTAGTGGACTTACTTAACGGAAAAATTCGCAAGGCCCCGAAAGTTATTATGCCCTTTGAACTTATTGTGCGTGAAAGCACGGGCAAGGCTTTGGGTTAATTGAAGATAGCAATGCACCATCACCTATGTACCACTACAGAAAAGGAGCACGCAGTGAATTTAAGTAAAGAAAACTTAAGTAAGACAGCAACGTTAGACGCGGCCAGCGATATTAGGTGCGGCGTTTCAAGACGTCAGTTCATTAAATACTCGTCTGGTTTATTGGCGGCTATGAGCGCTCCTGCTGTATTGGCGCACGGGCACAGTAGTGATAAAGGAGCGATGATGAAGGGCATGCATAACAGTGCTGTTGGTCTGCAGCTTTATACGCTTAGAGATATAATGAAGGTAAGTGTGCCAGCTACGCTTAAACTAGTCGCCGATGTTGGTTATTCCGAAATGGAATTTGCGGGCTACTTTGACCAAAGTGCAAAAGAAATTAAGCGACTGCTTGATGACAATGGCCTCACCGCGCCTTCGGCTCATATTCAGTTAGACGCTTTCGATACTAACCTGTCACAAATTTTAGATGACGCACAAACCGTTGGTCACAAGTACTTGGTAGTTCCTTGGCTTAGCGAAGCGCAGCGTGGTAAAGGCATTGCACCTTACCAAGCCCTTGCCGATAAGCTAAACACTATTGGTGAAGCCTGTAAAAAAGAAGGTATTACCCTTGCCTACCACAACCACGATTTCGAGTTTGAAGTACGCGACGGCAAAACACCATTAGACGTGCTTATAACTCAGACCGACCCAGACCTTGTTGCCATGGAGCTAGATTTGTACTGGACGGTAAAAGCGGGTAAAAACCCCATTGATTACTTTAAGCAGTACCCAGGCCGCTTTAAACTTTGGCACGTAAAAGATTTAGCTGAAGACGGCAGCTTTGCTGACGTGGGCAAAGGTACCATTAACTTTAAAGAGATTTTTGCGCACGGCAAGTTGGCCGGTATTGAACATAAATTTGTAGAGCGCGATCAAACCACCGACCGCATTGCCACTATCGAACAAGGTTTTAAAGCGGTAAGTGCACTAAATAAAAGCGTTAGCTAACGCTTTTTACTTTGTCGTGGTTATAATGGGCACATAATAAAAAATCGTCATAGCAGTAATTTATATGAATGAACTTTTAAGTGCCCTATCTCGCGCATTAAGCCCTTATTACACCGAGCTTAGCATTATGCTTATGGCCACTATTCTAGTTGTGTATGGTGACCTGATAAACGGCCATGTAAAACGCGTTCTTGCGCCGTGCCATTTTTTTATTCGCGTTAGCTTGTTTGTAGTACTGTGTGCCTTTGGCTATGGTGCATTAACCCTTTTCGGCGCACCTTTTTTAAAACACACCCTAGCCTACTTACCTTGGCAGTACCAAGGCGCAGGCTATGTGGCATCGTTTTTATTGATTGGCTTTTTGGCGGAAAGGCGTAGGTATATTTAGCGTTACTAATTTTATTATTACGCTACTGTCTGATTGTATTGCTCCACAAACTTTTTGGGTGGTAAGTGCATAACCTTTTTAAATGATGTCGAGAAGTAGGCTGCTGTGCCAAAGCCTACATCCAGACAAGTATCTAAAATACTATTTCCCCTTAAAAGTAATGGAATAGACTTTTCAATTCTAAAGCGAGAGAGAAACTCGCTGAAGTTATAGTCAAAAAGCTCTGACATTCTCCGGTTCAAACTTCTAGGACTTATCAATAACTGCGAGGCAGCTTGATCTCTATTGAATGATTCATTGTGATAGTTCTTTTCCAATACAGCGATAAAATTCAAATAAAATGCCATATCCTTTTCGTTATCAAACTCGGGAATTTTCAGGCACCCGAATTTAAATGCAGGCTCTTCACTTTCCTCTTCTTCTCGTTCTTTTGCTTCTCTGACCGACAACAAATGCTCAACCCTAAGAGTAATTTCCTCATTAGATGCAGGCTTTGCCAAGAAATAATCCACTTTCTCTTCTAACGCTGATTTTTCAAATGCTGCTCCGGTTTCAGCGGTTAGCATCAATATCGGGACATTGGCATAGCTGCTATTACTGCGAATTTCTCTTGTTAAACCCAGCCCATCCATTTCGTGCATCATTTGATCAGTAATCACTAAATCGACCAGATAATGCTGCATGACATCCAGCGCCTGAACACCGTTACGAGCGACTAGACAGCGATATTTACTAGAGAACAAATCGAAAAGATAAGAGCGAAACTCTCGGCTGTCATCTACTATTAATAATGATTTTTTATTCGACTTGCCACTGGCGGGTGACAGCTTTTCAGCATGTGAATTTACAAATTCAACGTCATCAATAGGTAACGTCACTGTCACTTTTGTTCCGATACCTTTTTGACTTTCTAAAGTAATTTCTCCCTGATTTAATTCAACTAGAGTTTTCACCACGGCTAAACCAACGCCATTCCCTTCGTGCTCAGTGCTCCCTTTGGTGAATCGCTCGAACACTTTTTTGTGTAACTGCGCTTCGATTCCTTCTCCATTGTCACTGACGGTTATTTTAAGCACTTTACTATCTTGTATGGCAGCTACTTTTATTGTGCCAAGCTCTGGTGTGAACTTAATTGCATTTTGGATTAAGTTTGCCAAAATTTTCTCTAAGCTGTCGCTAATAAGAGATATTTCTTCCTTCCCTTTAATACGAACTTCAATATTCTGTCTTTTTTGCTTAGCTAATGGTTGCATTGATAAGACGATGAACTTTATATTGTCCAGCGAGTAAGACTTATAGTAGTCGGCAGCAGCCAAGGCCCTCGGGACATCATGCCCCATCTGATTTACTAACTGCTCAACCCTTTTCATGTTGTTTTGAACACATATAAGCTCTTTACTAGCTACTTTATCTGTTTGGGAAATGTTTTCTAACGAACCATTGATAAGTTGGATGGGAGTGCGAAGCTCGTGAGTAATTTCGTTGATGAAGCGCTCTTTGCTACGAAGCATTTTTTCGAATCTGGAGTGGCCGTCAGTTATTTCGTAGCGGGTAAGATAGTTGTAGAATTTAGTGGCTTTGAAATAAACCCATAACTTACTCAGATAATTAAGCTTGTGTGCGATAACGAGGCTCAAAGCAATAATGAGATAACTCCAAAGAGCAAATATTTGGAGATATATCGGTGGCTTTACCTCAAACGCTATTGTGGATATAGGGTTTCCGGTTCCCAACACCCTCGCTTGGAACTCATAGCTACCCGACTTTAGTTCCGACAATGTAAGAAAGGCTTGAGATTGGGGATGCACAGTCCATTCATCGTCAACTCCTAGTATTCTGAACTCTAGTTTTTGCGTTTCATTCTCTGAAAAGCTGTTAGTTCTAAAGTCCACGGAGAATGTATCAAAATCGCTGTCTAACATTACAGGATTAGAGCTACCTCCAGCTTTTTGAAGCATCTTATGAGATCCCAAATCTTTCGCAGACCATTCGATGCGAGTAAAAACAACTCTACTCCTAATATTTTCTTTTGCCCTCATAGCCAAAATGGCTTTAGTCTCAGAGATTACATATGAGTATTTGTCGCCGAGGATTATTAGGCGATCTCCTAGTTCTTTTATTCCACGGTATTCGAAGTCAGTATCAAATATCCCATCATTTTCATTGAAAGAGATTAGGCCGCCTTCTGGCGTTACAACAAAGAGCCCCATGTTCGACAAGAACCAAAAATTATCATTCGCACTTAACAGCCCTCCCCTGATAAACCTAGCCCCCGTACCTTCAAGTAGACTAGATGAGGCTATCTCACCAGTACGCTTATCGATAGATTTAACTCCCTGCCCTGAGGTACAGAGTAAGAAAGTATTTTCCAGCTCGATTAAGCAAGTTAGTCCCACCCAGTTTCCCTCATCAGGAGAAATTGACTTCCAATTAAACTTAGACATTTGGATATGAAAGAAACTGTTGGTATCAAACCCTGCGATTTCACCAGAACTTGTTAAAACGGAAGCGAGCATTTCTTTAGGCGCTGGTATATTATCTACTATCAGACCTCTATCTATAATGCTATAAGATGCGTTCTCTCCAGTGTCGTGATACAAATAGGCGCGTGACGCAGGGTCTTTAAAAATATGAGTATACTCAGAACTGCAATAATCAAAGCCTCTACCAGTGTTTGAATATTCCGAAGTAACTTCGTTCAATTTACCGTCTATGCAGCTATTATGTTCCCAAAAATTAAATGGCTCTATCTCTCCTGTATCTAAATCTATGAGAAAGTCGTCGTCTTTTGTACTTACAGCAAACCCAAATTCATTACTGCTACCGAATGACTTAATATTCTTTCTTAGAACTTGACCATTTTGATGGACAAGGTTTATGGCTTCGTGGGAACGAGAAATAGAAACCAACCCTAGCTGGGAAGATGCTATCAATAATTCGCCCGATGGCAATTCTGCAATTTTTACGATACTTTTTATTCCCTCAGAAGTTATCAAAGGCGCCATGAAGTCAGGTTTTACTATTTGCCCTCCTTTGATTTCGAACAGCCCTCCTGCTGCAACAAAAAATCGACCTTGTTCTGAAACATAAATATCTGAAACAGAGCTGGAAGAACTTAGACTTCTAAACGGATAAAATGTTTTTTCGTTAGTTGACGTGTCCCAGTCGTAGACTCCTTCTTTTCCGCCGATATAAACTTTAGAGTCATACACTGAAACAGCGTCAATTGAAGAAAGTGAAGTGAATGAATTATCAATAGTTATCAACTCACTGACTTTTCTGTCAGCATCAACTATTACTAACCCTTTGTTAAAAGCTAGGAAGACTAAACCGTTTTTTGATACCGAAAGCGACAAGACTCCTTCTACTTTCCCGACACCAACATTTGATGCCCAACTTTGTAGCTCACCCGTCTCAATGTCCACGACGATAATCCCACTAATCAACGAGACTACAAGATAGTGTTCCAAGACTCCTATCTTCCAAGCGTATTTGGGCCACTTGCTTTCGTTATGGAAACTTTCTACTAGACCAGTACCTACATTGAGCTTGTAAACCCCAACTCCAAACTCAACTATCCATAGTGTCTTTTTCCCATCAAAATAAAGGTCAGAGACCATTCCACGTCTAGTAGGCGGTGATCCATAATTTATCTTTTCAGATTGCCCGCCAATATATTTAAAAACACCATTTTCAGATGCAATATAAACAGCATCACCAACAACTTCGATGTCTCTGATGATACCCGCCGGTATACCCGCAAACTGAGTTTTTCCATTCAATGTAACCCCGAAAGCTCTGGCATCACTTGAAATAATGAGACAGAAAAACATCAATATTGCGCCAATCTGGATAAATTGTTCAATAGATCTCTTCTTTGTCTTCAACCGCAAATCCATCTGTCAGTAGCCTTGTTAATCTTTCATTTCTTTATCAGCAACTTAAAACTAATTTAAAAGGAAATAACTATGAGTATCGAACAAAATACAAACATGCAAGAGTTAAGAGCAGAAGATTATACTAAAGTATATGGAGGCGATGGACACTCTTGCTTTATAGAAAAAGATTTAACGATGTTTTTACCGGAAGTTCCAATTCCACCTTCAGGACATAAGGTAGAGATCTAAACCAAAAACCACTTCATCCCAGCATTCTCGGCGGCTTGCTGGTCATAAATAAAGTCGCCTACATACAGGCAGTCTTCCGGTTGAAGCTGCCATGTATTCGCCACCATCAATAACGCGGTTGGGTCGGGCTTGGCTGGGGCATCTTCGCGAGTAAGCACGTAGTCGATGGGAATGCCGTTATTGGCTAGCTTAATTGCGGTGGCTTGGCGGCAGTTGCGGGTAACTATTGCCATGGGTAATTTGTGTGCCTGCACCTTTTCTATCATGGCTTTGCCAATGGGTAACCACTTGGCATTTTGCGCATCGTCTAACTCGTGCTGCAAAATAACGCGGTGGGCGTTGGCTTTAGTTTCGGCGCAGCTAAGGGCATCAACAAAGGTAAGAATGTCTTCGTTTTGTGGGCAGCCTACGTCGGCGCGCATTTGCGTGAAGTTAAGGCTAGACTCTACCAAGGTGCCGTCTAAATCGAATATTACACCCTTAATGCCGGTTAAGTTCATATGCTCTACACTCACGCTTTTCTCGTCCTTTTACTTCACTGTTAGTCTTAAAGTTCGGTTAACGCCCACTTAATTAAGTACAGCGCTGATATTGCTCACTAATCTTACCGCCAACATAATGCCACGAATGCCTTTAGCCTTCTGTTACGTTTGCTTAAGGCTTGAATGTATTTGGTTAAAAACTACTGATGTGATTTAAGTTTACCCCGCCCACACCTTGCATTAGCATAGCCGCTCTTTTTGGCAGGCTACTTATTAGCCCTAGCGTTATTGGGCGAACTTTTAACAGGTAATTTATGGGTGTTCTTGCTGCGCTAGGTACAGCGCTTTGTTGGGCAATTGCTGCGCGTTTATTCCGTGGAACAGGTAACGCGTTTTCGCCGCTTACCATGAACTTTTGGAAGGGGCTTATTTCTATTGCCATTTTGGCAGTGGTTTTAGCAGTGGTACAGCCAACGGGGCTTAGTATTCATGCTATTTTGTGGTTATTGCTTAGCGGGCTCATTGGTATAGGCATTGGCGACACCTGCTTTTTTAAAGCCCTACAAAGCATTGGCGACAGTCAAGCGGTGCTGGTCGCCGAAACCCTTGCGCCTTTATTCACAGCCCTTTTTGCTATGGCTTTTATTGGCGAATGGATTACCTGGCAGCAGTGGGTTGGCGTTGCAGTAGTGCTGTTTTCGGTAGATATGGTAATAAAAGCACGCAAACGCAGCACTACTCATGTATTCGCTACCAGCGGCTATTTGTATGGCGTGGGCGCTGCCTTATGTCAGGCAATTGGTGCGGTTGTTAGCCGCGACATTTTAAGTACCGGTGACATTGACGCAGCCAGCGCGGCGTTTTTGCGCCTTGTAGGCGGTATGGTCTTTGTGGTGCCATTTATAGCCCTAACCAAAACCCGCTATATGCCCGTTATTAACTACCAAAGCGATAGCGGAAAACGGGTATGGTCTGCTTTTATATTAGCTACGCTGCTTGGCACAACTGCCGCTATTTACTTACAAATGTTTGCGTTCGCCTATGCTAAAGCGGCTGTGGTTCAAACCCTTATTGCTACAAGCGCTTTAATGTCGCTAGGGGTTGCGTGGGTACTTGGAGAACGTGCCACCAAGGCAACTATTGCATGGTCTGCCGTTGCCTTAGTTGGAGTGGCTATATTGGTTAGTTTTGGGTCGTCTGCGCATTGAAGATAGGCCAACGCTACTTTTATAAGTGTTACGGTTCAGACACAAAATAAGCACCAGGATACAAAAAAGCCATAAGTTTTACAGGCTTCATGTAGTAGTTATTAACTCAAATCGATATTATAAAGAAAAAACAAAAACATTATTTCTCATGTTTCAAAGGTTATCTTTAACAGTATTTATTTTTCTAAGCGTTGCGCTTACTTCTTTTGCAGCGTTGGCAAACGACAACATCGATGCTGTTATCGAAAAAGTACGCACCCCTTCGTATGATTGTCCTTCTCAGGCCCTGCTGCCTGAACTTGAAAGCACACTCGCGCAAGAATCGCTAACTTCACAACAACGTTTTGCCTTAACCGTAGCCAAAGGGCAATTTTTAATTTGCCGAGGTAAGTACGAAGAAGCTGAAACTATGCTGCTTAAAGCCATTGCACAAAGTGATATTGATAAAAGCACGTATGCGTTTGCGTCAGCTATTTATCAAATTGGCTTTTCTTATGACGCCAGGGAAAATCCAGCACGCTGTGAGTATTATCATCAGGCACAAGCGCTCTCTTCGCCAGAGCACCACAGCGATATTTTTACCAGCTCATCTTTAGGTATTATTAACTACTGTTCAGAAGCCACATCACCTGAAGTTAGATTGGGTAAGATGTTTGGTGTACTTAAGCGTTATTCTGACAATGGTAGCCCTGGCGAGTTAGCTCATATTCACAACGCTATTGGCTTGTTATATGGCGAATTAGAACAACATGCTTTAGCAGCAGAGCAATATCTAAAAGCGCATGAAATGGGCTTACTTGTTTACGAAGGCAGTAACAAGGTGAGTATTCTTATTAGTGCCATTGTGTCGCTGCTAAGTAGCGGCCAAACAGACAGAGCTTATCAAAACATTCTAGAGCTAGGCTCACTTAATAGCGAAATAGACACACCGCTAACCAACTTTTTGTATCAATATGCGCTGTCTATTTACTATAGAAAAACTCAAAACTACAACCGATTAGCCTACACCCTTCCCGATTTTGAAAAAGCGTCTTCTAACATTTCGAGTTCATTAGGTGAACTCCTTGTTAATTGGCACAAAGCTGAGATTTGTTTACATGAAAACGATCTAACGTGTATTGAGCAATATATTTCAGGTATTGAAGCGTTAAACAACGAGACAATACCACAAGTCTTTCATTCAAATTTAGATTACCTTAGTTTTAACGTATCCATGTATTTGGCGTTACAGGATCTTACCAAGGCGAAAGAGGCACACAAGATTTATTCGAAAGAAGTGACTAGGCGACGTGAAGTCACTCAAGACTCGGCCTTAATCATAGGGGCAGCCAACCTATATGCCCGCATTTATGATTTGGAATCTGCTATAGAACAAGCAGAAAACCAGCGAAAAAACACATTGTATACCGCTATTCTCATTTTCTTTCTGCTGAGTGGTATTACTGGCTACGTGCTTCACAGAAGACATCTTGCGCGCAAAGCCATAGATCCCGTTACCCTGCTGCTTAATGCAAATTCGGCCATTGCCCGCATTAATAGGCTTGATACGCCCAAAATAGGCAGAGCCATTGCCATTGCTATATTCGACATTAGCAACCTGCGTGAAATAACTCGGAAGATGGGATCAACAAAAGGTGATTTGGTGTTACGGCAAATTGCACAAACTCTCCAAACCGTTACACGAGGTAATGATATTCTAGGGCGATTTGGTACCGAGCAATTTATTTTATGCCTGCACAACATTGAAGAACGCAGTGCGCGGCAGTTTTTTGACCGCGTGCAGAACGCCTTAGACAACACCTTTGAAAGCGATGCTACTTACAACCATATCGTGGTTGAATCAAAGATGAGTGTATTCATTGCTAGCGAGAAGATTACCGGTCTAAACGACATACTTGATGATATTGCCATGTCGATTGATATGGGTAACCGTACCGACAGCGAATAGCATTTCCATAATATAGAACGCGCAGCCCTTTAACGGCAAACCGTAAAAGGGCTGCACAACCGTGTGTGCACACACTTTATAGCCTTAACCGCGCCTTTTATCCCCCTAACGTTAATTCATCAACATTAGTCGCAATGCGCTTTAGCAAAACCAATTCTGTTGTACCGTAGTATAAGCAACGCACGAACCAAAACGAAACGTACCGTTTACTACCAGCAGAGATAGGATGGTGAATCGTGATGCCTAAGGTTATTTTCTTCGATATTAATGAAACACTACTCGACATGCAGGCCATTAAAAAAGGCTTAGCATCGGTGCTAAATGGCGATGACACCCTGGTAGACTTATGGTTTGCCAACCTTTTACATCATAGCTTGGTGGATGTAACCTCGGGACAGTTTCACGACTTCATTGATATTGGGGCCGCAGCGCTTACTATGGTGGCTCACAGCAAAAAAATAGCACTTGATGACGCCACCGCAAAACACACCATTAAACAATATATTACCCAGCTCCCCCCTCACGACGATGTTATTCCTACATTAAAGGCGCTTCAAGATGCAGGGTTAACCTTGGTTGCACTTTCAAACTCTTCGAAAACAGGATTAGATGCACAGCTTGAGTACGCTAATATTCGGCCGTACTTTTCCCATGTATTAAGTGTAGAAAATGTGCGTACCTATAAACCCCATGCCGCGGTTTATCACTGGGCGTGCCAACAAGCTAACGTAAAGAACGAAGACGCCATGATGGTGGCCGCTCATGGTTGGGATGTAAGTGGTGCTAAAGCAACAGGCATGCAGACTACCTTTGTCGAGCGCTCGGGAAAAATGATGTACCCGTTAGGCCTTGCTCCTGATCACAGCATCGGCTCACTTTCCGAGCTAATTGACGTGATAAATGCTTAGAGTGGTATTGTTTAATTCGGTGTTGACTAGCGCTGTTAACATACATCGTTGTAAAAATAATCGCACACAAACAAAAAAGTCTTACCGAAGTAAGACTTTTTCAAATCGAAAAACAAAACAATTATACTTTTGCAAGCTCTGGCTGGTTTGGTTTAAAACCTTGAGTACTACAAGAATTGCGTTTCGTTTCTAGTGCGCTTAATTGACGCTTAAGCCATGACTTCTGAATACCTGACTTAGCTGTGTCCATTTCAGTGCTTACGCGCGTGATTTCTTTTCCGACGTTCACGCATGCTTTCTTATTCGGTTCAAAGCCACCATTAGCTAAAACAGAAGAAGAAAACATCAAAGCTGATACTGCTATAAGCGTGTGCTGTTTCATAAGAGTCCCCAACTACTCGTTATAATCCCGGGTTAGTGTCATACCGTAAGATTGAGCATATATTTGCTCTCAAATCTGTAAGAAATATAGCAGGGCTTTTATTCTAGTTAGGTACCACAAAACATACGCAGTAATAAAACTCTGTGTACCTTGCTTTTGCTAACGCACATAAACCTTTGTCTTTTATATTATTATGTCGACAATGATTTACCTTGCCATTTTACTTACGTATCGATTTTTATATTCTTACGCACCTAGTAGTGAGCCTATCCTTAGTATCGGCTACAGCAACAGCATTCTGTAGCAGCATTACTCATTATTAAGCGACGCTATTAAAACACCTTAGCGTTTCTGGAACAAGAAAAGTTATAACAATCCTTTTACAGAATTTAGGACGGAAATTGCATTTTGTAAGTATTTACTTACTATGCTTATAAGCGACTACCTGCCGAGAGCTTTTCTACTGTTTGCATTACGCTTCTGCCCATATCGTCTAAGCTTATCACGCGCTTAGCCGCACCTTTTTCTATGGCTACTTTGGGCATACCAAAAACTATGCAGCTAGCTTCGTCCTGACAGAATGTTTCGCAGCCGGCGTTAAACATTTCGTGAAGGCCACTTGCGCCATCACTCCCCATACCAGTCAGTAAAACACCCAATGCATTATTACCAGCACTTTTACATATAGAATTAAATAACACATCCACCGAGGGCTTGTGACCCGATACGCGAGCGCCGTCTGTCAATCTAATCCGGTAATCAGCTCCGCTTCTTTCAATTTCCATATGCTTGTCACCAGGTGCCAAATAGGCTTGTCCAGGAAGCAAGCGCTCTCCACCTTTTGCTTCTTTCACCTGCATTTGGCACACGGCATCTAGCCGTTTAGCGTAGGTAGAGGTAAACCCTGCAGGCATATGCTGTGTGATCACGGTGGCAGGTGCATTCGCTGGAAAGGTACGCAATACCTCCTTAATGGCCTCAGTTCCTCCAGTAGAAGCACCAATTGCGATGATTTTTTCAGTACCAGAGTAATTAACTTTACTCACAGCCGACACTTTTGAAGGCACCGATTTCTTCACTTTAGAGCGTGCAGCCGTGCGTATCTTTTCAACAATCAACTGGTGATAGTCTGCCATGCCTTGTGCCACACCTATCTTAGGCTTTGCAACAAAATCGATGGCTCCTAACTCTAGAGACCTCAAGGTAGCATCAGCGCCTTTTTCCGTTAAGGTGGATATCATGACAACCGGCGTCGGCTTTGCATTCATCAACACTTCTAAAAAGCGTAATCCGTCCACTTTAGGCATTTCAATATCAAGGGTAATGACATCTGGTGACTTCTCTAAAACCAACTTTTTTGCCACGAACGCATCGGGTGCAGCCCCCACTAAGGCCATGTCCGGTTCACTCTTTATAATTTCACTTAAAATTTGCCTGATGAGTGCCGAGTCATCTACCACCAAAACTTTTATCGTCATTGTTAGTCCTCAAAAATATCTACGCTACCAGTAGGTGATCGTCTTGAAAGTTCCCATCTATGCTGACTTTCTCTTTCAATAATAGTGGCGTTGTTAAGTTCATGAATTCGCTTCATAAAGACATTGCCGTTGCCAGGGAAGAAGTAAATTTTTCGTGCATATACGTCACATAAGTCACTGGCCAATATCGGAATGCCCTCCGTTTTCAAAAAGGCAGTTACGAATTCTGCGTTGAATTTCCCAACGTCGTGCTGCACAAAGGAGGGCACCACTTTTCCACCACCGAACACTTTTGCTTTAAGCCGGTTTTTGTTTGCACCGGCTTTCACCAAGTCGTTGATAAGTATTTCCATCGCATGTACCCCATACTTGGCAGCCATACCTTGGACATGTTCAAATTCGACCACTGTTTTGTTAATAGTTGGCAGCATAAAGTGGTTCATACCGCCTATTCCCGTGTCGGGGTCGTAAAGGCATGCTGCAACACAAGATCCCAGCACCGTGACCAGCATTTTATCTTGCGTTGTTACGAAATATTGCCCTGGTAGCAGCTTTACGGCGTCAATCGAAAAGCGTTTATCGTAATAGCTAATAGGTATTTCGAAATTACAAGACTCCACACGTACTCCTAATGAACCGGGCGATATATAGTTTTACCTACCGGTCTCACAAGATTAGTACACATATTGAAGTTTTCAGAATGCCCAGCCATATAAAGTCCTGCCGGTTTTAACATACCCACCATTTTTTGTAGCACTTTTAACTGCGTAGGCTTGTCGAAGTAAATCATCACGTTTCGGCAAAAAATGATATCAAGTGGTCCTTTTACGTCCCAGTTGGCATCAGTAAGATTGAGTTTTTTAAACTGAACCATGTGCCTTAATTCATCCACCACCTTCACTTTTCCCTCGTTGACCCCTTTCCCCTTGTGGAAGAAGTGCTTTTGTCGGTCAGCAGGTATTTTCGCAATAGACGCTAACGGGTAAATACCCGCTTTGGCTTTCTGCAACACTTTGCTATCTATGTCTGATGCAATGATTTTCACAGGTGTTTTGAAGCTGCCAAACGCCTCAGCCACCACCATGGCAATAGAATAAGGCTCTTCTCCGGTAGAGCTTGCTGCACACCAGATAGTCGTCACTTCTGGATGTTGTTTTAAATGCTCTGCCAGTGCAGTGAAGTGGTGTGGCTCGCGAAAAAACGACGTAAGATTGGTCGTCAATGCATTGATAAACTGCTCTAGCTCAGGTGCAGACTTATCAACTACGCCTAGATAATCGTTAAAGCTTGTGAGCTGAAGGGCTCTGATACGCCGAGCCAATCTGCTGTATACCATCGCTTCTTTAGCGTCTGACAACTTTATGCCCGCTTTTTTAAATAGCATGTTTTGCACTTTGTGGAAGTCCGCCTTTTCAAAAGCGAACTCCCGTGTGCTATCGCGCGACGAAAGAACTGTTGTCATTAGAACGACTCCCACTCGGCTTCGTCTGGCATGGCTGGTTTCAGAGCTTGTGCTTGAGGCGCGTTGTTAATCAATGAGGCTACGCGCGGCTGGTTGAAGTCGGAGTGAGAAAGCGCAGCGATGTGCTTTTGCTCCATTGACAAGCCCTTTCCAACCTCAAAGACCGATACTCGCTCATTGAGTTGCGACGACTGTTGCTTCAAGCTGTCCGCGGCAGCCGCTGCCTCTTCTACCAGTGCTGCATTTTGTTGTGTCATTTCGTCCATTTGAATAACCGCTTTGCTCACCTCTTCAATGCCCGCGGCTTGTTCAGCAGACGCAGCGGCAATTTCAGACATAATGTCGTTTACGCGCTTAATGGAAGTTACTACCTCAGCCATGGTGTCACCCGACTTCACTACCAGCTCGTTACCGCTGGCTATTTTATTTACCGAGTCGGAAATCAGTTCTTTGATGTCTTTCGCTGCTTCGGCTGAGCGCTGAGCCAAGTTTCTTACCTCTGAAGCAACTACCGCAAAGCCTCGCCCCTGTTCGCCCGCACGAGCAGCTTCAACGGCGGCGTTTAGGGCAAGAATATTGGTTTGAAAAGCGATGCCGTCTATAACACCAATAATGTCAGAGATCTCTTGTGCCGAGTCGTTGATTTGGGTCATGGTTTTCACCACTTCACCTATAACCTGCCCCCCTTCTGAAGCTATTTGGCTCGCCTGCGCGGCTAAGCCATTAGCTTGCTCGGCATTCTCCGCGTTGAGTTTCACGGTTCCCGTTAGCTCTTCCATACTCGATGCAGTTTCTTCCAGACTAGATGCCTGCTGCTCGGTGCGGCTTGATAAGTCAGCATTGCCCGTTGCAATCTCACCCGATGCCACGTTAATGGTTTCTACTGCTTCGTTAATACTTGTGATGGTGCCGCGCATTTCGTTAATAAACTGATTAATGGCTTCGCCCAATAAAGCAAAGTCGCCATCCAAAGCATGTTCAATGTTGACCGTTAAGTCGCCCTCAGTCAGCTTAGTCATAACATGTTTAATTTCATCAACAGCTTGAGTTCTCCCCGTAATGTCGGTGGCAAACTTAACTACACGGAAAGGCTTACCGTTATGATCTAATATGGGGTTGTACGTGGCCTGAATGGATATTTCTTTACCATTTTTTCCAATTCTGCGGTACTCGCCAGAAGAGTAAGTTCCGCTACGTAGCGCATCCCAAAACGCCGCGTATTCAGGGCTAGCTCGATGAGCAGGGTCGACAAACATGCTATGATGCTTACCTTTGATTTCATCTAAGGTGTAGCCCACCGTCTTTAGAAAGTTTTCGTTGGCATGCTGAATAATGCCATCCATATTGAACTCAATAACGGCCTGAGACTTTCCTATTGCAGCTAACTGCCCTTCAAAGTAAGCGTTTTTAACTTTCTGTTCGGTGATGTTACTGGCGTATTTCACCACTTTAACCACATTGCCACTCATGTCTAAGATAGGATTGTAGGTGGCTTGAATCCATATATCTGAGCCGTCTTTCGCAATACGATGAAACTCTCCTGAGTAAAACTGACCTTCTGCCAGCTTTTTCCAAAACAATTGATATTGTTCAGATTCTCGCTCTTGTTTGGTGACAAAAATGCGGTGGTGTTTGCCTTGAATTTCTTCAATGGAATAGCCCACTGTTGCGAGAAAGTTATCGTTGGCGGTTACAATGTTACCGTTAGGGTCAAACTCAATGACTGCTTGCGATTTGCTTATTGCGTCGATCTGCCCTGTGTTAAACGCATTTTGCAGTTTTTGCTCAGTAACATCAGAAGCATATTTCACCACTTTAAGTGGCTGACCGAACTCGTCAAAAATAGGGTTGTAAGACGCCTGGATCCAAAGCTCACTGCCATCCTTTTTTACTCTTTTAAATTCACCTGACTTGAATTCGCCTTTTTTCAAATCTCGCCAGAATGCCGCATACTCGGGGCTCATTTTGTAGTTGGGTTCAACAAACATACTATGATGCTGACCTTTGATTTCGTTCAGCTGATAACCGGTTGTCGCGCAGAAGTTTTCGTTGGCATTTTGAATAACGCCTTCTAGGTCGAACTCAATAACAGCAAGGGACTTGTCGATAGCGTTAATTTGGCCTTCGTAGTCGGCATTTTTACGTTTTTGTTCCGTCACATCGGTAGCAAATTTTACTACCCGAACAATATTCCCGAGCTTGTCATAGATAGGATTGTAAGAGGCTTGGATCCATACTTTATCGCCGTTTTTCGCTACGCGGCAATATTCACCGCTGCTGTGCTCACCGTTTCGCAGCGATTCCCAGAATGATTTATATTCTTCAGACACGCCGTAGTCTGGCAGTACAAAAAGGCGATGGTGCTTACCAACAATGTCTTCTTTCGAATAGCCTGTCACTTTCAAAAAGTTCTCATTGGCGTCTTCTACTATCCCGTCCGGCGTAAAGGAAATAATGGCTTGGCAACGGTCTAATCCAGCCAATAAGCCTGTTTTATATTGCAGCTCCTGATCGTTAAGCCATTCCACCATGGTGCCAAGCTTGTCGCCTTCAACACTTTTAATGGTAGATAACTTAAGGGTAAAGAGTAAGTCGCCCACTGGCAGCAAAAAGGTGTCGCTGCTATCACAGCTTTTATAACGCAAATTCAGGTCGCTGTTGTTGGCGAAAAACGCGGCCATAGTAGAGCCCGTCAGGCCTTGAAAATTAACGCCAGGTAAGGCACGCTCGAACTGCGTTTGATGCTCATTGGCTAATGCATAAAATGCTTTGTTGGCGAAGGTGATCGTTCCTTCTGCATCGACCAACATCAAACATGCCGTACTTTCGCTTAGCGCTTGCTCTTGAAAGCGTGAAAGACTTTGTGCCGCTACTAACTCTTCATTATGAAATATATTAAATACGCCCATTATTCCATCCACCTGATTTGCGACGCTCTGTTCTAAAAGCGTCAAACTAAATGCCGTGTAGTAAAAAAGGCGAATTCCTTTTCAAGAATTCGCCTTCGCTTTTTTAGAACGACTCCCAATCGTCACTGCTTGGTACTTTTGGAGCCAGTTTCTTTTGCGTTTTAATTGCTGTAACCGGTGCAACGTGTTTACTCTTGTTAACTGGCGCAGCCTTTATGAATTTTTCTTCACTGACCGTCGCTTTGTCACCTATGTTAAATGCTGAAACGCGTTCAGATAAACTTCCCGCTTGCTGCTGCAAACTTTCTGCGGCAGCCGCAGCCTCTTCCACCAGCGCTGCATTTTGTTGCGTCATTTCATCCATTTGCACAACGGCTTTACTTACCTCTTCAATTCCCGAAGCTTGTTCAGAACTCGCCGCTGCAATTTCCGACATAATATCGTTCACTCGCTTAATGGAAGTCACCACTTCTTTCATAGTGTCGCCTGACTGATTGACGAGTTTGTTACCGCCATCGATCTTGCTTACCGAGTCAGATATAAGCTCTTTGATTTCTTTTGCTGCTTCGGCAGAACGCTGAGCCAGGCTTCGTACCTCTGACGCAACTACCGCAAAGCCACGGCCCTGCTCACCAGCTCGTGCGGCTTCTACGGCAGCGTTTAATGCGAGAATGTTAGTTTGGAATGCGATACCGTCGATCACGCCGATGATGTCTGAAATTTCCTGCGCAGACTCGTTGATAGACGACATGGTGTCGACTACCTGACGGATTAGCTCACCGCCCCGTGACGCAATTTCACAGCTTTGCGATGCTAAACTGTTAGCTTGCTCCGCGTTTTCGGCGTTGAGCTTGACCGTACCGGTGAGCTCTTCCATGCTAGACGCCGTTTCTTCAAGACTAGATGCCTGCTGTTCAGTACGACTTGATAGGTCTGAGTTCCCTGTGGCAATTTCAGACGAGGCCGTATTAATGGTCTCTACTGCTTGGTAAATTGACCCAATAGTGCCTGACATTTCACTAACGAATTGGTTTATAGCATCGCCTAATATTTGAAATTCACCCTCGAACTGTTCATCAAGCTCTGCGGTTAGATCGCCGCCAGATAAGCGAGTCATCACATCACTGATTGAACCAATAATGCGGCGCATGTCATCAATAAAGCGGTTTATTGACGTGCCTAGCTCTTTAAACTCGCCATCAAACTCATGCTCAATACGGCAATCTAAATTACCTTGCACCAATTGACTCATGGCTGTTTTAATATCGCTAATGGCTTGTTTTCTACCCGTGATATCTATGGCATATTTCACCACACGGTGAGGTCTACCGTTTTGGTCCAAAATAGGGTTATAAGATGCCTGAATCCATACCTCTTTCCCACCTTTGCCCACACGCTTGAACTCATCAGTGAACTGCACTCCTTGGCGCAACTGCTCCCAAAACTGGCTATACTCCACACTGCGCTTATATTCATCGTCAACAAACATGCTGTGATGTTTGCCTTTAATTTCATCCAGACTATAGCCAACGGTTTTGATGAAATTTTCATTGGCGTTGAGAATTTTTCCATCTAGGTCAAATTCAATGACGGCCTGCGCTTTATTAATTGCGTCAATTTGCCCTTCAAAATACGCGTTACGCAACTTAGTGGCGGTAATGTCAGTGGCAAATTTAACGACCCGAATTACCTTACCTTCGCCGTCAAAGACTGGGTTGTAGGTAGCTTGGATCCAAATCTCTTTCCCCATTTTGTCGAATCGACAAAACTCGCCATTCTGTGGCTTGCCGTCTTTAAGGTCACGCCAAAACTGAGCATACTCTTCTGAGCGAATGTATTGTGCGTCACAGAACATTTTGTGATGGTTACCAACAATTTCAGTGAGGCTGTAACCAAGGGCATTTAGAAAGTTGTCGTTCGCGTTTTGGATAACACCATCGGCATTAAACTCGATAACCGCTTGCGCATCGTTCAATACATTTAGCATGGTGCTTTTAATCAGCAATTCAGACTGATCAACCCATTCAACCATGGTGCCTATATTCTTATTCTCTTGGTCGAAAAACGGCGTAAGGGTGAGTTTGAAGTTCAAGTCGCCAATGCTAATCGTGGAGGTCATAGTAGATTTCAATTCAGCGAGAATATTGCGCTGATGCGAAGGATTACGATGAAACTGGTCGATATTTTGACCTTCCAAGTTGTCAGCAGAAAAACTCGGGAGTACAGCCTGAAGTTTCTTCTCGTTTTCTTTAAGCAGCGACTTTACAGACTGATTAGCATAGATAATATTTCTGTCAGCATCGGCCATCATGATGCAACACGTCGTGGCATCAAGTGCCTGTTTGTTTCTTAATGCTTGGTTTACGTCCGTTGCTTTTGTGAAGTCTTCCAACCACGTCATAATTCCCATTTTCTTAGCCCTCACCAACTTGTGTTTTTGTTTCTACTAAACCCAATTCGTTACTGGTAATTAGGCTCTCAATATTCACTAGAATTACCATGTGCTCATCGACGTCCGCCAGCCCATGAAGGTATTTGCTATCGAACGCCACACCAAACTCTGGTGGCGGTAGCATGTCTTCTTCCGAAAGGCGGATGACGTCAGATACGCCGTCTACCACAATGCCAACGATCCGCTCGTGAACGTTAAGCATGATAACGATAGTAAAATCGTTATAAGTGGCTTCGCCCACATTGAACTTAATGCGCAAGTCCACAATAGGCACAATGTCGCCACGAAGGTTTATCACGCCTTTAATGAAGCTTGGCGCATTGGCAATTTTGGTTACTTGCTCATAGCCGCGAATTTCTTTCACCGTGGTGATGTCTAGGGCGTAATGCTCCTCGCCTAGTACAAAACTAAGGAACTCATTTTCTTTCGACGCACTCACGGCTTGCTGTAAGGCTGCTTCGCTCATAGTGAAACCTCTTCATTTGGAATATTGGTACAATTTGCCGCTACCGAGTCGGCATCCAAAATCATGGCAACCTTGCCATCCCCCATGATGGTGGCGCCGGCAATCCCTGCTACTTTTTTGTAATGTTGCTCTAAGCTCTTAATGACGACTTGCTGCTGACCTACCAAAGAATCAACCAGTACGCCGTAGCGTTTCTTACTGCTTTCCAGAAGCACCACTATGCCTTTGGTTGGTTCAATAATGCCTTCGTCTACCTGCATAAGTTGGGTAAGTGACACCAGCGGCCAGTACTGGTCTCTAATCCACAGTACTTTGTCATTGCCAAGGGTTTTCACTTGAGATTTTGTGGGTTGAAATGATTCGATTACGTTTAGTAACGGGATAACAAAAATCTGGTCGCCAACCGATACACACATGCCATCTACGATGGCGAGCGTGAGTGGCAGGTGGATATAAAACGCTGAGCCCTCGCCCTGCGACGATTCAATTTCAATACGCCCGCCAATTGATTCAATGTTTCTACGAACCACATCCATGCCTACGCCTCTTCCTGACACATCGGTCACTTCCGCGGCAGTTGAAAAGCCCGCTTGAAATATGAGCTGCCAAATTTCACTGTCTGGCATATCGGGCGTAACGGTCAATCCGTTTTGATTGGCTTTCTCTAAAATACGTGCTTTATTCAAGCCCGCTCCATCATCAATAATGCCGATGATAATGCTGCTACCTTTCTGCTCTGCGCTTAAAATAACCGTACCGTTTTCGGCTTTGCCTGCCTCAAGGCGTTTTTCCGGACTCTCTATTCCGTGGTCAATACTGTTTCTAACTAAGTGAGTGAGCGGGTCGACTAGTTTTTCGATAAGGCTCTTGTCAATTTCAGTGTTGCCACCTTGAATGACTAAGTCGACTTTTTTGCCTAGTTTCGATGAAAGATCGCGCACAACGCGAGGGAAACGATTAAACGTCATATTCACCGGCAGCATGCGCATGGACATTACCGATTCTTGAATTTCACGGGTATTGCGTTGTAGCTCATCAATGGCAAGCTGTAAGCGCTCTCCCACCTGCCCTTCAACTTCTTGTCCAACATTGGAAAGCATGGACTGCGTAATCACGAGCTCACCAACCAGATTAACCATCGCATCGATTTTGGTGGTATCTACGCGAATTGACGCGGCTTCTTTAGCAGCAACTTTTGGCTTAGTTTTTACTGGTTTAACAATAGGTTGCTTGGGAGTAGTTGATTGGGTAGCTTGTGTTTTAACAGGAAGGTTTTCTGGTTCGAAGAAGCCAAAGCCTATATCATCTTTGTTAGGTTCGTTGTTCGCTTCAACTTGGGCCTCAGTTGATATCGCTTCATCATCAAAGAGTCCGAAGCCTTCGATTTCATCTGCGTTATTAGGGTTTTGAGGAATGTCTGACGTGGTTTCGTGAGCTTCAGTTTCGTCTTCATCAAAGAACCCAAAACCTTCAATCTCATTGTCTGAAGTAGCTTCACTTTGAGCGGTTTGGTCACATGCTTCTTGCGCGTTTTGTGGCATTTTTCCTGACGCGCTAGCTAGGGTATCTTCAAGGACTTTTATGCTTGCATCAATTTGTTCTTGGGGAAGGTCTGTTTGTTCTTTATACGCCGATAAAGTGTCTTTCAGTACATCAAGGGTTTGCAGAAATATATCGACGATATCTGACGTAACCTGGATTTCCTGGTTTCGGGCCTTGTCGAGCAGATTTTCCATGACGTGCGTTAAATTCATTAGCGCATCAAACCCAAAAATTCCGCTGCCGCCTTTTATGGAGTGCGCCGCTCTAAAAATACTATTCAACTCTTCGGGGTCGGGTGCATCCACATCCAACGTCATGAGCAACTGCTCCATGTCTTGGAGGTGCTCGTCACTCTCGTCAAAAAACACACCATGAAACTGGTTTACATCAATGGTCATGATTGGCTCCCATTCGCCCTATTTAAACCAACGCTCAATTAGCCTAAAACTCGCTTCATCACATCTAATAGCTTGTTAGGATCAAAGGGTTTCACCATCCAACCAGTGGCACCGGCCGCTTTGCCTTTTGCTTTCATGTCATCGCCCGCTTCTGTGGTAAGCATGACAATTGGCGTCGACCTGAAATTTGCGAGTCCTCTGAGCGATTTAACTAGCGTTAGTCCGTCCATACGAGGCATGTTTTGATCGGTAAGTACAAAATCGAAGCGAGCACTTTGACATTTATCGAGCGCGTCTTGACCATCTTGTGCCGTTGTCACACTATAGTTCGCTGACTTGAGAGTCATTTCTACCATTTGGCGGATGGACACAGAGTCGTCCACAATCAGTATGCTTTTGCTCATAACTCAATCACCTATAAAAATGTCAGGGTTAATCACACATTGTTATGTGAATATTTATTCTTAGTGTTAAAAAAGTTCTACGTCGCCCGCGTCCATTGACGTCGATGAAACAGGGTTGTGGTCTGCTTGTCCTTTTTCTGTCAGCGACATTTGATAATTAGCTAGATTTTCTTTCACCTTCGCCACGGTATTAGGGCTTAGTTCCGAAAGCTGTAACCCAATGAAGTCTATTATTTCTCGGGTATAGGTAAGGTTTTGCCCGTTTATATCGCCAAACTGTAGGCCGCGAATAGCTGCCGCAGTTGCGTCGGCAAGCTGCTGACGAATGGCTTCAAGCTCACTAGCACCTTGTATGTCTGCTTCAGCTTTTCTGATAATGCCCTTCAGTTGCGCGCTAATCGCATCTTTCGCATTGACTACATGGGAAATATCCTGAGAGGCAACCACCTCTGCAGTTTCGGTTAGCTTATCGATTAGCGATTTGATGTTTTCTATTTGAGTCTTAATGACATCGCTGAACTGTGTGGAACGTGTAGATAGCGCTCGAACCTCATCGGCAACCACCGCAAAACCACGCCCAGCTTCACCTGCACGCGCTGCTTCAATGGCGGCATTTAGCGCCAAAAGATTAGTCTGTGAAGAAATATCATCAATACCACTTAATGCCTCGATAACAGTAGGCATGGCTTGTTGAATGGTTTGAACTTGATGTTCCAACGCCCTTGTTGACTCGGTCATTTGAGTTGTCGAAGCGATAAATTGCGTTAGCGTAATATCAGTATCAGAAGCAAATGTACGCATTTTATCGGCATAGGCACAGTGGCTGCTGTCGTCATCTGTGAGCAGGTTGTTGATGCTTACCTCTTGCTGGCCGAGAAGTGTTTGAAGGGAAATAAAAGAGTCGCTTAATGTGGCAACTGCGTCATTTTGTGTTGAAAATATATCAGCAAGATTTGATGAAGTGACCCTTAAAATGCTATTTGCTTCAGATACAGCAACGTTCATTGATTCGTTTGGTGATGCACCTGTGTTTATGTATGAAGGATCATGTATTGACGGGTTTGTGCTATCAACAGCAGAGAATTGATTTTCATTTGTCACTTTAAGCAGAGCAAAAAGTAGCAATAAGACGCAAGCAGAGCTGACAGCGAGATCGAGGTGCGCTATTGAAGTGAACGCCAGACTCCAACTCGTCAGCATCATAAGAAACGCAATAATGAACACATTGCTCTTATTAGAGAAAAAGCTATCCAAATAATTTGCTGCAATAGCGACCACAACTTCACCTCAATTGTTACTCCCGCGTTAACGGATGTATAAAACACAATCAAAGTATGGTCGAGTTTCCAGCGCCAACAATTATACTTTTGAATATTTTTGTTAACTTATTACATTGGCGACATTTGTGACATGACGATGTCATCAAGGTACAGGGCAGAGTCATCAACGACGAGGACTTCTCTCTACATGTGACGGTTCAGAAAAGGAAATGACGCCCGCTTTAGCTTGTTCAGAAAGTAGAACCCGATGGGTAGATTCACGCTCGTAAAGCGTGGTGTTGTTAAACTCGCGGATTCGCTTCATATAAACACTGCCGTCAGCCGGAAAGTAGTATATTTTTCGTGCATAAGTAGACATTAAGTCACTACTAACTAGCGGTATATTTGCGTTATCCAAATAATCCAAAACAAATTCAGCATTTACTCGCCCAATGTCTTGTTGCACAAACCCGGGAAGCACCTTTCCCCCTCCGAATGCTTTAGCCATTAGCTTGTTTCGCCGTGCGCCAAGATGAACAAGCTGATCGATTAACATGTTCATGGCATGTATACCGTATTTTGTAGCTAAGCAAGCGTCGAGGTTGGTGGTTAAGTTTAGTTCGGGCAACATAAAGTGATTCATACCGCCAATCTTCTTTTCTTGGTCAAAAATGCACGCTGCTACGCACGAACCAAGTATAGTCACTAAGGCTTTGTCTGAGGCGGTAGCATAATACTGACCCGGTAGAAGTTTTATGGCTTCTTTTTGAAGGCGGTTATCGAAATATCGAATGGGATTAGCGCCCAGAATCATACTGCAAATTCCTTTTAGTTGACTGGTCGATATATGGTTTTCCCCATGGGGGCGACCAGTTCAGGATACATTGTGAAGTTTTCAGAATGTCCGGCTACATACATACCGTCACTGCACAACAAGTTCACCATGCGCGCTAGAATTTTACGCTGAGTGGGTCGGTCGAAGTAAATCATGACGTTGCGGCAAAAAATAACATCTAGTGGTGCATCTACACACCAGTTTGGCGACGTTAAATTTAGAAGGTCAAACTGCACCATTTTTCTCAGTTCATCTACAACCTTTACTTTTCCTGTTTGCGCACCTTTCCCCTTGTAAAAAAACTGCGTTTTGTGATCGTTAGAAAGCTGACTGATACTGCTTAGGGCGTACACACCCTCGCGGCCCTTCTGCAATACTTTACTGTCGATATCTGTGGCGATTATTTGCACATTGGGTGTAAAGGAGCCAAACACCGACGCCACTGTCATAGCAATACTGTAAGGCTCTTCGCCAGTACTGCTCGCTGCACACCAAATGCGCTTGGTTTGAGGTCGCTTTACCAGGTAATTGGCAAGTGCGTCAAAGTGATGAGGCTCTCTGAAAAATGCTGTGAGGTTGGTGGTAAGCGCATTTATGAAATGTTCCATTTCATCTTTACAACTGCCCACATATGCCAAGTACTCTGTAAAGCTGTGTATCTCTAGCACACGTAGCCGCCTAGCAAGACGGCTGTATACCATCGCATCTTTAGAATCGGCCAGATTAATTCCGGCATGTTTAACTAGCAGACTTTTAACCCGCTCAAAGTCACTTCTGCTGTATGAAAACTCCCTGTGTGCATCCGTGCTTTGTAGAGCGGTCATACACTAAAATGCCTCCCAGTCCGACGCGTCCGGTGCCGCTGGGTTCAGCGCTTTCATTCGTTGCTTAGGTACTTCACGCTCTTTAGGCAGTGCTTTGCTACCTTGTTGCGACGGTGGTTCAGGTGTCTGAGTAGACTTACGACCACTTCCTACTTTAAACACCGACACGCGTTGCGCCAATTCACCCGATTGCTGTCTCATGCTGTCAGCGGCCGCTGCCGCCTGTTCTACTAACGCAGCATTTTGCTGCGTCATTTCGTCCATTTGAACTACCGCATTGCTCACTTCCTGTATACCGGTGGCTTGCTCGGCTGAAGCCGCTGCAATTTCAGACATAATGTCGTTAACGCGTTTAATTGCCGTGACAATATTAGCCATAGTTTCGCCAGATTTATTCACCAATTCATTGCCATCGCCAATCTTATCGACCGATGCAGAAATTAGCGCCTTAATGTCTTTCGCCGCCTCTGCAGAGCGCTGCGCTAGCGTTCTCACCTCAGAGGCTACAACAGCAAACCCGCGGCCTTGTTCGCCCGCTCTAGCGGCTTCAACAGCAGCGTTTAGCGCGAGAATGTTAGTTTGGAAAGCAATGCCATCAATAACGCCGATAATGTCAGAAATACGCTGAGCCGAGTCGTTAATTTCGCCCATGGTGTGTACTACTTGCTCTATAACCTTTCCGCCTTCCGATGCTACTTCCGATGCTTGGCTTGCCAACCCCTTGGCTTGATCAGCATTCTCTGCATTTAACTTCACCGTCCCCGTTAACTCTTCCATTGCAGAGGCTGTTTCTTCTAAGCTAGACGCTTGCTGTTCAGTTCGGCTGGAAAGATCAGCGTTGCCTGTGGCAATTTCGTTTGAAGCAGTATCAATGGTTTCCACAGCGGTGTGAATTTTTACTATGGTGTCGCGCAGTTCACCGATAAAATGATTAATAGATTCGCCAAGTACCTTGAAGTCGCCTTCTAGTGGCTCATCTATGGATGTCAGTAAATCGCCGTCTGTTAGGCTGGCCATTATAGACTTGATACTTTCTACTGCTAACGTTCTTCCTGTCACGTCAGTAGCGTATTTTACTACCCTAAACGGCGTGCCGTTTTGATCTAAAATAGGATTGTACGACGCTTGGATATAAACGGGTTTTCCTGATTTATTGAAACGTTTATATTCTCCACTCGCATAAACGCCTTGGCGCAGCTGTTCCCAGAATGCTGCGTATTCTGGGCTGTTTTTGAAAGCAGGGTCTACAAAAATACTGTGATGCTTACCTTTCACTTCATCTAGGGTGTACCCCATCGCCGCTAGGAAATTACTGTTCGCGTTTAAGACGACGCCTTCAAGGTCAAATTCGATGACAGCCTGAGACTTACTAATAGCGTTCAACTGGCCTTCAAAATAGGCGTTTTTCAATTTGTCTTCGGTGATATTGGTAGCGTATTTGACTACCCTGAACGGTTTGCCATTCATGTCTTCTATAGGATTGTAAGAAGCTTGGATCCAAACGGCTTTCCCTGCTTTGCTTATACGCTTAAATTCTCCAGAGAAAAATTTCCCTGCTTTCAGCTCAGACCAAAACCGCTGGTACGATTCTGACTGTCTGGTTTCTTCATCCACAAATAGTTGGTGGTGTTTACCTTTTATTTCATCTAGTCGGTAACCCATAGTGTTCAGGAAGTTGTTATTAGCGGTAATGATAGTGCCATCTACATCAAACTCGATCACCGCCTGTGATTTACCAATCGCGTTAATTTGTCCTTCGAAATAAGCATTTCTTAACTTGTCTTGCGTTACATCGGTGGCAAATTTAACGACTTTAAATGGCTTACCTGTGCTGTTGAATATGGGATTGTACGACGCGCGAATCCATATTTCCTTTCCGCCTTTCGCAATGCGCTTATATTCACCCTTGCGGTGTTCTCCGGCTTTTAAGCTTTGCCAAAAGGCCGCGTATTCAGCACTTAATTTATAGCTTGGGTCAACAAACATACCGTGATGCTGCCCTTTAATTTCAGACAGGCTATAGCCCATTGCAGCGAGGAAGTTTTCGTTGGCGTTAAGAATATTCCCTTCTAGATCAAACTCAATAACGGCCTGTGATTTATTAATGGCCGTAATCTGCCCTTCGTAGTCCGCATTTTTTTGTTTTTGCGCTGTAATATCAGAGGCAAACTTGATGATGTAATCTACGTCACCGTTGTCATCAAATACTGGATTGTAGGTCGCTTGGATCCACACCTCTTCGCCTTGCTTATTTATTCTGCAAAACTCACCGCTGTGTACGTCGCCGCTTAGTAGCTTTTTCCAAAATTGCTGATACTCTTCGCTTTGAGCGTAATCACTGTCGACAAAAATGCGATGGTGCTTTCCCACCACCTCACTTTCGCTATAGCCCATTGCGGATAAAAAGTTATCGTTGGCCGACAAGACTTCACCATCTGTCGTAAACGATATCACCGCCTGGCTTCGCATAATGGCGTCGACCATACCTTTATTGCGTTTATTTTCAGTGTTGTCCTGCCACTCGGTGACATAAAGCTGAGTGCCATTCTCGTCTATCGTTATTGTAGATGCACTTACACAAAAGCCGTGCTCAGCAAGAGAAACGAGGTGCTTATCGCCGGAAGTATGGGTAAGTAAATAGGACAGGTTTTCTGAAGAGCTTGCCCCATTTGCAATGTCGTCTATGTGCTTTCCTGATAGTGAAGACTCGCCATCGTTGACAGTAAAGTCCTTAGGGTAGGCCTTTGTCATTCGCAGGAATGCGGGAGTGTGGAAGTGAATAACCCCCGACTTGTCGATAACCAACAAGCTAGAGGCACTGGCCTTTAAAATACTCGACTTCAATAGCGCCTCGTTTTTCGCTATTTTTAACTCTTCGCCGTTCAGAAAATTAAATACGCCCATAACTAATATTTCCCAATGTCAGGTGTTTCCGTTTAGTGAAGGACCTTGTAACTACGCGTCGTCTTTTACGCTCTCAGGTGCGACTAAACCTAGCTCTTCGCTGGTTATTAAACTCTCTATGTTCACCAATATGACCATGTTTTCATCAACATCGGCTAAGCCGTGTAGATACCTGCTGTCAAACGCCACGCCAAACTCTGGTGGCGGAAGTACTTGTTCTTCAGATAAACGAATAACATCGGATACACCATCTACCACGATGCCAACAATGCGTTCTTGAACGTTCAGCATTATCACTATTGTGAAGTCGTTGTACGTGGCCTCGCCTACGTCAAATTTTATGCGCAAGTCCACAATAGGAACGATGTCACCACGCAAATTAATCACGCCTTTTATGAAGGCTGGCGCATTCGCAATCTTAGTGACTTGTTCGTACCCTCTAATTTCCTTTACTGTGGTTATGTCCAAGGCGTAATGCTCATCGCCAAGCACAAAACTCAAGTATTCTTTATCTTGTCCGCCAGTAACCGTTTGATGCAAGGCAGTTTCACTCATGAAAGTAACTCCTCTATTTGACCGGAGGTATACGTAGTAGCTATGGAGTCTGCATCAATAATCAGTGCGACTTTTCCGTCGCCCATAATAGTTGCCCCCGCTATTCCAGCCACTTTGCGGTAATGCTCCTCTAAACTTTTAATGACCACCTGCTGCTGACCGACGAGCGCATCAACCAAAATACCAAAGCGTTTTTTACTGCTTTCAAGTAGCACCACAATGCCTTCTGTAGGAGAAAGCGCGGCATCCTCTACTTCCATGAAGTCGTAAAGGGGCACCAAAGGCCAGTATTGGTCTCGTATATAGAGAACGGTGTCGTTACCCAAGGTTTTCAGCTGCTGCTTAGTAGGCTGAAAAGATTCAATAATATTTAATAGCGGAATAACGAAGATTTGCTTGCCTACCGACACACACATGCCATCAACTATGGCTAGCGTCAGCGGCAGGTGTATAAAGAAGGCAGAGCCTTCACCCGCACTAGATTCGATATCGATACGACCACCAATTGACTCGATATTGCGGCGCACCACGTCCATACCAACCCCTCTTCCCGACACATCAGTAATGGCTTCAGCGGTTGAGAAGCCGGGTTGAAATATCAGCTGCCATACTTCTGAGTCAGGCATATCATCAGATACGGTAAGCCCGTTAGTTCGCGCCTTATCAAGAATTTTATCGCGGTGAAGACCAGCGCCATCATCAATAATACTGATAATAATGCTGCCGCCTTTCTGCTCGGCACTTAGAATAACTGTGCCTTTCTCAGTCTTGCCAGCGGCGACACGTTTTTCAGGTATTTCTATGCCGTGATCGATGCTGTTGCGTACTAAATGAGTTAGCGGGTCGACAATTTTCTCAATTAAGCTCTTGTCAATCTCCGTGCTGCCTCCCTGAAGTACCAGTTCTACCTGCTTGCCTAATTTTCCTGCTAAGTCTCTGACTAAACGAGGGAAGCGATTAAAGGTTGCGGTTAGCGGAAGCATACGCATAGACATCACTGATTCTTGAATTTCCCGGGTGTTTCGCTGTAATTCATCAATGGCAAGCTGCAGCCGCTCGCCAACTTGCCCTTCAACGTCTTGCCCTATCATAGATAGCATTGACTGGGTGATTACCAGTTCGCCCACCAAGTTAACCATGGCATCGATTTTCGTGGTATCTACACGTATTGAGGCCGATTCACGGGCTGTGTTTTTCTTTGCAGTAGGCTTCGCTGCTGTTCTGGCAGACGCAGGCACGTCGCCACCCTTTGTGGCCTTGCCATCGTTAGTTGTAGTTGCTGAACTTGGCCGTTCGCTTACACTTTGCGCATTGCTATGGCTGGGATTATCTAATGCAGTATTAATATTGCTCACTGAGGGTACGTCTTCAAAAAAACCAAAACCCTGGCTTTCCTCTTTTTTATTACTTTTTGCGTTTGTTGCCTCGGATTTTAGTGCGTGAGGGGCAGTGACATCGTTGAATGTTTCTTCCTCATCGAAGAACCCAAAACTATCGTCGTTGTCTTGTTTATTCTCAATTGGTTGACTGGAAACAGGCTCATCATCAAAAAAACCAAAGCCATCGCCAGAGGTTTCATCAGCCTGAGTAACTTCGTCGTCAAAGAATCCAAAGCTCTCGTCCGGCTCACTTTCGATTTGTGCGCTCGCGCTTACTTCAGGTGGCCTATTGTTACCACCTGAGTTAGCACCTGTGGGTTGCCCGTTAATAACACCGTTGAGTATCTTTATGCGCTCATCGATGCCTTCTTGTGGAATTTCAGTTTCATCGCGATAAGCGTTTAAAGTGTCTTTTAATAAATCGAGAGTTTCTAAAAGGATATTCACAACATCAGCGGTAACACAGAGCTCATTGTTACGGGCTTTGTCTAACAAGTTTTCCATCACGTGCGTTAAGTTCATCAACGCATCAAAACCGAAAATACCACTTCCACCTTTAATGGAGTGTGCAGCGCGAAAAATGCTATTTAGTTCTTCAGGATCAGGATACTCAACATCTAGACTCATCAATAGCTGTTCCATATCGTCGAGATGTTCATCACTCTCGTCGAAAAACACACCATGGAACTGTTCTATATCGATGCTCATTCCGAGTCCTTCCAGATTTTAGGAGTGGGTGGGCGATTTAGCCCAATACGCGCTTCGTCACATCAAGAAGCTTGTTTGGATCGAAAGGCTTAACCATCCAGCCTGTGGCACCCGCAGCTTTACCTTTTGCTTTCATATCGTCGCCCGCTTCCGTGGTAAGCATAACGACTGGCGTTTTGCTATAAGCCCCCAGACCACGCAAGTTTTTGATAAGCGTGAGGCCATCCATTCGAGGCATATTTTGATCGGTTAAAACAAAATTAAACTGCTGACTTTTACATTTATCTAGTGCGTCTTGCCCGTCTTGGGCAGTAGTAACGTTATAGCCCGCTCCCTTAAGAGTCATCTCTACCATCTGGCGAATAGATACCGAATCGTCAACAACTAGAATGTGTTTGCTCATATGCTCACTTCTCCAAAGTATGTCATTACTGACTTTGCTTCCTGTTCCTTTCTTAGCTTAGAACAATTCAACTTCCCCAGCATCCATAGACGTTGCAGACACTGGGTTGTGGTCATTTTTTCCTTTCGCTGCAAGTTCTTTTTGATACGCGTTTAATGCTCTGACAAAACTTTCAATATTGTTGGTATTTAACGTTGCCAACTGCTCTAAAATAAACTTAATAATGTCTTGGGTATATTGAATGTGTTGGCCGTTTATATCGCCAAACTGCATACCCCGAATGGCCGTACTAATCGAATCGTCAAGTTGTGAACCAATGTCCTCTATTTGCTTTGTGGTTACGAGGTCGGCCTCAGCTTTCTTAATGATTTCTGAGAGTTGCTCACTAATGTGTGATTTAGCATTAACCACCTGAGAAATATCCTGCGATGCCACAAATTCAGCGGTATCTGTCAGCTTGTCGACTAAGCTTCTTATATTCTCGACCTGGGTTTTGATAACATCGCTAAACTGTGTAGAACGAGTTGATAGCGCTCTAACCTCATCTGCTACTACAGCAAAGCCTCGACCTGCCTCACCTGCTCGGGCTGCTTCTATTGCCGCATTTAGAGCAAGTAAATTTGTTTGCGCAGCGATATCATCAATACCGCTTAGAGCCTCGATGACCGTTGGCATAGCCTGCTGAATGGTCTGCACCTGCTCCATTAAACGCCTCGTAGAAGACGACATCTGCTCTGTGGAACCAATGAACTCAGTCAAGGTTCCATCGGTTTCACGTGCAAACTTACGCATACGATCGGAGTAAGATTGCGTATGCGCTTCATCAACACTTAGTAAATCTTCAATACACTCAATTTGTTGAGAAACTAACGCTTTTAAGCTGCTGAAGGCGTGGGACAAGGTTTCTACCGCGTCGTCTTGGGTCGACTTAATCGAAGACAAGTTGGTATTGCATGTACCTAAAGAACGAGAAAGTTCTTCGCTCACTTTTGTGATATCTGTTCCATCACCCTGCTTATCTTTCACTTGTAATTCGTTATCTGGGTAAATCTCTTCGTCTTCACTCACACTTTTTGCAAAAATGAAAACGCTGAATATAACTACGCCCGTTAATAGTGCTAGTGCAGTGAGTGCAGATACAAAGAGGAATAAAAGCCATGAAACAGCAATACCCACTACCGAGATTATCACTATGCTTTTTAAAGCCCCTTGTTGCGTTGAAGGTATGTTGTTAAGTGACAAAAAAACTCTCCTTGGAAAAGCGTGATTACTCTACCCGACTGGCGCTTTTCCCAATTTAAAGACGTTGCTTGTTAACGAAATAAAAAGCCTTGCGCTCGCACAAGCGAATACTGAAAGACAGAACAGTTATGCGTAAATGCAACATAACCCTGTTAGTCAAAGTAGGTAACAGCGTTATATCTAACTGTCTTCTCATACATGAAGTAAGCGTAGTACCCATTTGGAAGAGTAGGCAAGAACATGCATAAGTTTTTTATTAAAAAAGCGTTTCTGGTGGTGATTTGCACCCAAAGTGCAAGAACGGCACTAGAAAACGGGAAGTTTGGATAAAGCAGCAACAAAGTAAAAACCTGCATTTACCCGTTATGAATAGTGTTGTTTAACGAAGTACGATGTTCTGTTAGCAATAAGAGGAGTAAATTGACGTTTTGCCGAGTAGTTTTCCTCGGGGTTACAACGCGCTGCACAGAGGCAGCGTGTGCTTGTGTTTTTCAATCACCACGATAAAAAAAGCCCTCGCATTTCTGCAAGGGCTTCTAAGAATGGTGCCTCGACCCGGGATTGCAACGCGCGGCGCAGCCGCAGGGGCACGTTAGCGTGTGCCTGTGTTTTTCAACCGCCGGGATCAAAAAAGCCCTCGCATTTCTGCAAGGGCTTCTAAGAATGGTGCCTCGACCCGGGATCGAACCAGGGACACGCGGATTTTCAATGCAAATCACCACTCTAAAGCATTGAAAATATGCAACTTTTAATTTCTTTGCAAATTCTTTGCAAAGAGAGCTCTTTTCTGTTTTACTGGCGCTATGGCAAAACAGACTGAAAGACACGACATAAACGACGAGCTGTATATCTTTAAACAAGATAACAGTGAGCGCTGGTATGCGCGATTTATACTAACCAATCACAAAAAATGGCTCTGTAAATCAACTAAGAAGAAAGATAAAGACGAAGCTATCGCCATGGCACATCGAATCTTCTTAGACCACCAAATTAGACACGAAAATAACACACTAGTCCAAAGTAAGCGATTCAAAGACGTAGCTGACCGCGTCATCGAAAAGCTTGAAGAGCAACTAGAACACGGGGGCGGTAAACGCACCTATAAAGACTATATTCGAGCGTTAGAAAACTACCACATCCCCTACTTTTCGCGTACGTTTATCACCTCAATTGACCAAGAAGAAATATCTAAGTTTGATGAGTGGCGTAAGGGACGAATGAAGAAGTCTCCAGCCTCCTCTACATTATTAACTCACAATGCTGCTCTTCAGCTCGTTTTTAAAGAAGCTATTGAGCAAAAATGGATGATCGCCGCTCAAGTACCTGTTCTTTCTTCGAAAGGTGGAACAGGCACACGTCGTGCGGCTTTTTCTGAAGAAGAGTATGATGTTATCCTCAACGAAATATATGAAGGTGAGCAAAACGCTCATAGTGAAAAGACCCGTCAAATTCGTGAGTTACTATACGATTACTGTGAAATAGCAGTTAATACCGGAATTAGGCCCGGCACGGAGATGGAACACCTAACTTGGAAAGATATCGAGATTAAAACTCAAGGTTCAAAAGCTCAATTTTTCATCAATGTCTCTAAGGGTAAAACAACAAAATATACGGGACCGCGTAAAGTAGTTTGCAAACGTGATGTGATAGGAGCCCTAACGAACCTACGAGAACGCTTTCCATTGCGCACACCCAATCAAAAGCTATTTTTGCTAGCAAGTGGCGAGCCCACAAGGCAATTAGGTAAGGCATTTGAGAAAGCTCTTCAAAGTTCCGGATTAAAAGAGTCACCCAGAGGACCTCGAACGCTGTACTCTCTCCGACACACTTACATTACGTGGCAGCTTCTCAACGGAACCAGCATAGACGTAATTACGCGTCAATGTGGAACCAGTACAGAAATGATCGAGCAGCATTACAGTCATGTAAAACCCGAGATGTTTGCAGATGCATTATCTGGAGTTACTTTTGATAAAGAAGAACCAAAAGCATTGTCTAAGAAAACCTTACATAGACGCGCAAAGACCGCAGAGCGCGATGAAAAACGCTTCAAGGAATGGGTAGAAGAGTATAAAAGGCGTGGGTGTATTTAGTCCACCATATAGGAGATAAGGTTACTTTTTTGTCGTTTAACGGTGGCTTCTTCGGTTGCTTTTAAAAATAAAGAATAGTTATTGAAGATATGTAAATTTAATCAATGCGCTCTAAAACCAAACGAAAATCATAACTCAGTAAAAAATTCAATTACTAGTATTGATTCATAATCTTCGAAAGTCTGCAGGAAGAACCTCAAAACCCGCAAAAATGTCCGTAAGAGAAGTAAATAGCACAGCGCAGCTCGTATGTTCATCTGTTTGAACTCAAGCTGTAACTGCTTTTGGAAACTAGAGTTATCAGGGATGAAGGAATTACCGAAGTTGTGCGTATGCTCCTATAGTAATCCCAAATATATCTGCATAAGCGACTCGAATAAAAGCGCCAAGATCATAGCCCAGATTTAAATCAGTTTTGAGATAATAAAGTCAGCTTTCAACCGTGCTTTTGGTTCTGAAACGTTTGCTAAGCTATACCCTCAAACTTCTTTAAGAGAGAAGCAAAGAGTGCTCTATTGTTCGCTTTTTAGTATCTAAAAAGACAATAATTTGCGAAACATTGTTTCATTAAAAACTAGTCCTGACGGGTGAGGTTTACATCTTCTCAGGTTACAGTTTTTACATTACATATGCTTGAACACTTTCGATGCTGAACAGCTTATTAGTAGAAACCCTGTAGCCGATTCAACTCCTGCTATCATTCGTAGATGTCCGTCCGGCTCGATACTTCCAAGACCCAATGTAGTAATCGTAGTTAGTGAAAAGTAAAAAATATCCATGGAAGTGGCAGGTTGCTTAAAATCGCCGAGCTCGAAATAAAGTCCAATTTCATACGCCAGAGTAAAAATGACTGCTAGTAAAAGTTGGCTCGAAATGGCAATAACGACTACCGACAGTGTTTTTATCCAAGCTCCCTTCAATCTCTCGCTGATATTGTCCGCGACTACTGAAATATTAAAAAGATGCAGCCCTACGCAGCTCAACAGCGCAGCTAAAACTATTAATATAGACAAAAACATAATATTTCCTTGTTGGTACAAAACTTGACTAGTTAAGATTGATTGGTTTGTAACCTCTCTCAAGCTTTCTTTTGTTAGAAAGATCTACAAATATTAACTATTTCTTAAGTAAGGATTACATATGAAATACTCTAAGTTCGCTGCAATGATAATAACTTCAACTGTAGCGATGTTTTTAATGATGTACTTAAATACCTACGCTATCTCGCATGTCTGGTTCAGTGAGACAAGGACTTATATGGCACTCTATATGGGGGCAGGCATGGCGATTATAATGTTAGCTTTCATGTTAGGTATGTATAGCAACAAGAAACTCAATACAGCCATTTTTATAATAGCGGCACTTACTTTCGCCTTGTGTATCTATCTTGTTCGTTCACAAAGTACCATTTCAGATACCGCTTACACGAAAGCAATGATTCCTCATCACTCTATAGCTATTTTGACTAGTGAGCGTTCTAACCTTGAAGACGTTCGCGTACGAGAATTAGCAAACGGCATTGTTAAAGCTCAGCGAAAGGAAATAAAGGAGATGGAGTGGTTGATAGAGGATATAAATAAGAATGGCAAGGTAACAACTCAGGAACAGGCCGAACAGCGTCCAATTCCTCAATTTGAAGGTAAATTGAATAAAGGAAAGGAAAATGAGTAAGAAAGCTATCCTATATAGAATGGTTACTAAAGAGCACATTTGCCCTTACGGTTTAAGGTCAAAAGACTTACTAGAGCGAGAAGGCTATTTAGTAGAAGACAATCATCTTACTTCACGTAATGACACCGATGATTTCAAGCAAAAGCATGGTGTAGAAACGACGCCTCAAACCTTCATCGAAGAAAAGCGAATTGGTGGATATGATGAGCTTCGTAAATACTTCGGGAAAGGAGAAGCGGGGCAGAACGGAACTACTTATGCACCTGTTATTGCGATTTTTTCTGTGGCAGCTCTGCTATCGTTAGCATTCCAGTTCTTTGTTTCTGAAGACTTCATCTCTATAAGAACACTGGTTCTCTTTATTGCTTTCTCAATGACACTACTTGCAGTTCAAAAATTGAAGGATTTGTATAGTTTTACAAATTCGTTCATAACCTACGATTTGTTGGCAATGAGGTGGCTTCGATATGGTTACATCTACCCATTTCTTGAAGCCTACGCGGGGATAGGAATGGTAGCTCAACTGCCTGCCATAGCTGTTGCGCCATTTTCACTATTTATAGGAACCGTTGGGGCAATTTCTGTCTTTAAAGCAGTATATGTGGATAAACGGGAGCTCAAATGTGCTTGTGTCGGTGGGGACAGTAACGTGCCGTTAGGTTTTGTTTCACTATCAGAAAACATTTTTATGATAGCAGGCGCATTACTCATGTTATCTTTTTAGTTACAAGAGTTGCTTATCGACTAAACTTAATAAAAGTAACTCTATCAGCTTTTAAGATTGAAAAGACTGCTTGTTTAACTACATAGGAAGTTGTTTATCTTAGTTACAAGCAAATGTCATTGATTAAAGTGTCCTTAAGACTTATCTTGTCTAAGGGAATAACGTCGCGTAAAGGTTGAGAGCAAATACAAAGTTATGAGATCTATTATTTTCACACTATGCATTGGATATTTATTGGTACTGTTTACCGTGCCAGTTGATGCGTGTGAAATGAAAATGGATGAACATAGCTCATTAACTAAGGTTTCTCACAAATTCGCAGACGCTCATGAGGAGAAACGTAGCAGTTCACCTAGTTCTAAGCATCAAAGCGCTCACACTGATGGACACCCCTCGCATTCGGGTAAATCAGGTTGCTGCAATGATGGATGTATGTGTATAGCTACCAATTGCTACCACTTTACAAGTCTTTTTTACGTTCCCATTCGTCAATTTGAAACAACGTTTGCTGAGCAGTATGACATTATCGCTCTAGCTGTTCCCTTCAAAATTTTCACTCCACCTTTTCGTCCACCGATAGCCTAAGGCACTGACTTAGTTAGTAATACTTTTTAAATGGATGAACTTCCTTCGTCCAGTTAGTATCAATTCAAAGGCTAAAAACTATGAAAAACTCTATCGACAACGGTCGCAGAAGATTTGTGCTCGGTGCCCTAACCTCGAGCGCTGCGGCTGCGTTAACCAACGTTAGTCCTCTATGGGCAGCACCTGTTGGTCGCCATTTTAAAGATCAAGTTTTGACAGGTGATATTAAAAATCTCAATGTGTCAAAAGCGCAATTGCCAATAGGCTCAAATATGGGCTCACCTATAACGATCAACGGTCAAATGCCGGGCCCGTTGATTAGATTGAAAGAAGGACAGCGAGCGCACCTCAATGTAACTAACCACCTTAACCAAGATACTTCAATACACTGGCACGGGATTATTTTACCACCAGATATGGATGGCGTTCCGGGAGTTTCCTTTGCCGGAATAAAACCTGGCGAAACATTTAAATATGCATTCGATGTCGAGCAAAACGGCACCTACTGGTACCACAGTCATTCAGGCCTCCAAGAACAGTTGGGCCATTTAGGACCTCTTGTGATCGACCCTGCAAATGGAGACATTGGGGCTGATAGGGAACATACAATTATTTTAAGCGATTGGACGTTTTCAGACCCCCATGAAGTTATGCGAAAACTGAAGGTAGCGGAAGGTTATTACAATTATCAAAAGCGAACTATTTTCGACACGTTAGAAGACGTAAAGAAAAAAGGGTTTGCCGATACATGGGAAGAGCGTGCTATGTGGGGTGCAATGCGTATGAGCCCTCGCGATATAGCTGACGTTACAGGCAGTACATATACATACTTAATGAATGGCCGGACACCACAGGACAACTGGCAGGCCCTGTTTAAAGTAGGCGAAAAAATCCGGTTGAGGATTATAAATGGTTCTGCGATGACTTATTTCGACTTTCGCATCCCAGGGCTTGAAATGACGGTTGTAGCTGCAGATGGTCAGCCTGTTAAACCAGTAAATGTGGATGAATTTCGAATTGCAGTAGCGGAAACTTATGACGTAATCGTTCAGCCAAAAGAGCGAAAAGCTTATACCTTTTTTGCGGAAAGTTTTGATAGAAGTGGATATGCGCGTGGCACCCTAACCCCGTCAATTGGCCTTACTGCAGAGGTTCCCCCACAGCGAGTTATCACAGAGCGTGGCATGGCGGCGATGGGGATGGACATGTCTGGTATGAAAGGCATGAATATGGATAAGTCCAAGGTCGACAGCTCGGGCATGGCTGCTCCAAAAGGTGAAATGAAAGGAATGGGGCAGCATAGCGCCCATACAATGCATGGCACCCAAATGGAAGGAGAAATGACCCCCTCCAAAAAGCTCCCAGTAGAAAGCATAGACATTGTCCACAGCGAAGACGGGCACGGCGCTGGTGCAGCGATGATTGCTAAAAATCCAAGCTCTAGGTTGGATGAACCTGGGATCGGTTTGGAAGACAGCCCACATCGTGTCCTTGTTTATACAGATTTAGTCGGTGAAAGTCCTTGGCCTGACGAAAGAGAGCCGGAACGTCAAATTGAGCTTCACTTAACGGGCAATATGGAAAGGTACATGTGGTCGTTCGATGGCAAAAAGTTTAGTGAAGTAGACGGATATGTACGTTTCAATTATGGCGAGAGACTACGTCTGATCTTGGTTAATGACACTATGATGGATCACCCTATTCATTTACATGGTATGTGGATGGAACTTGAAAACGGCCAATATCCAAGACCTCGTAAACACACGATCAGCCTCAAGCCTGGAGAGAAGGTCTCGTTACAAATCAGCGCAGATGCCCCCGGTGAGTGGGCGTTTCATTGTCACCTGCTATACCACATGGAAGCAGGTATGTTTCGTGTTGTACAGGTCGCATAGGAGATTAAAATGAAACAGATATTAATAGCAGGCCTAATAACATTAACTTTGAGCGTTGACAATGCTTTGGCTCAATCAAGAGATGACTGGCCATCTCCTATTCCTAATGAATATTTTGGCCAAGTTCTATTTGACCGGCTTGAATATACTCGCACTGATGAGCAGCAAAATATAGCGGTCTGGGACATGCAGGCGTGGTATGGCGGAGATTACCATCGTCTTGTTTTTAAAAGCGAAGGCGAAAATACACAAAACGATGGAATGCCTACTGATCTGGAACGAGCAGAACTGTTGTACGGTTATCTCGTTTCTTCTTTTTGGTCTATACAATTTGGTGTGGGCACAAAGGGAGAGCTGTCATCCGATGCGGATATGGAAAACTATGCGGTGGTCAGTTATCAAGGTCTAGCGCCTTACTGGTTTGAAATGGAAAATTCACTGCGTATTAACGAAGACGGTGACATGCAGTTCATCAATGAAACCGAATATGACTGGCAACTAAGTCAAGCTTCCTATCTGCAACCGCGACTGGAAGTTGTTGCCAACCTCACCGATTCTGAAAAGTATGACCGTCAAAGCGGGTTGAGTAATATTCGTATTGGTTTGCGATATCGGCATGAAATAGTGAGGGAGGTAGCACCTTATGTCGGTGTTTATTACAGCAAAGCTTTGGGAAATACAGCTGATGCATTAAAGGCTGAAGGCAAGTCAACCAGTGAAACTGGTGTAGTGTTAGGTGCAAGGATTTGGTTTTAAACGCCCTACGCTAAAAATGAAATAACTGGTATGCCATTGCCAGTTATTTCTTTCTACACGTCTTCGAATTTGTTTTGTAATGGGCCTGTGTCCTTATATTTGCTGCAGGTTGCTTTTGTTGTTACTCAGGCTCACATGACATAAAGGAGTAACCAATATGAATGAACACGAGCATTCAAACAGGAAAGATTCGTTAAGCCTCTGGGGCGCGGTATCGATGGGAACTGGTGTAATGATAGGTGCTGGTATATTTGCTTTAACCGGGCAAATAGCAGAGCTGGCAGGCACATGGTTTCCTTTTGCGTTTTTAGTTGCAGCGATAATTGCAGGGTTTAGCTCATACAGTTACATCAAAATGGCACAGAAATACCCCTCTGCAGGTGGTATCGCCATGTTTCTGAAAAAAGCCTATGGTAGAGGTCTGCTGACTGGTGCCTGTGCATTGCTAATGTTTTTTTCCATGGTTATCAATGAAAGTTTGGTAGCCCGCACTTTTGGCACTTATGTCCTACAATTGTTTGACTCTCAGGGCGCTGAGTGGCTTATACCAGCGCTTGGCGTGAGTCTTCTTATTGTGGCATTCATTGTTAATATTTTGAGTAATCAATTCATACAGACCCTCTCATTTATTATGGCTTTTATCAAAATAGCAGGACTTGCAGTTTTGGCAATTGGTGGGCTGTGGGCAACCGGTTTGTCGTTTGAGAGCGTTTCAGCTCAACCGCAAGATACCAGCGCAACCGGTTTTCTCGGAGCCGTGGCACTTGGTATTTTGGGATACAAAGGATTCACTACAATCACAAACAGCGGAGGCGAGCTCAAACAACCAGAAAAAAATGTAGGAAGGGCCATAGTCATTTCTATATCCATTTGTGTGGTACTTTATGTTTTTGTCGCAGTTGCAGTAGGAGCAAATTTATCAATTGGCGAAATAATACAGGCAAAAGATTATTCGCTTGCTGAAGCATCTCGACCCGCATTCGGCCAGTATGGTGCTTGGTTTACTATAGCTTTCGCGATTATTGCCACGTCTTCCGGTGTCGTTGCCAGCATCTTCGCTGTTTCAAGAATGCTATCGATGCTTACATCAATGCAACTTGTGCCTCACCGTCATTTTTCATTACCGGGAGATATAAGAAGACATTCCTTAATTTATACGTTAGTCATCGCAATATTTCTTACCATATTCTTCGATTTGAGCCGCATAGCCTCCATCGGTGTAGTTTTTTATATCGTAATGGATATCTTCATCCACTGGGGAGTGTTCAAGCATTTACGAGATGATGTGCAAGCTAAAGCTTGGGTACTAGTCAGTGCAATTATTCTCGATATCATTGTTCTTCTATCTTTTATGTGGGTGAAAGCAAAATCAGATATCTTCATTGTTGGGATTTCTGTGGCTGGACTTCTTATCGTATTCGCGGCTGAGAAATGGTTTCTAAAGCTCCATGCGTATGATGATGATGATAAAAATTATAACTGATGCAAATCATTGAAGCTGTTCATGAACTACATCGACGGAGTAAGACAATATTCAGCGTAGGCAGAGTAGCAGCCTAAAAGGTAAGCGCAGTTGTTATGAATAGGAAAGGAATTAACCGGCATTAGCGTGCCGGTTATTTTTACTCGTGGCACACTTTAACCGCTTTTTTGCTGCTTCAGTGTATTCATTATTTCAGCAAACTCCTGTCCTTTTGACTCAGGTGGCTGGCTACAACCCTGCTTCTCTGTATTGGTTTGACTGGGTAGTTGCATGGCTTGCTGTAAGGCTAATTCTGAATTATTGGTTATCATAATATCTCACCGTTAGTTTAAATTTATGTGGCAGTAGATATCAGCAAATATCGTACCTGTGCTAAAAGGACAAATACTGACTATTTATTTAGCCCTCACTACTACAGCTGCCTATTGTAAATACTGGCAATAAGCCAACCCAGTACACCTGCGAACAAAGCCCATAAAGCTCCGCCTATCACTACACCCAATAAAGGCACGTTCCATATCATCCCTTGCCAGTCTGAAAACATTATATTACCAGCCATGGGTGACATCATGTCGGGCATTGTAATAATGAACAAAGAACTAACAACTAACAACACTCTCGAAGCTGAACGATGCGGCGCACGCGAACGCAAATACATTTTCTCGAATTTTCATCTTACGCCTCCTTAAAGCCAGCATCATAATGTAACGACATCGCTCAGCATTGTTGTTGAGTGAGAACGTAGAGCACATTAAGGTTATGTACGCTTCCTGTGAGCGCCCTGCGGCAAGTGGTGGCAACTCCACGGTTTGTGCGTCGCATTGTCTTTTATATTTTGATCTACAAACTGGTAATAACCTTCTTTTGTGTGTGTCCACCAGTCATTGTGAAGATCTGCGCCGTGTTTTCGAATGATCGCTTCAATACCGTCTAAATCGATATGTGTCGCATCATATGCCAGGTGAATAGCCCCTTCTTTGATGTTGTAGCTCACCTCATCAATGCCAAAGAGCTTGTCAATCTCTTCAATTAGGGGCTCGCAATTTGCTTCATAGACATTGCTGAGCCGTAAATTCCGAACGACTAAATTTGCTTCTCTGACACCGACTCTGTGGTCTAAATCACTCATATCTTTCTCCTCGGGTGTTAATTTGAATGTTTCTGAGATTCGGGTGAATGGCTTCCATCCATTTTCGACATCATTACTTCCATCATCTTAAGATGCCTTTCTGCCATATCAACTTGGTTTTGCATGGGTTGCCCTTCCATTTTTTCGTGCATTATATGCATCATTCCCATCATGGATTGCATGTGTTTTTTCATCATTTCACGCTGCTTGCTGGGATTCTTTTCTTCTTTGATAGCGTTAACTTCTTCCTTCATCGACTTTATTTTTGCATTCATCATATGCATATCTTGGCCACGCATAGGCATTCCCGTTTGAATCTCTGGCTTGTCTGAGCCCTTATGCTCATGCTCTTCCATTTGTTGAGCTTGCGATGTTGCAGCCATTACTAATGTGGTTGAAAAAATGATTGATTTAGTGAATTTTTTCATGGTTTTCACCTTTTAATTTAAAGTTGAGGTTTGGGATCCAGCCAGGTGTCGTGTTGATATAGCTCACATACTCATCGCCAAATTCAGCAATAGCCAGAGCTTCTTCACGCTTTGCCAGTTTCACATACACAACAACTAAAACTGGAAACATGACCAGTGTGGGAATGGTCGGCCATTGCAACAAAAAACCGAACATGATCAGTATGAAGGCTAAATATTGAGGGTGGCGACACCGCGCATACCATCCAGTCTTAGCTAAGTGATGGTTCTTCTGAGCGTGGTGCAGCACATTCCATGCTGAGGACAAGATAAAGAATCCTGCAACAATAAATACCATACTGGCGATATGAAATGGGTCCCAGTGGGCGTCGCCTTTAAAACCAAAGAAAGTATGCAACAGATGTCCGTTTTCGTGCGCAAAAAAGTTTACTTCCGGATAGGTTTCAGCAAGCCATCCTGACAAGAAATAAATAGTCAGTGGGAAGCCATACATTTCGGTAAACAGGGCTACAATAAACGCAGAAAATACCCCCAAACTTCGCCAGTCGGTGGAAGATTTTGGCTTTACAAAACTGAATGCAAAAAAGATAAAAATAGCTGAGTTCAGTATCACCATTGACCATAAGCCATAATCATATGTATCTTTCATCTTGGTTGTCCTTTTTAAGTGACTCCTTTCGGCCTTCCTCCAACCCCTGAATGTATCCATCACGATAAGCCGCGTTGTTATCACTCAATTCCTGAAAACTTTTCTGCTTATTGTCACTGTCGCGAGAATGTTCGTGGGCGTGTCCGTGTTTACCGTGGCTACTGTGCATGAATATATGCATGAATGGGCACAGCAATAAAATCAAATAGGGAAGAAACTGAAGGACATGATGACCATGTTCGAAAATTAAAAAATAAGTAACGGCAGCGATCATCGCTAATGCTGCCCACCCTGTAGGTGTTGACCAAAATCTGGGGTGACTGTTTTTCATGACTCCTCCTATACCACCGTAAGAACACCGCGATACATCTGCATCTGGCAGTGAAAAGTATGTTCGCCCTGTGGGACGTTTTCGAGGTGAATTGGTGTTACCTCATTAAGCGTTAGCTGCTCACTGATATCTAATGAAGGAATTAGCAGTACTTCGGAACAGGGAGACTCATCTTTGCGCAAAAACTTCAACGTAACAGATTGGTTTGCGTTTACCTGAATAGACGCTGGTGAGTACACGCCATTTTTTACTTCTATGAGTATTTCGTTACTTTCAGTAACTGTCTGATCAGGCTTGTATAACCAAAACCACCAAATAATCAGTGCAATACCCGTAAGTCCTACAATATTAATTATCATCATAAGAAAACTCCTTAGTGGTCCTTTGCCTTGAATAGGCGAAGCCGGTTCGCATTTGATACCACTGTTAACGAAGAAAATGCCATGGCGGCTCCGGCGATAACTGGGCTTAGCAATACTCCGAAAAATGGATAGAGCACGCCCGCCGCAAAAGGTATACCTGCTACGTTGTAGATAAAGGCTCCAAACAAGTTTTGCTTAATGTTGCGCAAGGTGGCTTTACTAACCGCTATAGCATCGGCCAGACCATGCAACGAGCCGCGCATCAGGGTGATATCGGCGCTTTCAATGGCAACGTCCGTTCCTGTACCAATGGCAAAGCCAACATCAGCCAAGGCAAGAGCCGGAGCATCGTTAATTCCATCACCAGTCATACCCACTACTTCTCTCTGCTGCTGTAATTCATGTACTTTGTTGGCCTTATCTTCGGGCAATACTTCAGCAAAAAACTCGCTTATTGCCGCTTTCTTTGCCACTGCAGCAGCAGTTTCTTTGTTGTCCCCCGTTAACATGATGACCCGGATATCATTAGCCTGAAGACGCTTGATGGCAGAAACAGAGTCAGGTTTTATCGGGTCGGCAACCGCTATGATGGCAGCAAGTTGTCCATCTACAGCGAAATACATGGGAGTTTTGGCGTCTTTGGCCAGTGTTTGTGCTTTCTCTGAATAATTACCTATGCCCACCCCTTTTGAAGCCATAAGCTTGCTGTTACCAAACAATAAGGCCTTTCCTTCACAACGGCCTTCAACCCCCATACCGGTAATCGCATTAAACTCTTCGGTTTTCAGCAGCTCAATGCCCTGGTCGTGGGCACTTTCTACTATCGCCATTGCTAATGGGTGCTCTGAACCATTTTCCAGACTAGCTGCCAATTGCAGCACTGTCTTTTCATCACTGAAATTGGCTAAAATTATGTCAGTGACCTTGGGTGTACCTTCCGTAATCGTTCCGGTTTTATCCAGTATCATCACACTGATTTTTGATGCCGTTTGTAGCGCTTCGCCGTTGCGAATTAGCACGCCGGCTTCAGCAGCCTTTCCAACCCCCACCATAACTGACATCGGCGTGGCTAGGCCCAATGCACATGGACAAGCAATGATCAATACAGTGGTGGCCGAAACTATGGCAAATGCCAGTGCGGGCTCAGGCCCAAAGTTCAGCCATGCTAGCGCACTGAGCACAGATATAATCATGACCACAGGAACAAAGTAAGCGGATATCACGTCGGCCAAGCGCCCAATAGGCGGCTTTGAATTTTGTGCGCGTTTAACCATTGCAATGATTTGCGCCAGTGCCGTGTCTTTACCTACTCGAGTTGCTTTAAATAGAAACATTCCTGACTTGTTGAGAGTTCCAGCAACGACTTCATCGTCATGTGATTTTTCAACTGGCATCGGTTCCCCGGTTAGCATTGACTCGTCGATTGACGTATGGCCTTCAACAACCACACCATCAACAGGCACTTTTTCTCCAGGCCTGACTTTGATGACATCGTTAAAAAGCACTTGCTCGATAGCGACCTGGACCTCTTTATTGTCGCGAATAACCGTGGCTGTTTTCGCTTGTAATCCAATTAAACGTTTGATTGCTTCTGAGGTTTTTCCGCGGGCTTTTAGTTCTAAGGCAAGCCCCAGATCAATTAGACCAATGATCATAGCTGTAGCTTCAAAATAAACGTGCCTTGCCATTAACGGCACTGCTTCAGGTACCAACACTACCAACATCGAATAGAACCATGCTGTGCCTGTACCAAGTGCAATGAGTGTATCCATATTGGCAGAATGATTTTTAAAGCTCTTCCACGCACCGATGTAAAAATGCCGGCCGGAAAAGAACATTACACCCAGCGTCAGTAGGCCAACTGCTAGCCACAACAACCTCTCGACATTAGTCTCGACCGTCATTTCGTCGACAACAATGCTATAAGTCATTAGAGGGATACCTAGCGAAAGCGCAATGAAAGTATCTCGCATCAGCTTTTTGTAATAGGTCCTATCCGCTGCTTCTTTTTCATCGACTACATCAGTGTCAGGCTTATCTTCGAAAGGCTTTGCGTTGTAACCAACGGACTCTACTGCTTGAACCAATAATTGAGAATCCGCTGTACCCGATACAAGTACTGTTCTGTCTGCAAAGTTCATTTCGGCATTCTGCACTCCCGGCGTCTGCTTCAAGGCAGCTTCTATTTTTCCAACGCAACTGGCACATCCGGCGCCTTCTATCACTAATTGTCGCTGTGTTACTTCTGCACTCATAGTGCTCTCCTTTTTTCCTATTTTTAGAAGACTTGTTTTTTGACGGACAACAATTTTTCTGAAGAAACACCTGCATTAAGTTCTGTCATTTATGTTTTCCTCCAGGACGGTGTGTTCAAACTCTTCTATTAAATGACAGACCACGTGTGAGGATGGGGCTTTGTCACCCATTGCTCCCCATTTCCTTACTGCCAGCATCATATTTTGCCTGAGTAACAACATTGCCTTAAATTGTCTTTCTGTTTCTGCTAGCCTTCTTGCAATTAAGGTTCTAACTAGGGGACAAGCGGTCTTTCCATTATCTGCTTCTCTGAGAATTTGCTTGATATCTTCAACTGAAAAACCTAAATGCCTTGCACTTAATATAAACCGCAACCTGGAAGCATCTTTCGTTGAATAGAATTTATAACCATTGTCAGATTTTGCCGGCGTTATTAACTGCAAGCGCGTGTAATAGCGAACAGTATCTGGCGTTGTAGCCAAGGCGCTTGCGATCTCTCTTACTTTCATAGTTGTTCCGATGTCTTTAACCTAAAATTTTACTTATACCTAAAGGCTAAACCTGTGTGTGGGACGCAGGTCAATAGGCATGTAACTCGTGAAACTTTCGGTTCTAAGATGTAATGCGTTTTTAAGTGAGGCGGATAATACTTGCTGTTCGTTTACTGATAGCAAACAGTGTCTTAATGTATATTAATTAAGCAGTTGATCGTCTAAGACATTCTTTGATTGCAATTGATTAGTAAAGAAAACTTAGAGAAAAGCCTCACTGAGTTTATGTGTAGCTCTTAATCGGAGGGTGGAAGGGAGGAGAGTGTATACCAATTAAAGGGGTAATATTTATATCTGAAAATGAGCTTTGCTTAATGTTTTCACTTATCAGAATTTCAATATTTGAAAGTATACAAAATTGGGTTAAAGAAGTTGCACAGTAAGCACCTATACAGCACGCGCATATCGATTGATCATTTCCTTCGCAGTGCTGTACATCCTGGTTCTTTTCTGAATGAAGTGTGTGATTATTTAAAGTAGTATGTTCTACGCTTGATAAGGAATCATTTGAGGACATATGAGATTCTGATGTGTCGTGACCATCACATTTAATTGGGTTCGTCATAGCAAAGCCGTGCTGTGAAAGCAGCGCAGCTATTAGTACTAATTTAAACCACTTATAAATGCCTGACACAATAAACTCCATCAGTGAGTAAGGGAATAGTAGCGGTATTCCGTTATTCTTACTTTGACGTAGATCAACACAACACAAAAAAGTGCTTAGGACCTTTAAACATTAAAGCCGTAATCAACTAGTTTAGTACTCTTGATTCATATAGCCTTAAACTACGCTTAGAAAGTACAACATAGCCATCATTTATAGCAATGCTTTTAATTAGTGCATCCTCAAAGATTATGCTACCGCACGTGAAATCGTGACTGAAAGTTGTGACTTCGACATCATTTGCGATATATAACGCGTTATCTAACGAAATAAGAATCCCAAAGTGCCCATACTGTCGAAGGGCATGACTAAATTGAGCGGTGTTTTGATCCCAATTTACAAACCTTCTTTTTACTGGAGGTAGACTTTGGAATGACGCTAGCTTTTCCAATTGAGGTGTGGCGTTATTATAAAGTTCATTAAAGTTATTAAGTAATTCTTCTAACAGAGTTTCTGCGAGTAACTGAGACTTGACCATCAATGATGAAATCGTTTCATTGTTTTCGACCTCAAATTTCTCTTGGATTAGGATGCTACCTGCATCAAGTTTCTCAGTGAGTTTATGAATGCTAACACCCGCGTTCTCAGGGTTGTCGATAATGTAGGTGAGTGGGGTTGGGCCTCTACTTTTGGGTAGTAAAGATGGGTGGATATTAATCGCATATTTTATTTCGTTTGTGGGTACTTTGTATCCGTAATCGGCTACAACAAAGACTGTCTGTTCGTCATTTAAATATCCTTTAAGAGTCACGATACTTGGTTTTTCAGTGGAATAAACAATATTGTATTTACGACAAATTCGTTTGATGAAGCTCGCATTTTCCTGAACATCGTTTATAAAAACGCGTTCAATGTTCAATCTATTTTTAATTAGAAGTAACAAACAATTCGAGAATAAGTCGTTTCCAAAATAAACGATTTTCATATTTCTCTGCACCTTTTGAGAATAGCGTATGTGGAACAAAATGTAGGTTGGGAGGACAAGTGTTTAAGGATTCGATGTTGATTAAAAATCTGTGCAAAAACGAATAATAAGGGTTCATTGGCTGGCGGGAAGCTTAGTTCGTGCCAATATGAAGTGTAAGGCATTTTGGCAATAGGATAGCCGAGATGGTTCTGATCTTGAGCAAACTGGAAAGCTACCGTTGATATTACCAAAGTAGCTTTCAATACATTTATTTCGCTAGTCTTTTGCACGATTTCTACTAGAGGAATGCGTGTGAACTACCAGCCACTCACCGTTAACTTTTTTAAAAAGAAAGGTTTGAAACCCCGTTTTGTTGAAAGTTTTTCCAGACTTCCTAACCTCTCCTTGAACGGTTGTATCAACGAGTGTCCAAGCAAAATCATCTTCTACATGAGTTTGAATGTTAGAAAAATCTAAACTTAAGAAAACTAAGGCATCCTTTTCTGGTTCAACATGATGCTCTATCAAGTCACTTAACCCTACATTCTGTCCGCCAGATTCAAAGTATCTTGCGCCTTTAAAGTCGAAAAAGTGCTTTTTAAAGGGGGCACCGTCTCCATTCTCCCAGCCATATTCAATTTGCTTTATAATGTCTTTTATCTGATCTTTATCAGTTGCATTGTTATCATGAGCGAAAGTGAAAAAAAGATAACAAAGACGAAATGATTATGATTAAAAATTTTTTCATACGAGCTCTCTCGGGTAGTTAATCGAATCAATTTGACCAATGAATATGTTTGATTTTCCACTCTCCTTCGGTGTTGATTAAGACAATTGTTTCCATACTTTGGTAGTCTCTCTCTTCCCCCTTAAACATCCCATTGACCAGAAACCGCGATGCGGAGATTGCTGTGTTGCCCAGAACTTTGACTTGATGCTCCAACGCTTTATTTGTCACTGACGATAGATATTCCATATCTGAATTCATATGATGTTGAGCATATTCATCTGCGCTCCTCTCAACTCCGCCTCCTTCATAAATAGTCACATCATCCGCCAGTAGGCTCTTCGCAGTGATTTTGTCTCCCGTATTAAGCGCGTGATGGAATGCAATAACTATTTTAGCTGCAGGCGTATCTAACCCACTAAACATACCTTTCTCATGATGTTCTTTTTCATGGGCACTAGCAGCAAAACTCATGATTACGGGCATGATAAATAGTAAGACTAATAATTTAATTTTCATTTGAATTTCTCTTCTAAGTTTTATCTTTCGGGACCTACAATACTCGTAAGCCCAGAAGTAATGATTAAAATAGCAACTGCTATTGTTAACTCTAATGAAATGGATTTTGAGAGTGCTTCGCTTCCCGAGCCACTTTTAAGTTTTGGGACTAATTTCAGTTTGTGCCGTATAGCAATAGCTAGAATGCTAGTTACAAGGAACATTTTAACAAGAAGAGTTTGCCCATATATGGAGCTAAATAACCCTTCAAAACTACCTACCAATTGAATAGCTAGCCAAATGCCTGCAGATAATAATAAGGTAACCAATACGGCCGCCTGCGTACCAAACCTATCCATTAATTTATAAAGCTTTTCGTAGCTCTGGTAATGGCAGGAGAGCTTTAACGGAATCAATGCACCAAACCACCAAGCCATAACAAATACGTGAACCATAAGTAGTATTCGAGCAATACTTCCTAATTCAGAAACGTGGCCGGTTAAAGTAAATGTGTACGAGAGAGTGAATAGACACAGCACAAGTAAGCAAGACTTTAACCTTAGGAAAGGTTTAAGAGGTTTAAATTTCAATAAGTAGATAGTTATTAAAGCTACGGCTAGCCCCCCCGCACGATACAAGGTGACTTCACCGATAGGAGAACTCAACATTATCTTAAGCATAAAGGGGTCAAGTGCGCCTTGAATTCCCTCTTCTACCATCGCTCCAGTGTTCGCGATAAACCACACTGCATTAGAAATAAACGCAACAAAGACACAAACCTTTACCCATACAGCGCTATAAGATGGCGTTGTATAACTTGTCCTACTGTCGTTAATATCTCGCCAGAAAAATGTATATCCAGCTGTGGCCGCGAAACCTAAATAAAACATTAGCTTTGTCACTACAATTACAGTGTTCCAGATATACATTTCCACAGCTGAATCCCCTTTTTAGTGCACCATAAATCCAAAACTATCTTTCATCTTGTGCCCATCGGAGCCAAGCATGATGAACTCAACATTGTATGAACCTGGACGTAATTTAGGTAAGGTCCAAGAATAATCCGTTGCAACCTCTTTCGGAGGTTCAAAGCCAAAATCAACTTTTGCACCTTCACTGTCTTTTAAAACTACTTTTATTAATCTAACTCCCTTGGTAAAGCTGACTGATAGTTCCATTGGGGCCTCCATCAACATTGCATTTTTGCTTGGTGTGCTAGATTTAATTTCTATAGCCTCATGTGCTAATGCCACGCTGCTTAGCAGTACACTAAATATTGCAAATGATTTAACAAGTGCTTTCATGATTACCTCTATCTTTGGTTTTTAAAAATTAAAATTGCTTTGATTGTCAAAAGTGCGCATTTATTTGTTTAACTTTGACTTCAATCGAATTGACTTTCGTAGCTTTCTACTTTCGCGTAAGGTTCGTAGCTCCCATCTTGATATATAATGAAAACGGTATAAGGCATAAACTGCTCTGCTACTTCCATTCCGGGTGAACCTACTGGCATAGCTGGAACAGATAACCCGATAGCCTTTGGATGTTCTTCTAACAAGAATCGTTTTATAAACTTAGAAGGGACATGGCCTTCAAATACAAAGCCACTTTCTGTAACAGCGGTATGGCAAGAGCGAAGATTTGGCGAAATTCCGTATTCGTTCTTGATGTCGCTCAAGTTATGAAAGTCCTTTGTACGTAGTTGAAACCCTTGGTTTTCTAGATGGGTTATCCACTTTTTGCAACATCCACACGATGGTGATTTATAAACTAATAATTCGAAGACGTCGTTTGCGCCATGGTGGATATTTGCCATGGCAATGCTAGGTAGAATTAGCAGTAATACCGCAGCTTGATAGATGATTTTTTTTAACATTTTTGCCTCCAGACAAAGCTGGCACATATAGGTACGCTAGCACCTAGATAATAAACAGGAACTGAAACAAATTGTGCGTTAAATTTGGACGCACTGACCCCGTGTTAGGCAAATATCGGTGGGCGAAAAAGTGAGGATGTTACTGAAACTGGCTGTTGGAAGAACAAGCCAAATGAAGCGTCCGGCACCACTGGGTGTTGAACAGTCATCATGGAAGCTATAAGGACGGGAGCATGAGTACAACCACCTGGTGGGCATGTGCATTCCGAAGTGTTGCAACAATCTTTAATACTAGCGTTCTCCGAACTGCTAGAATCTACACTCATACCATGGCTCATGTTCGTAGAGCAATTCGATTCAGAATTACTATTGTAATGTTTGTTGTCAATAGCCATTTCAAAACTCATAGTATCTACAGCCATCGCTTGCCCGACGAGGGCAGATAGCACTGTAAACACTAATATTACTTTTGATATGGATTTAAACATTTCTTAAGCATTAAACATAACCAATATGGAGAATAATGGATTTTCGCGAATTGGTAAACAGTTGAGGCTGATTTGTGATTAGAATAGCCCGTTCATCGGCAGAATTTAAGAAATAGTCATGATGAGAGAGATAGCCTACAACCATGCAAATTTTTGGGCGCGTCTCCAACTCCATAATTCAGATACTGCGGTAGAACTTGAACGCTTTAAGTAGCCGCCACAATACTTCCCTTTTGTCCAGTTCCATTAACGTTATAACGGGGGCTAACCAGAAATACAAAAAATTGAGGAGGCTTGAGGAGCTATATAAATAAACACACCCGATAAATATAAATTCATCGGCAACTTGAAAGAGAAATCAGATATTCTGTTTAAATCGTTGAGGCACAAACTAACTTCAGCGATTTCAACTTAAGCGCCACTCAAGCGCTGGTCGATAAGTGACTCTCGCCCCGCGGTTATAGATACTCTCTGCTTCACTTATTTTTCTGCATATGAATAAGGCGATTAATATCAGCTTTAGGATACAAAAGTTCAATCACTTCTATCAATTGTGAGCACGGTAATAAGTTGTCTATCCGTGATAGGAAAACCTCTTTATAGGGCTATCAGCGCTTGCTTTAGCTGACTACTGGCAATAATTAACTGTTGGCTCACGAGCAGTAGAGAATGTAACTTAACATGCAGTCATGATCTCACGTTAGGAACTTATTTGCATCTTCCCTAGTATCAATTGAATAACACTTTTATGCTGGTTCTAATTATTTCATCGATCTCGGAACATTGATTGAGACAGGTAACGTTAATCTATATTAACGTGATCTATCCTTTAGTAGCGATTATCGAAAGCTACATAGCTACTTTCTAGTTAACAACTATTCGAGACGCTATTACAGTGAAGCTGATTGATTTATCGCCACTTTTACGTAGTCAAAGGGAACAACAAGACGGTCTTTTCCTGAATAGAACGTTTATCTGCTTTATTCTTCTGCTAGCATGGAGCAACAAGTTTGTATTAGCTAGATTGCACGGACATTAAGTGTAAGATAGAGAAAGCGTATTGGTTTCAGGTAACGTGCCAATGTACTTAATGACTTTCGTAGGTCTACCTTAGTTAACGAGTAGTGCACCTTGAAGAAGTTGAGTTCGCGTTCAAAAAAAGTCAGACAAATCAATTTCTTCAAAAGGGTTTTCATGAACTCGGCGAGCAACAAACAAACCCTGAACCCGCATTTGCGGATATAGTCTTTTTATCGCAATTTCAGCACCTTTGTAATGACTGCCTGTTGTTAGCACGTCATCTATAAGAAGGATAGCCTCTGTACCTGAAGGTATTGTTTCCTGATGAACTTGATAGGTATCAGCCCTATCTTCAGGATAAAGTCGACTATCAACAGACTCATGATCAGGTTCAGTATTTGAGACTTGCGTGATACATTCTGCGATTGGCAGACGACAATTCAATTTTGCAGCAGCATTATCTAATGTCTGTCTCATCCTCGGATCATAATCAGGATCACCAACGATCTTTGAGGGTGGAATAGGGACAAATAAAAACCTTTGAAGCCTGGAAGTATCGATTACACTTGCCAACAAATCACCTACACGCTCAATTGCCCGTAACTTATAAGGCCACTGATTAGTGCCTTGTACGGACATTTTCTTTTTCAAGTTTTTAATAAGCTGATTGGTCTCACTAAAAGACCAATCTTTATAGGCGGTATATTCGCCAAAGTACCAACACTCATCATTATCGGTTAGATGATAGTGATCCCGAAGACTCAATTCATCTACTTTTTGAAGTCGGAAAGTCAAGGCTGTAAATGCTCCTTGATGTCATCATACTCTCTCACTCTGATAGCACCTTTCTTTTCGAATGTGCTTGGCCAAGTAATGTTAGGGTTTTGAAAACAACTTTCTAAGATAAATAGCTTTCGTCCTTGCTCCAAGGCTGCTCTTGCTTGAACTAAAGTACCAGAAGTTTCACTTGCTTCAATTATGACAGTCGCTTCAGTAATTGCCGACATCAACTTATTCCTTTCAGGAAAGAAAAGCTTGTTATACATCGGTGTCTGCTTTGAGTAACGAACAAAAGGTACCTGGCTGATCACAAGAAAGTTTTTGCTCAAAAACTCCTGAAGCTTCTTATTTTCTTTTGGGTAGTTTTCAGATAACGGTGTGCCAATCACTGCCATTGTTCTCCCGCCAGCTTGTAGCGCAGTTTTGTGCGCGGCAGTATCGATTCCTTTGGCTAGCCCTGAAGTAATCGTGTATCCATCTTTAACGAGTAACTTGACTAGCTTTCGAGTACGCTTGATTCCATCATCCGATGGCTCACGTGTGCCAACAATTGCTATTGATGGAGAACTCGCAAGATCCCAAAATCCTTGATAGTACATCAATTCAATAGGATATCTGGCATCTCTTAATTTCGGCATATATTCAGCGGTACCATGAATACGAATACCGAAATCCTCAACCCCAGCCTTGTGAATAAGACCTAAAGCTTCCTTTTTGTAGCTCTCAATTTCATCGGGTTCAACAAAGTCAGATGGTAGAGAGCTAGGTGAACTCTTAAATTTTTCTGCAATACGTTTGAATGTCGCACCTTGTTCTGCCCATAAAGCTTCATAGGCACCCATTTCAGTCGCTGGACTTATAGGTTCAAATTCACTTTGGTTTGAAAGGTTAAGCTGCATTTAATTTATTTCTCACAAACTGTATTTTTAACCAGTCTATCATCGAATTTAAATTGCCGAAACGGTGAATAGATGAATGTCATAACGCGTGCTGCACTACAAGTCAGAATGCAGTAAGTCAAGAATACGCATTATCATTTGACATTTTTTTTTGATTTTCATCTAACCCACACTATGTATTAAGTAAACTGAAAGTAATCACAAGTTATCTTTATTATTTCGCGTACCTTGAAGTTGTGCTTTGTCTTTTTCGTTTCTGATAAATTAGTATTTTACTTCGAATACTAAATTCTGTTTTATAGGCTTAGCATTCAAATTCTGGATACAATATTAACTCGACCAGTTTCCCGGTTAGCAACTGTTGCTGTTGCTCTAACCACGTCGGTTCAATCTTATATACTGACATTCTCTTACCTTTGCTTTTTAATACGCGTCGTATATGACTTCTCCTTAGTTTTACACTTTCCTGTCGCTTGTCTGTAAGCATCGTTTGCAAAATGTCATTACTTTGTAGGTAAAAGTAATTAGGAGATATTAGCCTCATTTGCTTAAGTCGTGATGGAAATGCAGTCAAACCCTTTAATTCGGAACTATGACCTTCACGGTTAGGTAAGTGTCGCCACTCAATACGCGTAGTGACAGCCAAACAATCGATTGCTGTTTTGACTTCTGAATAATCCTTACTTTCTTTCAGCAGTTTTTCGTATACGATGCAATGGCTGGATTTCTGCCTTTTGCCAAGATAAGTGGTTTCTACAACTCGTTGACCATCAAACGGTATACACTCAGATACGATACGTTTCGCGTTATTTCTGAACGCTTGTACAAACGCTGATGAAACACCAGGTAATAAAATGCCGAAGTCGATTCTTGTCACTTTGGCCTTGCTGAACAATTGCATATACCGGTATTCACCACCAATCCGTTTTTGAACATGAATTAGCGCCTGCTTTATTTCATCCCGTGTTAGCTTATTTGGATTAAACGATAATCGTAGAGAATGCTTACCGGACTTATTTTCGCTGCTTTCTAAATATAAGAACAAGGACTTATAATTATCACCGTAAAAGCGAAGCTCGAATCCGTGTGAGTAACGCGGCTTGCCGTTACCTAAGGTAGGGCCTTTGTTTAACTCATATGTTGAAACTGTAAGAACTTTAAAGGCAGCTGGCTTTGCAGCTGTTCCTGCTTTGTAAATACGTGGTTTACCATCTTTACCAATAGGTTTTAGTACGTTATCAACATCAACCTTTGAACACCTAACCGTGATAGTAATCCCATCACAATCGAGAGTCAGATATCGTTGTGGTTCACTACTATATTTTCTCAGTAACTTTGCTTGGTACTGGCATAAAGCAATGTCTTGCAACAATGCTGTAGCGCAATCAATTCCCATAAAACTTGGAACAGAATTTTCCAAATCAAGCAGTGCCAACAGCTGCGAATTGTATTTGTCGTTAATAAGTTCATAGCGAGACTTATCAAAAGTGCTACGAATCCATGACTGTGTATTTTTGCGTTCTGCCATAAAAACACTCTTTTAATACGTAGAAGTGTCTGCCTATACCGTATATTAATAATGTGTATTAATAGATAGTTACAGTGGTATTACAGACATTAACAACTAAAAATGAAGGTGTTGAGTGTGCATTTTGTTGAACTAAAAATGCACCTCAAACAACTACTAAGGCTTATATCATTGGGCACCAGCTTCAGTGATATAAGGATTCACTTCCCACAAAGGTTTCTGTCTGCAACTTGTAGCCTTTCTAACCACTAATGCAGACTCTAAAACCATAATGGCTCGGTTCACTTCATCGGTGTTTGTGTTTAGCCCGCTCCAATTCTTTTGCGCTATGTCACGAGCCGAGAACTTGGACGGGAGTCGATCTATTCGTTTTAAAATCAGTATCGCATTAGCAGTATCAACATTTGTTCTAACATCGAAAACGTGGCGAGCATGAGATTCCAAGAATTTTGCAATTCTGACGGCTTTTTTAGCTGAGGTTTCGGAAACGCTTTTTATAGGGCCGACAACTTGTTTCGCATTGTCAAAACTTTCAACCACTTCAAAAAGCAGTGCAAGTTTAGGCACTAGCGTTCTATATTTTAATAGGTAGTTTTGATACACATTATGTACGTCTTTGTTACTCTTGAAGGAAGTAATCTCGCGGTACCACTGTTTATAAACACCCAATGCTCGCTCTGACAAGCAAACGCTGCGTTCTTTCAAGCCAAGATTTGGCTGGAAGCCGAAATCACATCGATTAATTGAACTAAAGAGACTCTGTACTTTCGAAATTAATGATACTTCCACTTCTCCGGAAGCAGATGAAACGTTGTCAGTAGTTTTCGGATGAAGAAGAATGTTAAAGCGCTGCCACAGTCCATCATTTTCCTCACTTCCCTTTAAGGTATTTCGAATATGCGGATAAATAACAGATGGTTGGGTGGTTGCAAAAATCGACAAGAGCATGTTACTGGCATACGTAGTGCCCGTGTTTAGCCTATCGATATCATGCTGACCAAACCCCGAATTACACTCCAGTAGGAATGAACGATATTCAAACCCTTTAGAGCCTCGAAGCTGATAAATAAATAGTTTTAGCTCCTCAAGGTCCATCAAAATGCCATTATGATTTTCGCCTAGCATGTGTTGCAGGGCGGCATACGTTGCCTTGTTGGTTGTATAACGTACTAACGTCGGCTTTTGAGGCTGTCTTGAGTTTTCGCTTACTTCAGATGCTAGTAATTCCTCCATCTTTCTTTTTTCTATAGGGTCTAAGGTTTTATCGATAGCGGTAATGCGCTGTCTGATATGCTTTGAAACAGTCTTCTCACGTTCTTTTCTTATTTTTTTCAGCGCTTCATACCGTTCTATAGCATCTTCGTAGTCTGACAGGGCCTTATCATTCAGTGGGCAAAAAAACTCCCTCATTCGCAAATGCACAGGTGACTTTCCTGCTCCCGAGTCTCCTATTGATATAGCCCAAAAATTTGGCGCTATAACTAAATCACTATTTTTCTCAGGTTTTACGTGAATTTTATGACCTATGACAGAACCAATCATTGTCAAAAGCGGAGCAAAAGCAAATTCAGGAGGGCAACAATAGGCTTTGCTAAAGCTTCTTACAGTTTCTTGCATTAATGCAGGGAGAGAATCAATTGGTAAAGATTCTCTGGTCCCCTCATCCGCGTTTAATTTAGATGGTGACACCCATACTTTTAGCTCATTCTTAAGAACGAACTCTACTGGCGTAAGCGGCTGATATTTAAACCAAAGCATTTGCGCAAAAGCGTTTTGCTTCCAGTTCTTTGAGCCTGGAAGTCGAATGGGAAAATAGGATATGACTTTTGCGCTAATGCAACCTTCTTTTTCTGCTTTTATGGCATCAGCTAACTTCACATGCTGTTCTTCGTCTTCTAGACAGACGAACCATGTTACACTGTACTTTTTTTCTCCTATTTTTGTAATGACTGAGGCATGAGAGACACTTTTAAGAAATTTTTCTTCTTCCACATTAACAATCTCAAACATACCTTGAATGCCCTTTAATTCCCTATTTTTGGGCCACACGTCATTTCTGATAAGGACATTTTTGCGTTCGTTATTTTTAACTCTTAGCCAGTTTTTTCCTTCAGCTACGCTCTTGAATGTTTTTCTTGATGAATTTTCCCCATTAAATACACCATATATTAAGTCTTCATACACCATTCCAGTTATTTCAATCAGCTCGTCAACATCCTTAATACGATTGAACTGTAGTTTTCTTAATGTAGAAATACATGTTTTTATTTTCATTGGCTATACTCCAAAAAATTACTTTGATGACCATTCGATGTGTTAAATCAAAACCTATTTTCCGGATGTGTAGCAGCAGTGTCCTCAGTGAAAAAGACCTATTAAACACCTCATAAATAAAGCAAAAATAACTATTTAATATCAAGCACTTAAACAGGAAAGGCAGAGCTTTTTTTTTCGTTGTCGTCAGACATGTTTAGAAGCGTGATAGTTAACATCAATACTAAGGTGAAATTTATCTCTTTAAGCTATTGTTCTTATTACCAAAAAAAACTGATAGGCTAAAAAAAATTAAAATAAAAAACTTTCCAATAGTTCGGAGTTGAGTAATTGTGAAATTAGGAACGGAAGAAAACCGAATCAGACTGGTGCCAGATAACGTTAAACGCGAGGCATTAGAACAAGCGACAGGGCTAGGTCGTAGCGGCGATGTAAATATTGAATTAAGTCGCATGAAACCGCCGCAGCAAGCTTTCGACCTGTATTTTAAAAATTTGGTCCGAAATCCAAGGCTTGATGCTGACGATATTCGACTCGGCTTTTTACTCTTTGACTTACTTGAGCACAACTTAGGAAGCCAAAGCTTTCTTCTCATACCAATGTCTGACTTCCATATGTCACAAATTGGAGAAAATGGGGTGCTCTACTTTCACGGCACTCGCAACTGTGAGTTTGGATATGACTTTTTGGAAAAGCAAAGTCTGTTAGACATTGCTAATAAATGTCGGCTGGACTTGGATACATCACATCTTATTAGTTTGCTCAATAGACTACACAGTTTCTTTTACATAACTTGTACAGAGTTATGTGAAGAAAACCTCGCTGTAAATAGGATAGGCTTCAAGTACACGAAGGAAGAAGTTTTGTTATCTAAAGATGCCAAAATTGTTCACATCCGTCTCAATGAGCGGTTCAACAAAATAGATCTCACTAAGCGCTGGGGGAAATCAACAAAATAACTATTTTTTACTGGGACAAAACAGCCATATAAATCACTAATATCGCCTGATATTATCTTTTTCGCTTTCTAAGCACTTCCATTCAAATTCAATACTTTTAACTACAACTTCGGAGCATTTTATGAATGCAGCTTGCCCCTATGCGCTGTATTTAGGTCGACTTGCGCCTAATAGTCAGCGCTCTATTGCTTCACAACTAAATAGCATCGCAGACATGATGGGTTGGACTGATGAAGAGCGAGAAGATAAATATCATCATATCGACTTTCAACAAGCTACCTATATCAAAACGAAACTTATCACTCAGGGTTGGTCAGCTAGATCTATCAACAGAGCAATGATAGCAATCAGAAGTATCGTAAAAATAGCTGTACTGTCTGGGCTCGTACCAGAAATGCAGTCAATTCAACTTCGGGCTATCAGCAAAGTGAATCATGGCAAACATGATGGAAAGCCTCTCTCAACTGAGCAGGTCAATAAGCTGCTGATAAAGTTACAACGCGATAAATCTGTTCTTGGCATTCGAAACTACGCGTTAATCTCAACACTTTTAGGCACAGGGTTACGACGAAGTGAACTAGTAGCACTCTTGGTAGAAGACTTTATCGAAGGTACAGCTTTGATCGTCAGAAAAGGAAAAGGTAACAAGAGCCGAACTGTTCATCTGCCAGCATGGACGCAACTTGCGCTGAATCAATGGCTAGCACTTCGAAGTAAAAGCAACGGCCACTTGTTTGTTCGTGTTGCAAAAGGTGGAAATATTAAACACAACACCGCGTTGTCATCGTGCTCTATCTATTCACTCACTAAAAAGTCGCTAGCATCAATTGGCATAGAAGGAGTCTCGCCGCATGACCTTCGACGAACGTTTATCACACGATTACTTGAACAAAATGTAGATATAAACACTGTGCGCCAAATGGCAGGGCATGAGGATATCAGTACAACCATCATGTACGACAAGCGAGATGAAAAAGTGATGAAAGAAGCTGCATCTCTACTTTCCTATCAATAATGGGGCGCTAGCATGTCTTATAAAGTACTCAATAAGTCGAGTGAGCTTAATTACCTTGCATGTGAATGGGGCAAGCGATTGCTCAACTATCTGCCTTTAGTCGATACCGATATACTCGGTAAAAGTCTTGCCAGTAACTTACGTGGTAGCAAGGTATCTACCCAATCGTTTTTCATAGGTAGAAGCAAAAACGTCAATTACAAAGCTTGCCTCACTATTACTGATACTCAGCCTCAGGTAACGAAAACCTTTTTAGCAAATTGTCGCTATATCAGAACCGTGATGGACTTGCCTAAGCAAACCGAGTTACTGATTCAGTTCGCCTTGCTCTCGCAGGTTAACAAGTGGATTAGAGCGCTTTCTTCTGAGGTGCACATGCAAACAAGCCACCTTTCGTTAAACGAAATCCTCAAAGACATTTCAGGCATCAGTGACGAACTATTTTCTCACGCAACTGCACAGCTCAATCATTATGGTTTTCTGCCTGATACAGACTTTTTGTCCTTCGAGTATGGTGCAATGCCAAAAGCACTTGTTCGAACGTTGTTAAGTGAAACAATCACCTCAAGGGAAACACTTATAGCACCGTTGCTGCATCCTTCGCCCGATGCAAACTTCACATTGGATGACTTTCCTCACGTGAATACTGCGCTTTTGTCGCAATATCTCACTGCTGCTAGTAAGTCTAGACAGTCTGGAGCAAGTATTTTGCTCTATGGAGCTTCAGGAACAGGTAAAACAGAGTTATCGAGGACACTTGCCAAATACTGCGATAGAACACTTTACGAAATTCGCTCTACTGCACTTGCTAGCAATTTTTCTGAAGATGAGTTCAATAGCCGCTTTCCAAACAAAGAAAGGCTACGTTATTTAGCGTTACTTCAATCATTGCTGACGCGTAAGGCGGACGCTATGTTGCTGGTAGATGAATGCGAGAGTTTATTCGATTGTGCTGACAGCCAATACAGTAAAGAACATCTACAGCGATTCATTGAGCAAAACGAAATTCCCTGCATTTGGATTACAAACCATATCCAATATCTTGAGCCAAGCTTTATAAGGCGATTCAAGCTCGTATTAGACGTTCCTACGTTAAGACCAGAAGAAATCGAACAGATAACGCGGCCTTACTATCACGGCTTGAGTGTTTCTCCGTCAGCACGAAAAATGATTAGTCAAACAGAGAACATTACGCCAGCAATTGTTGCTAACGCAACACATGTCGCTCACGCTGTAAACGCTAAACGTGCTCGCGCAGAAGCTGTAATCGGTCAAGTTGTCGAAGCTTCACTCAGAGCAACGGAGCAATGGCAAAATAAACTTGAGTACAAAAGTGAGCTACCTTTCGATACGAGCTACTTAAATATTAAGCAGTCAAAGGAGTATCTCAACGAGATAGCGTTCGCACTTAAACACAACCAGCCAGCGAGAACATTGATTTCAGGTCCTCCAGGAACAGGAAAAACGGCTTTCGCGCACTATTTGACAGAGCAACATGGTAGGAAACTGCTGCGTGTTAAATGCTCTGATATTTTAAGTAAATGGGTGGGTGAAAGTGAGCAAAAGGTGGCTGAGCTATTTCAGCGCGCTCATGATGAGGAGCAAGTCATATTGCTTGATGAAGTGGATAGCTTACTAAGCTCACGTGAAGCGCTCACTGCTCATCACGAACATCAGCTGGTTAATGAGTTCTTAACGCAAATAGAGTGTTTCACACAGCCTTTATTCGCTGCTACTAACTTTTCCGACAAGCTTGATAAAGCCGTGTTACGTCGGTTCGATTTCAAACTAGACTGCCAATACCTTACGTCTACTCAAGTAGTAGAGTTGTACAAAAAACTCACTAAAGTTAGAACGCTCAAGGAAGCTGAGACACAAAGGTTATCTTCACTTAGCAACCTTACACCCGGTGATTTCGCTCTATTGGCTCGTCGAAAGAAGTTTCAACCCAAAATTCAAATTCGTGACTTTGCCATCAACCTGTTGGCAGACGAAAACCTGCGCAAGCAGAAACACACACCAATGGGCTTTATTCGCCCTTAACATTTAAAGGTAAACATTATGACTACATCTGTATTGAGTTCGCTCAAGGTTATCGCTCGTCCTGAAATCAAGCAAAAGCCACCGGTATTGAACAAGCGTATGAAGCTAATCAACCGACTTGAACAGCAAAAAAAGCTCGCCACTTGTATGCTTGAAGGCACACCATTCGTGGCATACAAAGAAAAAACAGTCAAAGATCCAGAAACAGGAGAGCGGATTAAAAAACGTTGGCAGGCTACTGTTCGTCCTTGGTACTACGACACAGATAACCACTATTTCCTGGAAGTAAAAGTGGGCATAAGAGCAATCGAGTTACAAAAGGGGAAACCAGCCATAGATGTTGGCGCTAAAGAAAAGCTTCCCGAGGTCATCGACATCTTGATAAGCGCGGTAGAAAAAGGAGAGCTTGATGAGTTCTTAATATCGCCGCCAAAGACTGTCGCAAAGGGGAAGACTCCGACCAACGCAAAGTTAGCAAAATCGTAGTTAGCCCCCTGCTCTACTCATCAGTTATCGCCCTTAGCGCGTGATTGTATGAACAACGACAACGAACCAAGAATCGAGTGCTGTCTATCTTACAAAAGTAAGTCGCACTTACGTAGCGCTAGCGTTTCAGAAGCTTAACGAATAGCGCTACTGAAAGCGACGTAGAAGACATTGAAAACTGCTAGTCAGGTACGTTACTTAGTTGCTTGAAAGCGTCGTACAGACGCGCTAGGCAGCACTCACATTCATAGATTCCAATTAGAAGAGTTTTTATTATGCATATTCATTATGAAGGACTCGCTTTGCCTGTCTCAAAGCGATTTGCACGAGCACTCGTCGATTTACTTGTGCAGCATAGCGTGTCACAAACAAGCGTAACAATTAACTTCAGAGACCCTAATTACTCAGCTGAAAATGGTGGTTTTCACCCTGTAGAGATTCGTTTGGAGAAACGCAATAACGCATGGCACTTTTGCTACGTCACCGACTTCGCCTATCTAGGAAGCGGCCCCTATGCAGAGCTAGCAAAAGACCTCGACTTTGATTTCGATGCAGGTGTTTTTCAAAACTTGTTTGGTGTATTTCCTATTGAGCAGGCAACCGATATGTACCAAATATGGGAAGGTAACTTCTTGCATTACTGGCTGGAATTAGATGTCTTCTCGATATCGGTATCCGAGTAGCTACAAAACATAAAAGTGTAAACGCATTGGGAAAGCTGACAAACCAAAGGAGGTAATCATGTCGAGATGCTTTTCCAACTACAACATCACTAGCAGGTATGCCGCTTATGTAGTCTTTAAAGGTCGAACGCCGGGAGTTTACAAATCATGGAAAGAAACTAAAGCCTTAGTGAATGGCTATTCAGGAAGCCGTTACCAAGGTTTCGCGTCTATCGAAGAAGCAAAACGCGCCTACAGACGCTTTTTGGACGAGGGCAAAATAGTGCTCAAGACAAAACGCAAAACCAAGCAAAAGAAACCTTTAAAGTCGAATATGGAAAACGTTGATCTTCCTCCTTGGGAATTAGATTAGGCTAAGTGGTCGCGAAGATAGGACGGTACAAGATAATTTGTGTCGTCCCTTTTCCTTTCTGTCTCGTCATTTCAAAGACGGTAGGCAGACTGGAAACAATATCGGTCACTTTTGCTGCACCATAAGTTCTTGGGTCAAAATCAGGTTTTGCACGTTTTAGAAAATTACCAACTGGACTAACATTCACCCAACCATCATCATTCTGATATAACTCCCAAGCTTTAAGCATTGCTGGTATTAGCTCTTCTGCACCATTACCAGCGCTACTTTGCTCCTGTTTAGGTTTACCTGATTTAGAAACCTGACCAGCCTCTAGGTTTTCGGTGAATATAAAGTCATCACAGGCGTTGCGAAATGACACTGGCGTTTTTTTCTCACCTACGCCAAACACAAACTTCTCTGATTCTCTCAAACGTGACGCTAGCTTAGTAAAGTCGCTATCACTGGATACTAAAGCAAATGCGTCTATTTTTTCAGAATAGAGTAAATCCATCGCATCAATAATCATCGACGCATCTGTTGCGTTTTTACCCGTTGTATAAGCAAATTGCTGAATCGGCTGTATGGCTAATTCATTAAGAGGCGTCTTCCAATTCTTCAACGCATCAATAGACCAGTCCCCGTAGGCACGCTTGATGAGAACATGGCCGTGTGCTGATATCTCATCCAAAATGGCAGAAAGTTTCGACAGCTGAGCGTTATCAGCATCAATTAGTACCGCTACTTTTTTATGAACATCCAAGTCTTTCATCAATTTTATCCTTAAAAATACTTATTCTGTGTAACGACATTTAGGAAAGGCAGAACAACCTAGAAAGGTATTGCCTGCATGGGCTCCACGCTTTGCTTGTCGTTCAACAAGATCACTTCCGCACCTAGGGCAAGTGGTCTTTTTTATCTCCTCTACCTTTGGCTCCGTTTGCACATCATGGATAAGTGAAAGCAGCTCGTCTCCGTCAATGAGTACAACGGGCTTATCAGAGGCGAAATCTATAGCTTGCTGGGTGAATTTACCCGAACAAATAATAATAACCTTGTTTGCATTGCTAGCGGTGAGCACGCCAAACATCTCACGTACCACGCTGACACCAACTTTTTGTGCCTTCCATTGTTTGCACTGAACGATGACTCGTTCATCGCCTTTCCTAAGCTCTAGGTCAATTCCACCGTCAGCACCAAACCCACCTTCGGTTACTCGATACCCTTGTCTACGATAGGCTTCTGCCACTAGTTCTTCGAAGTTGCGCCAGTGCAGCTGACGTATAGTTTCAATACTCTTTTGAGCATCTAATTGCTTGGCCTTGCGTCGAGCATTAAAAAATGAAAATGGAGCAATGAGTAATATGAAAATTGCAAAGTAAGGCGCAGGAACTGCGAGCGCCTTAAATACCATATTGATTAGCTGATTATTCGTCTCGATAGAAGGCAGCAAATGGCCGATCAATAAATAGGTAATTGCCGATGTTGTAACTGAAACCCACCATGGCGCTTGGAAAAGAAGGTCAGCAAAAGATGTGTTTTTTCTAGGCATAATCAAACATCCTTGTTAAATATCAAAAATATATTAACTCAGGCAATATCTTGATTGGGTATTAATTTCAATCGTGTAGTATCGTCTAACAATAGACGGTAGGTTTTTGAGAAATAGGAGAGGTAAACATGGACGTGTTTATCGGCATTGATGTCGCTTGTGCGAAAGATAAGTATTTACCGCTGGTGATTTGCACCAGACAAAATGGACAATTATTGCCGTTTCCATTAGCTAATTACCAAATAAAATCACCTAGAGGGTTGGGAAACGCTCTAACACTGCACGAAAAAGTAAATCAAGCATTTGCAAACGATGTCGCGCGCTACATTGAAACGGTATGCGTCACCTATCAGTTGAATCCTGTTCGTATTGGCATTGACTCACCACTTAGACCAAGAGATAACCGGCTTAAACGCAGGCTCGCGGAACAGGCACTCGATAAGGCAGGCATCAGTTGTTACACAACGCCATCGAGAGACGATTTCGAAGCCATTAAGGCAAAGGGTATTGATCATCTGCAAGCAGATAAGCCAATACAAAACCTGCCACATGCTCATCAAATATTTATGCTATTAGGTTTTGCACTGAACGAGCGGCAAAGCAAAGTAGCTGAGTGCATAGAAGTCTATCCACACGCGACAGTGAAACAATTAGGCGTTGCTGATATCCATAAAAGCAAAGGGAATCAGGCCGAGTTACAATTATCTGCCATGTCGCAATATACGGGTTGGCCGATAACTAACGAAGACTGGGAACAAGCAGCCAACATGTGTCTTGGTCCGATGCACGATAGAGTGGACGCCTATAGTGCCGCATGGGTAGCCAGCTTACCCGAAATGGAGCGCACCTGTTTTGGTGACCCAGAGAAAGGCGATGCTATCTGGATACCAAAAGTTAAGCCTATAAACGGTATATCTGCAAAGCCACCGACAAAGCCCATTCCCATAACCAAGACAAAACAGGTTGTCTTCAATGCAGAAAATAAGCGTTCTTGTCCTGCCTGTCATCAGCATGAATTTAAACGATGGCCGTTTGGATGGGACGCGCATGCTACTCACAAGTGCACTGGACTTAAAGCGGTCGAGCCTGAGGCAAGAAAAAAGGAGTTTAAGCGGAGGTTTATAAACAGTTCAAAGAGCCAAAACTAAAAGATAGGGGAAAATTCAGCTGACAGGGATCTACATGAAATTTAGATTTGCGCTCGTTCCCCCATAAAACTCCAATAATTTTTTATAAAAGCCGAGATAAGCAGCTACCTAGTGCAGCCCCTAGTATTGGTGGAACTGCATTACCTACCTGAGTATATTGAAGAACCTCAAATTTTCTCATGTTCCCACCAGTAGTAACTTTTAAACGAAATACAAATTGGTCGGGAAAAGACTGAATTCGAGCCATTTCTCTAACTGTCAGTACTCGAAGCTCGTGATCATCATAGTGACAAGCATCATCCGGAATGGATAAAGCAGCAGGTGCAGGTGAGTTAGCAATTAAGGCTTTTTGAGTTTGTTTCTTCGTAGGATGAGCTTTCAAGTAATTTTCAAGTTCTGCTTTAGAGCCAAAGCGATATGGCATTGGCTCGTTTGCAAAGATAGCTTAAAACCTCGACTTTGACTTTCAGGCGGGTGTGTTCAAAAACCTATTTTTTTTTTATATCGAAAAAGCAAAGGACATATACCGGATATGGGAAGGCAATTTTCTACAATCTGGGCAGAAGCTGTCAGTTTTTAAAGTAATTAAAAGCCAGAACTAGTACAGAGGAAGAGACGCACATCTAACAATTTAAACGATAACTTATAACATTCACGCCATTTTTCATGCGCCCTGTTCAAAACTTCCAAAATACAGTTGCACATATTAAGTACATTGCTATGACCGAAATAATTATATCCCTTAGATTTCTAATATCTTTGATACTATCCTTCTCCGTTTCAGTTACTGAAGTCATTGCAGCTTCAATTTTCTCTGAAATAATGCTCTTTGCGAAATTGTTATTAATATCGGCTGTACGACTTTTATATAGTTGCAGCTTCGTCTGGGTATTTTCCGCTATACGTTTTATAAACTTCTTCTTACTTATTAAGGACCTGAAAACTAACAAAAGAGCTAATGAGGCACTAAAAATTAATGCCAGACTGACACTTTTTTCGGCACCTCGCAGAGCTGAAGCGAGTATTACAGCCCCAGGGACAGCTAATGCTTGCATGTAAAAACCTTGAATCTGCTCTTCCACTTTGTTTATAAAATCACCTACATCCTCTTCCAAATCTTTAACAAAGTCTTCAAACGAAAAACTTTTTAAATAAGTTTCATAATTTATGTGAAACTTATTTAAAAGCTCTTCTCCAAACTCTAAAAAATCAACAAAACATAAACCATTATTTTTCACCATATCGATAATAGAAACCCTCATAGTCGAAAGCTTCTCACCTTTATGTGCATCATTCTTATTTAATGACTTTAACAACTTCGATGGGTCAGTAATAGAATCTACAAGACCTTCTATTACTGATGAGCAAATATCAGCAGGATTAAAAGTAACGACTGTAGAAGATTTATTAGATCTATGATCTATGAATACATAGGAAAAACTTCTCTCTTCTCGGTCATTCGAAAAAAAATGATCAGCAGTCATTCGAAAAAATTCGAACCAACCATTAATATTCTTCATAAAATCATCAACTTTCACGAAAGAGTTTCCAGCACTTAAGATTATTACTTCATCCGGGTAAGCTCCTTCATTGTATGATAGTGCTGATTCTAATAAATCATGAAAATCTTCATAAATAAAATCTAGCTCTTCAACAGAGACTGTCCCAACATTACTATTAACATCAAAATGGTAACTTTGATGGTTAATTGGAGAAAAGAGTTGCTTAAATTTTTCTTCCTCCAATTCCTTTGATGTCAAAAAATCTCCGTTTACAAACAACTTTCCTTCACAAAAAAACTGCTTTAAATTTGCAGATATTTTAGTCATTTTGTAACTTCTTAAGTTCTTCTATAATAGCAGGGTCTTTTATTTTCGTTTTTACAGTTAGCTCATTATTGTTGCTATTAAAATCAACATTCCCTTTCCTACCCACTCCTTTAAATAGGGACTTTTTAAGTTTTAACTCACCAACTTCAGTATCCAAAGAAATAAAGACAAGTTTGTCCCTATCACTCTTTGTCACTTTAAATTCTTCATTAACTTTATAGTTATATTCATGTATAAAATCTTCGAATGATGATGAGGATATTTCAATATTTTCTTCTTTTCGAAGCGTAGAATAAATCACAGCGCTCAGCTCATGAACTTTAGTTGCGAAACTTTGCCTTTCATTATAGTCAATTCTTCCAACAACTTTACTTATACATTCTTCACGCTGTGTTCTATCTAATTTTTTATGCTCTAAAAATTTATTTAAAGCATCAATTACGTTAGTAACGCTCTCATTGTTCTTAATCAAATTATCTGCATCAAAAAAATCAACAAAGTAATTAGTTGTGCCGCCACTTCCGTTAATGAATGAAACGTCTATATCTTTTTTTTCTGAAATAGATTCAACGAATTCACCTATGTTAATTATGGCTCCTTGCATTACATCTTCGAAATCAATTATATTTGTGCCTCTCGGAGCTCCATCATCGTTAAAACGAAGTGCTGACTTATCTTTTAACAACACAACTAAAAGATTTTCAACATACGATGTGTTGTCTTCTGTACTATCTTCTCTCTCCTTCTTGTATTTGAGAAAGATCTGAACAACTTTACTCTGAACTCGCGATGTCTTTAGCGCAATACTGTTCTCTGTTTGCATACTTTTGACAAAATCAAAGAAGCTTATTTTGCCTTCACTAATTAAATGATTGTGAAAGCTACTAGCTAGTGATTTTGGCTTAGGTGGAAAAGAAATTTTAGCGTGATTTTTTGAGCGCTTGCGAATTTTTTGCTCAGCTTCCTTCGCAAAGTCAACAACATAGCTATTTGTAACATCCCAAGAGTGTCCGATAGTGCTAACCCATTTTTTTGTTTCGTCATCTTGTTTATAGGGTATGCTTATACCGCCAGAAACTTCTATCTTCATTTTTATAAACTTCCCAGTTTAACAATTTTCTCAAATGAGTTTACCAATGTAATAGTTAAAGACAACTGCTCTATTACGAGCCATTGAGGTGCTCGAATATCATGGAAATTGAATTGGGTAAAATATAGAGATGTTATAAGACAACTATAGGGAATGCATGGTAGATAATATAAGCAACAACAGGAATGCTGCCCATAGGTGGTATAGAGTCATAGCTACTCCGATTTGAGTTCCACTACGACCCACTAATATTACATTACTGAAAATAAAAAAGCCCTGATCATTTATGATCAGGGCTTCATTATAAGTGGTGCCTCGACCCGGGATCGAACCAGGGACACGCGGATTTTCAATCCGCTGCTCTACCAACTGAGCTATCGAGGCTGAAACTTGTTAGCGTTCAAGGCGTTTATTGCCTGTCCTGCTGTGGGTGCGTATTAAACGGTTTTCGCCTTCACAAGTCAACCGTTTTTCTCGCTTTTTTTTCGCTTTTATTACTGTTTGCGCATTGTTTGCTCAAAAAGCGCTTTTTTGCTTATTTTTCAGGCGGAACATAGCCTTCAATCGTAGGTTCTACGTCGTCAAATAAATATGCCGACATTTTTTCTTCCAAAAACTTACGGGCATTCGGCTCCATCATATTCAACTTATGTTCGTTAATTAGCATGGTTTGTTTTTTTTGCCATTCAGCCCATGCTTCTTTAGAAATGTTGTCGAAAATACGCTTACCCAGCTCGCCAGGATAAAGTTGGAAATCCAAGCCGTCTGCTTCTTTTTGAAGTTTGCGACAAAATACCGTTCTTGCCATATTATTTCCTTTCGTTCGTTCGCTATCTGTTTAGCAGTAAGTATTACGTTGGGCTCAGGAGCATCTAACGCATTAACTGCTGAATAATCTTGGTGGTAGGTGCCGCTAAACCAACTTCAATAGGCTCGTTCAACGAAAACCAACGATATGCCCTTTCGGCTACGTGCTTTGTTGGCGGAGAGTTTACCACGGCCACCACTGGGGTGATATCTAAATGAAAATGACTAAAGGTATGACGAAACCCTTCCAGTACTCTAGTCTCATCAATACTGATACCTCGCTTGGTAAGCTGCTCAACCCCTTCTTCTAGTGAAGATACCTCGATAAAGCCATATAGGCCGCCCCACAGTCCCGCTGAAGGACGCTGCTCTAAATACACTTGACTGTTAAACTGTGCCACCATCATAAAAGTCGACTTTTCAGGCAGTGCCTTTTTCGGCTTTTTGCCCGGATAGTCGGCTTGCGCGCCCTGTGCGTAGGCGATACAGTCGGCTTGAAGTGGGCACTCGTCACACTTAGGTTTGCTTCGCGTACAGATCATCGCGCCCAAGTCCATCATCACCTGCGTATAGTGGGCACAACGCCCACCTTCTGGGCTAGTAGGGGTATTTTTCTCGGCCACTTCCCAAAGCTGATTCTCTACTTTTTTTTGGCCCGGCCACCCGCCTATTGCATAGTAGCGCGCGAGTACACGCTTAACGTTGCCATCTAAAATCGGAAAGCGCATATTGCGAGATAGCGACAATATGGCCCCGGCGGTTGAGCGCCCAATGCCGGGCAAATCCATCACTGCTTCGAGACTATTGGGAAACTCGCCCTGATATTTGTCTACCAACGTATTAGCGGCTTTGTGAAGGTTTCTTGCTCTTGCGTAGTAACCCAGTCCGGTCCAATGGTGAAGCACGTCGTCTTGGGATGCCTTAGCTAAAGCATGCACGGTGGGAAATGACGCCATAAAGCGCTCAAAATAAGGGATTACCGTAGTAACCTGAGTTTGCTGGAGCATAATTTCCGACACCCACACTTTATACGGTGTAACGTCTTGCTGCCAAGGCAAGTGCTTTCGCCCGTGTTTATCAAACCATGCAAGCACTCGCTCGGCAAAGGTACCTGTGTATTGTTGTTCTATCATAATCGTCTGTATGGAAGTTACTACCGCTTGGGTGTTTGTTAATAGCGCTTATTCACTAACAAAGCGTGGCCGTTTTCTGCTTAGCGACCATTCATTAAAAAGCCCACTATGGTAGCATGTAACTCGCCAGTTTATTGTTAAGGAGCACATGTGTCTGTGCAGCACCCTGTTTTATTTTTTCCCGGTACGCTTTGCGACGAACGTGTGTTTCTGCCGCTTTGGCGTGCGTTAAGCATTGCGCAACGTCGGTATGTGCCACTTCAATGGGCAGCATCGCAAGAAGAAATGCTGGCATTAAGTGAAGATCGTATTCTTGATAACGAAAAAGTGCACCTTGTGGGTTATTCCATGGGCGGATTTATAGCAGCATTAGTGGCACAGCGTAATCCTGCCACTATTGCCTCGGTAACATTAATCGGCTATAACCCGGAAGGCCTATCGAAAGAAGAAATTGCCAAGCGTAAGCAATTAACCACTATGCTTAAGCAGGGAAACTTTAAGCCAGACAACGATGCTTATCTTTCGCGATTTATTCACCCCACTCGTTTGAGGGACGAAAACGTGGCTGGCGTTGTAAAATCAATGGCGCAAGATTTAGGCAAAACAACCTTACTTAATCACACGCTAGCTACCACACCACGAGAAAGTACCGTAAAAGCACTCGCAAAGATCAATGCGCCGGTGACGTTTATTACCGCCCAGCAAGACGCTATCGCACCAGCAGGAGCAATACAGCAGCTAGAAAACGTACTTCCCAAAGCTACGTTCCACACCATTAGTGATGCTGGGCACATGATGATACTTGAGCAAACTGACGCTGTAGCGTCTATTATTGCGAAACAAGTGGGCGTATAAAATTAAGGCATTTTTTACCACGAGAGCGTTGCATAAGCCGCGGGTAAATGGATAATGCGCCACCAGAAAATTGGGTAAGAAAGGCATTGCATATGAGGCAATTCAAAAGTCAGGCGGAAGCAGAAGCCGCTGGAGTATACGTAAGCAAGGTGAAAAGCTTCGTGAAGCGCGAAGGCAGACTTACGAAAGCACAAGAAAAAGCGTTGGAAGATCACTGGCCAACCAAGGGCATTGATTATGCTGACGCACCGTTATCGCTACCAGATATTTTTGGTCGACACGCGCCTGTTGTTGCTGAAATTGGCTTTGGTATGGGCAAATCATTGGTTGAAATGGCCGCGAATGCACCTGAAAAAGACTTTATTGGCATTGAAGTTCACCGACCTGGTGTTGGCGCATGCTTAGCTGATGCAAGCGAACAGGGCGTCGAGAACTTGCGTGTAATGGATCATGATGCGGTAGAAGTGCTTAAAAATATGATTCCAGACGGTACACTGTCTCGCCTACAACTATTTTTCCCAGATCCATGGCACAAAAAGCGTCACCACAAGCGTCGTATTGTTCAGCCGGAATTTGTTGAGTTAGTTCGCACTAAATTAGCCATTGGTGGCTGCTTTCATATGGCAACGGACTGGGAACAATACGCTGAACACATGTTAGATGTTATGAACAATGCCGACGGTTATACCAATACGGCAACTGACGGCGACTATGTACCTCGTCCTGACTATCGTCCAATCACCAAATTTGAGACGCGCGGCCAGAAATTAGGCCACGGCGTATGGGATTTAATTTTCGAGCGTACTAAGTAATGATTCTATCTCCTCAAAGCCAACTGTTAGAGCGTAATATCGCGCTTTTCGACGAAGGCCAGTGGGCATTTATTAATCCTTCTGATGCGTATTTTCTAGACGGACTTAAATCGCAAGAAGTGACGGTAATTCATCAGTATTTTGATATTTTTTCAGAGTGCGTAAGAGTAATACCTTCGGTGTCATTTGATAGCCGAGACATTACGCGCACAGGTTTTGAGGTGAAACAGAAGGTAGGAAATCATACCCATATTTTTGCGCCTTTTGTGGCATTAGAAAAATCTCACACTGACGTGATGATTTTTTTACCCAAAGCAAAAAACCATTTCCAAATGCTGTTGCGAATGGCAGCCAGTATGGTGGGTCAAAACGGGAAAATTCACGTGGTAGGTGAAAACAAAGGCGGTATTAAGAGTGCGGCTAAGTTGATGGACCAATACGGCCCTACGCAAAAAGTTGATTCCGCACGCCATTGCAGTCTTATCACCGTTTTGGTCAAAGAGCCACATCTTGCCTTTGAACCCGATGCATGGCTTGATATGAACACATATCACGTTGAAGGTACTGCTTGGCAAGTGGCTTCTATGCCTGGTGTATTCAGCTATAAAGAACTGGATGCGGGGACAGAGTTGTTGCTAGAAAAGCTCTCGACATCATTAAGTGGTGACGTTCTGGATTTCGCATGCGGCGCTGGAGTGATTGCCAGCTATATAATGCTGAAATATCCGCATTTGAAGCTGCATCTTACTGATGTTAGCGCGCTTGCAGTTTATTGTAGCGCACTTACCCTTGCTGAGAATGAATTATCAGCAACACTACATGCTGCTGATGGTTTGCACGGTTTTACCCAAAAAGTGCAGCATATTGTCACCAACCCACCGTTTCATACGGGTGTTAAAACTGACTACACCATCACTAAGCGCTTTATTTCTGACGCAAAGGCAAGCTTAAGTCGTGGTGGCACTATGCAAATGGTGGCTAACCGATTCTTACCTTACCCCGGTTTACTTGCTGAGCATTTCCAAACCGTCTATACCACAGCACAAACGTCGCAATTTTCCGTTTATCAAGCGGCTTTGTAATTAAAAAAACCATTAGCATGTGCTAATTTAACGCTTCTACCTGTTGCTCATGCCATTGCGTTCTCAATGCAATGGCATTCGGCGCTTTTTCCGTACACTATATTAAGCATTACAAGTGCACTGCACGTTACGCTCTGGGGGTTACCTGTGAATATTGTATTTGCTATTTCAGAAGTTGAAGAATTGGTAAAAACCGGCGGTCTTGCAGACGTTGGGAAGGCACTTCCTCTCGCGCTAAGTAACTTGGGCGAAAACATCACCATTGTTATGCCTTATTACCAAGTGTTAGCAGAGCAGTTGAATCTATCAACCATAACCGAGCAACAAACCCTGTTCACTGAAGGTCAGGTTTACCATTTTGATATTCGCTACATGCAATGGCACGATATTCCTATTTATTTTATAGACTCGCCTGAATATTTTAGGCGTGAAGGGCTATATGCCAATGCATTTGAAGCATATGAAGACAATGGTGAGCGTTTCAGCTTTTTCAGTGGAGCCGTTCTGCAAACGCTTAAAGCCATCGATAAAAAGCCTGACATTATTCACTGTCACGACTGGCACACGGCCATGCTGCCGTTTTTGCTTACTCACGACAAATCGGGATATTTTGACGGTACGCAAACCATATTCACTATTCATAATGCGGCTTTTCAAGGTGTACATAAGCTTGAGAGCATTCCCTTTCTTCGTCATCACCCAAACATTCTGGCGCAAGTGCACGGCGGTTACATCAATATGCTGCAAAGCGGTATTGAGTTTGCTTCCAAAGTGACGACTGTAAGTCCGAACTATGCAAGCGAGCTACTCACTGATTTGGGCAGTCATGGCCTTCACGAGCGTCTTGTAAATCGCCAAGCCGACTTGAGCGGTATTTTGAACGGATGTGACTATACTCAGTGGAACCCAGAGACAGACACATTTCTTCCAGAGAACTACAGTGTAGAGAACCTTCATCCAAAAACCGCATGTAAGCGCGCATTACAAGAAAAGTTCGGATTGCCTGAGAATGGCAATATTCCGCTTATTGGCATGGTATGTCGACTTACAGAACAAAAAGGTTTCAGCTACATACTGCCCATCTTGGATGACCTCATTAAACACAACATTCAAATAGTAATTGTAGGCACGGGGGATCCTAAAGTTTGCATGGACCTTGGTGAATTTGCCCAACAAAACCCTGACCAGTTTGCATTTATAAATGGGTTTAGTTCTGAGCACGCACATTTAGTAGAAGCCGGCGCTGATTTCTTCCTTATGCCGTCGCAATTTGAGCCGTGCGGACTAAATCAAATGTACAGCTTGGCCTACGGTACCATTCCCATTGTGCGCTCTGTAGGAGGACTAAAAGACACGGTCATCGACTACAGTAATGATAGAGAAGGCACGGGGTTTGTGTTTGATGAGCCTACGCCTAACGCACTATTGTCGTGCATTAGGCGAGCACTGCTGGCTTATTACGAAGATACTGATAAGTTTAGAACAATGCAGCAAAGAGGAATGCGAACCCGATTCACTTGGGAAGCGGCTGCGAGAAATTACCAACAACTCTACGTTTCAACCCTCAACTAAAGGGCTTTACGTACATTAATTATTGTTTATGCACGCCTTTCTTTTTACGCATTTTTGCGCCACTATTGATGTACGGAAGACGCGCATGGACAATACGCGAAACGGATATGACGGATAAAGTAGTCAAGCTTACTATAAAAAGCCTTTTTATTTGGGTGGTAATGTCAATTACTACTTTTTCGCTTGCGGTATTATCCAGCCTTGCCGTTTACACGCAAATAAAAACCTACCGTCATGAACTTGAGTCAAACGCTCTCATGTTGGCCAAGCTTGTCGCTAGGAGTTCGGCTATGTACCTCTATGATGAAACGCCTGAACGCATTGAACTCGCCCTGCGCAATCTTGCCGCTGCTGATCATGTCTTGAATGCTCACGTTTATAAAGCGCAAAGCGACAACTCGCAGCCTCAGATTTTTGCCTCGTACAATAAAGAAGGTCAGTTATTGTTAGGAGGTAAAGAAAATCAATTGGCCTCCATGTTTATGACGCCTCAGTTGGCTGATAATGGGCAGTATCTGGAATTAAGCGCAAAAGTCTTCGACACTGAGACTAACATTCAGTTGGGCTGGATCTATTTACGAATTTCTTCAGAGAATTTTAACCAGCTGGTTGGAAAGTCAATTTGGCTAAATTTAGCGGTAGCTTTAGCGCTACTGCTTATCAGCTTTTATTCCGCAGTGAGAATGCAGCGTATTGTGACTGGCCCAGTTGAGGGTATAGCTAACTTTTTGCAACGCACATCGCGGCAGCGTGATTATTCAGCCCGCGCTAGCGGCTCTACCATTAGGGAACTCGATATCTTAGCAGACGCCGTGAATGTCATGCTGTTTCGCATACAAGAGTACATGCAAAAGCAACGGCAAGCAGAGGAACAGCATAGAAAGCTGAATGCCAGCCTTGAAGATATGGTAAGTCACCGCACTACCGCCCTCAAAGATGCAAACCAAGAGCTCATTCAAACATTAGAAAAGCTACATCAATTCCAGCGCCAAATTGTACAGAACGAAAAAATGGCATCATTAGGTGACATGGTTGCGGGCGTTGCTCATGAAGTAAATACACCTATTGGTTTAGGTGTGACAGCCTCAACGATGATGTTAGATAGACTGGCTGTAATTCAAAAAGATTTCGAAAACAAAACGTTAAAAGCCAGCGCAATGAAGCGCTTTTTGGATGAAAGTAACGAAAACCTCAACATTATTTACCGCAATTTGAATAGAGCTGCCGAACTTATAAGCAGTTTTAAGCAGGTCGCTGTAGATCAAACCTCAGAATCTAGTCGAAGTTTTTGCGTTGTGCAGCTAGTTAATGAGATACTACTGTCATTACAGCCTCGACTCAAAAAATTAAAACACAACATCAACGTACATTGCGACCCTACCCTTAGCGTTGAAACGAAGGCTGGCCCAATAAATCAAATCTTGATTAATTTAATCATGAATTCGGTTATTCATGGTTTTGAGACCATGGATGAAGGCACCATAGATATAAGTGCCGAAATGGTGAGTAGCAATAAGCTCAAGCTTGTTTATACCGATAACGGAAAGGGTATTCCCCCAGAAATTCGAAAACGGATATTTGATCCCTTTGTTACCACAAAGCGTGGGCAAGGCGGTTCCGGATTGGGAATGCATTTGGTATACAACTTAGTGACGCAAGCCCTCAATGGTTCTATATCGATTACCAGTGAGGAAGGCAGTGGTGTGGAATTTGTAATTATCTTCCCCGTTGTTAATGCGAAAACATCAGAATAGTTGTATAAAGTATGAACTTTTCTTGATTTTTATTGGCTAACCCCAATACCTTAACAGTAAGAATATTCACAAGTTGCTTGCAATCAAGTACATGAATATTAAAATTTAACTAGTTAGTTGCTTAAATCGTATTTTTGAAAGAGTGTAGAACACCATGCAGACGCCAAATGTGTTAATTGTTGAAGACGAAGTGGTAACCCGTACCACGCTTAAGAGTTTATTTGAAGCGGAAGGGTATAATGTGTTTGAAGCCGAAAATGGTAATCAAATGCATGATTTCTTCGAGAATCACGCTATCAACTTGGTTATCATGGACATTAACCTACCAGGCAAAAACGGCCTTATTTTGGCACGAGAAGTTCGTGATCGTAAAAACGTTGGACTTATTTTCCTAACGGGTCGTGATAACGACGTTGACCGTATTTTAGGTCTTGAAATTGGCGCAGACGATTACCTGACGAAGCCGTTCAACCCTCGTGAATTGACCATTCGCGCACGCAACTTACTGTCTCGTACTACAAACTCTTCAGAAGATGACGATTTACCTAGCCGTGTTAGCTTTAACGGCTGGACACTTGACGGTGATAGCCGCTCATTGATTTCACCTAATGGTAAAGAATTCCGCCTACCACGCAGTGAATTTCGCGCTCTTCACCTTTTCCTAAGCAACCCAGGTAAAATTCTTACCCGTGAACAGCTAATTATGGAAATGACAGGACGTGAACTTCGTCCTAATGACCGCACGGTTGACGTAACCATTCGTCGTATTCGTAAGCACTTCGAATCAGATCCAACAGATGAAGAATTGATTGTAACCATCCATGGTGAAGGTTACCGTTTCTGCGGTCAGGTTGACGGCTAACGTTTCGCTTGTGAGAGTTATCAAAAGCAGAGAGTGTTAAATTAGCTCTCTGCTTTTGGTTGTTGGCTAACTCTGACTGTTTTGGATTTATCCAACCTTATCAATATCCCCTTATAATAAGTCAGCGACGTCTACCAATTTTTCAGCGGTAGTTTCGCATGCTAATGAAAGCTCTCCTTCTGGGCTTAACCCCATTCCCTTAACGAAAGAAATCAGCAACTGTTCCATCCAAACTTGGTCTCGTCCCGCTTTCAGATGTTTTATTATCGGCTTTATGTAACTGTCATATTCCCAATCCCAATCAGCCCTACAACGGTATAGGCCAATTGGGTCCCAATACTCACAGAGAATGCCTTTAACAATGTCGAATGCATCTTCTTTCGAAATTTTTTTTGCTTTCTTCATTTTTCAGACATCTCTTGCTTGGTGATAACTAGTATTGATAAATTTAGTAAGCGAGGTCAGGCGAAAAATATCAAAAATAACTCAGTTCAATACTTATAAGGGGCTCTCGGTCTCAAGTGTTTTAAGATACCGATAATGCGAATCAATATCAAATAGTAGTTATTATCAAGGAAATAACAACCATTTCTGGAGTTCAGCGGATGAAATTAAAGACAGCGGGTTTTCTGGGTTTGCAATACCCGCTGACTTTATTCATTGAGCAAATGTTGTTTTGTTAATGACTACAGCGCATTGCAGACATTGAATTTCCACTAACCATTTATCTAGCTTTAGTTGTGAAATATCACACTGTAGCGGTAATGCTTTTCTTCCAACAGGAATGCTTTGTGTGTACTTGGGCTCCATGAGTCATCGCCACCTACCCCCATGTGGGCATGATCAATGTAAACGAACACGCAATCTTGAGGCGTTAAATCACAGGTATGTTTTGCCTTATCTAGCTGTGCTTGCCCATATTCGCTCACATTAAAATAAAACTGCCCTTTTGCTTTTAGACTGCCCACTTCAAGTTGTTTACAGCCACAGCGTAAGCCGCTATCTGTTGGAAATATATAACGCGTTTGCATATCGCCGATAGGTAAGGAGTAGCGACCATAACGCGCCGCCGCTTTTCTGTCTGGATAGTTCTCAAACGGCCCTAGTCCTTGCCAAGTGATCGGCATGTCCTCTTGGGCCAACGATTTTTGGGCTACAGGTACTGCCGTTTGTATACCAATACGAGGCATGGGTGGTAAAGCATCATCCAATTGCACCTCTACCTCTACCGAAAGCTCGGCTTGTGAATTGATGGTATAAATCCACTTGGATGCCGCCACTAACTTTTCTGTATGGTGATAATCAAATAACGATGTTATACGCACGTCTTGCGCGCCTTGCTCAACGCTTACGCCCGTGCAAGTGCGTGTCCACTGGCCAATACCTGCACGACGCCAACGAGACTCCCACGCATTTGGGTCTGGGTTATCAACTTCACTTACCCCAATATCGTTATCAAGCGGCGCTCTGAAGAAGCTATCTTCTAGTGGCGCGCTGAGGGTTTCCTCTGCGGCTTTACGCCACGAGGTTAACAGCCCGCTTTCACTATTGAAGCTTAATACGTTGTCTCGCGCATGTACCAGCAACATCCCATCCTGAGCTTCAATTGATAGCTCACTAGTACCGTTTGTTATGTCATTATCATTAAGAGTAAATGACACTATTCCACGCTTATTGATTAGCGTCAGCTGAGCAGTGTCCATAACGTGTCCAGCACTCGCCCACGGGCAGTCACTTACTAGTACCACGTCAATGTTTAGGTGATAGTCTGCCCCCGCCTTACAATCAATATCAACAGCTAGACAAAAAGTTTGTGTTTGTTGCGGCCCGATATCGATTTTGCACTCGCCCTTTGCTCCGGCAATGGGTTTTCCGTTTTCTAGCACTTGCCAACGCAATAGCTCATTGTCTGTGCGTCTAAACAGGTAGTCACTGCTTACTTTAAGCTCAAACTTGTTGTCTTTTTCAACCAGCGAAAAGCTTAAGTGTTGCTGACAATATTTCGCCTCAAACAAATGCGGGTGTGGCGTTCTGTCGGGGAACAACAAACCATTAATACAGAACTGACGGTCGTTATCGGTATCGCCGAAGTCTCCGCCGTAAGCCCAGTAAGCTTCGCCGCTATTGGTGTGTTTTACTAATCCTTGGTCCACCCAGTCCCAAATAAAGCCGCCCTGAAGACGCGGATAGTCTTTAAATGCTTTCCAGTATTCATCAAAGCTACCCAAGCTATTACCCATTGCGTGAGCATACTCGCACAGGATCACGGGACGGTTTTCACCCGGCATTGACAACCATTTCTTAATCGCCCATTTAGGTACAGCATCGTCCTTAACGTCGGTATCAACTCTTGCGTACATGGGCGCAATAATGTCGGTGGCCGTTGTATCAGAGCCGCCGCCTTCGTACTGTACGGGGCGCGATGGGTCAAACGACTTTGCCCAGCCATACATCGCATCATGAGTGGGCCCATGGCCACATTCGTTACCTAACGACCAGATAATAATACAAGGGTGGTTTTTGTCTCGCTCGACCATTTGCGTGAAGCGGGCCATGTAAGCGCCGGACCATAGTGGGTCACGAGACAGCCTTCCCATGGGGAACATGCCGTGGGTTTCAATATTAGCTTCGTCTACCACATAAAGCCCGTATTCATCACAAAGCTCATACCATCTTGGATGATTTGGATAATGTGCAGTACGCACGGCATTAAAGTTGTTTTGCTTTAACAACTTAATGTCTTCTAGCATGTCATCTTCATTGATTGCATGCCCTTTTGTTTGATGGTGTTCGTGACGGTTAACCCCACGAATTAGCACGGCTTTGCCATTTACTAACAACTGACCGTTTTTCATTTCGACATTTCTAAAGCCAACGTTATAGGCTTCAAGGTCTACTGTATTGCCACTATCGTCAATCAGTGACACCACAATGCGATACAGATTAGGCGTTTCCGCAGTCCAGTGTTTGGGCTCTTTCACATGTAACGTTTGAAAAACCACATCATCCCAACCGCCCTTTTCATCAATACGCTTATTGTTAGTGCCGGTAATGACTTGCTCGGTAACAGCGTTATCGCCATCAAAAAGCTGGATACCCACTTTGAAAGTAGAAGGCGCATTAATAGCGGTACGAACTGATACAGCTGCGTCGCGATAGCAGGCGTCGAGGCTTGGCGTAACAAACACGTCTTGAATGTGGTGCTGAGGTTTGGTGACTAGATTTACGTCGCGGAAGATTCCGCTAAGCCACCACATATCCTGATCTTCTAAATAGCTGCCGTCTGACCATCGGATCACCATTGCAGCTAGACGGTTCTCGCCTTCAACTAAGTAGTCAGACAAATCGAATTCAGCCGGTAGTCGGCTGTCTTGGGAATAGCCTACGTACTCACCGTTACACCACAAGTGAAACGCGCTATTTACCCCTTCAAAGACAATATGATTGCGCTGTTTTAACTGGTCACTGGTGATGTTGAACGTTGTGCGGTAGCAACCCGTTGGATTCTCGCTGGGTACCACAGGAGGGTTCACCGCGAAGGGATATTTCACGTTACAGTAAATCGGTTTGTCGTGACCTTGCAACTGCCAGTTAGAAGGCACGGGAATAGGCTGCCAATTAGCAGACTCGTTATCACTGAGTGTTTTAGAAAGCAGGCTTTCAGGTACACTTTCTGGAGCATCAAATAAACGGAAATCCCATTGACCATTTAAGCTACGCTTTTGCGCATTGGTATTGTGCAATGCGTCTTTTAGCGTTTTATACCCGTGATGTGGACTGTGGGAATTGATGCGATTCCTCTGAAATACAACCGGGTTTTGCCAATCGTTTTGAGCCACTACTTGCGCAACATTAAGCATGTCATATCCTTTACTTTTTCGTTAAGCGCAATATAGCTAACTTTCATTAAATCCTTTATGCTCTAATCTTTCATATATTTATCCAAAACTATCATTTTACATTTATGCAACTTAGTTTCAGAGACATAGTCGATATAGGCCCCAACTGCTTTGAACGCTTTATTGATAGTAGTAACGCGCCAGAAATCAGCGATCTAGAGATTGAATTAGCTGGATGCTCTAACTTATCAGGTAACTATACCGTAGGTCGCGTTTCGCCTCCCAACCATACCTTGTTTTACAGCATTCATGGACAAGGAAAGTTTCGCGTCCCGTCAGGCGAGATACAGTTAAATGAAGGACAGTTGATTATTTTACCCGCTGGACAAAGTTTTGAAGTCACAATAGTCAGTGAGCAATGGGATATTATTTGGGTAAATCTAGCAGACGTCGAACGCTGGCAATCCTTTAACAATAGCAATGCTGTAGTAATGGATAATGCCATGCTAGAAGGACTACATCACGCCATGGAGCTACTTTATTTGGAACGTGACGTCGACAATAGAAGTGCAGCGATGCAGGTCGTGTCTAGATATCTGTACCGTATTATTGATGCGCCTTTGAACAACGTACATACTCACGATGAGAAAGAACAACGCCAGGTAAGCAGACTACACAGCCTCTTTTCTGCGGTTGAAAAACAGCTTCAGTTTGATTGGGATATGGAAAACTTAAGTGAGAAAGCGCATTATTCTGCCCCTCACCTTCACAGGCTGTGCTTGCAATTGTTCGGGCGAAGCCCAAAACAGCACGTTATTCATTTGCGTATGACGCGAGCCAAAAGCTTATTGCTAAGCACGCAGTGGCCCGTATCCTATATCGCCAGTTATGTGGGTTATGCAAATGTATTTACATTCTCGAAACGCTTTAAGAAATCCACGGGTCAATCTCCTTCAGCGTTTCGAGAAAGCGAACACTAACTGCCAGCTATCTTCATTTGGTCGATAAGCACAGAGCCGGTCTGTACACTACCGCGCACATCTTTTTCAGCGCCAATTGCCACGATGCCTTTAAACATATCTTTTAGGTTACCGGCAATAGTTACCTCGTGAACTGGGTATTGAATGATGCCATTTTCAACCCAGTATCCCGCTGCGCCGCGCGAGTAATCACCCGTCACACCGTTAACGCCCTGCCCCATCAGTTCGGTAACGAACAACCCTGTGCCCATTTCTTTAAGCAGGTCGTCGTCGCTGTGGCCCGTATCGCCTACTAACCAGTTATGAATACCACCAGCGTGACCATTCGAGCGGGTGTTAAGCTTGCGCGACGAGTAAGTGGTATAAAGGTACGTGGCCAGCTTACCTGCATCTACAATAGTCATATCTGAGCATGCCACACCTTCGTTATCGAAGCTTGAGCTTGCCAGCCCGCCTTTAATGAAAGGACGTTCTTCAATGTTAAGCCATTCTGGGAAAACTTGTTTACCGAGACTATCAAGTAGGAAGCTAGAACGACGGTAAAGGCTACCACCGCTAATGGCCCCAACATAATGGCCAAACAAGCTAGATGCGATGTCACGGTGCAAAAGAACAGGCACATTGGCCGTATTAATTTTACGGGCGCCTAAACGGTCTACAGTAGCTTTCGCGGCATCAATACCTACTGTACTTGCCGATTGCAGCAAAGAGGCTTTACGGCTTACTGTGTAAGCGTAATCGCGCTGCATGTCGTCATCTTGTGAGCCAATAACCATACAGCTTAATGAATAACGGCTGCTTGGATAGCCCGCATTTATGCCGTGAGTATTACCATACACACGCATGCCTAAATTCGCGTTATACGACGCGCCATCTGAATTTGTAATGCGCGAGTCGTAATTCATTGCTGCCGTTTCGGCTTCAATGGCAGTTTTAATGGCCTTTTCAGTATCTAACTCTTCAGGGTGATACAGGTCTAAATCTGGGAATTCAGTGGCGATAAGATCGGCATCGGCCAAACCTGTACAAGGGTCTTCACTGGTATAGCGTGCAATATCGACGGCTTTTTCTACCGCGAGTGTTAGCGCCGCTTTGCTCAGGTCGGCAGTAGACGCACTCCCCTTTCGTTTACCTACGTATACGCTTATACCTAAGCCACCGTCGTTGGTAAATTCAACGTTTTCAACTTCTTGCATACGTGAAGAAACGGCGATGCCCTGCACTTTAGACATGCTGGCTTCGGCTTGTGTTGCGCCTTTAGAAAGGGCTAATTTCAGTACATCATCTACGACATTTTGAATGTCGGCTAACTGCTGCTCAATTTGCATAGTAAGTTTCGCTGTCTTAATTCGACTGTGATAGTTACAATTTAGCTAAAGTGTAACACTAATGAGTTTGAAATGAGTGATCAGAAATACAATTCTCCTGAAGATCCTTACTTCGAAGATGCGCAAGCAGATGAGTTCGAAGAGGAAGAATTAATCAGTAAAACTGAGCTAAAGCGTCAAGCTAAAGAACTTCACAAGCTAGGTGAAACGTTGGTTAATCTTACCGATGCTCACATTGCTACAATCCCTATGGATGAAGAGCTTGCTGACGCGGTGGCTATTGCCCGCAAAGTGAACAAGAAAAAAGACGGTTACCGCCGCCAGCTTCAATTTATCGGCAAGGTATTGCGTCAGCGAGACATCGCTCCTCTTGAAGAGGCGTTGGCTAAAATTACCCATCAGCATCAGGCGAGCAATGCTGCTTTCCACGCTCTTGAAAAAGCCCGTGAAGCCGTAATTGAACAGGGCGACCCCGCTATTCAAAAACTCATTGAAGCGCACCCTGAACTTGACCGCCAAAAGCTTCGCCAATTTCACCGCCAAATTAAGAAAGAGCGTGAAAAGAATGCACCACCGAAAGCTTTCAGAGAGCTGTTTCAGTATTTGAAAGGCGTTATTCACGAAGATTAATGGTCTACACTTCGTTGATTCTCAATGTAAGTGCGATATTCACCTGCAAAAGGGGAGAGTATGAAAATATTTTCTAACCCTAACGCAAAACTTAAGAGCAAGTACGGTCAATATCAAATTGCAGTACTTGGTAGCATTGTTGGCGTGTCGGCTGAAGGTATTGCCGATGGTTCAGCCATTGAACGCTATGCGCGGGATATGATGGATGTAATTAACAGCTTTGGTGGGAGTCACTGGGCATTTTTAGGTTTTTTGCATGGTTCTGCCCTTCTCACTAAATCAGGTGAGACAGAACTACAGCGTTCAATAGAATGGCGTGCAAGGCATGGAATGGCGTGCAAGGCATGGAATGGCGCTTGGCGCGCTAGTTATCGGCGATACCACGGTGCAGCCTATTGTAAGAGCGCAATTTCAGAGAATTTACGATAATGCAGGCCTTGAGCTAGGTATTTTTACCAACGAGGAAGATGCTATTGAGTGGCTCAGCGAAAAAGGGTTTGAAAGTTAGCCACGACGCATAACTATTCGCATACAAAACTAGAAAAAGCCCGTGAAGCCGTAATTGAACAGGGTGACCCCGCTATTCAAAAGCTGATTGAAGCGCACCCTGAACTTGACCGCCAAATTAAGAAAGAGCGTGAAAAGAATGCGCCGCCTAAAGCTTTCAGAGAGCTGTTTCAGTACTTAAAAGACGCCATGCTAGATGATTAAAAAGGCGCGTTCTCTGCAATGAATACACATGGCTTCCAAGAGGTGGAAGCCAGCTGTTGTGGCTTATCTTGCGAAGTACAACCAGGAAGTCTAGACAATACCTAATTCAAAGCAACGTTAAGATGATTCTACGCTTTTTTCCCGTTGGTTTCACTTTGGCAAGTAGTCTTAAAATGTCTATTTAAGAAGGCTATTGCACGATCGTGGTAGTCGCTTTGAGGCGTAAAATGATTACCGCCAGGTGCCACAATATGTTCGTACGGGTAAGCAAATTTGTTTTCCTCAAGCCGCTTTATGACTCTGTCCGACATTTCTGCAGACGGCCAAACATGATCGTTTTCACCAGATACTAGCAACACTGCCCCCTTTATATTCTCAACGCGAATCGCTGCATTTGCTGCTTCCTGCGCGCCTTGTTCAAGAGCAATGTTATGTGCCTCGCGAAAATTTCCGGTAAGCATTTTAGGAATAGCGCCATTTGGTATCTGAACAAAGGGGATGTCACGACCATTGTGCTGAAACGAAGCGGTAGACGCTCCTGTCCTAAAAGAGGGGCTTGCAAAAGAAACGTGGCTCCCAGCGAACGCAACAGCACCGTCGATGTCGGGATATAATGATGCAAGCAGCAAAGCCAACTCAGCCCCCTTAGAGCCTCCCATTACGACAACACACTGAGAGTCAATAAACGGCAATTGCTGGGCCTCTATTACTTTCTCGTAAATTGCATCTAGCGATATACGATCAAGTTCTTCAGGTAAACCTGGCATCTTGAAATACCCTACCGCGAGAACAGCGTAGCCCGCGTCTAAATACAGGTTTCGTTCAGATACATTGGATGGCTTTGTCATGCTGTTGCCACCTTCGCTGCCGCCAAAATAAACAAGCAGGGGGCGCGTTTGTGACTTGTCCGTGAAAAGGGCAGTGTCTACATTGCCATAGTTTTCGATGGGCTTCGTGCTGTCAAAAGAAAGCTGAACAAAAAGAGCGTATCCTGCAGCTGAGGCCACTAAAACCAGTACTGCGATAGCCATCCATTTTAATACACTAACAATCATTGATAATTCCTTTTATCTAGAAAAAGCACGAAGCAAAGTACTGACTTGCATTGGCGCAAGCCAGTGGAAGTGTACAATTATCAGGCGGTTCCGCCTACCGTCAGTTCATCTATTTTAAGCGTAGGCTGACCTACACCTACCGGTACGCTTTGACCGTCTTTACCGCATACACCTACGCCTTTATCTAGGGCAGTGTCGTTACCAATCATTGAGATTTTTTGCATAACCTCTGGACCGTTACCAATTAAGGTAGCCCCTTTCACCGGTGCGGTAATTTTACCGTTTTCAATTAAGTAGGCTTCCGCGCTAGAAAATACAAATTTTCCTGACGTAATGTCTACCTGTCCGCCAGCAAAATTCGGAGCATAAATACCTTTGTCGATAGACGCGATAATTTCCTGCGGATCGTGTTGGCCTTCCAACATATAAGTATTCGTCATACGGGGCATAGGCAAGTGCGCATAGGATTCACGACGACCGTTACCGGTAGGTGCAACGCCCATAAGCTTGGCGTTGTGTTTATCCTGCATATAGCCTTTCAAGATACCATCTTCAATAAGCACGTTATGCGCTGTTGGTGTGCCTTCATCGTCTACCGACAACGAGCCACGACGGTCGTTTAATGTGCCATCGTCAACAACCGTCACGCCTTTTGCCGCAACGCGCTGACCAATACGGCCACTAAATGTTGATGCCCCCTTACGGTTAAAGTCGCCTTCAAGGCCGTGCCCTACCGCTTCGTGAAGTAAAACACCAGGCCAGCCGTTACCTAATACTACAGGCATAGCGCCTGCCGGTGACGCCACAGCCTGCATGTTAACGCGTGCCATGTGAAGAGCATCTTCTGCCAACGTTTCGTAATACGGTTTGCCGTTTTCGTCTTGCTTAAAGAACGAGTAGGCATAGCGACCACCTGCCCCCGCTGAACCACGTTCACGTCTATCGCCTTGTTCTAGCAATACCGAGCAGTTCAAGCGCACCAGCGGACGAATATCAGTAGCTAAAGTACCGTCACTGCCAGCAACTAAAATTTCTTCATATACACCGCTTAAGCTCACCACTACCTGATTGGCAGACGGCTCTTGCTTGCGAATATAAGCATCTACTGCTTTTAAAAGCGAAATTTTCTCAGCGTCTCGCATAGCAAGAATAGGGTTATTTTCGCTGTATCGCGCTTGCACTGGTTTTTGTCCAAGCGAAGCAACTTGTTGTGACCCGCCGCTTTGCGTAATACCGCGGGCTGCTTTACACGCTTTAGTCAACGCTTCTTCGCTTATTTCATCTGAATAAGCGAACCCCGTTTTCTCGCCGCTAATAGCACGCACGCCTACGCCGCGCTCTATGTTATAGCTGCCTTCTTTAATAATGCCGTCTTCCAACACCCAGCTTTCGTGCTGGCTTGACTGAAAATATAAATCAGCATAGTCGGTATCGTGACGATGAATAGTCGCTAAAGCACGCTCTAGCTTAGTGATATCTAGCCCTGAGTCAGATAATAAATGACGCTCAACAGATTTAGACAAAGTGACTCCTGAATCGGTTATGTTCGGCAACCGGCATATTCTGTTTGATGGTTTCTCTTTCTGCAATGTCTACTTTTGCCGACACGAACCCTACGTCAGTTTTACGTTCGACAAGGATCTCGCCCCAAGGCGACAGTACAAGACTGTGACCGTATGTTTCGCGGCCATTTGCATGCACACCACTTTGATTTGCAGCTACCACAAAGCACTGCTTTTCAATGGCTCTGGCTTGCAGCAACGCATGCCAGTGAGCTTCTCCGGTGCGCTGGGTAAAGGCCGCTGGCAACACCAAAATATCGATATCGCCCATTGCAGTAAATAACCCTGGAAAGCGTACATCATAGCACACCGCAAGACCAATGTTGCCTATTGGCGTTTCAACAGTAACCACCTTGTTGCCCGCTTCGGTTGTCGCCGATTCACGATAACTGCCCGTGTTGTCGTTAACTGATACATCGAACATGTGAATTTTGCGGTAGTCTGCTAACACATCGCCATTGGGGCCAAACAGCATACAGGCTGCGGAAAACTTCTCTGGGCTATTGGTTTTCACTGGAAACGTACCCGAGGCCAGATAACACTGGTATTGTGCAGCAAGCGCTGACAAACGGCGCTGAATCTCACCTTCGCCCTTTGTTTCTGCCACAGCAAGTTGGCCTTTGTCTTTACCGCCGAAATAAGCAAAACACTCTGGAAGCACAACTAAACTGTCTTTCTCAATCTTTGCCGATGCCATTTCGTCTGCAACGGTGTCGAGATTTTCTTCTACGCTTGGCGCAGATGTCATTTGTAGTGCAACTAAATTAACCATCGATCACCTCCATTTTAATCCTGCGTACGTCATCTTCCGTTAATGGCCTGTCTTGCGGGTTGACCGGTACAGGCGCATTTTGCGCAGGTAAGCTGATGTCTTTGCTGTTGCGCTCAACTTCGTCGAACTTAGGATCTTTTATGGTGCCCGTCACACGATAGTTCACATTCGAAATAACTTTCGCAGAGGTTAGCACTTGATCAATAGCAAGGGCTGCCAATGCAGTAGGCGGCGTAGCCAAGAAATACACCAGAAACGGTAAGTTCCCAGTTACGTTTGGCGCAAACGATACGTTGTAATTTAACCCACCTGTATTGAGATCGGTGAAACCAGTGATTTCTATTTCACCCGCGCCGCCGTCAATTTCAGTATCGTCAGTGTAGGCTTTGCCATCAACAATACTTAACGTACCGCCCATGTCGTCGTAGAAAAATCCCTTAGCAAAAACGTCTCGAAAATCGAGGCTTAGCTTGCGCACTAACGAATTCAAGCTAAATAGGGTAAAGATACGTGACCCTTTATCACTCAACTCGGTGAGATATCCATCAGACAGCGACCATTCTACGTTACCGTTTAGTTGCTCAAACCCGAAGTCCATTGGCGCATTTGGCCAGTTGATATCAAACGCGACGTTTGCGCTAGAATCTTTTATTCCTGATTCAACACCGTACTCTTTTAGCATCTGCCCAACGTCGGGAGACGTTAATGTTCCGTTTAACGCGCTTTGAATCTCGCCTCCCATGTGCTTCCAATAACCCGTTGCGGTAACGTTAGTTTCATCAGATTTCACTAGAAGCTGGCGAATGGCTAAACCATTCTCTTCCTTTGCGATGTCTAAGGTAATTTCACCTAAATCGATGCCGTGCACGCCACAGGACTGACAATAAAAATAAATGGGCGGAAGTGAATTAGGGTCAATATTGTAGGGCGACTCGCCTTCCTCATTTAGCGTAGCGCTATTCGTCGCTAATACGACGTTGCTGTTTACGCCGTCCTTTATAGCCACCTCTGTATCAACAGGCTTCTCTAGTGATAAGTAGTCGGCATTTATTTCAATGCCTTGCTCGTCCAAATCACTATTAATACGAACAGTGGCTCTTGCTTGAGGCGACGCTAAGTCTAAGATCCAATCTTTATTGCGTTCTGTTGCACTGAGCTGCGCATCTTTAATACTGTGGCCAGCAAAATTTAGCTTGTCGGCTTTGGCGAATATCCGCGAGGGAGTACCAAACAAATTCGCTTTTTTGCTTTCGTTTGATTGGATACTCGATTGGGCATTTGTTTTTGTAATGGCGGTGCTGGTGTCTTTCCCTTTGCCAGAAAGTAACATATTAATAGTGGTAAACCATTCTTGCACATCAGCTTGAGCTAGATTCGCACTGATACTAAAACCTGTACCAATATTGGCTATATCGCTTTCGCCAAGTGCCAAGTGCGCACGTGAAAACTGCATTTCTTTGTGCGGTAGTACGCCATCAAAACGGATGTTATCACCAAGTGACGCTTCCACATTTGATGCTTTGCCATCGCCAGTACTGGTAATAAGCAGCGGTAAACTGCTGCCCGCTGGTGTATCGAAGGGAGCAGGCAATACACTTTGTGTCGCCGTTAAATCTGCAGTTAAATTGGCGGTATAGTTAAATCCACTGTTTGAAAGTGACAGATCGACTGTAGTGTTCCAATCACTTTCGCCGTCGATGTATTCGGTGAGATCCGTGTTCACATAGTTAGCCAACGGGTGTACATGCCACCGTCCACTTAACTCTACATTTAGGTCATACGTGTTGCCCTGTCTACCGGATAACGACAAATTCACCGGCTGTTTAAGAAAGCGCGCTTGAAGTCCACTTGCGTCTATATCGCCATTAACAAATGACACCTCTCCCGATGCCTTATCAAACAGCATATTTGTGGTTGTAATGTAAACAGGGTTACCCGACAAATGCGCCGTTCCCGACGCCACCACATCTTTGCCTTTGAACGGGATATCAAGCTTTATGTCGGCAGATAAAGGCCCGCTAATTTGTACCTCATCGTTAAGTACTTTGCCTAAAGACTTTTCAAGGGACGAATCCATCATTAACGCGGCTAGCGCATCCCCAGTGCCTGTGCCAATAGCGTAAATAAGCAAGCGAGCATCGGAGGTGAAGCTTGGGATAGCTGCCGACATATTACTGATTTGCATACCAGCGAGTGTTGCGCTCGGGCTCTCCATTACCAATGCATTGTTCACGAAATACAAAGATAGATCTAAGTTATTAAGTGCCGGCCAGTCTGGCGCAAAAAGAAAATCCCCCTGCTCAATATCGACATACGCCTGAAAAATGCCAGTGTTGTCTTCAAACGGGAAGTCACTCGTGCGACCGTGCCAGAGCACGCGCGCTTTCGCGATTTCACCTTTCCCTGTAAACGCTCGCGTGAGGTATTTATCGGTATTTGCTCCCATTAAAGAAGCGGGAAATAAACTGCTCACCTCATTTAACGGCAATGGACTTACATCCACATAAAGCGACATAAACCCCGTCGAAGTATTCAGCTTGAACTGCGGGTGAAGGGTAACGGCATCGCTATCTAGCAGCATATTGCTGCCTTTTACTACCCACTGCTTGTCTTCGCTATCGACCTGCTCGGGGTAAATATAAAACTGGGATTTAAACAGGTTTATATTGACGTCTTTCTTAATTACGCCGTTGGCACTTAGTAAGCTATCCGCACTTTCTAAGTAAATAGCGCCATTATTTTTATACCAGAAAAAGTCTGCGTCTAGGGACGAAAGACCTGGTATCTTATCTGTTTTGTCCCATTGCAAATCTAGCACTTTAGCCGCTAAAGAAGGTTGGCCGTTGTGCCATTGAATCTGTAACGTGGCCAACTCGCCTTTTGGGTTAAGCCCTCGTATTTCTTCTTCATTGGTATCATCCATGAAAAGCGGTAGCAACAGCAAAAAGGGGTTAATTTGCACTGGCTTTACGGTGTTTATCAGCACATCACCGTTTGCACTTATACTGCCAATTAGGTCTGTGGTAAGGGTCTCGTTGCTCGAATTAAGCACCAATTGATCAACCCGAACATTCCAGCCTCCCTGCTTGTTCTCATCGTTAGGCAACGCCTGAAGACTACCTCCGCTGATACCTGTTACCGTTTTCGCGCGGCCACTGCCCCACTCTAGAAGGCTTTCACTAAGCTCGGCTTGTACGCTAGTGACTTCGCTTTGAGAAAAGTTAGTCCATACTTCAAAGTTTGCGCGGCTTTGCGCTAGTGGACGCTTGGTTTTGATGAGATCGCTGACCCACGGAGAAATATCCAGCTCTTCTGCTTTTGCGTAGAACACGCCGTCAAAGTCTTCCCGCGTGCCCGTTATGTCGATGATGAACGACGCAGAGTTAGCCGCTAAATCTGCAACCTTAAGCTGCCCTAAACCTTGGTGCCGCTCTTCATGGTTATTCCAGGATAAACTTTCGATATCAAAAGAATTAGTTTCATTGAGATGCGTAATTGACACGACGCCATCTTCTAATGAGAAGCTTTGAAGCTGTTCTAGAAACAGGCGTTCAAGGGCATTCACCACAGGGAAATTGTTCTTACCACCGCCAGAGAGACGATCAGCATCAATATCAAGCTTAAGACCACGCAGCTCGAAACGTGTAGATGAGATAAGTTGATGACGTAGCGATTGCCAAAAGTCTAGCTCGACGTAGATTTGCCTGATATCCAACGCAACAGGGGATGCATCGTTTTTAGCCAACGACACCGAATTGAGCACAATACTTGGACCATTGCGCTGCCAAACAGCATGCACACTTTGAATGGATAGGTTTACGCCATACTGCTCATTAATATAATTTTCCAACAGGTGTTTGTTGTGCTCAATATGCGGCAGAGCATAGCGTGCAGCGCTTAAAAAAAGCGCGAAAATTACAAGTAATACGGCGAGTAGCAGCCAGAACTTCTTAAGTAAATAGGCGGCTACCGACGAAAAATTTGTCACATTTTGCCTTTGTATACGTTAATGCATTACATCATGACGACGTCGTACTTATCCTGATTGTACAATGTTTCCATTTGAACCTTGATTTGTTTAGACACAAATACTTCTAGTTCTGCCAGCATATGAGACTCTTCACCCATCAAGGCTTCCGCCACTTTCGGTGAAGCGTAAACCACAAACTTGTCTGCGTCATAGGCGCGATTCACCCGTACAATTTCACGCATAATTTCAAAGCAAATGGTTTCAATGGTTTTTACCGTGCCTCGCCCTTTGCACACAGGGCATTCTCCGCACAATATATGCTCAATGCTTTCACGGGTGCGCTTGCGGGTCATTTCAATTAGCCCTAGCGCCGTAAACCCATGAATATTTATTTTGGCTCTGTCCTTGTTCGTCGCCACCTCTAATGAGTGTAAGACACGTCGCTTGTGGTCAGGTTCAATCATATCTATGAAGTCGATAAGGATCATACCGCCTAAATTACGCAACCTTAACTGACGGGCAATCGCCTGCGTCGCCTCAATATTGGTGTTAAAAATGGTTTCTTCTAAGTTGCGGTGGCCAACAAAGGCCCCGGTGTTAATATCGATAGTGGTCATGGCTTCTGTTTGATCGATAATCAAATAGCCGCCAGATTTCAAGTCAACTCGACGTTCTAAGGCACGCTGTGCTTCGTTTTCCACATCGTATAAATCAAAAATAGGTCTATCACCAGGGTAGTACTCAAGCTTGCCGTTCATCTCAGGCACATACTCTTTGGTGAACTGGTGAAGTTCATTGAATGATAGTTTTGAGTCGATACGAATTCTGTCGAGCTCTGTACCAACAAAGTCGCGTAGCACTCGTCGCGCTAGCGGTAAGTCTTCGTAAAGCACGTTTGACTTGCGCTTTTTCATACGCGACTGGATTTTGTCCCACAGCCGCCTCAAAAAAGCCGCGTCAGACTGCAATTCGTTTTTGCCCACGCCTTCAGCTGCAGTGCGCAGAATAAAGCCGCCGTTCTCATCGCAAAACTCTTGTACCAGCGACTTCAAGCGCTCCCTTTCTGCTTCTTCTTCAATGCGTTGAGACACACCTACGTGAGTCACCGAAGGCATAAATACAAGATAACGACTAGGAATAGTAATGTCTGTGGTAAGCCGTGCGCCTTTGGTACCGATGGGATCTTTTACCACCTGAACCACAATGTCTTGACCGTCTCGCACTAACTCGCGAATGTCTTGCTTTTGAATATGGCTTGCCGAAACTTCTTCAGCAATTTCATTGTGAATAACAATGTCAGATGCATGTAAGAACGCGGCCTTTTCAAGGCCAATATCAACAAATGCCGCCTGCATTCCAGGTAATACACGACTAACCTTTCCGCGATAGATATTACCCACCAAACCGCGTTTAGTATGACGTTCTACGTGAATTTCTTGAAGTATTCCGTTTTCAATAAGCGCCACCCGAGACTCAGACGGGGTAACGTTAATAAGCAGTTCAGCACTCACGATACAACTCCAAATGCGTTAAGTAATTGGCGGGTTTCGTACAGCGGTAGGCCTATAACGGCACTAGCGCTACCATTAATAGAAACCACAAACTCCCCACCAATACCTTGAATAGCGTAACTTCCTGCTTTGTCGGCAGGTTCTCCTGTATCCCAGTATGCGTCAATTTGCTCATCCGTCAATACAGCAAAAGTCACCGATGTGGTAATTACCTGGGTCTGTTGCCGCGTATCATCAAGTACACAGATAGCGGTTAATACGTCATGCGTTTTACCAGAAAGCATGGTAAGAATGCGCTTAGAGTCAGCTTTATTTTCAGGCTTGCCAACACTTTGCCCGTTAAACGATATCAGCGTGTCACTGGCCAGAATAACCTTGTTGTCGGACATTGCCTGCTGAGCCACAAGATGTGCTTTTACCGCTTGCGCTTTTTCAGTGGCAAGCCTTGCGACGAGATCCATCGGCGACTCATTGGTACGGGAAGTTTCGTCAATGTCGGCAGGTTGTATTGTATGGGCTATGTTCATTTGCTTGAGCAAAGCGGTGCGCCGTGGAGAGGCTGACGCTAACACTACCGATTTTTTCATTGGCTTACCTTTGGATTAATCGAAACGTGTTCGAGTTACGATATTGAAAACTGCCTGCGAGTGCGTCTAAGCAGCCAAAATACCCATGGCCACAATACCATTGATGTTATAACTGGCCACAGATAATCAACTTGGAAATAAATATCTGTCAGCAAATGCTGCACCCAGAACGTGAGTAAGTGATATAACGCCGATAAAAGGCCAATAACAATGGCCTGCTGCCACACAGAATAATTTCGCAGCCGTTGATAGTTTGCCGCTAAAACGTATACGCAAATACTTAACCCAAGGCTATGAATCCCCAAAGTAGTGCCAACCAAAACATCCATGGCAACACCCGTTAAGAAACCTACTCCCACATTTACTCGATGGGGTAACGCCATGCTCCAGTAGGCTAATACAACCAACACCCAGTCAGGACGGTAAACATCGACTTGAACAGGTAGTGGTGCAATTTGTAGTACCAGAGCGACGAAGAGGCTTATCCATATAACGAGGTTACGTTTACGCATGTTAAGATTCTTCCTCGTTTACAGCGGGCTTATCAGTTTCGTCAGTTGGGCTAGTTTCAGGTGTATGCCATAACAACAGTAGATGTCTTAGCCTGTCTAGCTTAGCTAAAGGCGTGGCAATTACACGAGCAAAAGGCCGGCTTTCATCTCGAATAACTTGGGAAACGATTGCCACTGGATAGCCTTCGGGAAAGACCTTTCCCAATCCAGACGAGATTAGCGTGTCGCCTTCTTGAATATCGACACTGTGAGGAACGTGTTCTAAATATAGCTCGTTTAGCGCACCGCTTCCGGTTGCGATAAAACGAATATCGTTTCGAAGAGATCGCACGGGAACAGCGTGGGTAACATCAGCTATGAGTAACACGCGACTGTTTGTGGACCCAACTTCCATTACCTGACCCACGATGCCATTGTCATCAATAACTGGCTGAGACAGATATACGCCGTCAATCGCCCCTTTATTGATTACGACTTGCTGACTGTAGGGGTTTTTATCTACCGCCATTAACTCAGCCACCATTTTTCGAGAAGAACCCCGGATAGGTGCTTGCAATAGCTCTCGTAGTTGGGCATTTTCTTTTGCGATCACATCGAACTGCTGGATCTTTTCGCTCATCAATAACAGTTGATTATTTAGCTTTTGATTTTCCGCCAACAGTTGCTCTTGAGAGGTAAGGCGCTGGGCGCTTTCACTAAGCATCAACCCAGGAAGGTTAGCAATATACTGCAGCGGGCTCATTAAAGAGTTGAGGTAAACTCGCGTTGATTTAAAGCCATCCATTTTGTGATCAACAAATATCAGCGTTACCGACAGCAATAGCGCCAGCGTAAGCCTGATATTTAATGAAAGACTGCGAGTAAAAATAGTATCCATGATACAAATAAGGCAACCTTACGGTTGCCTTTCCTGTTTATTCGTAGCTAAACAGGTCGCCACCGTGAAGGTCAATCATATCGAATGCCTTACCACCGCCGCGTGCTACACAGGTTAGCGGATCATCAGCAATAACAACTGGAATGCCCGTTTCTTCCATGAGTAATCTATCTAAGTCTTTAAGTAACGCGCCACCACCGGTAAGCACCATTCCTCGCTCAGAAATATCAGACGCCAGTTCTGGCGGAGACTGCTCTAGCGCCACCATAACAGCAGAAACGATACCTGTTAGCGGCTCTTGAAGCGCTTCAAGAATTTCATTCGAGTTTAGCGTAAATCCGCGCGGTACGCCTTCCGCAAGGTTGCGGCCACGAACTTCAATTTCACGAACTTCTTCGCCTGGATATGCGGCGCCAATTTCATGCTTGATACGCTCGGCAGTCGCTTCACCGATAAGTGAACCGAAGTTACGACGAATATAGTTAATGATAGCTTCGTCGAATTTATCACCTCCAATACGGACAGATGATGAATAGACCACCCCGTTTAATGAAATGATAGCAACCTCGGTAGTACCACCACCGATATCTACCACCATAGAACCTTGTGCTTCAGATACAGGCAGACCTGCACCGATTGCTGCAGCCATAGGTTCATCAATAAGAAATACTTCGCGTGCACCGGCACCCAGCGCTGATTCTTTAATTGCACGACGCTCTACCTGTGTTGAACCACACGGCACACATACCAATACACGAGGACTAGGACGCAGGAAATTATTGTCGTGCACTTGTTTAATAAAGTGCTGAAGCATTTTTTCAGTTACGTAAAAGTCGGCGATAACACCGTCTTTCATTGGTCGGATAGCACGTATGTTACCCGGCGTGCGACCAAGCATTCGCTTAGCTTCTGCACCCACTGCCGCAACACTTTTAGGCCCAGCCGCGCGCTCTTGACGAATAGCTACTACTGAAGGCTCGTTTAGAACAATACCTTGGTCTTTAACATAAATCAGCGTATTAGCTGTTCCGAGGTCGATGGACAGATCGTTAGAGAACATGCCTCGAAGCTTTTTAAACATGAAGAGTGTATTCCTGTTTCTGTGTTAACGCGTATTTGCAAAGGTGAGATGGCGACGCTTTAACGTGAAGTCGATATTTATTCTCACACTTTAACAATGGGGGCAATTTTGGGCAAGCGATGGTGTAATTAAGTGACGAAATAACTGCATTTTTGCTTAGTAATTTTAGCGCTTTACCCATGAAGGGATACCACACACGCGTTTCCAAATAATTTAAAAATAAGACTCACATAGTGACCCTGTGAAAATTAGAAGGTTCAAAAAACAATTTGCTAATAATTTACATCTCTTTATATTGGCGCCACTACAGTGTGCTACGCAGCTAGCGTTAAGACCAAACAGGCTAACCTTCTTTGCTAATTATTGATTTGCTCGCGCTTGTAAATAATATTGTCGTTTCCTCGATACACACCATACGTGAGCGTTGCGTTTGGGGGATTATCAGCTTCGCCATCTCCATCCCAATCCCACAATAGCCAAGCATCAGGCGTATAACTAACAGGATAATTGCCAGCACCGTTTGGTGATGACAGGCGTATTCCGTCACTATTTCTATAGGCTCCTTCACTTAACGACTCTTCCCCCGAAGAAACCAATTCACCAGATTCGTCATTCACGTTGTCGTGATCATAAGCCGTACAACTGTCATACTTATTAATTCGCCAATTATTTCCGTCCCAATATTGGGTGCGAAGCGGTAACAAAAGCGCTTCGTCGGCTGCACCGTAGTTATTTATTAACGTAGCACGACCATAGGCGAAGCTGATTGAATCACCAAAATCATCAACGCACTGACCGGAACAAGAAAGTCCATTGAAGTTTGCGCCCTCAATTTGTGCTTGGTCTGCCACCAGCGCAATGTGTGCTTCGAGGTAGGACCCATCTACGCTATTGTCAGCAAGGCGACTAAATACGATATCGTTGTCAGAAAATGAAATAAGACCAGCACTGGCATTTTGCGGCCAACTTATTGAATTAATGTTTTCAAGCCTATTTAGCAAGCTTGTGCCGTGCTCGACTTGTAAGCTGATATTGACCAGTTTATCAAAACCATCGTAGTAGTTTGTGGTGCGGCTGCCATTTTGATTAAGTGCGGTTAGCGAGAAGCTTACTTCGCTAATGGGTTGATCAAAGTAATTAAATGCGCCATTGACGTTACACGCTGCTTCAACACTTCCGCTCAAGGCAAAATTAGAAGGTGCGAAACGCCCAACGTTTTGCACCAGCCCCTGCACGGTGGTATCTGACAAATAAGTACTCTGTGCAGCAATGGAAATTGTACCTACCTCATCGTAATTAATACCAACGTTAACTTTACCTTCGTCGCTAAATAAAATACTGGGCACGCTCAATGTACCCGTTGCGCCGCCACTAGGAAGTATATTTAAGGGTGTTAACAACGCGCTACCTGAAAAATGCTCCGCGGTATTATTGTTTTCCAGTGCTGCAAAGTTATCTGGTATTCCATCGTCGTTACTGTCTTCACCATCGACCCACTGTACTGTTCGCAAGCCTAAGACAAAGTCTTCCCCTGTCAGTTTGAGCAGCGAACCATTCGCACTATTCGCGTAACCGTTAAGATTGGAGCTCGTGCCGCTATCATTTAAGATATTCATAGCAAAGCCGAACGGACGCACTTTAAAAGTATTAGAAGAACCTGCAATACCGCTTCGATTTGTTATGTCTGCTGACAACGACAACTCTCCCGCATCTGGGTATTGAATTGTAAAGGCTGCTCGCGAGTCAGCATCAAATTGGATAGGAAAGGTGCGTGGGGTTAGCCCCAGTTGATGTGCATTACCGTTATTGATAAGCAGTAGGGTGTTAGAACAATTGCTCGAACTAGAACAGTTATAATTTAATTCAACATCGACAATTTGATTTTTTAGCGTGTCAGAATTCCCACATGCTTCGATTGCATAGGTCTTGCTGTTAAAGCCAGTGTCTGAAGGCTTACCAGAAAGCTGAGTAACGATGGTTTCTGAATCATCAGTGATATTCTTAAACACCAGCCCGTCGGATTCATACTTTATTTTACAGCTACCTAAATTCACTTCTTTACCACCGATAAAGCAACGCAATTGAGAAGATGGATTTTCTCCCGAAGTAGCAAGTTCAGGATCTGCGCCTCTAAGGCTATCGAGTGTTAGCGAGGTCTGCCCGATAAACGTTACGCTGTCGTCAGGCGACCATCGATAGTTACCGCTATTAACGGGCACCAAGTTGACTGTAGATGGCTGGGAGTAGAGTAAATCACAGTTGACGTCTGCACAGGCTTTTAGGGTAACTTCTTTCGCGGCGCAGCTACTACCCTTGTTATCAGCCAGTTCAAAACGATAGTGATTCAGTACTTCAATGACTTCCCGACCGCAGATGCCAGGAATATTGTTTGGCACTTCATTAGCCGTCACCCTCAGAGTAGCAGGTGAGCCGACGCCACCTCCTGCGGTAAAGCGGCCTCTCAATGTGCCTTCAGACACATTGGCAAAGGTTATTTCACCTTTTGCTAAAACCAATGCGTTGGGGTTTGAGCCATCGATGACCACATCTCCATCGACATAAATAGCGAGATAAGCCCCTTCAGCGACAGTGATATTTGCATTCACCATGGTGAACTTTGTAGCCACGCCACCTATATTGTCCCCCGGGTCAGAAACATAAATTCGCGTGGGTGCAATTACGTTGTAGTTACCCGCCGCCATGGTTACCAGTTGACGGTTAAAATAATAATCCCCCGCTAAATCCCCTTCTGCTATCTCTGGGCCGCTATCGTCAATGGTAATTGTTGGTATCGCTCTCGCTTGTGAGTCGGTAAGCGCATCTGTGTTGTTCACGGTACAGTCGACAGGGTTCTGTCCGCATTTTGGGTAGTCTGCAGATCCACTTGTAGCGTCGGTGATAAACTGCTGTGCTAACAACACACCTGCATTTTCATCAATCATTCGGCTACCAGCTGCGAGTGAAATTGCGGAACCACTAAAAGCGGCAATTGCGCCAGGGAAGGCGTCATCACAACTAGGAACTTCACCACTAAACACAAACTCTGAAGTCATAGCCAGAATGCTAGCGTCTTCTTCAGTGTGGTTGCGCTCAGAGTCTAAGCTTCTATCCTCATCTACACGCAGTCCAAGCCTATTTTTGTTTACGCCGCAACTGCGAAGCCAACCGCCGTCGCCGCCGTTTCTACTTATTTTACTGGCTGCAACCAAAGGAGTTTGCGCATAGTTATTTTTAAAGTCATTTCGAAAGCAACCATCGTCCCACCCCTGTATGCGTACGTCGGCAAAATCGGCTTCCCATACCACTTCAATACCATTGTCATCGAAAAATTTACGATTGAACCCCTCTGTTGTCGCCATGTAAGCTACCGTTTCATTGCGTGTAACTGGCGCATAATCTGTTTCAGACGCTTCCAACGCCATAAAATAAGACGGTGCTTCATACTTTGCTGCAATAGTTAGAAACGGCAACAAGTGTTCGTTGGGTGGCTTCTTTCCATTAACGTCAACTTGGTTATTTAACGTTTGAATAGAGTGAAAGAAAACAGGCCGTTCACCAAAATCAGTTTCAAGTGAAACGCGAGCATATCTCGCATTTTCTTCGCCCACCTTCAAGGGGCCGTTAGGTTCATACCAAGGAGAGCTTGTCGATGCCTGAATAGTCCCCCCTCCGAGCTCCATCTTACCGACTTCAACAATATCGCCGTCAGGAAATTCATGAACGCCATACGCAATCGCTAAGTAATGTGCTCCCATCGTGATATGCGGACCATCTTCTCCAGAAGGCTCAAGGGGCAAAGCTTCAAAACCTGTGCGGGTAACGTTGCGAATTTTAACAATGGCAGGGTTGCTACCTTGATTGGTAGAGAGCATAAACACTGCTGGCGGCTCGTCGTATACCTGTGAAAAACTAATGGTTGTCCACTCTGCTTTATTGTAGGTGTTTTGAAGCTCGATGAACCTGCCTTCGATTTGAGGGACGGCTTGCACGGGCAGTGCAACACATAACGAGAGAAACAAAAAAAACAGCGAAATAGACTTTAAGTTCATTATTGTTCCTGCCTTACTTCAACGCTTACTTTCCTCGATGTTTCTATTTGTCCCGCAGAGCAACTAGATTCCGATGTCAGCAAGTAGACTTCCACTGCATTAGAGGTAACTTCCGGTTCTGGTGATACTGCAGGACCTATACACTCTATGTCCGCTTTACAGTTTTCAAGACCACTTGTTGTAAACATTATTTCGGTCTGATAAGGGCATGTTCGGTCTTGGATTTCAACTAACCGGGAAACCGCAACTTCCATCCCGCTCTGCGCTGCTAAATAGGCGCGAGCACCATAATATTCAATGGATTGCTGACGTATGTTTGATGAAATCTGATTAGACAACGCAATGCCAAGTCCTAGAAGTACAATGCTAATAATGATCGCCACAATAGTGGTAGAGCCACGTTGTTTTGATAGGGTGCGAGAAGGCGATAAAGTAAATTGTCTATTAGGGAACATTGGGGAAGTGTACCTCGTGCGAGAAAGCCAACGTCTCGTCATCATTACCGATGAGCGTCAAGTCTAATTTGACCAAAGCATTTTGGCGCAAACTTGCCGTTATTACATCTGCACTCCAGCTACTTACATTCGTTGCAATAATACCTGAACTCATTCCATCTCTGCGGACCAAAGCCTCACCCTGCGCCGTTGTTTCCTTACACACTGACACTGGGTTTTCGTTAAACACAAAAAAACGCTTCCCTGGAGACGATTGAGTGTTTTCCGTCCCTAACTCAATTAGGTATTGGTGCTCCAAATCATTGCCTTCGTCATCGGTGGCGACGGTAAATCCATTATAGTCTACGCTGTTGTCAATCACACTTTGCGGACTCGTTGGATAAATAACTAATTTATCGTCCGCTGTAGGAGCCTCCATTTCAAACACTACGGAATGCAGCTTGTCATCGAAAGGGTCTGCGATATATGTACCGCTCATGACAATTGGATAGTAGGTCAAGCACCCTAAACTAGCGTCAAAAGAGACCGAGTTAGGCACAATATTTCGAAGTTCTTTTTCCAATCGCAAAATGATAAAGCGCGCATCTGAAACGAGTCGGGTACGCTCTGCGCCAGTTATATAGATTTGTGCGCTTAAAGAAATAACCTGTGCCACGGATAGGCTAATCACGCCTAAAATAGTGATCACTAAGATAAGCTCTATAAGTGTAAAACCACGTTGGCGTCTTGCTTTTGGTAGGGACATTAATAGCTCCCTCGATAAGCACTGAAGTTGTAAACTTGGCCGTCTGGAGCTGTGAGCGCGATATCGATACGCTTGTATTGTTTTGGTGCTCTTTTGTTTAAGTCTGACTCAATTGAAGAGTCATAAGTAACATTTACTCTGTATGCAAAGCCATTATAATTCCCGCCAGCATTACTTACTGTATAACCGTTGTAATCATCTACATCGTCATAAGCTTCTTCGGAGGTTTCACCAGCGTCCGGCCCCAAAGCGCCGGAACACAGATTATCGCTGGCATTAGACGGATTAGGTTTATCGACGCAGGTGACAAATGGTGGGCTTCGGTCGCTATTTTCATCATAAGAGCGACTAAGAATGTCATTCATTAAAGACTGCCCTAGCTTCGCCGCTTTCAGCTGACGAAATGGCTCTGCGGTTTGTTCAGCTTGCGGGACAATAAGCGACAGAACTACGGTTAGGCTAATCGTAAATACAACAATACCAATCACCAGCTCTAACAGGGTAAAGCCGTTCACGCATTTTTTATGTACAGGCAATACAACCCTAGCACGCATAAACTGCCCCTTCGCTTTGTAAACACATGGCAAAGGTACTTATTTGAATTCTACAATTCGTTGAACACGCGATATTTCGCGGCCTGCCAAACCCGTCAAACTGAATTTGAGAAAAGCTATCGCCATTTTCATCGGCCGTTTGAAAAGTAAAGTCGGTGCTTGATGCATCGACTACCTGATCGGCATCAAAAGCGGTAGAAAGAGCGTTTGTACAATCGTGGCCAGCGGGAGGGGCAATGATTGTGGCGGTTATTTTCACACAGCTAGTGTCTTGCACATTTTGCATAGCACGAAACTGCATGTTACGAACAACTTGAAGTGTGCGATCGCGAAGGGCGATAGCTTCTTCCGTATCGTTACCAAGAAAGCGAGGTGCGGCGGTTACCGCCAGCACACCAATAACCAATATGGTTATGATAAGTTCTACTAATGTAAAACCGGTTTTCTTCACATTATTCGACGCAAGTATTTACTGTGATAGTAGGTCGCGCGCCTTCAGCTGTTGAATTAGTGTAAGCAACAGAACAGGCACTATTGGCCGCTGCAGGATCTGGAGCCCCGTCATAAGCGCCCGTGTAATAGATAAGAATAGTGTCTTCATCTACAGACTCAGTCGCATATTCACCGCCAGTGTTATCGATATCAGCATCGAGGATATTTGTAAAATTCGCAGCAGTTGCAGCATCAGGATAACCATACACCAAAGAAACCGTAGTGCTGTTGCCAATATTTACTGATTCTGATCCGTCGCTTGAAGCAGCTACGTTATTGATAAGTGCCTTACCATAAACAACCGATGAAGCAGATTCTAAAGAACCAGCGATACCTTCCAATACAGAATCACGCGCATCATCTTGAAGGTTCAAAAACTTAGGTGCTGCGGTTACCGCTAGAATACCCAGCAGTACAATAACAATGATTAACTCGATTAGGGTAAAACCCTGTTGTGTTGATACTTTTTGCATAATTAAACTTCCTAGGTATTAATTAAAAAACAGTAACCTGGCCAGTGGATGGGTTGTAAGTGAAACCGTCGTACGTTGTACCGTCTGGCGTTCCGTCTGCCGGTGCTGAGCTATTAGGTAAACCCATAGATTCAACTAAGTAGTAAACACAAAGCGTATTTGCACCTGAGTCGTCCTCACGAACGGCATATCTGAAATCAGCAACAACGGTGTCGTTCGTCGACGTTGTGTTTGTTGGTGCTGACTGAAGAATTAGGTCAAATACGTTTTTACATTCAGTGTCGTTAACGGTAGAAATAAGTGTGTTGCCTGTAGAGCTTCCCGTTGGGTAACCAATGGTGCCGTCTACCCCTACTTGCGTCTGATCGTAAGTGACTACAGTGCCGTTCCCATTTCCATTATTTCCGTTCGGACGGCCTTCAACTTCCCACTGCGCTCTTACAAGACCTACCGCTGCGGCAAAACCACCGGCAACACCTTCAACACTTGCTTCACGAGCTTCATCTGTAACATCAATAAAGCGTGGTAATGCTGTGGCCGCAAGCAACCCTAGAATGATTACAACAATTATCAGCTCGATTAGCGTAAAGCCTTTTTGCTTGGTGTTCATAACATCTCCTTGATGACGATAAGGCGAATGGTGCCGCCGTTTAATCAACTGTTTCTTTGCCTGACAACGCCGCTACCAGCGTTATATTCAAACCAAATATCTTTTTCCCAAAAAAATGCACATTGTAAGTAACCGTTTGCATACTGGTCACTTACAGTCACTGTTGACAGCGCTTCACCTTCCCTTAAGGTTGCAAGTGTCAGCATGTATTCGCACGCATTCCCCTGTTCTTTTTCAAGTCCTTCGGGCCAACCTTTTTCATTAATGTATAGCTCTGCCGCCACATCTTTGTGCTGTTTAACTTTGCCAGCAGCGTCAAACTCAGTTTCGTAAATAAGCACAGTATCTTGCTTAGTCTTTATCCATTGTGCCCTGGCTAATATCACCACTCGCTGAAACTGTGCAATCGCGTTCTCTTTGTTAACCTTTTCCGCTTCATCAATAATTGGTGTCGCGTAAAACACGTATGTTGTCCCAATAACAGCAAGCAATACGCCTATAACAACAAAATTAAGTAACCCCGTTTTGGTGCTTGCCACGCTTTTCCCCAGTTATAAAGCGCTTTATCAGCCGCCTTTCACCGCCGACATCATGTTCCACATTGGCGTAAATATGCCAAGCGCCAGGATCAATACCATTACCGCAACAAAACCAATCAAAATAGGTTCGATTTTGGCCGTTAAACTTTTCAAGTCGAAGTCGACTTCACGTTCGTAATAGTCAGCACTTTCTTCTAACAACGGTTCTAGTCGCCCCGTCTCCTCACCTACTGCAATCATCTGTAGTACGAGTGTAGAAAACAGTTCGCTATTTTTCGAAACTCTAAGCAAACTTTCGCCTTTTTCGATTCCTTGCCGCATTTCTTTAATGCGCTTTTGCATGTGCGCGTTGTCAACGGCGTCGGCAGTAAGTGAAAGCCCTGCGGTTAACGGCACGCCTGCACGTAAGATCATTGAAAAACTTCGGCTATATCTTGAAAGTAATGATCGCTCAATAATGCTGCCCACGACAGGCAACTTTAGTTTAAATTTGTCCCACTTGAGTCGTCCATTAGTCGAATTAACGTATTGTTTAGCAGCGAAAACCCCTCCCACAATCACAATAATTAGCAGCCACCAATAGTTCACAAAGAAATTGGAAGTACCAATTAACACGCGGGTCATAATTGGAAGTTCAGTGTCAAAGCGCTCAAACATTTGGGTGAACACTGGCACAACAAATAGATTCAAAATAAACATGGCAATTGCTAGCGCAATTAACACAAAAGTGGGATAGCGCAGCGCCGATTTGATGCGCTTGCGGGTTTCTTGCTCGCGTTCGAAATAGAGGGCAAGCTGTAAGAATACGTCGTCTAATTTACCGGTATTTTCACCTACCACCACCACGGATATGGTAAGTCTCGTAAACACTTTTTCATATTTAGCCATGGAAGAAGACAGACTTCGTCCCTGCTCTAACTGGTCTGCAATATCTTTCAAAATCTCTTGAAAGCGTTTATGCGATGCATTTTCGCTTAGGCCTTTAATGGCGCGAATAATGGGAATACCGGCCTTTAGCAATGAGTACATTTGGCGGGAGAAAATGATCATTTCATCCAGTCCCACCTTTTGTTGAAATAAACGCGTGATATCGAAACCGTTTCCTTCATTGTCTGCACTGCGTTTTTTTGATTCAACAATGGTAAGAGGCACTATGTTTTGTGACAGCAAGGCTTGTGCTGCGGCTTGCGCTGACGCGGCTTCAATAACCCCTTTTTGAGGCCCGCCTTGCGTTGACTTACCTGCGTACTTGAACTGTGGCATTAGTGATTCACCACTTCAGGAACAAATTCAGCGACTTTGAACACTTCATCTAAAGAAGTTTTGCCCTGAGCTGCGTAGTCCAGTGCCATGTGAGATAAAGGAACAAAGTCTTTATTCGCCTTAGTCGCATCTACGAAGCCCTGCGTGTCGTCTTCACGCAAGGCCTCCATCATGTCTTCGTTCATTTCCAGAAATTCAAAAACGCCTATCCGGCCTTTGTATCCTGTGTGATTACAGCTGTTGCACCCGCGCCCTTTATAGAAGGTGGCAGTGGCTAATTCAGGTTTCAAGAAGCCAACCCACGCTTGTTCTTGGGCGGTTGCAGGCTTTTCTTCTTTGCAGTTTTCACACACCCTACGAACCAGACGCTGTGCAAGCACTCCTCGTAATGAAGTAGCAACCAAATACGGCGCCGCGCCCATATCGATAAGGCGAATAGCGCTGGTTACTGAGTCGTTGGTGTGAAGCGTACTTAATACCAAGTGGCCGGTTAATGCACCTCGAAGACCAATCTCTACGGTTTCTTGGTCACGCATTTCCCCCACCATGATAATGTCGGGGTCTTGACGTAACGTAGTGCGAAGAATGGCGGCAAAGTCCAGCCCAATTTTGGCATTAACCTGAACTTGATTGATTCGCGGTAGACGGTATTCAATGGGGTCTTCAGCCGTTATGATTTTAAGGTCAGGCTTATTGAGTTCGCTAAGTGCCCCATACAGAGTCGTAGTTTTACCGGAACCCGTAGGCCCCGTTACCAGGATCATTCCGTGGGGACGATTAATGGCAGCTCTAAATTTCTCTGCCATAGCATCGGGCATACCGGTTTGGTCTAGCGTTAGTAGGCCAGCAGACTGGTCTAATAAACGCATAACTACCGCTTCTCCATTGGCTACCGGCATGGTCGACACACGCACATCTAAGGTGTGTCCTTTCACTTTAATATTAAATCGTCCGTCTTGTGGAATACGCTTTTCAGATATATCCAAGCCAGACATGAGTTTGAGTCGTAGTACCAGCGCCGACGCTATTTTCACTTGGTTAAGCGTGTTTTCTTGCAAAACGCCGTCGACACGTTGACGAATACGCAGGATTTTTTCATCGGGCTCGATGTGAATATCTGATGCCCTAACTTGAACGGCATCTTCAAATATGGAGTGAAGTAGCTTAACAACCGTGGCATCCGAGGTGGTGTCATCAAGGGCTGACAACTCAAAATCAGCCTCGTCTGCATACTCTTCACCTAGTTTTTCAGCAAACGACGCAATGTCCTGGGTACGGCGGTAAACAGAATCAAATGCCTCTAGCATTTGGTCCTCTTGTACGATAGCCAGCTCAATGGTTCGAGGAGCGACTAACGGGCCCAGCTGGTCTAAGCCTCCCAAGTCCGTTGGGTCGCTCATACCCAGCAGCACTTCATCGTCGTCCGCTTCTAACACCAAGGCACGATAGCGACGTGCGTAAGTCTCTGGGACAAGCTGGGCTTGCTCTGGGTCTATACGGCGCTGTGTTATATCCAAGAAAGGAATATTTAGCTGCTGTGCCAAGAAGCGAAGGAGCTGGGGTTCGCCGATAAAGCCCAAATCGATAAGTGTATCCCCCAGTTTGCGTCCTGACGTTCGCTGCGCCGCAAGCGCATTGTCAAGCTGCTCACTGGAGATAATGTTTTCGTGAACGAGTAAGTCGCCAAGGCGCATCTTTAATCGAGGTCGCATTAAGGCTGCTCCTGTAAATCAGTTAGACGCGAGTTTGCATATTGTGCAGATGTAGAGGAAAGTCCGCCAATGGCGAGTGCTCTGGAATAAGATGATATCGCCAGGCGCTCATCTGCCAATGCGTCATAATTCACCCCTAGTGCCAACCACCATTTCGCATTATTAGGCTGTAGCGATGTCATAGCGCTGAATGCTGATATCGCTTGATCTGACTTATTGATGGTTTGAGCAGAGGTGCCCTTTAAAATTAGATAGTCGGCACGGCCTTCGGCTAACGCTTTAGCATCCAAGCTATCAGGCATCAAATTCAATACTTCTTCGAAGCGGCTTTCCTGCACCAGAATTTTGGCCATTAGCTCTCGCCAAATTAATTCGCTAGGCGAGATCACAATGCCCTCTGAAAGTACCTGCAGTGCCTGTAAATTATTATTTTGTCCAAAATAAAGTGCAGCCAGCTGCTTGCGCGCCTCGTCATTTTGCGGAAAGGTTGCCAGTGCTAGCGTGAAGCTTTTTTGAGCCTCATCAAAAATGCCAAAGTTATACGCTTTAAGTCCTGCTTCTAAATGCACTGCACTTTGTTGTTCAGGTGACTTTGGTGCTACCTCAACTACAGGCTCTCTGGTTATGATATTTGTGGGTTTAGGCTCTGCGGCCTTCGAGCTTGAGGGTCGTGTTTTGCTAACCGCAAACAGTTCTGATTGAGGGCTACTGGCGTTTGCGCTGTTATTGACGTTTGACGCATTTACATCATCAGCTGTGCTGGTTGCTGATACCGTAGTTGTAACCCTTTTTCTGTATTGAGCTTCATCATCTTCAAGGGACTCATCAACGGTATTGAAAACAAGCTCAGCCACATCTGACGCACGGTTTTGTAGCGCCATATCACTTTCAGATAACGGGGTTGATTGCATTCCTTGTGACGGCGCATTTATATCTGCTGTGCTATCTGCAACGCGCTCTGATATTGTACTTTCAGCAGGCGGGTTGTTAACGCTCGGGGCACTTGAAACGGTCGTTGTGCTTAATCCATCTTCATTTTTTTCGCGATGGGAAGTACCAGATAAAAGTGTAATTACTAACCATACTACAAACACCAAAACGGCGATGATCATGAGCGCTTTTGGCCAAACTGGACGTTGACTGACTTCAACGGTTGGCGGCAAACCAAACTCTTCACTTTTATTGCGTTCATCCAGTGACTTTAAGGTGTCATTCAAAATACTCATATGCCACCTGCGCTGTATACATGCAGTACACTTGCTACTGCCACCACAGCAAGCGACAAAATAACAAGACTCTGCCTTGGGACAAGTCGGCGTTTACAGTCATGTGTATCGAAAACGGCGCTTAGAGTATGTGACCACGTCGCCGACGCCTTGCCTTGACCATATGCGCGCAAAAGAATCTTATGACAAACTATGTTAACCAAGCGAGGCGTACCCTTGGTAACCAACGCTATAAATGCGCGCAGTCCTCTAGATATCAACTGCTCGTTACCACCCGCTGTCGTCAACCGGTGACCAATGTAGTAATCGACTTCGGCTGACGTCATTGTGCGTAAAGTGTAAGAAAAACTTATGCGCTGGCGGATTTGTCTTACTTTAGGGTTTGCCAGGTTGTCATCAAGTTCAGGCTGCCCAAACAAGACAATTTGAAGCAGCTTACTTTTTTCCGTTTCCAAATTGCTAAAAAGACGCAGCATCTCAAGAGCATCCCAACTCAGCGACTGCGCTTCGTCAATGATTAATACCGCTTGTCGCCCCTCTTTTTTAAGGGCTAATAGCTTTGTCTCTATTGCATTATGCAAGCCTTGATTATCACTATTTCCCTCCGTAACAATACCTAACTCCCTCGCAAATGCTTGGCGTAATTCATCAGGCGAAAGGTATGGATTGGGTAAATAGCAGGCTACAAATTTATCAGACAGATGATTAATTAACTTACGGCATAACAATGTCTTACCTGTACCGACTTCACCGGTTACTTTTATAAAGCCTTCAGACATACTCAATGCTGATAAAATGACTTTTAACGCTTCATTGTGTGGCGCAAGCGCACAAAAGAAATCCGTATTCGGGGTAAGCGAAAACGGCATATCTGTGAAGTGAAAAAAGCCCTGATACATAATTAGTTTCTATACCACTGATCAAGTAATGACTGAGTGCGAAGACGTTGTTTTTCCCACGTGTCCGGTTGCACAACTGATGGGCGTATCAAGATCACCAGCTCGCGCTTACTTTGCGTTTTGGCTTTGTTTTTAAACGCATTACCAATGAATGGAATGTCACCCAACAAAGGCGTTTTTGATTCTTGCTCACTGGTAACGGTTTCCATCAAACCGCCAATCACGACAATTTCTCCATCGCGGGCACGAATTACCGTATCTGACTCTCGGATATTACTTTGTGCCAGTGGCAGCAAGATTTGTTGATCGCCCACCTGAATGACTTTGGTCTGCTCTGCCGTTTCCGTTACTGATGGGTGAACGTGCAATATAACCGAGCCGCTTCTATCAATTTGAGGGGTAACATCTAAGGCAATACCTGAAAAAAACGGGGTAAGTTCGATGTCATTTTCGTTTTCGGTTTGAGTCGCGCTTTGATCTTCACTGGTCGACACATCGGTGACAAAGTATTCGTCCTGACCGACTTTAATCACTGCTTTCTGGTTGTTAGTGACGGTCACTCTGGGGTTACTCAACATCTGAACATCACCTTGGGTTTGCAGCATATTGATAACGCCGTCAAAGTCACCTCGGGAAATTCTCAAAGTAGAAACGCCGCCAATATCTGTAGAGATTGAGTTCCCTATGCCATTAACTGCATTAATGGCTGGATCTATACCTGCAGCGGTATTTGCAGCAAAGTTTGACGCTATAGCTCCGCCACTGAAGCCAAAGTTCACACTGCCCGTCAAGCCGCTTGCAATACGATCCCAGCGCACGCCTTGCTGATAGCCATCGTTTAGCGTGACTTCAATAATGCGCGCCTCTAATACCACCTGTCGCTGTAAGCTCTCTTGGCTTTGGTTTAAAAAGTCTTTCACCACTGCGATTTCACTGGGCAATGCTCGAACGGTCACTAAGCCCGCTTGGGGTGAAACCACAACCTGGCGGCCTTCTGTTGGAGAGACCAGTACTTTTAGTGCTTCTTTTAAATCGCTCCAAAAGTCGTTTTCACTGGTAGTCTGAATGTTTGAGCCATTGAGCTGTTGGATGTTATTGCCGCCAAGTCCGCCTTGGCCTCCAAAACCACCCTGACCACCTAGCGCGTTCCCGCCAATGTTGTTATTGCCGTTAATTCCACCGTTGTTGCCACCATTGCTTTGGTCTTGCTCACTTACCCCACCAGCAATAACGCTTACGTTAGATACACCGAAGCGCTTGATCATAAGAAAGTTAACCGGGATAGATTCCGTCTTTAGTTGAGAAGGCATAACCTGAATTACCTTTCCTTCCAAAAACACGTCTAACGGATACATTCTCGAAATAATGGTTAACACATCTTCTAACGCCACTTCTTTGAGCGTTAAACTAATTTGCCCTGACACAGCAGGATGAACGGCAACACTGTAGGGTGTGTCTTCAACTAACGCATCGAAAAACGGACGCACGTCTACATTGTTTGCAGAAACTGCAAACATTTTCTGTGATGTTGGCGCAGGTAACGCTTGATAACGGGCAACCTCTGCCAGCAGCTCTTGATTAAGCTGAGGGGGCGGTGTTGGTTTACTTGATGTCGTATTCTGAGAACGTGCTAGTTCATCGCGAATATGAGGTTTTACTTCCTCGCCAACACCATAAGATTGGCAACCTGCCACAACTAACGCTGCAGACAAAACCAATGTGTTAACAATGAGGCTATTTTTTAATTTCATATGCATACATTCTTAGTATTTTCTGCTGACGTCCGTCAGTGATAACCACGTTCTTGGGGTTAATTTTTGATACGGTGTATTCGTTAAGTGTGTCGCCCACGCGGTAAGATTTACCCGATATGATGGCGCTATAACCTGTACTGCGTTTAAAGATAGATTGAAGTGCTAGCTCTCCTGCTACAGCTTCATCATTGCTAGACACTGATGCACTGGCGATTGCAGGCCTAGTCGGGTCGACAGACGCAACTGCAGTTAAGCATGTTGCTATCGCTAAAGCTGAGACCACAATTCTTAACCGTTTCACACTCTCTCCTTACAGCGAGATAAAGGTTTCATTATTGCTTACCGTTGCTAACCTCAGTGCTAACGTGGCGCTTGGGTAAGTTTCAACGTTGTAAGCAAAATCTGTTACTACGACTTTTTCAGGGGCGGCTTGAAGGCGCGCTAGGTAGCTTCGCAGGTCAAAGTAACTTCCCTCAATAATTAAGCGCATGTTATGACGGTAAAACGGTGTGCTTTGAGACTCACCGTCACCAAAGCGTACTGTTTCGGTAGGCTCGACCTTAAAGTTCACTAAACGTACGTTGTCTTCTTCGTTTAGAAGCGTCATAAGCAGCTCGGGCATTCGATCGGCTGCGACAAACCCTTCATTAAGTGAAAGTAGTGCCTCATCAATTGATAGTAGGTCTTTTCTGGCCTTATCGAGTTCTAGCTGCGTGCGCTTTGTATAATCGATGGTTAGCGCTTCTTGAATGGCATCTCTTTGAATGACAAGTGCTTTGTGCTCGCTCTCCTTTCTGATGACTGCTTTATCGGTTACAGACAAGTCATCAAGTGCAGGCGAAACACCAAACCAGAAGAATAGATAGATAATGAGACCAAAACTCACCCATGTAATTAGCTGTTTTTCTCTGCTTTCAAGAGCGGTGAATTTCTCAGAGAGCTGATGGTACTGATTCATCAGCGTCTCCTTCAAAATCTGTGGATATCAAGAATTGTTTCACGTTTTCTTTGCCGTCTACTTCATCAAACTGCACTGAAGAAAATGACTTACCTTGGAAAAACGGAGACTGCTGCAACTTTTTAAGCCACAAAGGTATAGATGAAGGCGCCAAGGTTTGGCCTGACAGGCGAATGGTTTGTGTATCGATATCAATACTCGTCAGCCATAGGTTCTGATTGTGGAAATTAGCCAAATCGTCCATCACCTCGCCGTACTTTGTTGCGTCAAATGACAACTCTCCGCTATCAAGATACGCCAACAGACGTTTTCGGTTTTCGATTTTGGCGTTCACCTTTTCAAGCTGTTGCTGAAGCGACTGGGTGTCTCGTTTCTTCTCGAGTGCAGCGCTTAAGGTTTTAATTTCGCTATTCAATTGGCTAATTGCGTTTGTTTTTTCATTTAACTTTTTCTGCTTCGCCCCCAACGTAATATTGAGCGCGATTACCACTACCAACATGACACCAATTGCCGCGCCATTAAGCCAAAGTACCTTCGAGAATGGTAACCGCTCTTTCTTTGGTTTAAGGGAGTCCTGATAGAGGTTTATGGTTCTTTTCATGCCACCTCTCTCGCTGCAACAAGTGCACTTGCTAACGCAAAGTGGCAGGCAGGTTCAACTACATCGGCTAAATTAAGCTGTGGAGTGAAGACATTCATAGCAGCGGGCTGAAACGGCTTCAGCCGTTCGATCACTGGCACGCAGTCAAATTGAGTTTTAAACAGAATTTCTTTTAAAGGCGGCTGCTTAAGTTGCGACTCATAGAAATCCATTGAGCGTTGAATTTCTAATCCTAATGTATCACTTAGCTGTGACAGGTCTGTCTGCTCATTAACTTTGCTTACAAACCCACGTAAGCGACGTGCCAACCAAATAGCCTGAGAGCGCACTATCATTAAAAACGGTTCACTGTTGGGCTCTTGGATGATGAGTAGTCGCGCATAGTCATCATTTGGCGCCATTTCAGTTGCTAACACTTCTTTGGTGTGGATATGAGTAAGCCGCTTGTCTTTCTTTTTTGCCATGCTCGCTGCGACGGCAGCAAGTGAGGACTTTTCGGCAGCGAATACATCTATCTTTTGTCCGCCAGTTCGACTTTTAACCGGGTAATCGACATAGTCTAAAACCATGTTACTGGATTCATAGGGAACCAGCTCTCCAAGAGTCCACGGTAACGCCGTTGTAATGTCCTCTTTTGCCATTTCTGGCTTATCAACCTGTACCATGTGGTACATATCCTGTGAAAGCACTATAGAAACATTACAGGTCGATTTAGCAAACGGGCTTAACGCCGCCGCTAGCTGTTGCTTGAGAGGCTGATGCTGATCATAGGGTAGTGAAGAAACAGAATTAAGTGAAACTGCGTCGCCACTGCGCTCTATGGCCACAATATGTAGCTCAGAAGCACAGACCGATACGCCTACAGTGACGCTAGTTTCGTTACTTTTCGAAGAAAATAAGCGTGAAAGCATAAATCTACTTAATTCGTTAATGCCGAGTATTATCTTATAATCGACAATACCTTATGGCGCCAATGAGTAACATGGCATTAACTCAAAAGTAGACTAATTATCTAAATAGAACAAATACCTATATAAGTATAGGCTTATATTGTGCGAGTTCGTTTATGTGGCCAGTTTAATCGCTTAAATTTGTTACTGTTCCGCTTGCAGGAAAATAGTCGAAATGCACGCCACTACTTAAGCTGAAGCGACACCAGTAATTGTCTTCGTTTTTTTCAAGTTCTGCGTAATAGTTTGCATGGACCTTAAAGCCGTCAACGCGTAGTGGTTCCGCCACTAACGATGTCCATATTTTTTCACACCCTGCACTAGAGAGCTCTGCGGCCGGCCATCCTTTGTGGTTCATTCTTACCGGAGTTCTGTTCGTCTCTTTGCCCAATTCATTATAGTGAATCAGCATTATCATCGTAGTGGGTTCACGTACACGCCATTGCCAGTGAGACGATGCAACGTGACGCTTGAACGTATCGAGGTTTAATTCAAATGCGATGATTGTAGTGTCTTGCTCATCAGTATGGAGAAAGCGAATGGTGACACCAAGTGTAATTGCGAAAATAATCGCAATGGCTGCTTTAAAAATATTGGAAGTGAAAGGTTTTTTTTTATTAGTTTTATGCATTTTTGATTTCCCCATGCCTTTGCTCAAGTCCCTAACGCTTGAGTAGCATTCTTCTATTTTATCGACATTTTGAAAAAAAGATGAAGTGGGTATAAACAAACATTAGGAAAAAATGCGTAAAAACGTGCTCTCCTTTTTATGACAATACTTTGTGCAATATGGTAACGCCCCAAAAATCGCCGTCTTTTTGCTTTAGTTGCCATCCATTTTTTATAAGTGATTTTCGTGTAAAGTAGTTCGTCATACCATGCCCAAATAGCACTATTTTCTCATGGTCCTCACTGAGTTTTTCAATACGCTCTGAAACGAAAATGACCCTTTCTTTCGCATCTCTGAAACTCTCAAATCTACCTTTGAACCCAATAAACCATAATGCACGACTTAAAACCACCCAATGCCAACTGCGCAACGTAAACGGTAGTTTGTAATAGGGTATATCCATTTCTTTGAGATGGGGTAACTCTTCATCAATTTGCGTCGCGCCGTAATAAGCCGCAGACAATTTTGCCCGTAATAATGGGCTGACCACAATATAGCTATTGTCGATAGGAATTTTCTGCTTTGGATGACTTGTAGGATCAAGTGCGGACTTGTCGTAGTTACGCACCCATTGAGCATATTGCGCTGAATTCACTTTGTCATTATGCGCCGAGAGAGGCTTGCCATGCCTGATAAGTACGACTTCCTTGACGGTAGTTTTGTTTACAACGTCCTTGTTCATTATCAGTAGTCTACTTGATCTTATTGAGTTAACTATTAAGGCAATGTCGCCGCGCTATCGCTCGTTATAAACCCAAGCAAAGTGAGTTTTAATTCATCCCCGCCAGACTTGATCTAAGGTGTGCATTTTGTCGAACTAAGCACTTACCCGTTCAGCATCCACAGGCTCAACTGCGTGAGTCACACCAGCGACTTTCTCTGCAATATAAGAAGATAGTGATTCCTGTTCAACGTTATTCAAGCGTAAACCATGTTTTGTTCGGCGCCAAATTACGTCTTCTAGGCAACAGGCCCATTCACACTCTATAAGGTAGTCAACTTCTGCCTGATACATACCAGCCCCGAAATGTGTCCCCATGGCATCTACTGACGCTTTACCTTTCAGAAACTTATAGCTTAATAGGCCATACTGTCTTGCGTAACGTTCAGCGATAGCGTTGTCCAGCCAAGAAAATTCGACAGTTAGTTGGGCAACCAGCGATGCTTGACTTTCAAATGCTCCGCCAGGAAGTGGTACTTCCTTGGTCCATGCTTTTTTTGCTTTAGGGAAACAGGAAACAAGTTTATCGACCGCATGTTCTGAGAGCTTTCGATAGGTTGTAATTTTTCCGCCAAATATATTTAGCAGCACAGGCTCTCCAGCCTCCCCCTTAAGCTCGACTTTATAGTCCCGCGTAAGTTCTTGTGCTGATGCACTTTTCTCTTCTAAAAGAGGGCGCACACCACTGTACGTATGAATTATATCTTCGCGGGTTATTTTGGACTTAAAGTAGTTATTAACGACATCGATTAAGTAATCCGTTTCTCCATTTGAAATTGCGGCTTCTGAGGGATTACCTTTAAAGTCTTCGTCCGTTGTGCCTACAAGTGAGAAGTCCCCTTCGTATGGGATCACAAATACAATACGCCCGTCTTTATTTTGCAGAATGTACGCTTCATCAGTGTGGTATAGCTTGGGAACAATGAAGTGGCTTCCCTTTACCATGCGCATTGCATTGGGGTTGTGAATATTAACCAAGCGATCTAAGAACGATACCGCCCAAGGTCCTGCTGCATTGACAATTGACCTAGCCCTAACTGTAAACGTTTTCCCTTTCGACGTTTTGAGTTCCACTTTCCATAGATTATCTTGCTTTTCGGCTTTAACGCATTCAGTACGCGTATATATGGTCGCCCCCTGATCTTGGGCAGCAAGCGCATTTAGTACCACTAAGCGTGCATCATCTACCCAACCATCTGAGTATTCAAAACACGTAGAAATATCACTTACCAAAGGGCTTTCGCTGGTGGTCGTTAGTTTACGAGAACGTGGCAACATATTGCGTTTAGCCAAAGAATCATATAGGAATAAACCAATTCGTATCATCCACGCTGGGCGTAAGTGCTTTTGGTGAGGCAAACGAAAACGCAGCGGCCACATAATGTGGGGCGCTTTCTTCAACAATACTTCGCGTTCCGCTAGCGCCTCTTTGACTAAGCGAAATTCATAATGCTCTAGATACCTGAGGCCGCCATGAATTAGCTTACTACTAGACGATGAGGTCGCTCCGCCTAGGTCGCCTTTTTCACACAAAGCAACTGAAAGCCCGCGTCCCGCTGCATCAAGCGCTACACCCACGCCGTTGACACCGCCGCCAACGACAAGGACGTCGACAGTCTGTTCAGTTTGATTGCTTTGACTCATAAATTGCCTCTAGTGATATTTGTATAGATATCCTCATATAGCTGTCTATTTGACAAGCAAAAAGAAAACATGTCAACACAAAACGAACAATTTCGAACATTAAGGAAAGTTGGAAAGCGTAATAATAAGTCAGAAAGTTTCTGACAGATGCATTAACGATTAGGTTAATGAAAAGAAGTAGTGTGTTAGTGGCATTTATTTAAAAACGTACCTCAAGTAGGCTGTTGAGCGTGAGTAAAGGAGTAAGAAGCCTAATTAAGCGTTTAAGAAGAGGTGGAGCAAAGGCACTTATGCCTTAACGAAAGTAATGTTATTTTCCTTTATAATTTCACTTATGCTAGGCGGTGGTACTTTATCACAAACCAAACAATCGACTTGTGAAATATGTCCCTGCTCTACCATTGCTCGGCGTTCGAATTTGCTGTAGTCCGCGGCTAATATAACATGCTGTGTATGTTCCAAAATGGCTTGGGACACTTTCACTTCTCTAAAATCAAAATCAAGTAATGCTCCGTCTGAGCTAATACCACTTATTCCTATAATTCCGTAATCCATGCGGAACTGGCTTATAAAGTCGCAGGTAGCCTCGCCAATTATACCGCCATCGCGATAACGAACTTCGCCAGCAGCAATAATGACAGAGAAATCTTCTTTAGCCGAAAGAATGGTAGCAACATGAATATTGTTGGTTACCACGTGAAGGTTTTTGTGATTGAGCAATTTGGTTGCGATCAACTCTGTGGTCGTACCTATATTGATAAACAGCGATGCGCCGTTAGGGATCATCCCAGCCACGGCTTCTGCGATTTTCTCTTTGACCTCACGGTTTTGGGTTTTTCTTTCTTGATATGGCGTATTTTCCCAACTTCTATTTAGGCCAGCACCACCATGATAGCGGCTTACGACGCCACTCTCGGCTAGCTGGTTAAGATCTCGACGGATTGTTTGCGGCGTGACTTCGCAAGCACTGACTAAATCGTCAATAGACATAAAACCATGCAGCTTTATAAGCGCAACAATTTTTTCGTGTCTTTGCGTTTGATTCATCGCGAGTCCTAAAAGTGAGAAAATAATGTTGATTATACGTGCATAAATTCAATGTTCCTATAACAAAACGAAACGCCAATGTTCGTTTTCGAAAATATAGCATTGTTAATCCAGTGTAAATGATGCAAACTCTGTGAAAACTTTCTTCAGGAGTGACCTTATGGGACAACATATTCTTGCCATTGACCAAGGCACAACGAGCTCTCGCAGCATCATCTTTTCTCCAAAAGGCAATATTGACGCTATTGCACAACAGGAATTTTCTCAAAAATATCCTAAAGATGGTTGGGTCGAGCATGACCCAGAGGAAATTTGGGAAAGCGTTGTCTCTACTCTCAAAAAAGTTTTTAAAAAATGTTCGTTGACGCCATCAGATATCGCAGCCATAGGTATCACTAACCAACGCGAAACGACATTAGTGTGGAATAAGAATACTGGCGAGCCTGTCTATCCAGCGATTGTTTGGCAAGACAGACGCACAGCCCAGCTTTGCCGTGATTTAAGCGAAGATGAAGACCTCGTTTCACACATTACTCAATCAACCGGGCTTCTATTAGACCCTTATTTTTCTGCCACAAAAGTAGCTTGGATATTAGACAACGTAGAAGGTGCTCGGCAGCAAGCCGAAAACGGTGAACTTCTGTTTGGAACGGTAGACACTTTCCTTATTTGGCGTTTAACGGGTGGTGAGTCACACAAAACTGATGCTACTAACGCCTCGCGAACAATGTTGTTCGATATCAATAATCAATGCTGGGATGAAAAATTACTAAAGAAATTTAATATTCCACCCTCAATGTTACCTGAAGTAATGGACTGCGCGGCCGACTTTGGTGTAACAAAAGAAGATATTATAGGTAGAGCTATTCCCATTCAAGGTGTCGCAGGCGACCAGCAGGCCGCATTAGTGGGCCAGGCTTGCTTCGAAAAAGGTATGGCAAAAAGCACCTACGGCACGGGCTGCTTTATGATATTGAACACCGGTGACGCCCCATTGCAATCGAAAAACCGATTACTCACCACCGTTGGTTATCGCCTTAATGGTAAAACCACTTACGCTCTTGAAGGCAGTATTTTTATGGCCGGGGCAACCGTTCAGTGGCTCAGAGATGGCTTAAAGCTTATTGATGATGCTGCGGAAACGGAGGCGCTTGCACAGCGAGCAAGACAAGATAACGGCGTGTTTCTTGTCCCCGCATTTACTGGTTTAGGTGCACCTTACTGGGATCCAGATGCCCGCGGCGCAATTTTGGGTTTAACGCGCGACACGGGCATTAGCGAAATTGTTGCTGCGGGGTTACAGTCTGTTTGCTACCAGACTAAAGACTTGCAAAAAGCAATGGAAAGCGATGGGGCTCGCCCCACAAACATCCGTGTAGATGGCGGTATGTCGCGTAATGATTGGGTTATGGGCTTTCTATCAGACATATTAGGCGCTGAAGTTGAACGCCCTGAGATTACGGAAACCACCGCGCTTGGCGCTGCTTTTCTGGCAGGATTACAGGCTGGCATCTTCGATTCAATCGACGATTTAACTCGTTGTTGGAAGAGTGATAGCGTTTTCACTCCAAGATTGACCAAGCAAGAACGTGATCAAGCCTATGATGGTTGGAAAGCCGCCGTCGACCGTATCCGCTGCAGCTAATTTTCGCTTGTTTTTCTGATTGTTAATAAAGTGCGGTTATAAACCGCACTTTTTTTATACAAAAAAATTTTTTATAACATTGTAATTACATTGTCATTTTGTGCTAGTATTGGATCCAAGGTAAACGTTTCACCTTTTACCTTAAAACAGAAACGTTATATTTTTCATAAAGTTACAAATTATAATCAAAGAAATACAACGTTAAATGTGTAAAAGTATTGTTAATAAGCTTGATCCGCACATACAAAAACGTAATTTAAGTGCAAAGTACGTTAAGACGTAGCCTACTCACGGAGAAAACACAGTGACACATAAAATTAACACATCAAAGTTAGGCCCTATTGCGAAACGCTCACTTTTAGGTGTTGCTATCGCCTCTGCCCTACATGCACCTATTTCACTGGCGCAGGAAGCAAATACAGCCACTGACAAAGAAGTGGAAGTTATCGAAGTTAAAGGTTTTACCAGCTCTTTGAAAGCATCGATGCTAGATAAAAAAGCATCTGATGTTGTTTACGACGGTATTACTGCTGAAGACCTAGGTAAATTTCCGGACCAAAACGTAGCAGAATCACTACAAAGAATTACTGGTGTTGCCATTGATCGTTCAGGTGGTGAAGGTCAATTTATTACTGTCCGTGGTTTCGGCCCAGATTTTAACACCGTACTTGTTAACGGCCGCCAAATAGCTACAGAAAACCAAGGTCGTGCTTTTAGTTTCGATACGCTTCCAGCTGAACTAATCAGCGGTGCAAAAGTTTACAAGAGCCCTCTCGCTTCTATGCAAGAAGGTGGTATCGGTTCAACCGTTGAAATTACAACTGCTCGTCCATTCGCATTTGACGGTTTCAAGGCCGTTGCAAGCGTAAAAGGTATGTACGAAGACCTTTCTGAAGAAACAACGCCGCAAATGTCTGGCTTAATTACCAATACCTTTATGGATGGTAAATTAGGTGTGTTAGCTGCTGCATCATTTCAACAGCGTAAGCTACAAACAAACATGCTAGAAACGCGCTACTGGCGTCCGAGGGTAGACATTACTGATCGTTCAGAGCTGGACAACCCTGAATACGCAGACAATGCACAATACAGAAATGTATACGTCCCACAGAACTTTGACCAAATCGTTGATTTAGTCGATCGCGAAAGAACATCTGGTAACCTTGTTGTTCAGTACGCTCCTAACGATGACATGACGCTTACCTTAGATGGCCTTTACTCTAAGTTTGAAGTTGACTCAGACGCGCACAGTGTTGGTCATTGGTTCACAGACAGTAACCTCGACAACATGTCTTTCAACGATAATGGCAGCCTAACTGGTGTAACAAGTACTATTGTAGAAGGTGCTGGTGGTGCGACTGACTTTATTCGCCGCCGCTATGGTCGAGATGTTGAAATCCAAGCATTCGGTGCAAACTTTGAATGGTTAGTAAACGACAACTTAACTGCAAACATTGATATCTCCACTTCAACTGCCGAAGACAGCAGTGGTGGTGACAACTTCTTCACTGTTGTGGGTTACAACAATGAATACAGTGTAGACTTCACAGGTGCTACCCCATCATTGACTGTTGCCGGTGGTGATGCCGCTTTGCAAACACCGTCGCTAGGCCGCATGCACTATAATGAACGCAACGGTTTTGACACGGAAGATACCATCAGTGAGTACCGTGCAGATTTCTCGTGGGTACCTGATTCAGATAATGCGTTCTACAAAGCGGATTTTGGTATCTATTTCCAAGATCGTGAAAAATCTAATACTCGTCTATTCGCGTCAGGTTGTAACGTTTATTGCGGCTACAATTTTGACTTCCCTGATGAACTTTTAAGTGTATTTACTGCACAAAACTACTTCGGCGGTGTGCCTAATCAGTGGCTTACCTACGACCCTGAAGCGTTCTTTGACTTCGCAACGTCTGATGCAGCGGTGCAGCAAATTGCTGACGCTACAGGTCAATCATTCGATGATGTTCGCGCAGCGATTGACGCAACAAATATTGCTAACCCTCAGCCAAGCAATGACTCATTCGTAGTGAGTGAAGAAGTGTTAAGTGCCTACGCACAATTTTACTTCACCACTGAAATTTCAGACATGCCACTTGATGTTAACTTTGGCTTCCGTTACAGCGAAACAGATACATCTGTAGATGGTACAGTTCAGGTTTTACAGGACCTTCAGCCTATTCCTGGCGATGACTCAGACTTCAATGCAGTATTTGAAGACGACGGCGAAGGCAAACCGATTAATGCTACTAATAGTTATTCAAGTCTTCTGCCTAATCTTAACGTTAAATTGCAGTTGACCGACGATTTGTACTTGAGATATGCATATTCAGAAACGTTGACTCGTCCAATGATGGACGACTTAGTACCGGTATTTAACGTAACGGTTTCACGCCCTGGAAACCTACAGGCTACTGAAGGCAATACAGAGCTTCAGCCATATAAATCTACAGGCTGGGATGTGTCACTAGAATGGTATTATGATGATACTAGCTATTTGTCTGCAGCTGTTTTTAACAAAGAAGTTGAAGACTTTATTTCTGGCCAGCTTTTCGAAGAAAGCCAATTCTTAGAAAGTGGCGAATATGTATTTTCTGTACTTCGACCTAGCAATGGCGATACGCTTGAAGTGGAAGGCTTAGAGCTTGCTTGGTTGCACACGCTTGAAAATGGCTTCGGTATTCAAGCTAACGCGACTATCGTTAACTCAGATGCAGAATTTAGCCTACCAGGCTTAGGTAACTCACAAAACATTACCTTGTTCTACGAAAAAGACGCGTTCCAAGCGCGTGTTGCACTGAACAATCGTGAAACGTTTATGCAAGAAGCTATAAGCACTCTTGGCGGTACTGAACCCCGTTTCACCGAGACTTACACCCAAGTTGATATGAGTGTAAGTTACGATGTGACTGAGTCTGTTACGGTATTCTTCGAAGGCATTAACATTACTGACGAAGAGCTAACCCGTCGTGGTCGCTTATCAGAACACTTCGTTCAACAAGTTGCCGACGGTGCTCGTTACGCCGTAGGTGTTCGTGCTAGTTTCTAATAACAACTAGTCTAACAAGGGGGCGCTGTTGCCCCCTTTTTGTCTTTATTCTGCTGAGGAGTTTTTCGTGTCAGGCAGCTTAACCCAACTTGTCGTTTTTATTTTCATCACCGCACTTATCGGGCTTCTTACCTATCTTAAGTGTCGCGGTCATGGGCATAGTAAAGCCAACGAAAACAAAGAATATTTCTTAGCTGGCGGCGGACTAACATGGATATACGTCGCGGGCTCAATAACGTTAACTAATTTAAGTACCGATCAACTTGTAGGAATGAACGGTAACCAAATGGCACTGCTTGCGTGGTGGGAAATTGCTGCCGTTGCCGGCCTTATCATTTTGGCAAGGGTATTTCTTCCCGTCTATTACCACTACCAGTGCACCACAACCACAGAGTTGCTGGAAATGCGCTATAACAACAAGCACATAAGAGCACTCATAGGCCTTCTTTTTTTCCTAGGTAGTAGTCTCATTTTCATGCCTGCCGTTATCTACACCGGCTCATTATTCATGATTAATATGTTCAACGTAGACATTCCACTAATGTATGTGGCCACTGCATTTGCGCTTATTGGCGCTTTTTATGCTATTTTTGGCGGCCTTCGCGCGGTTGCGGTTTCAGATACGTATTCTGGTGTATTGCTTCTTACTATGGCCATTGTGGTTGTCGTTCTTGCACTGTTTGCTATCGATTTCGATTTTTCAGGTATTCCCTCCGATCGCCTTACTCTTATTGGTGACAATAATTCTCCACTTCCCTGGCATACATTGCTAACGGGGATGATTTTCATACAAACATTTTATTGGAGCACAAACCAAGTTATTACTCAGCGTGCAATGGCTGCGCCTAATTTAAAAGAAGCACAAAAAGGCGTTTACGCAGCAGCCATTATTCGCTTTATTGTAGTGCCAACTATAATTGTTGTTCCTGGAATAATCTCGTTTAAGCTTTATGGAGATATAAACGATGCAGCCTACGGTACGCTGGTAGGTGATGTACTACCTAGCTGGCTATCAGGTGTATTTGCAGCGGCCCTCGCTGCCGCAGTACTCACTACTTACAACAGTAACCTTAACTCCGCGACTGCACTTTATGTCTGCGACATACACGAGGCGTATTTTCAGAAGAAGCCTAACGTTGCGCGTTTAAGTGGGTTCGTTACCGCGGCACTCACCATTGTTTCGTTGCTAATGGTGCCTATATATGCCCAAGCAGAGAGCATTATAAATCTACTTCAGCAGTTGTTCGGATTACTCAGTATGCCCATTCTCTCTATTTTTATAGTGGGGCTATTATTTAACAATGTAAACGCAAATGCCGGTATTGCTGCAGTAGTATTTGGCGTAGTGTTATACGCTTACTTTAGCTTTGTACATGCACCATTCGGCTTACACTATATCCATTTGATGTTAGTTACATTGGTTTGTTGTATTGCGCTCGCCCTTGTCTTAAACCGAATTATATTTAAGCAAAAGGCACAATGGCGTGGTCATTTGATAGATAAAGAGGAAGCACACGGCTAAAAAGGACAGTCATTCATTGGCTGGTTCAGATAATTAGGATTACTGCGGTTGTGGCAGAATAAAAGTACGGCCTACTGGGCCCCTTTTTGATGCCACACACCATGAACTAGATGAAAGCAGCGATAAAGTTCTATAAGCGTGATTGAGTCATGTTTATGACATCCTATTAATGTTGGCAAAGGTACGTGGTTTAATGCGACGTACTTCTACCAACACCACCGTATCTGAAACAAATTTAATCACTCTGCCGTGTGCTAAAAGCAGGTATTAAGATCGATAATCCGTTGTAAAACCAAAAAACTGTACGAATGTTCTTTCTGTACATTTCAGTCATCTTTTCTTTAAACAACATGCACTATCGACATCTAGGCATGTAAAATGAGGTTTTTATGTCGTCACTCACACCATTCGTTCGACTGTCGAACGAGAAAGCCACATTAATATTCGACTGCCAGGGCCGTATGCCCAAAGTCATTTACTATGGTGCGCCATTAAGTGACAGTACCACGCCAGAAATGCTGAGCGTTTTAAACACCCGTCAAGAAGCCAAATGTGCACCTGTCATTGAACCACCAATTACCTTAGTGCCTACCCATGGTGAAGGCTGGACGGGTCAACCAGGCCTTGAAGTGTCCGGTGATGCTGACCAGTGGTCAGCGGGCTTTAGTCTGACTGAAATTGTTAAAGATGCACAATCCGTTGCTTTTGTAAGCGAAGACGCTCGCCGCGGTATGCGTCTTATCACAACGGCTGAACTCGATAACAATACCAGCATAGTAAAATACGTTTCTCGTATAGAAAACAGTAGCGAAACACCGCTCAATTTGGGCTACTTGAATGCTGCTAGCCTGCCCCTGCCTACGACAGTAAGCAAAATTAAAACGTTTGAAGGCCGTTGGTCAGCAGAGTTTCAAACCAAAGACCATGACTTATTCTTTGGAAGCTACGTACGAGAAAATCGTCGCGGCAAAACGTCTCACGACACTTTTCCCGGTTTAATTGCATTTCCTGAAGGGACAGGTGAGCTTAGCGGTGAGTGCTATGGTTATCACTTGGGCGCCTCAGCAAATCATAAGCTTCGCGCAGAGCTGATGGCTGATGGCAGAAGCTATGTTCAGTTCGGTGAACTATTGTTTCCGGGTGAAGTAGTACTTAATGCTGGGGACAGCTACACATCGCCAGTGCTTTATACCGGCTATGGCTGTGAAGGCTTTTCTTCTCTGTCGCAACAGTTCCACAATTTTATACGTAGTAATGTTCTAAACCATAGCGCCGAGTCTAAACCTCGCCCAGTTCACTACAACACCTGGGAAGGAATTTACTTCGATCATAATGAAGAAGAACTAAAAGCCTTAGCTGATAAAGTAGCGCCACTAGGTATTGAGCGCTTTGTGTTAGACGATGGCTGGTTCAAAGGACGCAGAAACGACAAGGCTGGGCTTGGTGACTGGTTCGTGGATGAAGCCATCTACCCAGAAGGACTAGACGGGCTAATTAACCATGTTACTGGTCTTGGCATGGAGTTCGGCATTTGGTTTGAGCCAGAAATGGTTAACCCGGATAGCGATTTATATCGCGCACACCCTGAGTGGGCGCTGCAAACCGAGAATAACCCTCACGTTCCTTTCAGAAATCAGTACGTATTGGATTTAACCAACCCTGAAGTGGTTGAGTACCTTTATAAAGTGATTACTGATGTGCTGAAGGCGTACCCTAAAATCAGCTACATCAAATGGGACATGAACCGCGACGTAAACCACCCAGGTAACCTCCAAGGTAAACCTGCGATGCATGGTCAAATGGCAGCGCTTTATAGTTTAATTGACCGCGTTAAAGCCGCGAAGCCAGGCATTGAGATTGAGAGCTGCTGTTCTGGCGGCGGCCGTGTAGACTTAGGTATTTTGCCACATACAGACCGATTCTGGACGTCAGACTCTAACGACGCACTAGACCGTTTATACATTCAGCGCGGCTGCTCTTACTTCTTCCCCTCTGAAGTTATGGGCGCCCACGTAGGCCCGCGCGATTGCCATATTACGGGGAGAAACCTACCCATCGAAATTCGCTCTGCGGTCGCTTTGTTTGGTCATATGGGCATAGAAATGGACCCACGTGAACTTACAGAGCACGAGCAAAAAGTACTAACCCACGCCATTTCTCTTTATAAGAAATATCGACACATTACCCACGGCGGCGACCTGTTCCGCATGGATGATGACGGCATGAATGTGAAATTTGGTTATGTGTCGAAAGACAAGCAGGAAGGTATTTTTGCATATAACAGTGTTACAGAAACCGTACGCACTACACCGAATCGTTTCTACTTCGCAGGGCTTGATGCTAACAAGCAATACACCATTGAGCGTGTATGGCCTGAAAAGCTAAAAGAATACACACCCTCAATTTTGCAACAAACCGAAGGGCAAGTATTCTCTGGCGAAGTGTTGATGAAATACGGAATGCAGCTGCCAGTACTCTTTCCGCAAACAGCGCTGATTTATACTGTTAAAGCGGTATAGCTTTCTAATCGCTATGGACACATAAGCCCTGTGCCCTTTTAAGCACTGCCTAAGGAAAATACGAGTAAGCGAGCTACGCGGTATTACACCGCCGCTCGCTTTTTTAGTGCCTTTTTAATTCTTTTAAGTGTCTTAGCAAAGCGTTCATCTTTATCTTCTTTTATCGTCTCAACAACGGTTTGCGCCTCATTTACCTTATCAGCGTTAAGAAGAAGTTCAGCTAAGCGTAGCTGTGCCCAATTAACTGTTGGCAGACCTTCAGTATCAATGGTCGCAATTTGGTAGTCTTCCAAATAGCTTTTTAACGCGTTAATACCTGAAGCTGTGTACTCACCACTTTCAACAGCAACTTGTCCTAAGCGGTACTTTCCATACATAAGATTGGCTTTACGCTTTTGATAAGTATTCCAAGCCTCAGTATCTGCTTTCGAAACCGCATCCACGTCTGTATCTGATAACGGCAACAAAGTATCGTAAGATGCAGCGTACTGCTCTTCACCTAAATAGAAACTACCTAGCTCAACCCTAGCCCGAATCTGAGTACTATCATCTTCAATCAAAGAGGCAAAGATCGCCTCTGCTTCTGCCTGCTTATCTTTTTCCAAATAAACCTTAGCTAAAGCGAACTGACCTTCGGTAGCATCTAGTTTTGAAATGGTTTGCGCAAGTGCCATTGCTTCACTCATGTCTCCTCCGGCAATGGAGGGGGCCATTAGGTGAAACTGCATTAAGGCTTGGTAGACGGCGACCTCTTCAGGGGCAATTTCTACGGCTTTCTCTAAACTCTTCTTTGCTTTTTTCGCATAGCCTAGGGCCGAGAATATACTACTTGAAGCTTGAGCTCCCATTATACTCGCGTGTGTATGATAAGCTTTATAGTTATCACTGTAATCCTGAATAAATTGCTCTGCTGCCTCTTCTGCATCATCTAAATCAATGTTCATTAGGGCAGAAATAAGCATGTTGTGCTGCTCTGGCGATTTACCTTCAACAGCTTCGAGGGACTCTACAACGTAACTAAAGTCGCCTTGTTTAAAGTAAGTTTTTAGCGTTACTACATCATCGGCACTCCCTGTAGCAACGTTTTGTGCTGCTGAATAGCTTTGGGTCACAGCTATCGACGGCATTAACAAAATAGAACAGGCACATATTGCTGACACAGTAAATTTACGCATTATCACTTCCTTATGGTTTAGCTTATAGTTTGTTTTATAAAGTATTTAGAGGTGCTGCTTCAGAGCGTTTTTTACTATCAAGGATTAGAAGAAGCAGTCTTACATTAAGCCACTATGCGTTACGATGGAAAATAAATGTGTAACAAAATTAAAAAAGGATGCCTAAGCACCCTTTTTAAACGGTTATTTACCGTCCATCTCAAGCCCCAATGCCCATCGGTCATCGAAGCCCTTCCAAGGTTCTGGCTTTTTACCGTCTACGGGTACTTGTGCGCTGCTGCCATTCACGTTTAGGTAGTCACAATATTCAGGCAACGCTTTCACGTGACAGTTCATAAGCGCCAGCGCAAAATGCTCATTAATAGCATTAAGCTTTTGTACTTCCCATGCAGGCTCAATATAGCTTCCTAAATCAAACTCACTGCCGTAGGCTTCTTTAGGTGCCGGGTGTGGCGCTACGTTATGACGCGCATTTTTAACAGTAAGTAGCTTAGAACCTTCACTCCCAGTATTTTCGAATAACCATTTAATACCCTCGTAACCAGAAATATCGTCGTTATCACCCGCTACATAAAGAACAGGAACTTTAATATTGTTTAGCGATTGCACATTAAATAACTGATGTTGCCCGCCCCATGGTGCCAGAGCTAGCGCCGCTTTCCAGGCCGGCAACGTTTCTTCGCCATTAGCCTTTCCACCTGCACAGGTATTTAGCGCATCTTTGATAAGCGCTGCCGCTTTAGGGTCTTGTGTTCCGGTGAAGGTTGCTGCTGTTTGATCGTTAAATGCATAGCAACCACCGACGGTACTTACCGCACCATAGCCCCCCATGGAGTAACCAATCACCCCTGCTTTACTTGCATCAACACTCGCTTTAAAAAAGTCATGCTCGCTAATACTATTTAGGGTAAAAACCTGATCGCGAGAGCGATTAAGTAGCGTGCTTGGAAAGCCTGAATACGGATTTTCCGCAAAATTAACGTCCTTATTCGTTGAGTCCGTATGGTCGATAGATGCCACAACATAACCATGAGATGCTAGGTGTTCACCTAAATAATACATAAGCGTACGATAGCCAGTATAGCCGTGGGATATAACCACCACAGGATAACCAGTGTCTGCTTTAGCAATAGGTGCATCGCGGCTGGCATCACCCTCAATTTCAAATACTTGACCGCTTCGCGTTTCATTCACATACGTTGCCGTCTCAGCAGCACTTGAAGCTGGATACCAGACCTCTAGGGACAATTTACGCTCGACATCATTTCCAGCAATATCTTTCACTTTTTCAGGATAAATGGCTTCAATAGTTTTTACGCCAACGTCATAGTTACCTTTTTCACTTAGCGACGGCATTACATCGGCCGGAAATGGCTTGTAAAGTGTTTGAGCCGCTGATACCGAAGGGCATGTAACCGCGGTTGCTGCAACCAGAGCAGCACCGCCGAAAAGAAGGGATAACGTTTTCATAATTTGAGTAATTTCTCGTTATTAATAGGCAAATTGATAATACATCGTCAGGGGTGTCGTACAAGCCGAACACTATTGTTATTGGTGATTAAGGCGAATAACGAAAGATAATAAAAACAGCCAATGTATGTATCTTCGCTTGTTTAAGGATGGCATATACACGCTCAAACGAGTGATATGAACGTGCGCCACCGAACACTAGAATTTCGTCGATTAAACACAAGTGCTCATAAAAACAAAGGTAAAACGTAACACCTTATGAGCATTCAGTTTGATGGCTCAAACAGCGTAAAGATCATCAGATATTTTACGTTCATACGAGTCCCATGCGAATGAGTAGTAATTTTGCGTAGAATCCAATAAAAGAGCGAAAAAAGTACTGTAGAGCGTTATTGAAAAACGAAAAAACTATTTCTTTGTAAGAGAAAATGTCTACAAGGAATGTAGCAAGTGTATTTTTCAGGTGCGATGTTATATTCACATCAACGCCTGAAAGTCTGACATTATCAGTACTATTAGCCGCGACTTCTTGAGCGTTTAGCTTATTTTGAAACAGTGGAATTTTCCAAGGATATTCATATGCCAACCAAGCTTTTTGCATTTTTGATAACGTTACTGACAACGCATTGTTGTTTTGCCGCAGACGCAATTCTGCATAACATTCCTTATTCTAATCGGGCAGATACCCCATATGTTCGAATTACCAATACCTCAAATGAAGCCGCTTCCATTCGTGGCACATATTATACACAAGAAGGTAACATACTCGGCGTGGAAAATAGTTTGCTCACTGCTAACTTAGCGCCTAATCAAACATTTATTGTAAACTCTTTCGATATTGAACAGCTAGTAGGGGCAAAAAATCTGCCAGAGCGTGGCAGGGGAAGACTAGCGATCACATCTGACCAAGATAATTTGGTAGTGATGAGTCTTATACGTACTTCTGAACAAATACTAACGAATACCAGCGAGGTTTCAACTGATGGACTGTTGCTAAGCGTCCCTTCATCTGCCTCTTCCGATGAGTTTTACATTCGAGTTACTAACGTCAACGATACCCCCATTAGGGTAACGGGAACGCTTACCTCAGATGATGCAAGCGTCATAGGTAATCCGAACAGCGTGTTGATTGAAAGTGTTGCGCCGGGTGCAACAAGTGTAATCAGTAAGTTTGCGCTCGAAGACCAAATAGCCGATTCGCAATGGTCGGGTTTTGCAAAACTTACGCTAGCGCCTAAAGACGACATTGTTGTTATGGGAATGAATCGATCGTCGAACGTGCTTGTTAATACCAGTGCGACAAATGATAGCAATTGGATTGATTATCTTCCTTCTGGTATGACAGGTGAAGTATTTACGTTGCGAATTCTTAATAGTGGTAATGACGCTATTCGCCTTTATGGACGCCTTTATTCTGAAAATGGTACAGAGCTTGCCAGCGCGGAATTGTCGCAATCACTTGGTGCTGATCAAGTGTTAACATTGACCGAAGATAGCTTAAAAGAGGCACTCGGATTAGATCAGGGATGGGTGGGGATCGCCAAACTGAAATTAGAGAGCAACTCTTCGCTATTTAAATGGCATAACCTGATAAGAGCTGGCGGAACGCTTACTAATTTATCTTCGCAAAGTGAGAGCTTTGCAGTACACAACATCCCTGCTTCTAACAACTATGCAGATACCTCGTTTGTTAACGTATCAAATCATACGGGAGAAACCATCGCATTGAGTGGCACATTGTATCATCAAGAAGGTGAAATCATTGGACAAGCATCGGCGAGTTTTGGCACCTTGGCACCGTTTGCAACTCACAGTTTGAGTGCAACAGATCTCGAACATTATCTCAATGTGGGGGCTTGGACTGGTCGCGCGCGATTAGTACTTGATGAATTACCATTAAAAAGTGTAAGCATTCACGGAATTGTTAAAAAGGACGGTGTTGTTACTAACTTAAGTCAGCCAGTACAATCTCAACTAGCGGGCCCTTTTGCATTAACATCGAGTAGCTTCGATGAAGGCGCTGACATACCTTTAAAATTTGCCTGTCAGTATGAGCCAGGAGGTCAAAATATTTCTCCTCAGCTTTCGTGGAGTCCACTGCCTGAAGATGTTCAGAGTTTTGCCATTATTATGGACGATCCCACAGCCGACAATTGGATTCATTGGAATCTTTGGAATATACCAGCCGATGTTAAATCATTAGACGAAGATACAACGGTTGGGACCAGAGGGAGAAATGACTTACCCGGAACTGGTTACTTTGGTCCTTGCCCCGCTTCAAGACACAAATATGTGTTTACAGTTTACGCCTTAAATGAACAGTTTTCGTCCTCTAGCGCCTTGACTCGAGAAGAATTCGAGCGAAGACATGAACATCGAATAATTACTTCTGCAACGCTTACCGGTCGGTACTCTCCGCGCTGAGTATTATGCGAATACCTTGTGCACTGTTGTAGCAAAACGAAGTTAACGTTTCAGCTGTTCTTTTGCTGTGGCGTGTGCAGTTTTAAAAGTTACACATAAGCCAGATACAAGTTTTTTGAAAATTAGGAATGAAAAAAGCTCACAGTTTTTAATATTTCTGTGAGCTTCTTAATTAGGTAATGCCCATAAGAGAAAGACCTCCAGAGCAACCCTTTATGAAAAGAGGTCTCTAGTAACCGTCAGAACGGAATATCGTCGTCAAAGTCAAAGTCTGGCTCAGCCATTGGTGGGTTCTTAGGCTGACCTTGGTTACCACCTTGAGGCGCTTGATTGTAGCCGCCACCTTGGTTTTGACTGTAACCACCTTGTTGACCACCACCTTGCTGTGGCGCTTGGTTATAACCGCCTTGTGCAGGCGCCTGATTGTAGCCAGTTTGGTTGTTTTGAGGACGCTGGTAACCACCGTTACCGCCACCACCATCACCGCCGCGACCGCCAAGCATTTGCATTTGATCTACGATAATTTCAGTAGTGTACTTATCCTGGCCTTGCTGATCTTGCCACTTACGTGTTTGCAATTTACCTTCAACGTAAATTTGCGAGCCCTTTTTCAGGTACTCTCCGGCAATTTCTGCTAAGCGACGGTACATAGTAAGGCGGTGCCACTCAGTGCGCTCTTGAACCTGACCCTGTTGGTCCTTCCAGCTTTCGCTAGTTGCTAGGCTTAAGTTCGCAACGGCGTTTCCGTTAGGCATGTACCTAACTTCAGGATCATTGCCAAGGTTTCCAACAAGAATAACCTTATTAACGCCTTTCGTTGCCATTGATGTCTCCTGTAACGTTTTTAGTGGCTTGCTGTATAACTCTTCTTAGTGAGACATCAGCAAGCGCGAAAGTTCATCGAATATTAGCCGATTAGTATATCGTATTTTGTGAGGAAAAATTGAAGTTTTTCGCCACACGTTTACGCTACCAACTGCAACACGTTCTAGAACTTAACAAAATTTATTATCAGCGTCTTCTGAACTTTCGCGTTGTTTTTACAGATCTAAATAAGGGCGTTGGATTTAACAAAACGCCCGTGATGCTTTGCTACCACCACGTAATGTAAAACGCCGCGGTAAGGATAACTACAGCGATAGATGCTACGTTAAACCCCTTTGTGGTTTTAAACTGTACTTCGTTTAGATCAACTGCGTTTTCGCTAACGCCCTTTTTCTCCAGAAGTGAAAGAGCTACAGCAAGAACAACGCACAGTAGGAACACAAGCCCTACTCGGTCGATAAACGGCAGTTCAGGCCAGAACTGTCTAAATACAATACTTAAAACAAATGAGCCCAGCGCGGCTAATAAGCCACCGTTTGCTGTGGTTTTCTTCCAGAACATGCCCAATACAAATAGCGCACAAATTCCCGGCGTAAAGAAGCCGGTAAACTCTTGAATGTATTGGAATGCTTGATCGAAATTCCCCAGCAACGGCTTGGCCACCACCATAGCAATGATAAGCGCTAACAAGCTAACGATACGACCGACCTTGACATAATGCTGCTGCGACTCGTTAGGACGCTTATCTTTATAAAGGTCCATGGTAAAAATCGTAGAAACGCTGTTTGTCATCGACGCTAGCGAAGACACGATTGCTGCCACAAGCGCTGCGAAGATAATACCTTTGAGACCAACGGGCATTAGCGTCATTAGGCTTGGGTATGCTTGATCCGGCTTAACTAAGTCAGGCACAATAAGTACCGCTGCAATCCCTGGCAACACCACAATTAACGGCATAAGCAGTTTTAGAAATGCCGCAAACGCAATACCTTTTTGCGCTTCTTGAACACTCCTTGCCGCCAAAGTACGCTGAATAATGTATTGGTTAAAGCCCCAATATGACAGGTTCATAATCCACATGCCGCCAATCAATACAGAAATGCCCGGCAAGTCCATATAGTGCGGGTTATCTTTTGACAAAATCATATCGAATTTTTCAGGTAGTTTATTAGTTAAGTCAACAAAACCTTGGATGGCCCCATTACCGTCGCTGATTAAATTTAACGCCGTATAAGACAGGAACAGGCCGCCAATGACTAACAGCACCACTTGAATAATATCGGTTAACGCTACCGCTTTCAGGCCCCCATAAAGTGAGTAGGCTAGTGAGAAAAGCCCTAAGAACATCATGCCGTAAACCATATCTACACCGGCAATAGTGTTAATAGCCAGAGCACCCAGCCACAGCACGGCAGTTAGATTTACAAAGACGTAAACGCCTAACCAAAAGATAGCCATTACCTTACGCACACGATGGTCGTATCGCTGCTCTAAAAATTGAGGCATGGTGTAAATTTTATGCTTTAAAAAGATAGGTAAAAAGAATTTTCCCACGATAAGCAGTGTAATAGCAGCCATCCATTCATACGACGCTATAGCAAGGCCCAATTGATAGCCTGAGCCAGACATACCAATAATTTGTTCGGCAGAAATATTGGCGGCAATTAACGATGCGCCAATTGCCCACCATGGCAGGCTTGAACCTGCTAAAAAGTAATCGTTTGTGTCTTTTTGGTGACCCTGCTTTTCGCGCGAAACCCACCACGCAATTCCGATAAGCGCAAAGACGTATACCACGAATAACGTGATATCTAATGATGCTAATTTCATAGTTTTTCCCAAGGTTCTTATTTTGGGTGCGGCGATTTTTATGCAGGGTACACAGGTGAAAAATTGTTTTTATTATTCTATTGGTTTTGGCCACACCAGTGTCGCGTATTAAAACGCGTTTCGCATTTTACGATAATCCGTCAACCGGTCAGAAAACCACCGATACACGCTTCGTGTTATTACGGGTAGTATTAGTAACACACTTTGTTGATTTTTTTTAACAAGAAATGTGCACTTTTGTAAAAAAAGCCGCTACCTATGGAAGCGGCTTAAGGGACACAAACAATTCTATCGATTAGGATTGTTTAGAAAAGGGAGCGATGTGAATTTAAAGTCTTTGTTCTTACTCGTGTAACTCTAGGCAAATGCGCCTTGTGTTGCAGTGCACACGTAGATGTCTGCATGGTAGCTAGTTTCATCAAAGTATTTGTCTGCTACCACTTGCTTCACAGCATCAACTTTGTGTGTAGGGGCAAGCGCTACAACGCAGCCACCAAATCCACCGCCCGTCATGCGAACACCACCAGATTTACCTAGCACTTCACTAATAATCTCGACCAGGTAATCAATGGGGCGTACGGTAATTTCAAAGTCATCGCGCATTGAAATGTGAGATTGCGCCATGGCTTCACTAACCGTTTCAATGTCGCCTGATTTTAGTGCTTGGCTCGCAGTTAAGGTACGTGCGTTCTCAGTAATAATATGTTTAGCACGGCGGTAAACTACTTCTGGCATATGCGCTTTGGCTTCTTCTAGCATCTCCATGGTTGCTTCGCGCAACGATGAAACACCCAGTAGCGATGCACCTTGCTCGCACTGCTGACGACGCAAGTTGTATTCGCTGTCCACCAAGCCACGTTTCACATTCGAGTTGATAATCACGATTTGGTGCGAATCTGGAAGTGGTGAATGCTCGATGGCTAACGACTGACAATCAAGCAGCATTGCCATACCCTCGTTGCCCATGGCTGAGATCAACTGATCCATGATTCCGCACGAACAGCCAACGAAAGTATTTTCCGCTTTTTGGCCTAACAACGCGGCTTTTACACCGTCTAATGGCAACTCATACAAAGCGCTCAAGGCTTTTAGTATTGCCACTTCAAAAGACGCTGAAGAGCTTAAACCGGCGCCTTGCGGCACATTTCCCGTTACTAGTAAGTTTGCGCCGCCAAAATCTGGCATCGCCTCTTTTAGTACTTTCACTACGCCGCGAACATAGTTTGCCCAACCTTGTTCCTCATCGTAATTAATGTCTGACAATGAGAACTGATTCTGCTGATTTTCGTAGTCCATAGCAGTAACCAGAATATCATTATCGTCGCGCTTAGTTGCCGCAACCCAAGTACCATAGTTGATAGCAGCCGGAAAGACGAACCCTTCGTTATAATCGGTGTGCTCTCCAATAATGTTTACTCGGCCAGGGGCGTGTGCTATTAGCGTTGGCTCGTTGCCGTAATGCGCTTCAAATTGAGAAGAAAGTACTTGGTTATCCATTAGTATTCTCACGTTGCTTATAATGCACCGTAGGCAGTGCTTTTAATCTGTCTGCCGCCTGTTCAGGGGTCAAATCTCGTTGTGCTTCGGCCATCATTTCGTATCCAACCATAAACTTACGTACGCTTGCTGAGCGCAATAGCGGCGGGAAGAAATGAGCATGGAGCGTCCACTCAGGGTGGTCTTCATTATCAAATGGCGCACTGTGCCACCCCATTGAATACGGGAAAGACGTCTCAAATAAATTGTCGTATTTTGCTGTTATCTGACCGATGATTTTGGCAAGTGAAAGCGATTGTGTATCTGACAGCTTATGCAAAGATTGAACGTCAAAACGTGGCAGTAATAGCGTTTCAAATGGCCATGCAGCCCAATATGGAACTACCACAACCCAATCGTCGTTTTGGCATACCACGCGCTCTTGCTTTATCACTTCTTGCTCAGCGTAGTCTAGTAACATAGGTGTTTCGTTTTCACCAAAATACTGTTTCAACTGTACTCGTTTTTTTGCTGGGTCTGTGGGGATGTGCTGCTGCGCCCATACCTGACCATGTGGATGAGGGTTTGAGCACCCCATCATTGGGCCTTTGTTTTCAAAAACCTGTACCCAACGATAGCTTTGACCCAGTTCAGCGGTTTGTTCTTTCCACGTGTTAACCACATCTACCCGTTCTTCGTCAGTAAGCTCAGGCAATGTTTTGCTGTGATCAGGAGAAAAACAAATAACGCGACTGCAGCCTTGCTCTGTTTCAAATTGGAACAGTCCTTTTTTCTCACTGGCTTGCTCAGTGTCCTGCTTGAGCGCAGCAAAATCATTTTGAAAAACGAACGTGCCTTTGTAGTCTGGATTAACCTCGCCGTTTACCCGAGTATTAGTCGGACACAGATAACAAGTAGGATCGTAAGATGGCTTTTGTTCGTTATTAGGCTCTTCAGAAGCCCCCTGCCAAGGGCGCTTAGCACGGTGTGGCGATACTAGCACCCACTCACCCAACAGCGGGTTATAACGGCGATGTGGATCATTGGTTGGGTCGAAAGGGGTTACCATAATCACTCTCTCTGAATAGACCGGTTAAGCTGTAACATAACGCTTTCACATAACCCTTGAGGGTTAAACGTTTACCCTAACAATAATATAGCAAGCCATGCTGTTTATCAATTAACTAATAAAGAAAATTAATTGTTAAATTAATAACAATTAATTTCCTTTTTGTACTTCGGTGAATTTACTTTGCGCAGAACTTATATCGAATCGTTTCTTCGTAAGTCTCTTTCGGCTTTACGAAACAATTTGGAAATGACGGTTTATTCGGTGAATCAGGGAAATACTGGGGTTCTAAACACAGGGCGCCTAGCTGCTCATCTTCTTGCAGGCTTCCCGTATAAAACTGCAGCCCGGGAAGGCTAGTGTATAGTTCCATCGTAACGCCAGTATCTGGCGCTTTAACCGTAGCTTGTGGGCCATTGTCTGACGCTGCTTGAAGCACATAATTGTGGTCGTAGCCGCCTACTCTATCGAACAATGGATGTGAAGTGTCCTGTTCAGCCCTTTCTTTTATTGCACTAAATGAAGTGAAATCAAAAGGTGTATCAGCGACATCTACTAAATCACCAGTTGGTAACAGCGTATTATCCGCATCCGTCACCTTTTTTGCATCGATATGTAGCAGTGTACTACCCACTTTTTTATCGTTACTTAGCGTGAAATAGGCGTGCTGAGTGAAACTTAGGGGTGTTTCTTCATCTGTCGTTGCTTTTATTACAAGTGATAACTCGTTGTACTGATTAAGCGTATAGCGTGCTTCAACATTAACATTTCCTGGAAAGCCACCCTCGCCGTCAGGACTAGATAAGGTGAATATTACGCTAGCACTATCATCGGATTCATGGGTGCAGGCTTGCCACAATTTTTTATGAAAGCCGGCATGGCCCCCATGGAGATTATGCTCACCACCATTTTTATCTAACGTATACTGCTGGCCGTTTAAAGTAAAAGTTCCATGCCCTATTCTATTAGCATAGCGCCCTACAATTGCACCGCGATAGCTAGGGTCATCAATATAGCCCTGCAACGTATCAAAAGTTTGAACACAGCTAATCAATTCGCCCTTCGCATTGGGAAAATAGAGCTCTTTGATAATTCCGCCATAGTTGAGCAAGGTAACTGACATCCCGTTGCCATTACTTAAAGTAAAAGCATTAACAGCTTCGCCGCCTACTTCACCAAATGTCGATACGCTTATTTTCATAACAATTATTTTACCTTATCGAGTGCTCGATTAATTAAGTTCGGGCAATCTATCGAGCTCGCCTGCAAAGTTTTAGAATCGGTATAGCATTTAAAAATGCTAAAAGGTTATACGTTTTCCGTTCTTTTTGACAGGGATTTAGGGAAGAACTAGAAATGGTAAAACCACTTGATACTTTTATTTGTTGCTTAAGGTATGCCGCTATGCCATGGGAAAAGAGAATTTTACCTTTTTTTGTAAATATAATGTACGCTATGGCAATCAGGTCTTATGGACTTCCTTGCATTACAAAACAAAGTTTAAGAGAAAATGGCAACAATAAAAGATATAGCCCAAGCCGCCGGCGTTTCTTTAGCGACCGTATCAAGGGTTATCAATAATGGCCCTAAAGTAGGCAATGATACCCGACAACGCGTTAAAAAAATTATGGAAGAAATGGGATACCGTCCCAACGCGAATGCGCGGGCGCTTGTAACGAAACGCAGTGCCTCGTTAGGTGTTGTTATTGCAGAATTACATGATCCTTTTTTCGCCATGTTAGCTCACGGCGTTGAGTCGATAACGCGGAAAAATAACGTCCAAATTCTGCTTAGTGCCGGCTCAATAGAGAAAGAGACGGAACTTCGTGCCATTGAAACCTTGTTGGAACACCGTGTTGAAGCCATGGTTGTACATAGTAAAGCACTAGATAATGAGACGTTGATTGGCTTTGCTAACCAAGTACCGGGTTTTGTTTTGATTAACCGTTATATACCAGAAATAGCAAACCGCTGCGTATGGCTTGACAATGTAACCGGTGGTCGTCTTATGGCGGAGTATGCCATTAATCAGGGGCATGAACACGTAGCTGTGATAAGCAGCCAATATCGCATTGACGACCCTAATCATCGCCTTGAAGGAATTAGAAACGCTATAAATAGCGCGAAGCTCAATTTACCTGAAAGCATGATTGAATACGCCACGCCCGATCAGGAAGGTGGTGAGTTAGCAATGCAGAACTTGCTTGCCACTAGCGCGAAGTTTACCGCTGTCTTGGCTTATAACGATGCTATGGCATCTGGTGCTATGACCATGTTACAGGACCATGGAATTTCCGTCCCTGAACAAGTTTCAGTGATGGGATACGATGATGTCTTGCTAGCAAAATATTGCCGGCCTAAATTAACTACACTGCGTTATCCTGTAGAAATGATGGCAGCGAAAGCTGCCGAACTGGCGCTGAAATATGCGTCGGGGAGTAAACCAGAAGAAGGCTTAACCTTTAAATATACGCCTACGGTCGTTAAACGAGATTCAGTGATTCGAATATAGCCTACACTTTACCCTAAGCAATTCTAACAAAACACAGAATGAATACCCGCCATCGGTGGGTATTTTATTTGGTCACTAGAACACTAGTTTGGTGCATGATTAATCGCAATTCGATGTATTACTATGCAATCGTATTCTAAAAATTTCATGACACGAAACTATTGACAAAATTACACGCCTGATCATTTTTCCCAATATTTTTATCCCCAACGAGGAAAATTGCCTGATCCTGCACAGTGTTACGATCAAAAAATATTAAGATCAGCTATAATTGCTCTACAGAGCTTGATTTAACTGATATTTCGTGATCCGACCAGAACGGGGGATTAAGATCGTGATCTGTTGCTCCATATGGCTATTAACAGATTTACCAACAGGGTTTTCCACGGCTTATCCACAAGGAGTAAGGTTGAGTTATTGAGTAAATCTCGCTAAAAATTGCTTGTATTGCTCAATAGCATAGTCGCTTTTCAACGTCGCGTTGTGCGTTGCACCTGGAATAACTGAGATATATTTGTCAATACTAGCTGCATCTTCAAGCAACTGCTGACTAATCGGGTAAGGCGTTATTTTGTCTTCCTCACCCACAACCAGCCATAGCGGTCCTTCATAGTGGCGCAAGATTGGGGCTATTTGCATACTATGGACTTCATCGTGAAGTTTCATGTTAGTAAATGAATTCGAAAAGCCTGGCACCATGTTGGCTATGAGATCGGAAATATTATTGAAAGCGCCGTCTAATACTAAAGCGTCTATCTTTCTATTTGCAGCAACATAGCTTGCGAAATAGCTGCCTATACCTCGGCCGTGAACAATGGTGGGAATCGAGGCGTCAAACGCGCTTTCTACATAGTCAAACTGAGTTAACGCGTCTTGTTTAATAGCGTTAATACTTAAGTCCTTCGCTTTGTCACTGGCTCCAACTCCCTGATAGTCGAGCCACAATATATTAGCGGGCAACTTACCCAGTCTATGAATGACACTATTGTTTTCGCTTACAGGCATACGATTGTCAGCAAAGAAAACAATGTTAACAATTGGATCAGGGTATGAAACGGCAACGCCTCTTAAAATTAACCCAGCTTCATTTTTAACTTCAACACGAGTTATGCCCGCTGAGGTTCTGTCTCTTTGAATAGCTGCGTGCAGTTTGGTGGTATCAACAGGCTTTTTCTGAACGTCTTGATAAAAGAAGGCCGAAGGGGACACGTTAATTGCACACCCTATCAGAGATACACTTGCAACTACATTGATTACCGCGTTTTTAAAGGTCATCATTTAAAAACTGCCCGTGTTGAATGGTTATAAGTAAATTTAATAAAAAGTTATACACGTGCAATGGTTGTACCGCCAACCAAAGTTTCGTACAACACATCCGTCGTCTTCCATCTATGCTAAACAAGCTGTAACAGTTTGCAACAGTTGTTCTATTTCTTAGCAATACAAACTTTCTTATACTCAGAGCAATATTTCTTGCATATTTTATCTGCACAAAACAAAAATCACTTAATGAAAAGTAGAAAGTTTTCCTTGTCTCGCGTCAAATCGCTAACTCGACTTATTGTCGCCTGCTGCGCCCTACCCTTGCTTATCGCCTGTGAGTCTACGCCTCCCGAGCTTGATTCATCATTAATTCCTGCCTCACAGAGAAAGGACTATCAGAAGACAATGTCGAAAGCAAAAGCCTGTCCAATTTATTTAGCGGAACTGATCGATATACGGTCCAGTAAAGACTTGCTCGTTGGAAGCAGTAATGTAACAAAAGACACGCTCTATTCATTGTTACAGCAAAGCTTAGAAACGATGAATGTTAGTCCGAATATTGAAGCAGCCAACAGCGTTAAAGTAGTACTAAACCGCGCATTTATAAAAAGCTTAGGAAGTAATATGGTTGCCACCGTGGTGCTTAAGGTTAAGTACAAACCAAACTATGCGGATGAGTATTCACCTGCCACCACCTTCAGAGGGCAAAGCGTGAATGTAAACACCAGCGTCAGTGAAAAAGAGAGCAATCAGATTGCTATCGATGCCATGAAAACCGCCATTGATGACGCCATCAAACGTATCAAGTCATCGCTATTACACAACTGCGACGATCCATTAAGCGAACTAGAGGCGGTATAAGCTTAGAAATTATAGAGTGAGCGCGATTGATTTAGCGTTAGCACTAAGCTCGAATACTCACTCAGAGTAAGATTTAGTAGATAAGCCGAGAATTATCGACCATAAAGCACGCCATGCCGCCGTCAACCGCCGCTTTTCGCCCCATGTCGGTATCTTCAAATACCACACAATGCTGTGGTGCCACCCCCATTAATTCTGCCGCACGCACAAAGGTTTCAGGGTGAGGTTTACCGTTAGTTACGTCATCGGCCGTAACCAGCGCTGACAATTGGGCTAATATGCCGTGCTCATTCAACACCCATTGCGCATGCTGCCTATCAGAGCCCGTTCCCACAGCAATAGGCATGCTTCCCTTATAGCAATTAAACACGTCCAGGGTATCTTGAATAAGCCTTGGCACATGATCTAGCCCTTCGAAGGCCTGTTTTTTATATGAAGCAACCTCTGCTGGATCGTGGTTTTTGCCATATTTGGCATTCATAAGATGTACGGTTTCAAAGGTTGGAACACCACCTAAACTGTATTGATAGTCCCGGTCAAAAGGGTAGCCATACGCATCGCACGTAAGCTGCCACGCATCAATATGCGCCCCCATTGAATCGACCAAAGTGCCATCCATGTCAAAAATAATGGCTTTGTAACTACTTAGGTCAATCATGGTGTTCGCTTCCTTTTCAAAAATGGTGTGATGCTAACTTTTCATGTTTGTAACGAGATGAATAATTACGCAGACAACACATCTCGCGCTTTTACGGCATCAAAATCACGATCAACTTTCAGGTACACCGCGTTATTTTGACTGTTTAATGTCACTTCCAGCACACCAGGTACTAACATTAGCTCGGCTTCAATGGTGGAAACATTTGAACCATCAAATTCACCATGCATCATCACACGCTTAACCCGGCTCACTTCTTTAACACCGAGAATAATAAAAAGCCAAAGCAGAGTGCTAGCAGCACCAATGCCATAAGCTAACTCTTGCGACCAAACATCGGTGACTAAACCTGAAATTACACCGCCCAAAAACGCACCGAAAAATTGAAAACTAGCGTAGAGGCCCATGGCCGTTCCTTTTTGTCCCGCAGGCGCAATGCTCGACACCAATGCAGGGAAATTCGCTTCCAAATAATTAAAGCCGGTAAAGAAAAGTACTACGGCCGCGGTAACCCACCACCAGCTATGGTCCTCTAAACTCAGCGCCAAAAACGCGCCGCCCATTAATACAACGCCGGTTACAAGGAGTGATTTAGGCGTACGGCCCCTTGCTGCTCCCATCATTATAATTAGACCTACAATTGACGCGCCTAAAACGGGTAAGTAGACCGTCCAGTGACTGTCTAGCGTCATATCAAAATTCAGTAGCGTAACGGGCAGTTGAACAAACAGCAGCGTTATCAACATATGTAAAATCATCACGCTGATATTTAAACGCCATAGCTGGGAAGAAAAGATTAAGCGCTTTAGCTGGTCTTTTTGTGGAAGTGTATCGCCACTACTAAGCTGCACACCACTCGGCACTACCCATTTAACAAGCGGCATGCATAGAACGGCCAGAATACCAGTAATACCAAATACACCGGTAAGCCCGTAGCTGTTGGCAATAAGCGGTCCTAAAATAACGGCTAAATAGAATGAAAAGCCAATAGCTATGCCTATGATAGCTAACACTTTGGCTCGCTGACTTTCCCGGCTGACATCGGTAGCTAGCGCCATTATCGCACCTGCAATAGCCCCAGCGCCTTGAAGAATACGCCCAACAATCATCATGGCCATACTGTCGGCGTTTGCTGCTACAAAGCTTCCTAATGCAAATACAGCAAGCCCTAGCAAAATAACGGGTTTACGTCCCCATTTGTCAGACATCATGCCCATAGGAATTTGCAGCGCAGCCTGAGTTAAGCCATATCCACCCACGGCAAGCCCTACCAGTAGCGGCGAATAATCTGGGTAGTCCATCGCGGCCACAGCCAACACGGGCATAACCATGAACAACCCCATCATGCGTAATACGTAAACGGAGGCGAGTGCAAGCGCGGCGCGTAATTCCAAAGCGTTCAAAGCGTCTGTTTCCCTCAATAAATAAAATAAAAAAAACAAAAAAACGGCGCAGAGAACACTTGTTTCTGCTGCATTAAGAATAAGGCCGCGAAGTGTAGCATAATACAATTGGTATTTTCTTCCGCTCGCGATTTAGATTTAGCCCTCTCGCACCACCCTTTTTCTTACTAGGGGTTTAAAAGTGGGGATAAAATCACCATTTCCCAATGCAGTTCTGTTAGATGTAATTGTAAGCTAATGTCCGTGAGGTGATCTGCTTACTCCACTCACAGTATAACTTGAATGTCATATCACTTTACTTGACACCTATGGCATACTGATTCTTTTTCTCTCATTTAGGCTTCAATGGATAAAATCGAAATTCGCGGTGCTCGCACCCACAACTTGAAAAACATCGATTTAACACTGCCACGAGACAAACTGGTGGTGATAACCGGCCTTTCTGGCTCGGGTAAATCGTCTCTTGCTTTCGACACGCTATATGCAGAAGGTCAGCGGCGTTACGTTGAGTCTTTGTCTGCTTATGCCCGTCAGTTTCTATCTATGATGGAAAAACCCGATGTTGATCATATTGAGGGTTTATCACCAGCAATATCCATTGAGCAGAAATCAACATCGCACAACCCCCGTTCAACGGTGGGTACCATCACTGAGATATACGACTACCTGCGTTTGATGTTTGCGCGTGTGGGCACGCCACGCTGTCCTGATCATGATGTGCCGCTAGATGCACAAACGGTCAGCCAAATGGTCGACAAAGTGTTAGCGATGCCTGAGGGCAGTAAGTTAATGCTGCTAGCGCCTATTGTTAAAGAGCGTAAAGGCGAGCACGTTAAAACGCTGCAAAATCTGTCTGCTCAAGGCTTTATTCGCGCGCGTATTGACGGTGAAGTGTGTGACTTATCCGATCCGCCGCCCCTCGATTTACACAAGAAGCACACCATTGAAGTTGTGGTTGACCGCTTTAAAGTGCGCGACGACATGGCACTGCGTTTAGCTGAATCATTCGAGGCAGCGCTAAGCCTTGCTGGCGGGAACGCGGTTGTAGCTGATATGGACGATAAAGACGCAGAAGAGATTGTATTTTCTGCTAACTTCGCCTGCCCACACTGTGGTTATAGTATTAGCGAACTAGAGCCGCGCCTGTTTTCATTTAACAACCCAGCGGGTGCCTGTCCTACCTGTGACGGCTTAGGCACAAGACAGTTCTTTGACCCTGCGCGTGTTGTAGGTAATACTGAGTTGAGTCTTTCTGGCGGCGCTATTCGCGGCTGGGACAAGCGCAGCTATTATTATTTTCAAATGCTACAGGCGGTAGCAGACCATTATGAATTTAGCCTTACCGTGCCCTTTGAAGAGCTCGACAACAAGCACCAAGACATTGTGCTTTACGGGTCTAAAGGCAAGTCGCTATCGTTTAAATACATAAACGAGCGTGGCGATGTAATGGAGCGCAAGCACCCATTTGAGGGCATTATCCCTAATATGGAGCGCCGCTATCGCGAAACCGAGTCGAACTCGGTGCGTGAAGAGCTAGCAAAATATTTAAGCCAGCAGCACTGTAGTAGCTGTAACGGCACGCGTCTGCGTGTTGAAGCGCGTAATGTTTTTATACAAGACACTAACTTGCCTGCTATCGCTGATATGTCGATAGCTGACGCATATGGCTTCTTTGAAACGTTGAAGTTAGAAGGCCAACGCGCGCAGATAGCTGAAAAGATTTTAAAAGAAATCATGGACCGCTTGCGCTTCTTGGTGAACGTAGGTCTTAACTATCTTTCTATGTCGCGAAGCGCCGATACCTTGTCTGGTGGAGAAGCGCAGCGTATTCGTCTAGCCAGCCAAATTGGTGCGGGCCTCGTGGGCGTAATGTACGTACTTGATGAGCCTTCCATTGGTCTTCACCAACGTGATAACGAGCGCTTGCTTGGTACGCTTACGCATTTGCGTGACTTAGGCAACACTGTTCTCGTTGTAGAGCACGACGAAGATGCCATTCGCGAAGCCGATTACATTGTAGATATTGGCCCAGGCGCGGGTGTGCATGGTGGTGAGATTATCGCCGAAGGTTCGCTGGAAGATATCAAAAACAGTGAACACTCACTTACCGGAAAATACTTATCTGGTAGAGAGAAAATTGATATCCCTGCAACACGTACACCAGTTAAGGACGACAAGTGGCTAGAGCTTTTAGGCGCTACCGGCAACAACTTGAAGTCTGTTGATTTACGTATACCTACCGGTGTAATGACCTGTGTGACCGGTGTATCGGGCTCGGGTAAATCAACGCTGATTAATGACACCTTCTACAAAATTGCGCAGCGCGAGCTGAACAAGGCGACTACGTCTGAGCCAGCCGCTCATAAATCGATGACAGGGTTAGAGCAGCTAGACAAAGTGGTCGATATTGACCAGAGCCCCATTGGGCGAACACCGCGCTCTAACCCAGCGACTTATGCGGGTATTTTCACACCTATTCGTGAAATGTTCGCAGGCACACAAGAGTCTCGTTCACGAGGTTACAAGCCTGGCCGCTTCAGCTTTAACGTAAAAGGCGGTCGCTGTGAGGCGTGTCAGGGTGACGGCGTAATTAAAGTGGAAATGCATTTTTTGCCAGACGTGTATGTGCCTTGTGACGTGTGTCAGGGGAAACGCTATAACCGTGAAACCCTTGAGATAAAGTACAAAGATAAGAACATTCACGAAGTATTAGAAATGACGGTGGAAGATGCCCGTCAGTTCTTCGATGCTATTCCGGCTATTTCACGTAAATTGCAGACCCTCATGGACGTGGGCTTGTCATATATTCGACTAGGCCAAGCAGCCACTACGTTGTCAGGTGGTGAAGCACAGCGCGTTAAATTGGCGAAAGAGTTGTCAAAAAGAGACACTGGGCAAACACTCTATATCTTGGATGAGCCAACCACTGGGTTGCACTTCCACGATATTAAACAGTTATTAGCCGTCCTTCACAGACTACGCGATCACGGTAATACCGTTGTGGTTATTGAGCATAACCTAGATGTGATTAAAACCGCAGACTGGATTGTTGACCTTGGACCAGAAGGTGGATCCGGAGGTGGCCAGATTATTGCAGAGGGAACTCCTGAGCATGTGGCACAACAAGAAGTTTCACATACAGGTCGATTCCTGAAACCCATGCTCACACAAGCTTGAGCCGACTTTGATGTAAATTCGTAAGCGTTGAGCGAATGAATTCTTCTTATAAACTGCTGTGTTATTTACACAGCAGCTTGTAAAAAGTGCGCGTTAATGCTTATTTACACATTTTCTATGCTGGTCAGAGCTTGTTTTGGCAAATCATACGTTACGATGATTTATGTGAATTTTGCAGTAAGAATTGCTGGAGCGAAACCCAATGACTCAAACGCCGCCATTAGCCTTAGTGAAAACTTGGTATCACCTACTTTCATCATCAGAAGACAATGATGTGAAAGCTCGCGCACAAGAAATGCTGTTAAAAGCCTTCGAGTCGCCTGAGGCCATCGCGATTTATCTAAAAGAACACAATATCCTTAAGCACTGATCAAAAAAGCCTTAGCGTAGTAAACGCTACTACGCTAAGGCTTAGTGTTTTTTTGTAAACGATATTACTCGTGTTTCGCTGCTTGAATAGCTAATCCTTCACACACCGAGTTAAACGCATCGTTCTCTAAACGCGGTAAGCCCGTTAATAGGTTCTCGTACAGCGCATCAATCACAATTGGCGATAAGCTCATACCACCTGTGATCATCACCACTTCTGGCTTTTCACTGCTGTTTTCCAAGCATTCCACAACCAAAGTTTTCACTTTATCAAGCCAAGGTTTTAATGCCTTTTTAAGCGACTCTTGCGAAATTTCCACGTCAAAATCATCTTCGATATAGTGCAGCGGTAAGGTAATATTCTGCTTGCTTGATAGTAATTCTTTGGCTAGTCGGGCCGAGTTCACGACACGGGCTGACAACTTGTTCTCCTGAACGATAAGCAAGCGTTCTAGTTGGGCAGGCTCCTTAATCACAGACATGGTTTGGGAAATATCTAACCCGTAATCGTCAGAGAAAAAGCGGGTAAGTGCAGGAATATTATCAACCGCACACATATCAGAGAAGTACGTGGGCGGAACAGGAAGCCCGTTAATCATCTTAAGGCCCATTCCCATTTCAGGAGCAATAGCCTTAAGCACCAAACTTTTATCGCAATCCATGCCGCCTAAACGCCTGCCTGTTACCGACAGAACATCGTTTTTGCGATCAAGCTGGTTTGAACGCTCAGGAGAAAGCTTAATGCAGCAAATATCCGTAGTCCCTCCACCAATATCTACAATCAGCGTTGTCGTATCTCTAGGTAGGGTTTGCTCAATTTTATACGCTGCTGCGATAGGTTCATCTAAGAAGTTAACTAATGAGAACCCTGCTTTCGTCGCAGCTTCAGTCATAATTTGGATGGCCTGCGCGTTCCCCTCTTCACCACGGGTGCCGTGAAATTTAACGGGACGGCCAATAACCGCATTATTCACAGCCTTTCCTAACTGATGCTCTGCACACTGTTTAAAGTATGCCAGTTGCTTAGCAATAATTCCGATGAAGGCTTGTTTTTGATCGCCGTCTAGCGATGCACCTAAAAAGTTTTTAGGCGAATAGATAAGTCGGCCTTTATCCGGCATTTTAAGAAAGCGCCTAAACCCTTCTTCACCAAACGCAAACTTGCCGTGCTCTACTAAGCGCAGCAAGGGGATTTCGTCTAGCGACATAGCGTGCATCAACTGTGCAATAGCTTTGCGCTGTAAAGCAGGCTTGTTATGCAAATCACCGCGCAGCGAGTCGATACGGTCGCTATACATCGCCTGTTCTTTTGGATCTTTTGCCGAATAATAGCCGTCCTTTGCTTTATCTATTTGCTCACTGATAACGCGCTGTAGCTGCGCCACTTTCGCTTCAACCATGGCATCAGGCGGCGGCGGCAGTTCATCTTCAAAATAAATGAACACCGAAGAACGGATTTTATTACCCTTCTTATCTAGCGGGTCAAGTTTGATGTGTTGATGGGCCGTTCCATCAAAATACACAACCTCAGAATTTGATGTACCGTAGTCAATCCCAATCGCAGTCATAGTATATTCGCTCATAAAGTTAGAAGCGGATTGTAAGTAAATACGAAAGTGCTTTCTAGCTTTGTATGTAATTGAGCTATATTGCTTTTAATAAGCGTAATGCGGCATTTAATTCTGAGTCACTGGCTGTATGCCCGTCCCAAGATACCGCCTGGGGCACAAAGTCCTCTCGATATGAACCGTTCACATGGTAAAGACGCTCAAAACCCAGCTCTAGCGTTATGCTCGAATCAGGTAGTTGAAATTGATTTATCCCGCCAAGCAAATCAGCCATAGGTGTACCGATTACCGCCTTTGCACCAATAGCATCAAAACCAATAGCCATACCTTCTCCCATACTGCCGGTCCAACGGCCAACGAGTACCACTACAGGCTTATCATAATAGGGTAATGAAGGGGTGACATGAGCCAGATGTAGCTCTGCTTCTTGATAGGGTGTATCCGCATTTTGAATTCTGTAACCTTGATATGCCGTTTTGACATTTACAAAGTGCCCCAAGATAGGTTCAGCTACGCCGGTGTTTCCCCCGCTCGGCGTATTTCGCAGGTCAATCACTAACCCTTGTGTTGATTCAAGTGACTGAACGGCGTCTTTGAATGCACTAACGGTGTCAGAATTACCTAGATTATTATTAAAGCGGATGTACCCTATTCCCTCTTTCTGCTTAACTATCAGAGGGGCTTTTGTTCGAAGTAGATTAATGGCGTCGTAACTAGCTGGCAATTGCACATGTTTAGCATCATCAAAATCAGACGCCACTTTAATATGTCTTTTTTGATTGCGACGTCCACCTAAAGCCACATTAACCGCCCACGTTTTATGTGCGTCAGTAAGCGGTAGCGATGTATTTCCAAACACGCGATGTATTGCGGCTTCTGTAGGTTCGCCATCAATACCCACAATTACGTCACCTAAGGCTAACTGGCTTTTGGCAGCAGCACTGCCCGCTTTAATGCGTGTTATAACAAAGTCATCACCTTGCTTTTCCACCCAAATATCAGACCCCGTGGGCGTGACGCTGTAGTCCGCTTCATTAAGCGGTGATACGTTAAAATGCGGGTCGATAAAAAACTGTTTCACCACCTGCAATACATCCACAAATTCCTCTTGCGTTGTCGCGTTTATTGCAAGGGGTTGATAGTAGGCTTTTAAAGCTTCCCAGTCGGTAGGCGCCGTATCTAAATAGGCGTAGTTATCCTCAACAGTTTGAACAAAGGCTTGCCAGCTTTCTTTCGTATTGAAACCCTGGCTTTGTGCACAGCTACTTAGCGGAAGGAGTAGTGACAACAATAAAATAATTCGATAAATCATAATGTTCCCTATTATGAGTTGGAGTAATGAGGAAATTGTTCATTTAAGCGCGTAAGAAGTGATTGTTTTTTTAGTGCCTGCTCCATGGTTTTAAGTGATGCTTCAAGATTTACCTCTATTTCTTCCCACAGCGCATCATATACGTCTTCAAATTCTTGCATTATCGTCACTATCTGCGCCGCTTGGGTCTTTGCTGCAGGCGCAATATCGTACACGCGCTTTCGCGAGTCTCGCTCATCGGGCACAGAAACAAAAAAACCGTCTGCAACACTTTGTTTCAACCGACTTTCAATAAGTTGACGTGAAAGACCGATGTGGCTTGCAAGCTCAGTTGACGAAAGGGGCCCTTGAGTATGAATCGCCAGTACCAGAGAAATACGATTTGCAGGCAGACTAATATTAAGCGCTTCAAATACCTCTTGGCCTTGAGTTGCAATAAGCTCGCTAGCACGCAAAAGTATTGCGCCAAACTGAGGACTTCTGATCATAAATGGATACCTTGGGATTTTAATGCAAATTCATTTGTGAAAATATTTGCGCAAAATCTTTCATAAATCAACTGATTTTTTGAACGTTATGTTTGGTTAGGTGTTTAAAATGCTTTCCAACTGAATCAATTGCTGTTTGATAAATGACTGAAATAGCGGCGGTACAATGCTAGAGTGAAAACTAAATAAACAAAGATCCCTACTAATAAACATGAGCCATTCAGTACCATTAGTTACGTCATTTGACGTACGTTTTTGTGAAACCGATGCCTTGCAGCATGTCAGTAACACGGCGTTAGTCGCATGGTTTGAAGCAGCCAGAGAGCCTATTTTCAGAATGTTTACGCCTGAGCTAGACTTACAAAACTGGCCGCTTATTTTAGCCAGTTATAAGGTCGATTTTTTAGCTCAAATTTTCTATGGCCAACCGGTGACGGTGAAAACCTACATTAGCCGGCTAGGCAACAGTGCATTCGACGTGTTTCAAGAGTTATGGCAAGACGATAAGCTGTGCTCAACAGGCGTCACCACGATGGTTCATTTTGACTATAAAACACAGCGTTCTGCGCCAATCCCCGAAGATGTGAAGTCAGAGCTACAGTCACACTTTAAAGAAATACTAACTCAGTAATAAAGCGCAGTACGAGGTATCCATGAGCGATTTAATTGAAGTTATTGATGATGTGTTACCACCAGAGCTGTGCAAACAACTCATGGAACGCTTTGAAAGCAGCCCTAATTTATCTCAAGGCCGCACCGGTGGTGGCGTCGACTTAGATAAAAAGCGCAGCATGGATGTATCGATAAGCCGCAACCCGGAATTTAAAGACTTATTTCAGCAAGTGATGCAGCACACTGGGCAGCAGCTGGTTGCCTACATCGAAAAATACTATTTTGCGCTTGTTGGGCCTATCGGACTTACCGTTCGTCATCCTAAAACTGGCGAGCCTGTAAAAGTGACCGGCGAGAATTTCGAAGAAGTAGGCAAACCCAATTTGGCTAATTTAGTGAATTACCTGTTTCGCGTTGGCGATGTGAATGCACAGCGCTATACCGCCGGTAATGGCGGCTACCCGTACTGGCACTCAGAAGTCTATCCACAGCTTCAACATAACGATGCATTGCACCGCGTGCTGCTGTTTATGTTTTACTTAAACGATGTGGAAGAAGGCGGCGAGACGGAGTTTTACTACCAAAACCGTGCGGTTAAACCCAAAGCTGGCAGAATGGTTATTGCGCCCGCTTATTTTACTCACACGCACCGCGGCCAAATTCCAGAAAGTAACGACAAGTACATTTTAACGTCTTGGCTTCTGTTTAACCGCGCTGAACAGATTTATACGCAGGGCTAAAACTTACCATGTAAGTATGGCCGCCCGAGTTGCGTCCCAGTCGCTATTCCAGCTGAAACATCGGCTAGATACCTCAATATGTTGGCATGACGGGTAGTCATGCTAACGAAAGCGATGTAATTAAGCCTTCAAGCTCTAAAAAGTCTTCCTGGCTTATTGGCATTAACGGGGCAGGTAAATTTTCTCGCTCGCAATAGCCTAAAATAGCGGCGGCCGCAGCCACCACCCTAAGTCCACCACCGTTTTTGGAAAACAATGCCCATATGCGGTCTAACGATGCAGACATTGCCGCTGCCTCGCTTGAGTTTTCAGACTGCGCTAACGCAATTAATTGCATTACAGTTTTTGGAAAAATTCCGCCCAAAACTGATAGCCAAAGGTCGCAGCCTTGGGCCATACCTGCACTGCCAAAGCTGTCACCGCTTACGCCTATGGCAACGTGTTTTGGAACGATGGCTCTAAGTGTAGCTAAGCGTGCAGCGCCCTCTTGCTTGGAATCATTTGCAGTGGTGGCAAAGGGCATGCCTGGTATTTTGATAGCGCCAATATGAGGGAGTTGCGAAATTCTTTGGTATAAAGCGTTGCTAAACGTAAAATTTGTTACGCGTGGGTTTTCATACACACAAATAGGCACCGACGTTTCTCGACTAACGGCTTCGTATAGCGTAAATACTTCTTCTTCATTAAGCGGTTGGTAAGACACCGGAGCTAACAGCAGGGCATTAACACCTGCTTGCTGAACTGCTTCAACATTTTTAAGCACGTCTTTTGTTCGAAGTGCTCCAACGCCAACCATTATGGGTACACTGTTGGCATTGTCGACAGCCACTTTTGCGACGCGCCCCAATTCCTCTCTGGATAAATATGGATATAGGCCCGTAGATCCGATGGCACAAATTGAATCTACTTTTGCGCTCACAAGGTTAACCATTAAACGTTCAAACGCTAAATAGTCAATCTCTTCGTTCGTAAATGGTGTTATTGGAAATGCAGACAAACCAGTAAACATTCGCACCTTGCTTTGTTTAAAATAAGAAAAAATGCATCATAAAATAGTAGAAAAAACATTGCATTTTTACCCATGGATAAATTCAGGCGCGTTTATTCTATTACGCCCTTGCTCTTTTGCTCTATAAAGACGTTTATCGGCGAGCTTTAACATTGTCGAAAAACTCTCGGGTTCTTGGAGCATATGTTGGGAGAAATGAACAAACCCTATACTTACCGTAATAGACAACTTAGCATTATCTGAGCAATAGAAAACTTCGCGAGCTATCTGCGCTCTAATACGCTCAAGAGTGTTTAATGCATCATTTTCATCAGAACTAAGCAGGAATACGAACTCTTCCCCCCCTAGTCTAAAAACATTTTCGGCTGCAAACCTTTGCTTTAAAAGTATTGCTAGCTTAATTAACACTTCATCGCCTATACCATGCCCATAGGTATCGTTTATATTTTTAAAATGGTCTATATCCAGCAGGGCCAAACCTAAGCCTTGCTCGCGCGCAATGCGTTTTTGGAACTCATACTACTAAAAATTCAAATTGCGTTATCGACGCCAACGATGTTCTGGGCCAGAATCCATGGAAAATAATAAAAATACAAAACGAAGCTCATAAACGTAAAAAAGCTCTAGACTTCGAATCTAGATACCCAATTAGCAATGCCTATCAGCTTCCTATGAGCCCTTCACTCGTAAAGTAAAATTTTTAGAGATTTTAATTGATTCTTTTTGAGTTTATTTTCGATATATCCATGTTACTAATCTTGGGAAGTCGCTCAAGAACATAATCTCTATAATTTTCGCTTTTAAGTACGGCTCTTTCACGGCTCTCTAGATAATCATCAATCTCTTTATTTCTATTGACGTTAAGAGCCATAATTATAGTGTTGTTGTATTGACTGTGGCCGATGGATGGTGGTGAAAGCAATCTGAAGTTATTCGACTTTATCAGCATAGCCCCTTCAAACACCGCTGTAGCTCCTAAAATCAAATCTACTCCAATACGCTTCGAAAAACTAATCGCTTTCTTTGCAACATGAGATGCTAGCGTTTGCTTGCTTCCATTTAAATAAAACTCTCTTTTTCGATAACTTGAAGACACTAAGACAGCATTTAAATAATTTATTGTTTTTTTATGCTTTTTAATAACGTCAGCACTAAGAAACTCTTCAAACAAAGAAATTGCGGAAAATCTACAACCTGGCGTAGTTCCTTTAATAGCAGAAACAGCTTTATTCTTTTCATTAATAGCAAGTACTATAAAACAATCTAAATCCGCTTCATTTGGTAGTACTCTTTTTTCACCATGATCACATGGAATCTTCCACGATTGTTCTGCTACAAACACCTCATACATCAAGCCCAGAAATTTATCGTAAAGTATTGGCTCCTCTCTTACGTAGAAGCAATGGATAGTCACCTTTAACTCGTCATCAAAATCCATATATCACACTTTCTCTTAGTAAGCCGCTAATATTTAATACATTGTTATTTTAAACGTAACAATACATTATCGATTCTTCTATCACATTTTGCCCCAATACTAACTTATTTTTTGCACTAGAAATATATAACTATGTACGCGGTTTTCATTTACGAAAAATTAAGTGAATCACAGATTCATATTCTTTATTTTTCTAATCACAACACTATTTGGTTGTTGAAGTCATCGCCTTAAACTTTTAGTAATAAACAGGAACGATAGAGGTCAACTCAGTTAATGTTATCGCTTACAGTAAAAAGAATTCTCAATAATAAAAACACTCGACAAGGAAGGAAAACAGAGTCCCCTTTGTGAACAAACAGGGAAACAGAATCCTGGCCAGTCAGTCAAGCTGACTGGCATTATCGGCAAGCGTGCGACTCATGGTGTTAGAACCCTTCAATCGCCTCGCCTGTTAAGCGGTAACCTACAGAAGCGATATCACCTTTCCAACCGTCAGTTGACAGCTTACCCGTTACCCAAATCGCGTCATAGATATTGTCTATACGCACGCCTTCTTCAAATTTCACGTACACAATTTGATTAGACGGCGGTGGGGGAACATGAATACACGCCCCAAAATAAGGAACCAATAAGAACTCTGTTGTAAGTTCGGCCGTACCTTCTAGCGGAACAACAAACCCAGGAATTTTCACTCGTTTACCGTCAAAGGTATCGACAACGGGTGCGTCAGGCTGAAGCTGACTCATCTCGCCATTGTGCTGAACTGACGGTGGCGCGAGCTCATTAAAACCCTCGGGCACCAAGTCTTCCCAATATACCTCTACAGGAGCTTTAACAGAAGCTTCATCTGCCAGTGCGTTGAAAGTTACAACCATCATTATTACAGCAAACAATGACGTCATGGATAATTTATGGTGGATCATACTGCTCTCTATCGTTGAGTATTTTGTTCGCTTTTTCGTATCGGCTTTTGCTTTTCGTTTTCGATCTTCACTTTTAGGCCACATACAAAAAGGGCTGGTATTACACCAGCCCTTTGTATCATCAATTTGAAGCAGCGTGAATTATTCTGCTTCGAAACGCGCGATGCTTGCGGTAATTTCTTCTTTTGCAGCGGCAGCGTCTGCCCAACCGTCAATTTTCACCCATTTACCTTCTTCAAGATCTTTATAGTGCTCGAAGAAGTGCTCAATTTGCTTAAGAAGAAGCGGAGGTACGTCTGCAATTTCTTTAACGTCACGGTAAATAGTAGAAAGCTTGTCTACTGGTACCGCTAGTACTTTTGCATCTTTACCAGACTCGTCAGTCATGTTCAGTACGCCAACTGGACGACACTTAATGACAGAACCTGCAAGTAGTGGGAACGGCGTCATTACTAGAACGTCAACTGGGTCGCCATCTTCAGACAAGGTGTTGTTCACGTAGCCGTAGTTAGTTGGGTAGTGCATGCACGTTGCCATGAAACGGTCAACAAATAGCGCGCCTGTGTCTTTGTCTACTTCGTACTTCACCGGGTCAGCGTGTGCTGGAATTTCGATGATTACGTTCACTTCATCTGGTACGTTTTTACCAGCAGAAATAGCACTCAAGCTCATTCTTAGGTCCTTTCAATAATGGATTAAAAATTTTGGCCGTAAGTATACGGTGACAGCAGCAAAATAAAAACGCTTTACGACCCATGTCGTACTAATCTCTTTATATTTCGTTAAATTTTGCTGCTTTTTAAAAACCAGATAGCCCATCAGAGCCATTTTTTCGCTATTTCGCGTTGTCGTTGTAGCTCAAACACATATCAACTTCCTCTTTAGAGCCGATAATGCACGGTACACGCTGATGGATTTCTTCAGGCATAACTTCCAGAATTCGGCCCGTGCCAGTTTCTGCTTTACCACCAGCTTGCTCCATCAAAAATGCCATTGGGTTGGCTTCGTAAAGCAAACGCAATTTACCTGGCTTTGACGGGTCTCTGTTGTCGAATGGATACATGAAGATACCACCGCGACAAAGCAAACGGTGAATATCACCTACCATTGCCGCCACCCATCGCATATTAAAGTTTTTGCCTCGAGGACCATCTTTACCTGCAAGAAGATCGGTAATGTACGCCTGCATTGCCGGTTCCCAGTGACGTTGATTCGACGCGTTAATCGAGAACTCTGACGTTTGCTCAGGCACTTGAATATTCGGGTGGGTAAGCAGGAAACCACCGTGGGTTTTATCAAGCGTATAGATGTGCGTACCGCGACCTGTAGTCAATGCTAGCATTGTAGACGGGCCATACAGTACATAGCCTGCTGCAACCATCTGTGTACCAGGTTGCAAGAAAGCTGACGGATCGTCTGGCTCCATCCACTGAGGCGCATGAGTGATAGAGAAAATAGTACCAATTAGGCTGTTAATTTCAGTGTTTGACGAGCCATCAAGTGGGTCGAAGCTCACTAAGTACTTACCTTCTGGATTACACGGTACAACATCGTCTTCTTCTTCAGACGAAATGGCCTTAACGTAGCCAGATTCCCTTAGCGTGTCTTTTAAAATGTGGTTAGAGATAACGTCGAGCTTTTTCTGTGTTTCGCCCTGTACGTTTTCAGAAAGGGTTGAACCGAGCACGCCAGCAAGTGCGCCTTGACTCACGCGGAAAGAAATTTCTTTACAGCCCGCTAGCAGTGTACGAATGAGTAAGATTAACTCAAGCGGTGCACCGTCTTGTTGCAGTTGGGAATTTAAACGTTTCATTGAATGTAAGCCTTTTTTCGTGTGTAGGGTGTTGTGCTACCAGTCGCGCAGCTTTCCTTACCAGCGTTTGTCTGAAGCACACAGGTTTTAAACCTGTGGTTAGATTGTAACCGTGTTCTTGGGTAAGTGGAACATGCCCATAAAATGTCACACACACACCATACCAGTTTGCGCACCATGGATTTTTACGCGTTTAGCGAATTACAACGGTTTAAGGCATCTATTGAACGGTTAAAATTGAATTATCTATTGGCCACGGGGTTCTGATACAGTACCCCAATAACATGATAATTCTTTGAGAATGCGCTATGCATGTACATATTTTAGGCATTTGTGGAAGTTTTATGGGTGGCATCGCCGCCATTGCCAAATCACTTGGCCACAAAGTAACAGGGTCTGATAAAAACGTTTATCCCCCTATGAGCACTCAGCTTGAAGCATTAGGCATCGAACTGACAGAAGGCTATTGCGAAAGCCAATTTAATCCAGCGCCAGATATGGTAGTGATCGGTAACGCTATGTCGCGCGGTAACCCTGCCGTAGAATACGTGTTAAATCGCAATCTGCCTTACACCAGTGGCCCACAATGGCTGCTTGACAACTTACTGAAAGATCGCTGGGTAATTGGCTTATCAGGTACCCACGGGAAAACCACAACCAGCAGTATGGTCGCGTGGATTTTAGAACACGCAGGTCTTAATCCTGGTTATTTAATTGGCGGCGTTCCTGAGAACTTTGGCGTATCGGCTCGCGTGGGTGAAAGCCCCTTTTTTGTCATTGAAGCTGACGAGTACGACAGCGCATTTTTTGATAAACGTTCTAAGTTCGTACACTATCGGCCAAAAACCTTGGTAATTAACAACCTTGAGTTTGACCATGCGGATATTTTTGCTGACCTTGGGGCTATTCAAACCCAGTTTCACCATTTGGTTCGCATGGTACCGGAAAACGGGCTTATTCTTACACCAAACGGTACACCAGCCATTGAGGATATGCTTAAGAAAGGTTGCTGGTCTTCTCGCCAATCACTGGGCAAAGAATGGCATGCTGAGCTGCTCAAAAAAGACGGCAGCGAATTCAATGTGTTGCACAATGGCGTTATAGTAGGCACCGTAACATGGTCGCTCTTAGGTCAACATAACGTAGATAACGCCTTAATGGCCATAGCTGCAGCCCATCACGCCGGTGTTACCTTACCTGACGCTATAGAAGCGCTATCCTTTTTTAAGAATGTTAAGCGCCGTATGGAAGTGAAAGGTGAAGTAAACAACATCACCCTTTATGACGACTTTGCACACCACCCTACCGCAATTGCGACGACACTAGATGGGTTGCGCAAAAAAGTAGGTAACGCACGTATTCTGGCGGTGCTAGAGCCGCGCTCAAACACGATGAAAATGGGCGTACACAGAGACACGCTTGCAAATTCGTGGCAGAAAGCGGACGAAATTTACCTTTATGAACCTGAGGGTATGGACTGGTCACTCGTCGATTCGGTCGCGCATAGCGATGTCCTTACACACTGTTTCAAAGATGTAGAGAAGATCGTTCAAGCCGTTTGTAACGTAGCACAGCCTAAAGACCACATTCTTGTGATGAGTAACGGCGGTTTTGAAGGCATTCATGGTCGTATTCTCGACGCTTTGAAAATGAAGTTCCAATTGTGAAAAAGACAAATAGAACAGAGTAATACCCGATAGACGAGCAGACTTCGTTTGTTATCTACAGAGGCTATACAATGAAACATGACAAGCAAGTAACGCTTGCTATTACAGGTGCATCTGGGGCACCTTACGCGCTTACACTATTAACGTCGTTAGTTAATGCCGACTACCAAGTGTACGTTTTAATCTCTTCCGCTGCCAAAGTAGTTTTTGCCACCGAAGAGAATATAAAGATACCGGGGCGACCTGAAGACGCCGCAGCATTTTTTACTGAGCATTGCAACGCAAAGCCAGACCAAATCAAAGTGTTTGGTAAAGAAGAGTGGTTTTCACCAGTGGCTTCAGGCTCTGCTGCACCCGGAAAAATGGTGGTATGCCCGTGTTCTACAGGTACGCTTTCGGCCATTAGTATTGGCGCTAGCGACAACCTAATTGAGCGCGCTGCTGATGTTGTTTTAAAAGAGCGAGGCCAGCTTATTTTGGTACCGCGTGAAATGCCACTTTCTTCTATTCATTTAGAAAATATGCTTAAGCTTTCGCAGATGGGTGCTACTATAATGCCAGCGGCCCCAGGGTTTTATCACAACCCCAAAACTATTGATGACTTGGTAGATTTTGTCGTGGCGCGCATATTAGACCACTTAGGTATTGAGCAGTCTCTTGTCGCAAGATGGGGCTATCAACATTCCAAACATTCTGAGGATTAACCATGTTCGCGTTTGCAAACAGGATTTGCGCAGTTGCGCTCAGCACACTTTTTACTTTGTGTATTGCTTCACCCGCATTCGGCTGGGGACAAACCGGCCACCGAGTTACTGGCGCTATTGCCCAGCAGTATCTCAGCCCTCTTTCACAGGCCGCACTCATGGAATTATTGCCGCATGGTTCGCTAGCTGAAGCCTCGACCCATGCTGATGAAATGCGTTCTGACCCAAGCGAATTTTGGCAAAAAACGGCTAGCCCTTGGCACTATGTTTCTGTGCCCGAAGGTAAAACCTATAAAGAAGTAGGTGCACCAAAGCAAGGTGATGCAGTTACCGCGTTAAAGCAGTTTACTGAAACCTTAAAAAGCGATACAGCCAGCATTGAAGAGAAGCGCTTGGCCCTTCAGTTCATTGTGCATATTATTGGTGACCTCCATCAGCCACTTCACGCAGGAAACGGTACCGATCGCGGCGGTAACGATGTAAAAGTAAGATTCTTCTGGCAAGACTCGAACTTGCATCGCGTGTGGGATTCGCAAATGCTAGACCAGCGTGACTTGTCGTATTCAGAGTGGACGTTGTGGCTAACACAAGCCATTACGGCCAAGGATATTCGTAGTTGGGCATCCACCGACCCTATGGTATGGATTGAAGAGAGCACCACTATTCGCGATACCATTTATCCGGATGACGCCAATAATATGAGCTATGATTACTTATATAACCACTTGCCAACGGCTAAAAAGCGTTTGCAGATGGCAGGTATTCGCATCGCTATGTATCTAAACCAGGTGTTCGAAGAAGCGAACAAGTAACTTTATATCTGGTGTACTGGCGCTGAGCGCGTTTGAATAGTTACAAGCGCGAGTATAAAGACAAACGGAGGCTCAAGCCTCCGTTTTTTTTGTTCTTTTTTTCTAAGCAGTAGCGTTTGCTCGCCTTTGCGCTTTAGTCTAAATCTAACGGCTCAGGTGAAAGAATAACGCCTGTGCTATCGGCGTATAAGTGGTCTTCTGGTAAAAACGTAACACCACCAAAATTAACCGGCACGTCTACTTCGCCGGTACTTTCACATTCAGCATTTACTGGAATGGCGGCTACCGCCAAAACACCGATATCTAATTCAGCAAGGCTATCAACTTCTCGCACGCTTCCGTATATCACAACCCCTTCCCAATCGTTGTCAATGGCAACTTGCGCAGATGATGCGTCGAACAGTGCACGACGGCTAGAGCCGCCGCCATCAATAAGCAGTACTTTTCCAGCACCGGGCTGGGCAAGTACACGATCTATAAGACCCCTGTCTTCAAAGCATTTTATGGTAGTTATTTCACCACCGAAAGAATACCGTCCACCAAAGCTAGCGAAAATTGGATCTACCACGTCCACGCTATCAGCAAACAAATCGCATAATTCAGATGTGTTGTATTCCATCGTTCTGCCTTAATGAAATTGAGAAGACTAAAATTAAATGAAAACAAAGCGCTGCTTACGCTTCTACGTCTAGCATAGCATTAATTGTGGCAATGAAAACGTATGATTTCACGCGATTCAACGAATTCTCTACTTTTTCCAAAGCTCATCGAAACTTGCCCTATCCTCCTTAAAATGAGCACACATTTTGCTTAATATTTTGCCTTCCAAAGCCATTCCCACACTCTGTCGGCTGGCGGAAAAAGAAGTTGAAAAAGAGGCTCGCTGTCAAAAAAGTTTCTTTTTTTCGTCACCCACTGGTCACAGATGAACTTTAGCCTGTGCAGTAATTAACCGATAGGGGACAAGGCGATGTTGATGAAATCCTTGACCAAATACGATACTGACTTGTTTTATCGCCTGTACAAACTGACGCAAAAAAGAGACTGCAGAAGTATTATATGGCTTTCTAAAACAGGCGATGGGTACTTGTACCTTCTAATCGGAGCGCTGCTTTGGGCATTTGAGCCTGAACACGGTGAACTTTTCCTCTACACCGCGCTGATGGCTTATGCGCTGGAATTACCCATTTATGTGCTGCTTAAGAAAATGTTCAAGCGCCCTCGCCCTTGTGATTTTCTAATGAATTTAACAGCACATGTCACACCTTCAGATAAATTTTCACTTCCGTCTGGTCACACTGCGGCAGCTACATTAATGGCGAGTATCGTGGCCCATTATTATCCTTCTTTCGCGGTATTGGCTTACAGTTGGGCCGCTTTAATTGGTCTTTCACGTGTGTTGCTGGGTGTTCATTATCCGTCAGACGTGATCGCCGGTGCGCTTCTGGGCGTTACAATAGCAACGTTGAGCATTTCTATTCTGGGGTAGCATGAGATTATTGTATGGTGTGCAAGGCACCGGTAACGGACACATCGCCCGTGCGCGAATAATGGCTGCAGCGCTTGCTGAGCGTGACGACGTCAGCGTTGACTTCGTATTTACAGGTCGCCCGCCTGAAAAGTATTTCGACATGGAAATATTCGGAGATTACCGAACCTTTACTGGCCTGAGCTTTATCACAAAACGAGGTCGAGTTGATAAATGGGCGACAGTTAAAGATGCAAATGTAAGCCAATTTATAAAAGACGTGAAAGCATTGGATACTCGCGGTTACGATTTGCTAGTCAATGACTTTGAGCCCATTACCGCGTGGGCAGCTAAACAGCAAGATCTGCCTTCTATTGCAATCAGCCATCAGGCTGCATTTAATTACGACGTACCTAAAAGTGGCAACACTATTTTCGACTCTCTATTAATGAAAGTGTTCGCGCCAACAGATCTTCAATTAGGCGTACATTGGTATCACTTCAATCAACCAATTATTCCGCCTTTCGTTTCGGAAAAGCCAATTATGGCTTCGGCTAACGGCCACGTTTTGGTTTACTTGCCATTTGAAGATGTAGAAGATATCCAACAAATGCTCGAACCATTGAGCGATCAGGTTTTCGAATGTTTTCACCCGAACATTGATGAAGTAAAAGAGATAGGGCATATCCATTGGCACCCAACCTCAAAGAAACATTTCCAAAAAGCTCTCCAACATGCCAGCGGTGTGATAGCAAATGGCGGATTTGAGCTATCGAGTGAAGCGCTTCAATTAGGCAAGAAGCTACTAATAAAACCTTTACACGGCCAATTTGAGCAATTATCGAATGTACTCACCTTGAATAAACTCGATTTGTGCCACACTTTATTTCAGCTTGATACCGACATTGTCGAAGAATGGCTGGAAGCTCCAGATAACGAAGCCGTCACCTTTCCAGACAACGCCAACATTCTTATCGATTGGCTTAAAAACAAAGACTTTTCTGATACGCAAAGCTTGCGCGATGCACTTTGGAAAAACGTTCGATACGGCAATAAAACACAAGAACGATTATTGGCTCTTGCAATTTAACACCGCAATGCGATGATAGCGGCATTTGTCGTATTCTTTGCGGGATTTTTCGTGCTTAAAAAGTCAGTTGTTTTCTTGCTAACACTTACAGCATTATGTGGCTGTGGTTACAAAGGGGCGCTCTACATTCCTGAAGCGCCTGCACAAAACACGTCTGCTGAACCAGCATCTTCTGAAAATTCGGAAGCAGACGCTGATTCTGACATCAATAAAACTTTACCCGTAACTACTTCTGGAGAGCTGAACTAGTGGATTATTTCGCCTACAGCCAAGGTCAGTTGCATGCTGAACAAGTGGCTGTTTCTGATATTGCAGCCCAGTGTGGAACGCCAGTTTACATTTATTCACGCGCTACATTAGAGCGTCACTGGCACGCGTTTAATGATGCTATTGGTGAGCATCCTCATCTTGTTTGTTACGCGGTAAAAGCGAATTCAAACATTGGCGTATTAAGCGTTCTCGCTAAATTAGGGTCAGGCTTTGACATTGTTTCAGCAGGAGAACTAGCGCGCGTAATAGAAGCCGGTGGCGATGCAAGCAAAGTTGTGTTTTCAGGTGTAGGTAAAAAGCACGACGAAATCCGTTTCGCTCTAGAGCAAGGCATTATGTGCTTTAACGTAGAGTCAGAGCCAGAACTTCAGCGTATTAATCAGGTGGCGGGCGAAATGGGTGTTAAAGCCCCTATTTCTTTGCGCATAAACCCGGATGTGGATGCCAAAACTCACCCCTATATTTCCACAGGCTTGAAGGCGAATAAATTCGGTATTGCTCGTGAGCGAGCGCTCGCCACTTATGAACTAGCCGCTTCGTTACCTTGGTTAAATGTGGTTGGCATGGACTGCCATATCGGCTCACAGCTTACTGAAATTGGCCCGTTTGTAGATGCACTAGAGCGTCTACTTCTGCTTATTGATGAACTAGCTGAACGCAATATTATCATCGAACATTTAGATGTAGGCGGTGGTCTTGGCGTAACCTACAACGATGAACAGCCACCTCACCCCAAAGCTTATGCTCAAGCCATGGCTGAAAAAATGGAAGGCCGTGGGAACTTGAAGCTTATTCTTGAGCCAGGTCGCGCCATTGCAGCAAATGCCGGTATCTTGGTTACCGAAGTTGAATTTATTAAAGAGGGTGAAGAAAAAAGCTTCGCCATCGTCGACGCAGCAATGAACGATTTGTTGCGTCCTGCGCTTTACTCTGCATGGCAAAAAATCATTCCAGTGAAGGAAGAAGCCACGGTAGCACCACGTATTTACGATGTGGTAGGCCCGGTGTGTGAAACCGGTGACTTTATAGGAAAAGACCGTAAACTAGCCATTGAACCCGCCGACCTACTTGCAGTCCGTAGCGCCGGTGCCTATGGTTTTGTTATGGCGTCAAACTACAACAGCCGCTGTCGTCCAGCCGAGATTATGGTAGACGGTGACAAAGCAATTGTTGTTCGCGAACGAGAAAAACAAAAAGATCTCTGGCAAGGTGAGTATAAACTTCCGTAAACTAGAGACAAACTAACAAGACAGATACGCGTTAAATGCAGGTTCAATTTTCTAAAATGCACGGTTTGGGTAACGACTTCATGGTTATTGATAACGTTACTCAAAACGTCTTTTTCTCTAAAGAAAAAATTCAGCAACTGGCTAACCGAAACTTCGGCATTGGCTTCGACCAGCTGTTGATGGTGGAACCGCCTTACGATCCCGAGCAAGATTTTCACTACCGTATATTCAACGCCGATGGTTCTGAAGTGGAACAGTGTGGCAATGGCGCGCGTTGCTTTGCACGTTTTGTGAAGCAAAAAGGCCTTATTAATCGCAACAAAATTGTTGTAAGCACTAAAGCAGGAAAGATGGTGCTTTATCTTGAAAAAGATGGTCAGGTTACTGTAAACATGGGAAAGCCGGAATTTGAGCCTGCAAATATTCCCCTTAAAGCCAATAAGCAAGAAAATACCTATCTATTGCGCGTAGGCGATAGCACCTTGTTTATTGGCTCAGCATCTATGGGGAATCCCCACTGTGTTATGGAAGTCGACGACGTTGATACGGCTAATGTGGCCGAAATTGGTCCGCTTGTAGAAAAGCACGAACGCTTTCCTGAAGGCGTAAACGTAGGCTTTATGCAAATTATCAATGAGTCACACATTAAACTTCGTGTATTTGAGCGTGGTTCAGGTGAAACTTTGGCGTGTGGTAGCGGTGCTTGTGCAGCAGTTGCAATTGGCCAAATTCAGGGTAAATTAGGAAAAGACGTGCGGGTAGACTTACCTGGAGGCACTTTACGTATACGCTGGCCTGGACCAGATAACGTGTTAAAAATGACAGGGCCTGCTGAACACGTGTATGACGGACATATAAATTTATGAGCGAATTATCAGGGCAGTCTAACGCTACGCAATTGATCAAGCCATTTAACGACACCACGGAATTGTCGAGTGCTGATGTGCGTGCGTTCTTGTTACAAAACCCTGAGTTCTTTACTGAGCACGCCGACCTTCTTGAAAAAATTACACTCCCCCACGAACACAAAGGCAGTGTATCACTTGTTGAAATTCAGAGTGATCAGCTTAGAAAGAAGGTTCGCCAGCTGAATTTCAAACTCAATCAACTCGTTACTATTGCTAAGCAGAATGAGAAGATTTATCGCGTTTACACCGATCTAAATGTACAGCTTCTGCGCTGTGAAAGTGTTGCCGAAGTTCAGTTCACTTTGGAAGATGTACTTCAAGAGCGTTTACAGCTGTCTTCGGCGGTTATTAAAAGCTTTAAAGGCCCACATGCAATTCCAGAACTACAGCAACGCTTGTTTACGGAAAAGCGTTTTAAAAACACTAACTTTTTCTTTGGCCGTTTATCTCAGCACGAACGTCAGCTCCTTTTCGGGGAAAGCCCTGCCGAGTCTGTAGCGCTAATGCTGCTTGGCGACAACCGTGGACTTGGTATTTTAGGTATTAGCAGCAGCGACGCTAGCCACTTCACGCCAGATATGGATACTCTCTTGCTTCAGCAGCTACAGCAAGTACTGAATATCATCTTACCTGAAATGATGGGATATTAGTTGTAGTGTCTACGGACGCCTTGATAAGCGAACCCTGCCAGCAATGGCTAGACAAGTTTCTGCTTCACCTTCAAGTGGAGCGTGGGCTATCTCTTCATACCATCAAAAACTACCAGCGCCAGCTTACAGAAGTTGCAAAGTTACTTGGCCTTTATGAATGGTCAGGTCTTACGCCTAGCGATATAAAGCGGGTCATGGGCGATGCCAAAATATCGGGACACAGTCCACGCAGTATTGCATTGAGACTGTCTGCACTAAGAACTTTCTGCCAATACCTGATTGACCACCAGCAGCTGTTCAGTAACCCCGTTGAAGGTATTCAAGCCCCAAAACAAGGTAAGCCTTTGCCAAAACAGTTGAGCGTGGACGAAATGCAGCAGCTGCTCAACGCATCACCTCAAAGCAGTGACGATGATGAAGGCATGCAGCTGCGTGATATCGCCATGTTTGAGCTGATGTATGGTTGTGGCCTTCGTTTAAGCGAACTGACTGGACTTAACTTGGCTGACTGTTTAAAAGACGGCACAGTAAAAGTCATAGGTAAAGGAAGTAAACAGCGAATACTGCCGTTAGGTAGGCATGCGCAAAAAGCTCTCAATGCGTGGTTAAAAGTACGTCCAGCCTATGCATCACCCTATGAAAGCGCCGTATTTGTAAGCAAACGTAGAACACGAATTTCCAACAGACAGGTTGCAAACCGCCTCGACAGGATGGCAAAAGAGCAGGCGCTGTCACAAAAAGTAAGCCCTCACAAACTGCGCCATTCCTTTGCTACGCACGTATTAGAATCCAGCGGCGACTTGCGTGCGGTTCAAGAATTATTAGGTCATGCTAACTTGTCAACGACACAAGTTTATACGCACCTAGATTTTCAGCATCTCGCCAAAGTTTATGATGCTGCGCACCCTCGCGCGCACAAAAAATAACGATAAAAAAGGTTTCACCATGCAGTTCTTCAGGCCTATGAAAAGAGTCGAGGCTATGACCTTCGACCTTGATGACACCCTTTACAATAATGAACCTATTATTCGACGCGCAGAGCAAGCCCTTCAAACGCATATTGCTGAACACCATCCCCAGGCGGCTAAGCTAACCTCACTAGATTGGCTACAACTTAAACGTGCGGCAATCGCCAAAGACGCTCGGTTGGCTTCTGATATGGGCCAACTTCGTCGCGTAGTGCTTACCGCGGCCCTATCTGGTACACCTGCAAATCAAGTATCAATAGTCCCCTCTGAAGACACTGCATTACGTGCTGCTGTAGACGGTTGCTTTAATTGTTTCTATAACGCTCGAAGCGATTTTGCCTTAGCAAGGAATGTTCACCACACCCTCGATAAACTAAGCCAACATTTACCGCTCGTTGGTATTACAAACGGCAATGTAAACGCGCAAAAAGTGGGGTTAGACCGCTACTTCATGACTATTTTGCACGCCAGTGTGGAACGCCCCATGAAGCCTGCCGTCAACATGTTCAATGAGGCCGTATCGCTTTTGAAGGTGGAACCTGCGCACATTCTGCATGTTGGTGATAACATCATCAAAGATGTATTAGGTGCAGTCAACGCGGGCTATCAATCGGCGTGGTTTGCATGTAACCGCCCAATGGAATTGGCTCTGGAACCCGTATCGGTACTGCCCCATGTGCAACTTAATATGTTGGAAGAGCTCACCCATTTTGTATAAGGTCCTCAGCCTTTTCTGATGATATAAATGACGCTTGTGGCTATCTAGGCAAGGTAGATTGTTAAGGCCTATAGGGCACAGCCGTAAGGTATATGGATTTCAGTGCTCACTCGTTATACACTAAAAACTGATGTCGTAGTCTTTGTGTCCTTATGGAAAAACCAACTGCCTCAAAGTCAAGGTCGCAACAGGCGTCCACGGTAGATAAGTCAATCTCAAACGCGAACGAACGTGCCGAGATTAGTCGCTCATTTTTGCCATTTCAACCACTATCGGGACTACAATGTGATGTCTTTATCATCCTTTCGTGGCTTGCAGTGTGGCAAATTGGACGCATTGTGGAATATACCGAACACGCCAGTGTTTGGTTTCCGGCTTCTGGCTACACGTTGGCGTGCTGCTTGGTACTTGGCTGGCGTGCAGTATTTCCCATAATTGTCGCCGCTGTATTGATTACAGTATGGAATGGCCACCATTACTCTTTACCGCTCACTATTAGTGAACTCATTTGGGGTGGGCTATTATTTAGTATTGCTCATCTGCTGCCATACTACGCAGGGGCAAGCGCACTAGGCCATCTCTTAAGAAAGCCCGACGTTACTACGCCTCAATTTATTGTGTCGTTCTTGATCATAGGCTGCCTCACATCACTAGTCGCAACGCAGCTCGTGATTGGTTCTCTTGTTTTAACCAATCAAATGCCTGCGGCGGATATAAAACAGGCTATGCTACCGTTTTGGATAGGAGATATGGCGGGAGTCGTGGTACTTGCCCCCCTTTTTGCGGGCTTTTTAGTGAAGGTCTGTGCCACTTCTAAAATAAATCTTCTGGCGTTTTCTAACTACTCTACATCCAATTTACGTGGCTACTTTAAAAAGGTGACGATTAATTTAGCTCTTATTGTTTTCGTTATGATGCTGGCAAAACTTACCCAGTCTCGTGATAGCGCATTTGCCATCTTCTTTCTTGCTATTACCCATATGTGGATAGCGTGCACTGAAAGTACGAAACGCAATGTTATTAGCCTTGCTATAAGTAGCGTATGCATTGTGTTGCTGGTGCATCTTTTTGCATTAATGGAGTACGCTAAAGTGTATCAGTTTGCACTTAACGTCATCGCTGCCAATGCTTTATTTGGCATAGCCATTCCTCAGCTACAAGCAGACAACGCATTGTTAAAAGACCGCGTTTTTATAGATACCCTTACCCGAGCCTATACACGAGAATATCTCGCTCAGCGCAGCGCCCTAGAGATGGCACAAAGTCGTGAATCTGGCAGCACCCTTTATTTCGTTATCTTCGATTTAGACAAATTCAAACGTATAAACGATGAGTTAGGGCATGTTGACGGTGACAACGCTTTGCGGCAATTAAGCCAAGTTACTAAGGGTGTTTTGCGTAAAGCCGATGTTTTTGCCCGTTTCGGTGGCGATGAGTTTGTACTGCTTTTACCCAATATCAGCGAGCACAACGTGCTGCATCTAGTGGAAAAGGTGCGTGAAGGTATAAACGCGGTCACCATCTCTGGAGTGTCTTTATCATCTAGCTTTGGTGTAACCCTCATGCAGGATAGCGATACACTTGAGACGCTTATCCAACGCGCCGACCGCGCGCTCTACGCGTCTAAACAGAAAGGCGGTAACACAATAACCCTTAAATAATGGGGTCAGAGTACATTTAACCGATATTGCTACAAAGCTTGAAGCAGAAATGTACTCTGACCCCAATTTTACATGTGGGAGTTATCTTCTAGTACGTTTTGGCGCATCGATTCACATGGGCTTTGGCAAACCGGTCTCCCAACGACCTTAGCTGGCACACCCACTACAGTAACGTGAGCCGGTACGCTATTGAGGACAACGCTACCTGCACCTACTTTTGAGCCTTCGCCTATCTCAATATTTCCAAGGATCTTGGCGCCAGCACCAATTAACACGCCTTGGCGAATTTTAGGGTGACGGTCGCCCGACTCATTACCGGTCCCCCCTAACGTAACACTCTGTAAAATAGACACGTTGTCTTCAACCACTGCGGTTTCACCCACCACAATGCCGGTTGCGTGGTCAAACATTACGCCTTTGCCTATGCGCGCGGCTGGATGAATATCTACACCAAAACTTGCCGAGTTACGACTTTGTAAGAATAAAGCAAGCTGATGACGACCATGAACCCAAAGATAATGTGCCATTCTGTGCACTTGTACAGCATGAAAGCCTTTAAAGTGTAGCAAAGAAGTAAGGTAATCATTGACAGCCGCATCCCGCGCTTTTATCGCTAGGATATCTGCGATAGCCGCTTCACTAATACCTGGCTCAAGTAAGTAAGCTTCATCAAACACTTCGCGTATAGCGAGCGCAGGCATAACGTCATCTGCCATTTTATTTGACAGAATAAAACTTAACGAGGATTCAAAGTTGTGGTGTGCAAGAACACTGGCATGAACATAGCTGGACAATAAAGGCTCGTTTTCAGCAACAACTTGCGCTTCTTGTTTTAGCGTCGACCAAAAATCGATGGGCGTAGAAAGTGCGGTCATGAGCATGTCCTGTAATATAAAAATGCTGTGTACTGTTAGAAAATTGAGTAAGCGGACCAACCCGTTACTGGCAAGCACTGCAATGCTAACCAAAAAATCCGGTAGAAAGTGTACCTGAGTTTGACGTGACGCAATACAGATGTGATACCGACCAAGCGAATAATTCGATCAATTTATCGAATTAATTCGTTATAGCTAATAACCGTATTTTACATGCGTATAACACTGAATCTTCCTTCTGTCGCCATAAGTGCTTTCGCCGCTACTACTAGACCGAAGAAAACACGCGTTTATTTCAGCAAGAAATACTTACCGCCCCAATCTAAGCGCAGGTTAAAAAGTACGGGGTTTTGCATGCAACGGGAAAACAGGACTGTATAAATTAACAGTCGGGTGGCATAATAACGCGCTGCTGAATGTATAACACTATCAACTAACAGGTACCACACTATGGATGTATCTCGACTGCTAGACGAGCTAAACGACAAACAGCGTGAAGCAGTAGCAGCCCCACTGTCTAACGCCCTTGTATTGGCTGGCGCGGGCAGTGGTAAAACCCGAGTATTGGTACATCGCATCGCGTGGTTGATGGAAGTCGAAAACATCGCCCCTTTTTCCATTTTGGCTGTGACCTTTACCAATAAAGCGGCCAAAGAGATGCGTGGCCGTATAGAGTCATTGATGGGACGCAGCCTTCACAACATGTGGATTGGTACTTTCCACGGGCTTGCACACCGTCTGTTACGCGCCCATCACGCAGAAGCCAATTTGCCTGAGAATTTCCAGATAATTGATTCGGACGACCAGTATCGACTCATTCGCCGCATTCTCAAAGCCATGAACTTGGATGAAAAGCATTGGGCGCCGCGTCAAATACAGTGGTATATAAACGGTAATAAAGACGAAGGCTTGCGCCCTCAGCATATTGAAACCCATGGCGATCATATCCAAAAAACCATGCGCGAGGTCTATGCTGCTTATCAAGACGCTTGCGACCGCTCAGGCTTGGTGGACTTTGCTGAGTTGTTGCTACGCGCCCATGAATTATGGGCTAAAAATCCAGAAGTATTAGCACATTATCAACGTCGTTTCCGTGCAGTGTTGGTAGACGAATTCCAAGATACCAACAATATCCAGTATGCATGGCTTCGTATGCTATGCAGTGGCGGCGGTAACAACATTATGATCGTTGGTGATGACGACCAGTCTATTTACGGTTGGCGTGGCGCGAACGTAGATAATATTCAGCACTTCCTGAAAGACTTCAACGAGCCTACTACTATTCGTCTTGAACAAAATTACCGCTCTACGGGAAACATTCTCAAAGCGGCAAACACGGTTATCGACAACAATACGGGCCGTTTAGGGAAAGAGCTTTGGACGGACGATGCGCAAGGTGAGCTTATTTCTGTTTATGCGGGTTTTAACGAACTTGATGAAGCGCGCTTTATCGTGTCGAAAATCAAAGACTGGCTTAATCAAGGCAACGCCCTTAGCGATACCGCAATTCTTTATAGAAACAACGCCCAGTCACGAGTACTGGAAGAAGCGTTATTACACGAAGGGTTAGCCTATCGCATATACGGTGGTCTACGATTCTTTGAACGCCAAGAAATTAAAGATGCTCTTGGATATATGCGCATGGTAAGCCATCCGCATGATGACGCTGCTTTTGAGCGCGTGGTAAACACCCCAAGTCGTGGCATTGGCGAAAAAACCCTTTCGCAAGTGCGCGATACCGCGCGAATGCACAACTGTTCAATGTGGCAGGCGTGCCAGTTGCTAATTAACGAGGGAGGCTTTAAGGGCCGAGCGTTAAACGCCATGCAAAGCTTTGTGTTGCTCATTACAGAGCTGGAGCAAGCCACACTTGATGAGCCCCTTGACCAACAAGCCGACAAAGCTATTCGTCAGTCTGGCCTATACGCGATGTACCAAGCAGAGCGTGGAGAAAAAGCGCAAGCGCGACTAGAGAACTTAGAAGAACTGGTGACCGCGTGTAAAACCTTTATCGTACCTGAAGAAGCTGAAGAGATGTCACCTTTAGCAGCCTTCCTAGCCCATGCATCATTAGAAGCGGGGGAGACTCAGGCAGATAAAGACCAGGACGCAGTGCAGATGATGACCATTCACACCGCTAAAGGCCTCGAGTTTCCATTGGTCTTTTTAGCTGGCGTGGAAGAAGGTATGTTCCCAAGCCAAATGACCAATGACGAACCAGGTCGGATGGAAGAAGAACGCAGACTTTGCTATGTTGGAATGACGAGAGCTATGCAAAAGTTGTATATCACTTATGCAGAAAGTCGTCGATTATATGGACAAGATAAGTATCATACTGCGTCTCGATTTATTCGCGAAATGCCAGCAGACTGCGTGGAGGAAGTGAGACTAAAATCCACAATTTCGCGTCCGGTACACAACCGCTTTAGTCAAGCGACGTCGCACGCCAGTTTTGAAGAAACAGGTTTTAGTTTAGGTGAGCGCGTTGTACACCGTAAATTTGGTGAAGGGATCGTACTTAACTACGAAGGGAGTGGTGAGCACGGTCGAGTTCAAGTAAACTTCGACGAATTTGGCAGCAAATGGCTGGTACTAGCTTACGCAAAGCTGGAGAAAGCGTAACATAATCAATAGGCAAGGTAGCCTAAACCTAAGTTGAAATGTATGCAGCAACACGTGCTGATCATCGAAAATGGTGAAGGCAACCTTGAACTTATAGCGAAATTAGTACGCCGAGCGGGCCTTACCCCCGTCGGTGCAACGTCGCTTACCGAAGGAAAAGCAAGGTTTGCGCAGAACATGCCGGAAACTTTTCTGTGCGCCATTGTTGCATACTCGCTTCCCGATGCACCAAAAGGCGAAGCTATCGACTTTACGGTTGAGTCTTTCATTCCCACCATAGCAACAACCGAAAGTTTAGATAGCGCTATTCGCGATAAAGTTCTTGAACGAGACGTTGTCGATTACATCCCCAAAGAAAATTCACAAAATTACGACTACCTAAATCGCCTTATTAGTCGCTTGGAAAAGAACAAGTCTACTGGGGTTGTTGTAGTAAGTACTAACCGAGTGTTGCGTTCAAGAACGGTTTCATTACTTCAGCGTCATAACTTTATTGCGTTTGAATGCTTAACGGCTACAGACGCAATGCAATGCTTGTCTGAGCATAAAAATGTACGCCTTGTTATTACCGACAACACCTTACCGGATATGACAGGTACACATTTTGTAGCCAGCTTAAGAAAAGCCTTCTCAAAAGAGCAACTTGCCATCATGGGCATAGCCGGAGGCAAAGGTATGTTAATGTCTGCACATTTCATTAAAAGTGGTGCAAATGACTTTTTACGCGTGCCCTACTGTCATGAAGAGTTCTTATGTCGCGTGATGCAAAACGTAGAATATATTGAGAGCGTTGAAGAAATTCGCCGTGTAGCCAACACTGATTATCTAACGGGTTTGCCAAATAGACGCCATTTCTTCTACATGGTCACGGTTCAACATCAAAGCTTATCTGAAGATCACGCTCTCGCCCTCATTGACCTCGATTTTTTCAAGTCGATAAACGATACCCATGGTCATGACGCCGGTGACATTGTACTAAAAGCCTTAGCAGCGCTTATTGAGTTTTATTTTCCAGATGAAATTATTTCCCGATTCGGCGGCGAAGAATTTTGTATTTACATGCCTTCAACGCCCCTAGACAAAGCATGTGAACGTTTAGAAGATTTCAGAAAGGTGGTGGAAGCTGAAGTTATTCGACTGCCTAAAACAGACATTAAAGTGACCTGCAGTATTGGGGTAAGCGGCGCCTATACCCAGCGCGTGGATAAGCTATTGAGCTTAGCTGACAAGCAGCTTTACGCCGCAAAAAATAGCGGTCGCAATCAGGTCAAAAGCGAGCCACCTGATACACCTCAACAAGCGCAAGGCTCACTGCTTTAATTGTTTCACTTAACCCACCGCCGCTTAAGCCAGTACTTCTTCACAAAGCATTTATATTACCCAATATTACAAAAAGCGCGGTGCTCTCGAAAAAGGGCGCTTAACGCTACCGTTTTGCGTTTGGCTCGATGTCACTCAGGGCTTCGAGAATAAGTCTCTACTCTTCCGCTAGCTTTCGCGCTTTACGCTGACTCCGGTAATTGACTAGCGAGTCGGCACTAAACAGGATAAGTGCACACCATACAAAACCGAAGGTAACCAAACGCGACTCTTCAAGGGGTTCGCCATAAAGGTAAACCGCCAGCACGAACATGAGCGTCGGCCCAATGTATTGAAAGAAGCCTAGTGTGGAATACATAATGCGCCTTGCTGCAGCGGTAAAACAAAGTAGTGGCGCTGTAGTCACAATACCAGCCGCTAAAATAAGGGTATTTAGCGTGGCGTCGTTATTAAATAAATTGCTGTATTCAGACCCGAAGAATATCCAGTAAAAAATAGCTAACGGTGAAAGCATTAAGGTCTCGATGAAAAGGCCAGGCAGCGAATCTACCGCCACTTGCTTACGCAACAACCCGTATACGCTAAAACTTCCCGCCAGCACCAGAGCAATCCACGGCACATGGCCATATGATAAAACAAGAATAGCTACACCAATAACCGCAAGCCCTACTGCCACGCGCTGTAAATTGCGTAACCGTTCACCTAAGAAAAGTCGCCCTAAAAACACGTTAATAAGAGGGTTAATGTAATAGCCAAGACTTGCATCAAGAATATGGTCGTTATTAATTGCCCATATAAACAAGAGCCAGTTCGCTCCGAGTAACAGACCGGCGACGAATAAAATCTGCATAACCCGTTTATTGCGAAGGGCGGCGCCTACTTTTGGCCATTGCTTTAGCGCGGCAATAAGCCCCACCAAAAGCACTACTGACCAAATTACCCTGTGCATTAAAATTTCAGCCGCAGGCAATACCATCAACTGTTTGAAATAAACAGGTGCAATACCCCACATACTGTATGCGGCAATAGCACAAATAACGCCAACTTGAGCGGCACTGGCTTGCTTAGACAAGACTGACTCCAACGAAATTCGGGGGATGAAGGCGCGTATTGTTTATCAGGTTAGGTGGATACACAACCCTCAGCGCTTTCCAATGCGGCAAAAGGCGTGTAACACGCGTCATGATTTACGAAAAATGACACAGCCCCACTGAATGTGCTCATACCGTGGGGCCTTGGCCGCATTTGTCACCTTACAGCGTTAAACAGGAACAAGCTTATAGAAGAAACAGTGTGCCCAAACCTAAGAACGCCACAAAGCCTACAATGTCAGTAACGGTTGTTAGAATTACCGAGCCCGACAACGCAGGATCTATTTTTAACTTATCCAAAATTACAGGTACGAACACACCCGCTAGGGCGGCGGCTACAATGTTGAACAATATGGCTAAACAAATAACCAAACCTAGCATAGCGTCGGTAAACCAAAAATAGGCAACCACGCCTATCACCAAAGCCCAAATAACGCCGTTAACACCGCCTACTTTAAGCTCTTTCACCATCAGCGCCCGTAAGTTAGCGGGTGTAACCTGCCCTAGCGCCAGACCGCGCACAATTAGGGTTAGTGTTTGACTTCCTGCGATACCTCCCATGCTCGCCACCACTGGCATAAGTACCGCTAGCGCAACAACTTGTTGTAGCGTGCCTTCAAATAACCCAATGAACCACGAGGCTAAGAATGCCGTGAGAAGGTTAATTCCCAGCCAGAGTGCACGATTTTTCGCACTTTTCGCCACTGGCGAGAATAAGTCTTCGTCCTCGTCCATACCGGCCGAAGCCATTACTTGGCGTTCGTAAAACTCATTAACCAACTCACTTGCCGAGGTCACATCTAATCGCCCGAGAAGCTTATTATTTTCATCAACCACCGGCAACGAGGCGAGTCCTGAGCGCTGAACAAGAAGCGACGCATTCATTGTGTCGTCAGCCCCTTGAATGGTCGTCACACTTTCTTCCGACAAATCGAATAGCGACACGTGATCTTGCGCATTGAAAAGGTGGCTAATTTTAACCAGCGCAGAAAATTGACCTGAACGATTCACCAAAAAAATGCTGTCACAGTGCTGAGGAATGTCACGTCTTAGCAAGCGCAATCCTTCGCGTACTTTCGCATTCGATGGCAGCACTAACTGATCGTGGTTCACCCAGTGTCCTATTTGGTTATCGGGAAACTGTGTGGCTTCTCTGAAGTACTTTCGCTCTTTAGAATCAAGGGACTCATAAGCCATATCGACTAGGCGTTTTGGCAATGAATCAAGTAGCTCTAGTAAATCCTCTGCATCTATATCAGCAAAAATAGACGTCCATTCGTCGTGCGGCGTATTGTCGATAAGAATTTCACGGGGGTCGCTACGCATCTCAACCAATACGTCGAGCTTACGGTCGCGAGGAATGCCTTCCCACACTGCCAAGCGTTTTTCTACGGGCAGCGACTCTAACAGTGATGCGATGTACACCTCGTCTTGCCCTGCTAGGGTGGCTAACAAGGTCGCCGGATCATCACCCATACTTTCGGTAACAATCTCTTCAATTAAATCTGGTAATGGCTCAGCCATGCTACACCTCCCGTAAATACCGCTCACTTCCTTTACACAACATAGCCACTGGCATTACAGGATAATGGAAACCCATTAAAAGACTGCTATCCCAGCATATATGTACCTGTGCCAAAGGCTATATGATCGCCTTTTTCGTTGTGCAATTCCATTCTGCAAACCACCAACTTACTACCCTTGCGTATTATCATCGCTGTCGCAATAAAGCGCTCCCCCCTTCCTGGCCTAAGGTAGTCAACACGCATATCGACCGTACCCATGGTGGGCAATCTAACCTGAAGATCCTCAAGGTCCTCGTGTGCGGTTTGCTTGATGGTTTCTATGATTGAAACTAAACCGCCGATGGTGTCTAGCATAGTCGCTGTTACACCGCCGTGTAGGATTTTTTGCATTGGGTTGCCGGTAAGCGCTGGTTGCCAATCAAGATGTAGGGAAACTTGTGTGTCCAGCCCCTTTCCCTCAGTGACAAATTCCAGGCCCAACAACTGGTTAAACGGCATAGTATCACGAAAAAGACCAATTACATGTTTAATCATTCGTTGATGGTCAAGCGTTTCGCTGTCGCTCGCTTGTCGTTTATTTGGCGTATTTTTATCCACTCGCTTTCCTTAGTGAAATAACCTTTGAGTTGCTTCTGAATAGGAACATTACTACCGAATGTGAGTTTGACGGAAATTCATCCAAACAATGATATTAAATCAAAATAAATTATGAAAACGACTGCCCCCGTTTAGCACTGTCGCTGAATTTTAGTCTAGTTTTTTAAATTGCCCCGTGAAGACATCGGGAAAAAAGCGTAAAATCCTGCGCCATGACAACTGCAATAGCTTCATCAGAATTAGCGCCAGAAACGCAACGGGAAAAGACACCAGAAACCATCTTAAAAGATGTGTTTGGTTACGATGTTTTTCGCGACGGTCAAGGCGAAGTCATTCACCAGGTATGTGAAGGTAAAGACGCACTTGTTTTGCTTCCAACAGGTGGAGGTAAGTCGCTGTGCTATCAAATTCCTGCATTAGTGCGCTCCGGTACCGCTATTGTTGTATCGCCGCTCATTTCGCTAATGCAGGACCAGGTGGAGCAGCTTAAGGCGCTAGGCGTAAAAGCCGCCTATCTCAATTCGACGCTTGAAGCAGATGAACAAGCGCACATTAATGACGCATTGCAAGCTGGAAAACTCGACTTACTATATGTGTCGCCTGAGCGCTTAATGCAGTACTATTTTCAGCAGTCGCTGGCACACGCCAGTATTGCCTTGTTTGCCATTGATGAAGCGCACTGCGTTTCCCATTGGGGGCACGATTTCAGGCAGGATTATCGCGCTCTGGGGCAAATAAAATCTCGCTTCCCCTCTATTCCTGTTATTGGATTAACGGCTACTGCAGATTCAGCCACCCAAGCAGACATACTGACACAGCTAAACCTTAACGAGCCACTGGTTTATAGAGGTAGCTTTGACAGACCCAATATTCGCTACCGTGTAATGAGCAAGTACAAGGCTTTCGACCAAGTTGTTGCATACGTAAAACAGCAGGAAGGTAGCGGCATTATTTACTGCAACAGTCGAGCGAAAGTCGACGACCTGCACGCTAAATTATTCAGACAAGGCTTTCGCTGTGCGGCATATCACGCGGGTATGGATAACGACGAGCGCGAGCTGGTACAGCGCCAATTCCTCAACGACAAAATTGATATTGTGGTGGCCACCGTAGCCTTTGGTATGGGTATTAACAAATCGAACGTGCGTTATGTGGTGCATCACGACGTCCCGCGCAGTGTTGAAAGCTATTATCAGGAAACCGGCCGAGCTGGGCGAGACGGCCTAGAGTCAGAAGCACTACTCTTGTTTGATGAAAAAGACGCGGCCCGTGTAAAGCAATGGATAGAGCAAGGTGAAATACCCGAGCGCAACCAAATAGAACTGCAAAAATTTGCGGCTATGGAAGCCTTTTCAGAGGCACAAACCTGTCGTAGACAAGTATTGCTGAACTACTTCTCTCAGTTCAGTGACAGCGCCTGTGGCAACTGTGATATCTGTTTAGACCCGCCAAAAATGATTGACGGTTTAGTGATTGCACAAAAAGTCCTGTCGTGCGTACTTAGGCTCTCACAGCAAGCCTCCAGCCAATACGTGATTGATGTGTTGCGAGGCAAGCAGCTTAGGCGCCTGCAGGAAGCAGGTCACCACCAGCTTTCTACATACGGCATAGGAAAAGATAAGTCGGACAGCTACTGGCACAACATTATCAACCAGCTTGTTCACAAAGGGCTTATTCGCGTTGATATTACTGCTCATGCCGCGTTGCGCTTGACCGAGGCCGCAAGGCCCGTGCTAAAAAGTGAAGTCGCTGTTCAGCTTGCCGTTCCGAGGCTTGAATTTAAGCCCGATAAGAAAAAAGCCAAACAAGCGCCAGCCAATTACGACAGAACTTTGTTCACGCGCCTTAAGCATTTACGTAAGGTGTTGGCAGAAGAAAATGAAGTACCACCGTACGTAGTATTCAGCGACGCCACCTTGGTGGATATGGCATGTAAACTCCCTACCACGCGCAACACTTTATTAGATGTAAGCGGCGTAGGCCACACCAAATTAGAACGCTATGGCGAGGCCTTTATTCAGCTCATTGACGACTATATAAATCGAGAACACTAAGGCCTACAGACCACCTGAGTTTGTTTCTCAGATGGTCGCAGGGTTTGGCACTAATTGAAAGGGCACGCTGTGGAAATGAACACACTAGGCGTAAGCGTATTCTCCCCCTTTTTCAAGCGCAGCTTTGTAGGCTTCTCTGGCATGAACCCGCTTAACGTAGCCTTGAATAGCGCTAAAATCTTTTGCTCGCCCGCTAGCCACCAGCGACTCTAACGGGAATATCATTTGGACATCAGCGCCACTGGGCGCATCTCCCGCAAACCAGGTGTTTTTCGCTAGGTAAGACTCTACGTATCGCAAACTTTGCGCTAAATTAGGGCCATAGTAGGCGTTTAATATCCCGTCTATCAGCCTGTTAGTGATGGGCTTAATAAAGAAGGGTTTCGAACCTTTCTGACGCGCTTTTTCCAGCACCAAGTTTGCCACTAATGGTGGCATTAGTGAGCCTTCAGCGAAATGCAGCCAGAACCAATACTGTTGAAGCGCCTCAGGATCTTGGGGTACTGAAAATGAATTCGTAGCGTGATGGCGAACAAGGTATTCTACTATAGCGCCAGATTCTGCAATGGCACCGTGTGGCGTAGTAAGTACCGGAGAGCGTCCTAACGGATGAACAGCGCGCAATGCGTCAGGTGCCAAGTTAGTTTTGCTGTCTCGTTGATAAAATTCTATTTTATACTCTACGCCTAGCTCTTCAAGCAGCCATAAAATTCGCTGCGAGCGAGAGTTATTCAAATGGTGAAGTGTTAGCATACCCCGTCCTTAATACGCTTGAATTAACGCTATTGTTTTTCTGTTGTACTATATACACTTTTTTGAGCGAGCGGGTTTACAAAACCAGTAAATTGATAAGTTCTATGCAGCCTTTTACAAAAAATGATATTAAACAGCACGCGGTGGTTAACGAACAAAGCGTAGAAATCCGCGTTGACTTACCAACAACACCTCTTAAAACTCAGCAATGGACACAACAGTTTTGTGAGTTTTTTCACTTTTCGCTTTCTGATGCGGATTGGGGTGCAGATCGCTTTCAGGCACTTGTTACTACTCGGCCCAGCGAAACACATTTTCAGTGTATGCTTTGCATCGAGTGGCTTTGCGAAGCGATTTGGCTTGAGCCGATAGGTACTCAGCAGTCACCTAGCGCAATTTACCAGTACCTTCAAAGCGCGTAAACGTCATCTCCCCTTTTTCTTTCTGTTTGGCTTTTAGGGCAGACTAGTATTATTCTAAAGAAAACACATAATTAGCGCTTCAAGGAGCATGCTAGTGCCAATATCTCAGCTAATAAAGTACATCGCAACTTTGCTCATTAGTTGGTTGGTTTTAAGCATAAGTGCCTTTGCCACTCCACAGCTAATCATTGATGAGTCTTTTGAAAAGGAAATCATCAACCACTATGCTCAGGTATCAATCGCACCAAGTAGTGCGACCTATTTTGATGTGTTGACGGGAAGCGCGTCAAATGCATCAGAGGCGACAGCTTCTTCAAAAGTACGATTGTGGTATTCAACAGAGCTTGCGCATACGGGCTATAGCCCGATTCCTTTAGTGCTCAATATCGACCGTTTAAACGTTGACGACTTGCAAATTTATCTTCTGGACAGCAGTCAGCGAATTATAAAATCGTACCGTTATCAAGCCGGTAAAGGTGACCATTCGTTAAGACAGCCGCTTCCAAATATCAGGCTTGCTTTCACACTCCAACCTTATCAAGACGCCCGATTACTCATAGCAGTGAAAGACGAAGGGCTTACATTTTTTCCCATGACCCTATGGGAGAAAGATCAGCTTGCCCAACACGACACTAACATGCTGACTTTGCTTGGTGCGGTATCGGGAGTAATGGCACTCCTTACCTTTTATTTTCTTTTCTCCTACTTGTATCAGCGCATTCCTACTCGTTTTTGGTTAACTATGTCGTCATTGGTGCTTATTGCGTTGCTGTTCATTACGCAAGGGGGCCTTGCAATTTGGCCCAGCCTAACCAATGCCAGCGAGCGTTTTTATGCCGTTTGCTTCTGCGTACTATTACTGTGTATTGCTAAGGTTACTCATCACCTATTTGACCGCGTGCCATTTTCGTTAAGGCTGCTCAATTATGCCTTGCCTATTGCTGCCACAATCTACTGTTTTACCGTAAATGCGTACATGGTCACAATTACGCTGCTGCTACTCATAGTGGTAATGGGTCTGTATCACATCACACTTGCTCTTATCTTCAAAGAAAAAGGCAATGCAGTTAGCATCACTTATACCCTAGCGTGGCTGTCTTTCTTTACATTTTACGCCCTAGTGATGCAAAACCTTCTCAGCGATCTTGTTTATACAGTCGATGTTGCTATAGGAATGCTCATCTTTTTAACCTTAGGTTTCCTATGTTTCGGATTTGCCGTCATTACGAAAGAGCAAGCCCTCCATCAGCATAAGCTCTCCTCTCAAGCTGAAACAATAGCTAACTTGAATCACTTTTATGATTTGTTCCGAAACTCCACCGAAGGTCATTACACATCAACGTTAGACGGCAAACTAATTTCAGTTAACCCTGCCATGTGCAAATTGTTTGGGTATGAAAGTGAAGAAGAAATGCTTAGCGAGGAGGCAAGCACAAAAGCCTTTTACGCATCACCGGAAGACAGACATATAGTATTAGGCGAAATATCACAACAAGGCCATGTCACCAGGAAAGAAATACGAGGAAAACGCGTGGACGGCACAGAGTTTTGGTTCTCACTTTCTTGCCAAGTTCGAGAAAACGCCGAAGGGAATTATTTGTACGGCTCAATTATTGATATTACGGAGAAGAAGCAATCCGATTTAAGCCTGCAGTATCTAGCTACTCACGATTCACTTACTGGCGTATACAACAGACGGCAGTTTGAGTCTGTCTTCAAGGAAAAAGTACATAACCCTAGCGAGTTGCCTGCGTGCCTGCTCTTTTTAGATTTAGACCGATTTAAAGTCGTCAATGACACCTGCGGTCACAAAGCAGGAGATGTGTTGATAAAAGACCTAGCCCGCCTTATTGAAAATGTACTATTACCGGACACACTGTTAGCTAGACTCGGGGGTGATGAGTTCGGCGTTATTTATTCAAATAAAGATGCCGATACGGTTTATCTTAATGCGGTGAAAATACTCAATGCAGTACAAACCTATCGATTCATGTGGGACAACCGCATTTTCAACTTGGGGGTAAGTATTGGCATGGTCGTGTGCGACGATAACAACGTCAGCTCAGGGCAATATTTAAGCATGGCTGATGCCGCCTGCTACTTTGCCAAAGAGCAAGGTAGAAATCAGGTTCATAAATACAATAAAGATGATGAGAGTATGCAGCGCTATCAATGTGAACTGGACTGGGTCTCATCAATAAACAACGCGCTGGAAGAAGGACGCTTTATACTTTACTACCAGTCACTCAGACCTCTTAGCAAAGCCAGCGATGGCCACTATTATGAAATACTGCTACGACTGAAGGAAAAAGATGGCAATATCGTTGAGCCAGCCAACTTTTTGCCCACGGCCGAGCGTTTTGAAATGAATGTAAATGTCGATAAATGGGTGGTGACAAATACGTTCAAATGGCTGTCTGAAAATCCAGAGCACCTGGCTGAATTACGGCGATGCAGTATTAACCTTAACTGCCATTCATTGGCAGACAGAGATTTTACTCTTTTCATTCTGAATGCCTTCGAAACCTTTGCTATTCCTTATAACAAGATCTGTTTCGAGGTAATCGAATCGGTAGCAATAATAAAGATGGAAGACACCCTTGCCTTTATGCGTACCTTTAATCGACTCGGCTGTTCCTTCGCGCTAGATGACTTCGGCAGCGGCTTTTCTTCGTACAGCTATCTCAAAAGCTTACCTGTTAGTCAGGTGAAGATTGACGGTATTTTTATTAAAGATATGCTTAACGACAGTGTAGACACGGCGATGGTCGCTTCAATCAATGATGTGGCGAAAGCCATGGGTATGCAAACTGTAGGAGAATTTGTTGAAAATGAAGGCACTATGGCGCAACTAGGCAAAATGGGTATTGATTTTGCTCAGGGCTATAGCGTTGCAAAGCCTGCCCCGCTACATGACTTTACACCACTTCAATAACCGTACGGAATACACCTCCTGCGAAAAAAGTGATAGCACAAGCGTCTACTCGCGTATAATTAAGTGGTAGACTTGCAAAAAAAGAAGTCATCCCCACTTATTGCCTACTGTCCAAAGTGTAGAAGTAACATGAGTAGCAAACAGCCTAAATACGAATACGTCAGTACCGCAAAATTACCCACTCGAATGGGTGATTTTAAAATACATGGTTTTGTTGAAGCCAGCGGCCAAGAACACGTTGCCCTCTCTTATGGAGAATGGAAAGAAGACGACGTAGTACCAATTCGTATTCATTCAGAATGCTTAACAGGTGATTCTTTATTTAGTACCCGTTGTGACTGTGGTTTTCAATTAGAAAAAGCCATGCAGAATATTGTTGATAACGGACACGGCGTACTTTTATATCTCCGCCAAGAAGGTCGCGGCATTGGTCTTTTAAATAAAATTCGCGCCTACAACCTTCAAGATAGTGGCATGGACACGGTTGAAGCCAACGAACATCTAGGCTTTGACGCAGACCTTAGAAGTTACGACATCTGCAAACTGATGCTAGATACCCTCAACGTCAAGCACGTTGAGCTTATGACAAATAATCCGAAAAAGCTGGCGGCACTGAAAGCACTAGGTATTGACGTGGTAGCAAGAAAGCCGATTGACCACGGCATTACGAAAGACAACAAACACTACCTTAAAACGAAAACGGAAAAGCTTGGTCACGCTTTTGACCCACACGTTTTTAAATAGACTAACTCTTGTAAAAACGGCCACATTAATGGATGTGATTCCGTAATACCTACGCTAACACGCCGCGATTACGAACATTTTAAGTCTCGCTGAGTGGGTAATTATCTATGCGGACGGGTATAGTGCGAATATTTTCTGTTCAGCTTGGGTTAATGATAGACTGGTTATAACGTATACAGACTTACCACATTGCACGCGAAAAGCCGTTGCTTATGCGCATAGCAATGTAAGGAGAATGTATGAGAAACATAACCTTATCTGTGATTGTCGCACTTTCTAGTGTCTCGGCGCTGCCTGTTTTAGGGCAGTCGAACGCCAGCCTTACGCAAGTTTCTGCATCAACGCAGCAATATTCTAACGCTGAATTAGACAGTGTTCTTGCCCCCATTGCACTTTATCCCGATACCTTGCTCACCCATATACTGATTGCGGCTACCTACCCGCTAGATGTAATTTCAGCCGACCGTTGGCGCCAAAGCAATAAGCATTTAACGCCGGAGCAGGTTGAAAATGTATTGGCAAATGTTAGCTGGGATCCCAGCGTAAAAGCACTCGCTTCATTTAGCGACTTACTCAATACCATGGCGAATGATCTTGAGTGGTTGCAGCAACTTGGTGACAATGTATTAATTGATCAAAGTCGTGTACTAGACCGAGTACAAGTGCTTCGACAACACGCCCTTAACACCGGTAATTTAGTGACCAACGACTACATTGAAGTTGAAAGAGAGCGTGAAACTACACGCGAAATAATTTACATTGAGCCGCGTCAGCGGGAAGTAGTGTATGTGCCTTATTACGACCCACATATTGTATACGGTCACTGGTGGCACACAACATCACCAGTTCGCTGGCGTCATCACGTAAGCTACCATCATCATAGCAATGTCTATTGGTCTCCAAGCATTCACCTTTCTACGTTCTTTTTCTTTAGCAGTGTGCACTGGCATAACCGCCATGTTGTTATTCACCGCGAGCCTGTGCGCCGGTATTACCACGGTAGCCCAAGAAAACGCGTGATAAGCCGAGACTATCGTCGCTGGGAGCACAATAGCGTGCATCGCCGAGCGCGTTACTCTACTCGTGTAATTCACAGTGCGCCTTCGCGCTATGAACATGCGGACGTATTGCGAACAAAGCATTTGTCTAATAAGCAAATTCGATTAGTCAATACGCAGACACACCACAATGAAAAGCGCACAGCAAGACCCATTTCGCGCAGTGAGAATACCAAGTCCATAAAACGAACGGTCACGTCACAACAGATAACGCCACTCAGAGAAAGTCGTTTTCAGATCAAGCAAGACTCGGTAAACCGCAAACAATCCATTGAGCGCGCACTAAAACGCAATCAAGCGATGACCAGAAGCGAGAAGCCAACTAGAAACCAAACACTAGACCAGTTGAAGCGCGACAAAGCTGCTCGGATTTCGACGTCGTCAGAGTCTAAGCGATATGCTAATAGAGAAAACGCACTACAGCGCCAGGGTAAACAGCGCTTGAATCGAGAGCGACTTGAAAGAACGAGCCCCCAAAACAAGCAGGTTGTTCGAGAAAGCAGTGAGCCCAGACGAACTGAACGGATGAGCACACCTTCAGTGCGCCGTGCTCAAGTAAAGGTGCCTGAAGCTAGCAGAAACAGAGTAATAAAACGGGATCGAAGCGAGAAAGTGAAAAGGCAAGTATCCCGCGTTGAAAGACATATTTCCAAAGGTAACAGCTACAGGCCCTAGGCAATTAAAAAAGCGCGCTAGCTATGGCTTCTATTGGGACCATAAACGGGACGGGGGCTGTCCTCACTTTTTACTTTGAATGCTTAGCCGAATGAATATTTACCAGTGCTTTTACAAAGCGAAGGGGAGATTGTTCATCTAAGTTGAAATACAGAGAAGGCTCAATAAGTTCAAGTTCCATTATCGCCCAGCTACTGCCTTGCCTAACGAGATCTACCCGTGCATAAAGTGCTTCACAAGGCATTGCTGACAATGCTCTTCGAGCAATATCTAATTGTTCTTTGTCCACGGTAGTAGGATATAAGCTACCACCGTGTTCTTCTTGTACTCGGAAGTCGCCTTTTTGCGGCACCTTTTTGATAGCATGACTGTACTTCCCTCCAAAATAAAAAAGTGAGTATTCCCCTTCTTCAACTACACTGGGCAAAAATGGCTGGACCATAAAATCACGCTGATTAAATGTATTGGAAAGTACTTGCTGATTTTCGTGCCAATCGGCTTTTGAAAGCTTGTATGTATTATCAGCATTAGCGCTTAGCGTAGGTTTAACCACCACGGTGTCACTGTTGAAATGTGAAAATGCACCTTCTATAACACTGTTATTAAATGCATTGCTCCACTGTGTACTTACAATAGGCACGCCCCTGTCCTGTAAGTCTTTTAAGTAGTGCTTTTCAATATTCCACTTTATAAGCGGCAATGGATTGAGTAAGGTTGCGCTCGACGCATCAATTTGCTTTAGACAAGCCAAAAAAGCTTCTGGATGCTGCTGATAATCCCATGTACTGCGCACTATCACATAGTCAAACCTATCCCAATTTTCTGAATGACTATGCCAGGATATAGTTTCTACAGACCAACCGTTATCATTAAAAACCGGGATCAAAAGTTCGTCGTATACAAAAAATTCTTCAAGGTGGTCAGTAGAAAGAAAAGCGACGGCAGGCATTGATGTATCCTTAAGCCATTGGGAGGTTAAACTTTCTTAATAACAGTAACTTCTATACAAAAGTTAAATAGCGTAAATACTTTAACTTACGTAAACTAAAGCAAATTTAGCACGGCCCTCATTTTTAACCTACACTTTATCCCAAATACTTGTCGGAGATTGGCATGCAGTACCCTTGGCTTCTGGAAGGTCATAAGATTTTTCGCATTGTGATTATAATTCAGTTGCTCATTGCAATTGGCATCGGTTTGTACACCGGCGAGATTCTTCCTGCATTTGTTCTGGGTATTCCCATTGCTGCCGTTCCACTCGTACTTAGTATGCAAAACCCCTATTCAACGATAAGCCGTCATGCGATGGCTATCGGTGTTCAACTACTAACAGCCCTACACATCCATCAGTCATTCGGGTTAATTGAAATACACTTTGAAATCTTTGTTCTTCTTGCATTTCTCTCTTACTTTAGAGACTGGAAAGTAGTTGCAACCGGCACAACGGTTGTTGCTGTACATCATATCTCTTTCTTCTTCTTACAGGCTGGTGGTGCACCGTTATTTATTTTTGAAGAGGGGCACGTTACCTTTCCTATATTATTGATGCACGCAGTATTCGCGCTTTCTGAAGGCGGTGTATTGATGTACATGGCCAAACAAAGTCATCAAGAGGGTGCCGGAGCGGCTGAACTGCGCTTAGCAATTGAGAGCATGCAAAAGGGTGGTGGTAAACTCGATTTATCTATTAAGCTTAATCGGGGTCACAAAATAGTGAAGCCGTTTGCTGAGCTAATCGATCAGGTGAAGGCATTAATTGAGCTTGCTTCTAACTTAACTGACGAGGTAGTAAAAGGCTGTGACAAGATGGAGCTAGCGGCAAACAATATGTTTGAAATCAGCAGGAATACCGACCAAGAGATTGCCATGGTGTCGGCATCGTCAGAAGAAATTGCACAGACTATGCAGTTGTCTACTGAGCAAACAACGCTTGCTAGTGACAAAGCCTCTGCAGCGCAGAACTCTTCGCAAACTACGCGCGATTCCATCTCTAATACAAGCCAAACCATAGATTCACTGCGCAATACACTAAATTCAGCTGCGCAGACAAACTCGGCGCTTAACGAACAATGTTCACACATTTCCGATGCCATGCGCTCAATTACAGCGGTAGCGGAACAGACTAATTTGCTCGCGCTGAATGCTGCTATCGAGTCAGCCCGAGCTGGGGAACACGGTCGTGGTTTCGCTGTTGTCGCAGATGAAGTGCGTACTTTAGCAATTCGCTCAAAAGAAAGTGCTGATCAAATTACAAGCATTACTGAACAACTTGTTGCTCAAACCGCCAGCTCTGTTGAGCAAATGCAAACCTGTATTCAATTGGTCGACGAAGCCGTTATCTCAAGCAACAACGCGACCTCAGCCATGACAGAGATCATGACGCAAATTCGTGAAGCAAGTGAGAGCATGACCGAAATAGCGACATCTGCGGTTGAGCAAGAAACTGCATCGTCTTCAATTGCGCAAAGCACGGCGCGTTTGAGTGAGTTTACTTCAGAAGAGCTAGCTACCGCCGAATCGCTCGCTGGCGAGGTCGAGGTGTTGTCACAAATTTCTCAGCGCATGCGCAGTGCTATCGAACGCTTTAAGCTTTAACCAAAGCCCTTAAAGCACTTTGTTGGCATTTGGGTTTATGCACAAAAAGTCAAGCTGGATACTTCTTTTAATATGGACGGTGAGCATACTCACCGCCCTATTGGTGTACGGCCAACGCCAGCTCTCTGCCTTCGACCCTAGCGGTAAGTTACTTCATCGTACCACAGCGCCTAACTTTGACGCCGCACTGGTTAAGCTACTGAACGAACAAAACATCGGCAGAGGTTCGGTTATTCATGTAGGAACGCAGTCTCGCTGCTATTGTGAAACGCTAACTACACCTCACCAGACTCAGCTATTAACAAAACTAGGGAGTGACTTTCAGCAGGTCAGAGTGAATATAGAAGACGTGCCGAAACTCAATGCCATGCTTGACGCAGTGCCCGCTCTCATCATTCTAGATAAGCAAAATCAGCTTCGTTATTTAGGCCCATATGCAACGGGCTACGGATGTTTTACTGGAAAGAATCTTGTCGAACAGGTGGTAAGCTATACCACTCAACTCCCTTACAACGGTGCGGTGATTAACGCTGATGCATCAGGGTGCTTCTGTTAAAACCTTGGCATAGATTGTGTAATTTATCTTTGTATATCGTGGTATCACTGTAAATAGGCAAAAAGCGTGCATATTTTGCGCATCAGGTGCCGTTTCGTGAAAGGTTTACAAGGAGTCTGCAATGTCAAAGCCCGCGGTTCTTTATCGCATGGTCACCCCTGATCACATTTGCCCCTTTGGACTCAAATCAAAAGATTTGTTAGAAAGAAAGGGCTACGATGTTGAAGACCATCATTTGACAAGGCGAAGTGAAACTGACGCTTTTAAAGAGAAGCACAGCGTGAAAACCACGCCGCAAACGTTTATCGATGATAAGCGTATTGGTGGTTATGATGACTTACGAGCTTATTTCAATTTGAAGCAAGAAAGTGAGTTCGGGTCGCGCTACACACCTATCATTGTGATTTTTTCTTTAGCCGCCCTTGTGGTATTTGCGCTTATGCTAAAAGGTGGACTGCCAACGGGCCTTGAGCCCTTCGTAATGAATTTCATTGGTGTCACCATGGTGGTCCTCGCCCTACAAAAACTGCAAGATATCGTGGCCTTTTCAAATCAATTCATTACCTATGACTTACTGGCAATGAAACACGTTAGGTACGCCTATGTGTACCCTTTCGCAGAAGCGTTTGCCGGGCTTGGAATGTTAGCGGCGCTGCCTGCACTATTGGTTTCACCTGTTTCTATTTTTATCGGTGCGATAGGAGCGGTTTCTGTTATTAAAGCGGTATATATTGATAAGCGCGAACTTAAATGCGCTTGTGTGGGCGGTAATTCGGACCTTCCCCTTGGCTTTATTTCTCTTACCGAAAACCTCGCTATGTTAGGTGCCGGTATTTATATGCTTACAAGGTGGATAGCCTAAGTGAAATGAAGGCGGATAGACATGAAGACTGTTCTTTATTAACGCGTTTATTAGATGTAGATAACGATACCTTAACTTACTTTCTACGCCACCTTATTGGGGCTCTTCAATAGGGCGGCTCATTCCTTTAAGGTGCGACACCACGCTGCGGCCTAATGCACTTAAATCGTAGCCGCCTTCTAACATGCTGACTATGCGACCATGACAACATTCGTCGGCCACTGCGCGAAGCTGTTGGCTTATCCAGAAATAATCGTCTTCCACCAGTCGCAAATGCGCCATAGGGTCTTCTAAATGGGCATCAAAACCAGCTGAGATAAAAATAAGCTCAGGTTGAAAGTTGCGCAATGCGTTAAACCAATGCTGTACTTTTTCTCTAAATGTTTCACCTGTAGAGCCTGCTTCTAGCGGTACAGAAAGAATATTACTTGCCGACACCGGTGAGCCACTGTGTGGATAAAAAGGATGCTGGAAACTGCTGCAAAGCATTATTCGTTGATCGCCAGCAACAATTTGCTCGGTACCGTTTCCGTGGTGAACATCAAAATCGATAATGGCAACGCGCTTTAGCTGATAGTTTTGAAGGGCGTAACGTGCAGCTATGACAATGTTATTAAAAATACAGAAGCCCATGGCGCTGTCGAATGTAGCGTGGTGACCAGGCGGCCTTGTCGCGCAGAACGCCTGCCTGTCACGGCCTTCCATAACCCAATCCACGGCATTACACCCCGCGCCAGCCGATTCCAATGCTGCATTTAAACTGTGACGCATTAAGCCAGTATCTTCGTCTAACCAGGCCACATTATCCTTGTTTTCGGAATAGCGCGTTTTTTCGTGGTCGCTAAATATGGACTGAGCCGCATGCTCAAATACACTTTTCACATAGTAAGGGTCGTGAGCTAATTTGAGATAGGCCTCAGCAATAGGCGTGGCATCAGCATGCTCACATACCATATCGAGTCCAGAAGAAAGCAATTGGTCATCTATTGCGAATAAACGGTCGGGTGATTCAGGATGCTCTTTTCCTAAATCATGTTTAGTGCCGTGCTTACCGCGAAAAATTTTTATTGTCATGGTAGTGATGCCACATCTAGTACTAACTCTACGTCACTGGGGTCGCCAGTGAACTTCCGTTTAAATTGCGCTTGCTCGAAAATGGCAATCATCGGGCTGTTATCGCCACGCACGTAGGCCATCATCTTCGCAATGCCTCGTTTTTTCGCAACGTTAATTAATTCGTTTAGCAGCCTGCTTGCCATCCCTTTCCCTTGCTGGGTTTCACGGGTAACAAACGCTGCTTCACAGGTATTGTCACTTGGGTTGTAATAGAACCGGCCCACCGCGTGAATGGTAATGCGAGATCCTTCTTGTCTTACTATACATAAGGCCGCATCTGAGCTTTGATCCACCGACACTAAATTACACGACTTCTCACGAGACATTTGTTTTGGGTCGTAGTTGTAGCGCAGCCTTAGCGTCTCTTTCGTATGAGAGTAAAAGAACTCCTGCAAACGCCTTTCATCGGCCGGATTCAGTGGGCGCATGTAATATGTTTCCCCTTGAATAGCCAGTTTCTTAAGCTGAATAGCGCCTAATTCTGGAATGTCGGTCGGATATTTTTCCTGATAGTGAGGTACCCAGTAATGCTGCCTTACTTCTTCTAAAAGCGCAGCACGGAATTTCGGGTGAGCCACACGAATAAGCTCTAGCGCTCGTTCTCGAATACTTTTCCCTTTAAGCGACGCTATCCCGTATTCAGTTACCACATATTGCACGTTACCCCGCGACGTCACTACCCCTGCGCCTTCGCTTATGCGGGGTGTAATACGGGAGATAGTTTCATTTTTTGCAGTAGAAGGCAGCGCAATAATGGCTTTTCCGCCTTTACTAATAGAAGCACCCGTTACGAAATCAACTTGCCCGCCTATACCACTGTAAAAGTCGTAGCCCAGTGAATCGGCCACCACCTGACCGGTTAAATCCACTTCAAGTGCACTGTTTATGGCAACCATATTGTCGTTCTTTGCAATATTGGTAGGCTTGTTTACGTAGCTACTTGGGTAAAACTCAATGTGAGGATTTCTGTCAATTAAATCATAAAGCTGGCGTGTACCAATGGCAAAGCTGGTAACAATTTTTCCGGGGTGGAACGTTTTCTTCTTGTTTGTGATAGCACCAGACTCCAACAGTTCAATAATACTGTCGGTGAGCATTTCGCTGTGAATACCCAAGTCTTTATGATTACACAGGTATTTAAGGGTGGCGCTCGGTATTTTGCCAATACCAAATTGCAACGTTGCGCCGTCGTCCACCAGCATAGATACATACTGCCCAATTCGTTCGGCTACTGAATCAATTGGCGGCGGCGTTACTTCAACAAGAGGCTCTTCGGCTTCAATACAGGCCGTTATTTCGCTGATATGAATATAAGAATGACCAGCTGTCCTTGGGACCTGAGGATTAATTTGAGCAATAACCTTCTTGCTTTGTCGAACTGCTGACATCGCAATATCTACCGCAGCGCCAAGCGAACAATAGCCGAATTCGTCTGGAGGGCTTACATTAACCAACGCGGCATCAAGTGCCAGCGTACCATCGTTAAATAGGCTTGATATTTCAGATAAGAAAACGGGAGTGTAGTCAGCACGCCCTTCATCAACTGCTTTACGCATGGCTTCGCCACCAATGAAGAAGGTGTTTGCTTTGAAGAGGTTCTTATACTCTTCCTTCACCCATCGGGTATCGCCCAAAGCCAACATATGAACCAGCTCGATGTCGCTGAATCCTTCGCTGTTATCAATGAGATGCTGCACTAAGGCATGCGGCACCGAGGCATTTCCGCCAACAAAGACCCGGCAACCAGACTTTATTAACGACGACCATTGTGGCGCTTGAGGTAAACTAAATGTCATTTCCATCTGCCTTGTTTTAAGCAATGCCTCATCATGCCATAAAAAAGGGGGCTTTCCTCCCTTTGCGTAGGCGTGAACTATAGGCGATTGGTCGTAGGCTTATGAACTAAAGCGCGCTAGGCGAGCTTCTGGGCAGTCGAGGTCTTGATAATCAATACTCTCGACCTTAAAGCCCATATCACACGCTACATGTGAGAGCGTTGTTATTTTATAGCCCCGCGAGCCGCTCTCTTTGCCGCGAAAAACGACGACGGTCATTGTCAATATCCCTATTCAAAAATGAAAAGTGCTTCCCACTGTAGCGTACTTGATTGTTACTTATCTTCCCTGTGGAAGAGTTTTTCTACTAGTACATAGAACATAGGCACAAAGAATATTGCCAGGAAAGTAGCGGCGAACATACCACCCATTACCGCAATACCAATCGCGTTTTGACTGGCGGCGCCTGCTCCGCTTGCAAGTGCTAACGGCGTCACCCCCAAGATGAACGCCATTGAGGTCATTAGAATTGGACGGAAACGCTGAGAGGCAGCATTGGATACCGCGGTCATTAAATCTTCGCCGTTTTCGTACTGCTCTTTTGCAAACTCGACAATAAGGATAGCGTTTTTCGCCGCCAAACCTACGGTAGTTAAAAACGCTACTTGCAGGTACACATCATTCGGCAAGTTAAAGATGTATGCAGCGGTTACAGAACCAAGAATACCCAGGGGCACCACCAACATGACCGCGAATGGTACAGACCAGCTTTCGTACAAGGCCGCTAAGCACAAGAAAACAACCAAGATTGAAAGGGCATAGAGCATAGGCGCCTGCGAGCCAGCCTCTTGTTCTTCGTAAGATAACCCTGACCACTCAATTGCGAAGCCTGGCGGTAACTGCTCAACCAATTTCTGCATTTCAGCCATTGCTTCACCAGAAGAGATACCCTCAGCAGCACTACCTTGAATATTGACAGATGACACGCCGTTAAAACGCTCTAACTTCGGTGAGCCATAAACCCATTCAGTGGTCGAGAACGTGTTAAAAGCCACCATCTCGCCGTCGCTGTTGCGCACAAACCATTTATCCAAGTCTTCAGGTGTCATGCGATGAGACAAATCTGCCTGCATGTAAACACGCTTAATTCGACCTTTATCAATAAAGTCGTTTACGTAACTTGAACCCCACGCGATTTGAAGTGCACTGTTAATTTCACTTAAGTTCAAGCCAAGCGCTGACGCCTTCTCACTATCAATATTAATTTTAAATTGAGGTACGTCACTTAAACCATTGGGGCGAACGCCGGCCAGTTTAGGATTCTGCGCTGCCATACCTAACAACTGGTTACGCGCGTTCATTAGCGCTTCGTGACCATTTCCACCACGGTCAACCAACTGCATATCAAAGCCCGTCGCATTACCTAATTCCATGATAGGTGGAGGTACTATAGGAAACGCTGAGGCATCTTGAATTTGGCTAAACGCTCCGAAAGCTCTGTTCGTCACAGCAAACGCAGAATTATTTTCGTCCCTTACGCTCCAGTCATTGAAGTTCAAGAACGCCATACCTGCGTTTTGTGCCTGACCCGCAAAACTAAAGCCCACCACCGCGAACATGCCATTCACCGCGTCTTGTTCTTGCTCAAGAATATAGTCTTCCACCTGTTTAATAGACTCGAGTGTACGGCCAGCGGTAGCGCCAGGTGGCGTACTAACTAGCACCATCATTCGACCTTGATCTTCATCTGGAAGGAAGGCACCAGGAAGCTGACTAAATATGAATGCCATACCGCCCACCAGTAAACCGTAAACGACAAAGTAGCGCTTAACGCGTTGCGCCATGTGTGTTGTGGTTCTTTGATAGCGGTCGCGGCCCTTATTAAACGTGCGGTTGAACCAGCCAAAAAAGCCTTTGTTTTTGTCGTGGTTTTCCGGATGCTTTTTCAATAATGTGGCGCACAAAGACGGTGAAAGTACGATAGCGACCAATACCGAAAATGCCATCGCAGACACGATTGTAACCGAGAATTGACGATAAATAGCGCCTGCAGAACCACTAAAGAACGCCATTGGAATAAATACCGTTGAAAGCACGGCCGCAATACCAACAAGCGCACCTGTGATCTGAGTCATCGACTTTTTGGTGGCTTCGGCAGGCGAGAGGCCTTCCTCTTCCATAATACGCTCAACGTTTTCCACCACCACGATAGCGTCATCTACGAGTAGACCGATAGCAAGTACCATAGCAAACATGGTTAGCACGTTAATACTAAAGCCAAATGCCAGTAGCACCGCAAAGGTGCCGAGCAATACCACCGGTACCGCTATGGTAGGAATTAATGTTGCACGCCAATTTTGAAGGAACAGTAGCATCACTAAGAATACCAGCACTACCGCTTCAATAAGCGTGTGTACTACCGATTCGATCGAAAGCTCAATAAAAGGCGAGCTATCAACGGGATAAACCACTTTAACCGTGTCAGGCAAGTTCGAGCGCAGTTCTTCAACCCGAGCTTTTACTGCCTTAATGGTGTCCAGTGCGTTTGCACCAGAGGCAAGACTAATCGCCATGCCTGATGCTGGCTTTCGATCGTATCGAACAATAACGTCGTAGCTTTGCGCACCCAGCTCAACGCGCGCAACGTCACGTACGCGCACCTGCGAACCATCTGTATTTACGCGAAGTACGATGTTCTCGAAATCTTCAACGGTTTGAAGACGACTTTGCGCTTGAATGGTCGCGTTAATTTGTTGGTTTTCAATCGCGGGCATGCCGCCTAATTGACCCGCTGACACATCGGTATTTTGTACCTGAACCGCACCTTGTACGTCAGTAGGCGTCAGGTTGTAGCTGTAAAGTTTATCTGGATCTAACCATATTCGCATTGAACGTTGCGCACCGAAGACTCGTACATTCCCTACACCGTTGACACGAGAAATGGGGTCGCGGAACTGAGAAACTAATAAGTCACTCAGGTCATATTGTGTCATTGAGTCGTCTTCAGAGTAAAAGCCCACGGCCAATGCAAACGCACTGTTCGCTTTAGTTACGGTTACACCTTGTTGCTGCACTTGAGTGGGCAACAGCGGAAGTGCGCCTTGCACCTTGTTTTGGGTTTGCACCTGTGCGATATCTGGGTCAGCACCCGGCTCAAAAGTAAGCGTAATAGACATGCTGCTGTTCGAACTGCTTGCCGAGAAATAACGTAGGTTATCAATCCCCGTTAAGCTTTGTTCTATCACCTGAGTAACCGAGTTCTCTACGGTTTCTGCCGATGCACCTGGATACGTTGCTGAGATAGTCACCGAGGGCGGTGCTACCTTGGGGTATTGTTCAATGGGGAGTGAGGTGATTGCCAACACACCCGCCATCATTGTGATAATTGCCAGCACCCATGCAAACACGGGCCTGTCTATAAAGAAACGAGCCATATTACTAAAATCCCTTGTTTGCTATCGTGAGCCACGTGATGATGGTTGCCACTCTGACGGATTAACTTTCGCGCCAGGCTTAACCTTCTGATATCCAGTTACAATTACCTTTTCGCCTTCGCTCACACCGCTTAAAGCAACATATTGGTCTCGATATATTTTGCCTATCTCCAAGGTGCGCCCTTCAACTTCGCTGTTCTGATTAACAACATAAACTGAAAGCGAACCGTCTGGTTGACGAGTCGTCGCGCGTTGAGGAACTAGCAACGCATTTTCGCGTCCAGTAATAACGTGACCTTTTACAAACAAACCTGGAAGCAATACACCATCTGGATTTGGCATTTCAGCGCGAAGTGTTACAGATCCCGTGGTTTCATCAACTGTCACCTCAGAAAATTTAACGCTGCCGGTTTGGTCGTAACGCTTGCCTGTTACTTCATCTACCGTTAATTCAACATCCATTGAGCCTTGGTTTCTCATTGACTGACGAAGCGTAATAATTGATGCACCTGACTCCTGCATATCAATAAAAACCGGGTCAAGCTGTGTAATGGTTGCGAGTTGCTGAGACTGATTCGTAGTAACAAGGGTTCCTTCGGTTACAAAAGAACGACTAATACGTCCGCTGATGGGCGCGTACACCTTAGTGTACCCCATGTTTACTTTCGCTACGTCAACGGCAGCTTCTGCTACGCTGATCGCCGCTTGCGCTTGATCTTTCTGAGCAATTACATCGTCATATTCTTGTTTGCTTACCGCGTTTTGCGCCACAAGGTCATCATAACGCCGCGCCTTCGCTTCCAATGTTTTAAGGTTTGCCTCGGCACTCTTCAAGTCGGCTTTTGCGCTGTTTAGCTGGGCTAGGTAACGGGCTTCGTCAATTTGGTAAAGCTGCTGCCCTTTTTCCACGTGCGCACCTTCTTCAAACAGGCGTTCCGTAATAACACCATCTACCTGAGGACGCACCTGAGACTGACGAGACGGACTTACACGGCCCGGTAACACCATTTCATGTACCACAGGTTTTTGTTTCAGTGTGATTACCGATACTGAAGGAGCGGGCATACCTTGCTGAGCACCTTGCTGTGCTTGCTCGCCTTCATTCGAACACCCAATAACGCCTACAAGGGTTATTAATGCTGCAGTAACATAAAAAATGCGACTCATAAATTTTCTATTTCCCAATAACTTTTTGCACAGAACACGGCCATTGCTCTGCATATCCAATATTAAAATTAAAGCTTATTGCTTCCAATGCACCGAATTATCAAGTGCATTTTAATTGCCTGAAACTGCGATAATTGGTGGTGAAGTGGCATAGTTAAGCGTTCATTGATACGAATCTACGCTCTTATAGGTCATATTGTGCGCATTTATAGATGATAATAAAAGCCAATGAAGTTGAAATTACTGAAGTTGTCGGTCAAATACCTGAGCATGTATACGTTATACGAATAAGGCGAAATCACAGCGCACTTAATATTCTATTTTAACGAATAGTATCTCAATAACATCTGATAGGCATGAATGACGTCTTGGGCTTCCTGTTGTGTTCCTCCCTTGTCAGGATGAACCAACTGAAGAGATTTTTTATAAACCCGCTTTAGTATTGGAAGTGTAATATGCTCATCTTGAGGCAACCCCAGCAACGCGTGGGCGTCTACAATATCCTTCGGCTCAAAGGCATAAACCTTTCCTCCAGCCATGCGCTGCCAAAACGCATTGAGCAGTGCATCTACATTTTTTCTATCTGCTTTCTCAAAATTGCCCCAGTCCAAGTAGTATTCGGCTAAGGTGTCAGCCTCGGTCATTACACTAGCTTTGGCAGCATATTCTTTACTGCCAATAACCTGGCTAGGCTTTTGCTCTAGCTTAATATTTAGCGTATGAATGTCTAGCACGCCTTCCCCCTGCTCTATCCAATCACGTTTGAGTTGATAAAGGGCGTGAAACACAATGAAGTGGGTTTTGAAGAGCATTAAGGGCTCGCGTAGCGAAGCTTCATCAAAAAAGTGATACGGCGCTTTTTTTAAAATTTCAATGAGCTCATACTCGCTTACACCACGTTGAAAAAGCAGCTTTTGTGTCGATAACGTATCAACAACTAGTTCGGCTTGAAGCACGTAAGCTTCGCTGGCATCAGGCTGATTTTGCAAAACTCATTACCTTTGCTTTAATTAGGGTGACAGCTAAGTCATCAGAGACCAACTGGCTTTAGTGTACAAACATGTTGCGTATTGGCCTACTACCAATTTTATTTATAGAAAGTAATCCAAAATTTTTTGTTCACTGTTAAAGTAGCTCAGTAAAAGTAAAATAATAACATTGGAGTTCACTTGAAAGCACTTATTGCCCTTACCAGTATCGTCGGTTTTCTTATGGTGGTATTACCCGGCCCCCTTTATCAATATGCCGGCGTTAGCTTAGGCACCGCATTTACATCGCTGCGATTTGGCGTGTATGTGGGCGGCGCAGCGTTGATACTCATTATTTTGCAGGTTTTGATCAACCGCAAAAACGTTAGCTGGGGAAGTACCTTTATCTGTGCCATTCTTGCCCTGGTTGCTGTGGGAATGCCGGTGAGCATGATGAGCAAGGCCAGCGCAGTTCCTCCGATTCACGACATTACTACCGATGTCACCAATCCGCCGGAATTTGTTGCAATTGCTCCGCTACGAGAAGGTGCGCCTAACTCCATTGCTTATGAAGGCGGTGAAATCACTAAGCAACAACTAGAGGCTTACCCCGAAATTAAAACTCAACTGCTGCCACAACCCGCAAATGAAGTCTACATTGCTGCAGAAAAAGCCATAGAGGCGCTTGGATGGGAACGCGTTAATGAAGGCGCATTGCCGAATACCTTAGAAGCCACTGACACCACAGCTTGGTTTGGCTTCAAAGACGACGTAGTTATACGTCTAACCGCTAAAAGCGATGACACACTGGTTGATGTCCGCAGCAAATCACGGGTAGGCAAAAGTGATTTAGGTAAGAATGCTGAACGTATCAATACCTTCATGGCGGAGTTAAGAAAGCAGCTTGGATATCAATAAGCTCTAAACATCCGTGTTAGAAACAATAAAGCTCGTTCGCATTGTGCTAACGGGCTTTGTTGCAATCTTGCCTATGTGTTACTGGGCAAGCTTTAGTACAACGACTCCAGCAACAATAAGCGCTACGCCGAAATACCGTGCCAATGAGGAAGGGTCGCCATAAAACATAACACCCACTAAAAATGTTCCCGCAGCGCCTATCCCCGTCCATACTGCGTACGCCGTTCCGATTGGAATTTGTTTTTGCGCCATCCATAAACAAAAACCACTAGCAACCATAAATCCAACCGCAAGTAAAATCCCCATTACACGGGTTTCTGCCTCTTGTGACATTTTTAGCCCAACAGGCCAACCAATTTCCAGAAGGCCTGCTACAATCAAATAAATCCAGCTCACCGGTCTATGCCTCTCTGCGCTCATCGTCAACTATCACAGTTGCATAGCGTAACTCCTCACATCACAAATTATACTCGACGTATCGTAATATCTTGCCGCTTAGCGCTTCTTGCCTTACAGGCTTGCCAGCTGAATACTAACCATTCCCAATACCGCAGCATTAAGGCGGTTAAACCAGCGCCAGAAATTAGGGCGCTGCATGTGGTGTGCAAAACGAGCGGTTAGGGTACTGAGGCCTACGAACCAAACCACCGATGCACCAATAGCACCACCCACAAACCACCATTTATTCTCTTGCCACTGACTGGCTAAATTTCCCATCAACAGTAAAGTGTCTAAGTAAAAATGGGGATTTAACCAGGTTACTGCTAACGCAATAATCAGCGCTTTTCTAAACGATAGCTGCTTTTTAGCCATTTCTAAAATTAAGGTATCGTTCGCCAAGGATGATTTTATTTTGTTAAAAGCAATCCACAATAAGAACGCGACACCGGCCCATTTGGTGATAGACACCAGCATCGGATATTTCTGTAACAGCAAGCCAAAGCCCATTGCACCTAAGCTAATTGAAATAGCATCGCTTAGAATAAACAGTAGCACAAACAAGGTTGTCCACTGTCGCTTCATCGATTGCTCAATCAGAAAGCTGTTTTGTGCGCCTACTGCAATAATTAAGGTGCCGCCCATCACGAAACCACTTGTTGCTGCCGCCAACATTATACATGCCTCTTAGTGTAGATAAGTTTAAACGCTATAGCTGTAACGCGGTTTAAGGTTACATGCTGAATAATTGGCTTGATTTTATACACCTTGCAAGACTAAATTAAATTAATGATATTTGTTTTGAATAAGCAAAATTAATACTTATAACCTTCTTTTCACAGGTAGTCATTAATGCTGGATTACGACGCGCTTCAATGCTTTCATGAAGTGTTACGCTACGGCGGATTTGAAAAAGGTGCTCAGGCGCTAAATCTCACCCAATCGGCGGTATCACAAAAAATAAAACGGCTGGAGCAGAGTGTGGGTGGCCCCGTGATGGTTCGCACCAAACCACTTCGCGCCACGCCACTGGGAAAAGAGCTGTTAGCTCACGTTCAAAAAGTAAGCGTATTAGAAGAAGCGTTGAATATACAAAGTGGGTTAGAAGCCTCAGCAGCACCGATAAGCGTTGCCGTGAATAATGATGTTCTTGCCACTTGGTTCTCGCAGGTGATGGCTGCATTTAGTGATAAGCGTGCCAACCCGGTTCATATTGTTAATGCCGATCAAACGCAAACCCGAGATATATTACAGCAAGGCCGGGTGATGGCGTGTATCAGCCAAACAGGTACACCCGTTACCGGTGGGCAATCTATAAGACTGGGAACCATGCGCTATCAACTTTATGCATCGCCTCGCTTCATTGAGCGATACCTGCATAAAGAAATATCACCCAAGAACGTGATGAATACACCAGGTTTGCTTTACGACGAATACGATGTGACTTTGCTGACTGATTATCAACGAGAGTGTTTAAACATAGCCCCCTCTTTTACAACTTGTCATTGGTTTCCATCGTCTCATGGCTTTGTCAAAATGGCGTTAGATGGCGTGGTGTGGGCTTTGCTACCCACGCTTCAAGTTGAGCAAGAGGTTGACGAAGGCGATCTCGTTCCTTTATTTCCTCAAAAAGAGCTTGGTGTACCGTTATTTTGGCATTGGACAACCCTTGAATCGGCAGCGCTTGCTGACTTGACCAAGGCTGTAAGGAATATAGCAAAAGCGCAGCTTAAGTGACCCATAACGGCGCGTATGGCGACACGTTGCAAGAACGCATACTACGATGACGCAAATTGAGCCGTTTTGTGCTTCTCTTTAACGCTGTACATCAACTTATCTGCTTTGTTTAATAAGGAAGCGAGATCTTTGCAGCGTTCATTTGTAATATATTTACCTACGCTTGCCGTGACAGAAATAACAGCGTTATCTGTTCTAATATCCCTTTCCTGCAAACTGGATTCTATGCGTGCAGCTAAGCGCGCAGATTGGCCTTCACTGTAACAATGGCTTAGTACAACAAATTCGTCACCGCCTAGACGTCCAACTGCGTCTTGATCTCGGCATCGGCTCAGCAGAATTTTAGCAACAACCTGTAGGACCTTATCACCACAATGGTGCCCGTATTGATCATTTATCACCTTGAAGTTATCAATGTCGATGAATAGCAGGGTTAAAAACCCTCCTTCCTTGTTAAAGTTAGTGAGCAGGCTTTGTGCTATACCTTCCCATCCACTGCGATTTAGCACTTTACATAAGGAGTCTGTAGACGCACGTTTGAATGCACTAAGTCTATCTTCATCAAGCTTTTTCACTTTTCTCGACGTGGCAATAGCAAAAATAAATGCTTCGATAGTTATTCCCACAATAAGGCCGTAGCGGTACATAAATGCTGACACGTCTGAAAAAACCAATCGAAACATCATGGAAAACACCATGACAGTAATACCCATTAATACTAAGTTTGAACAATGTACTTTGCGGTAGGAGGCATAAACACAGCTTGATAGCGTACAGGTCATTGTTATCAGCGTGATAAGACTTAGCGTACTATTTACTCTCATCGCATCAGAATTGGATAGAATGACCTGCACGAATGAGAGTGCCAATGCCGAACACGCCATTCCAAGAATAAACTGACGCTGCCATACTTTTAAAAGTGCTTTGAAGTCGAGTAACTGATCGAGAAACTTTACCGCCGCGAACACCGTAATTCCTGCGAATAGCAAATGCAGCTTAAAGTTTGAGAAAAAAGCAATACGGGGAAAGGCAATGTTCAGTAACCCTTCTTGAAGCAAAAAGAAAATTGCCGCACTGAGAACATAGAAACTGTAGGAGTAAAAGCCGTAGTTACGCATACTTGCTCCCAGCATTCCTACATACAAGGTTAACGCTAAGCAAAAGCCAATGAACAAGCTCAACGTGAAGGTATGTACTGACGCCAACGTCTGAAAATTATTTAACGTAGCGATATTTAGCCTGATAGGTCGCTCTACCTGTGATTTCATATCCAAAAATAGACGCCTATGGGTACCATTTATTGCATACGACTCAAATGCGCCGGTTAACTTGGGGATTTTTTGCATCTCACTGTCATACAGCTGACTATAAGAAAGGTAGTTTCTTGGGAAATAGAGAACATGCGTCGATGTTACATCACAACGTAAAGAAAGACGCTGTGCTCCGCCTTTAAGAACCATTGATAGAGCATGATTGGGATCACTGGTGCTATTTTCTGCATTAATGATGCACGTGGCATTGGCAAACGCTCCCAATGTCAACAAAATCACCCCAAACAATAAGCGCGGAAACTTATGCGACAGTCTACATGCCATAGATTTGCTTCCTACTGATACCGCAGCCAAATCCGTAAAGCAAAAATGTCCCTGTACGGCAATTACACAAAGATGAGTTATGACAATCTATATTCAGGTATATAAACTCACAACATTAAAGTTTAGTTTAAAAATGTGAGAACGCTGAAAAATATCATGTTGAATAGTACGAAATGTATATTTTTGCTATACCGGTTTAGCCACCAGCGCGGTCGAAGGGAAAAATGACATCATTAACGCCATTTAACTTTGGCATTGCACACTTTGGTATAGCGTCGGTTATAGCTTATCGATACCCACTTTCATTGGATGCTTGCGAGCGCTTCAACTAAAGTTCATTGGTGAAATAACCAGTTGCAGCCTACGCTCACATAAGTGCTAGAAAGAATCTTTCTAGGTTGTCACCGTAGGAATTTATGTGAGCATTACTATGCGAGTTCAAAAAGCGTTAGGCTTGGTTGCTGCCTTGGTATTTGCCCCCTCTACTGCAGCAAAGGGAAATGCTCATCATTGGGAAACGTCACCCCACCATTTGTCTGCATTGGTAGGAACCACCTATACAAAAGAATGCGGAAACGCATTCACAATAGGCATCGATTACGAATATCGTTTAAGCGACTTTTTAGGCATAGGCTTAGTAGCTGAATACGCATTTGAAGACTTAGACGCGTACACCTATTTACTTGTGGCCGACTTGCATATCACCGATAACTTTATTGCACAAATAGGCCCTGGCGTTGAGTTTCACGGTAGCCATAAGATGGAAGTAGCTCGGTTGGGCTTTTTATATGAGTTTGAAGTATCGGGGGTTACCCTATCACCGCAGCTTCATTACGACTATCACCGAAACCATAAAAGTGCAGTGGTTGCAGGTCTGGCAATTGGTGTGTCGTTTTAAACCACTTGCCCAGCTGCCCAACCGCTGCTCCACGCCCACTGGAAGTTAAAGCCACCGAGCCAACCTGTAACGTCAACCACTTCGCCAATGAAGTATAGGCCTTCGACGTTTTTCGCCATCATGGTTTTTGATGATAGGTCATTAGTATCTACACCGCCTATAGTAACCTCGGCGGTGCGATAGCCCTCTGTGCCGTTTGGCTTTATTTGCCAATTCTCTAGCGTGTCAGCGATGGCGTCGCACTCGCTGTGAGTAAGCTGTTTCACTGGTACATTGCGCCAGTTATGGTATTCGATAAAACTTTGCACCATACGCTTAGGAAATACTCTATTTAAACAGGTAGCAAGTAAGGCATCGGGTGTTTCAGTACGTGAAGTTTGCAAAAGTGCCGTGGCATCGTCATTAGGTAACGTATTAATGCTTAAGCTATCGCCGGCTTCCCAATAACTAGAAATTTGTAGCATGGCAGGGCCGCTTAAACCTCGGTGGGTAAAGAGCATTGCTTCTTTGAAGGTTGTGTTATTGCAGCTAGCGTATACATCAACGGCAATACCGCTAAGTTCTGCCAGTGTGTCTTTATCTTTATCGTGTAAGGTAAAGGGCACAAGGGCGGCGCGTGTGGGTAATACGTTCAGGCCGAATTGCTCGGCTATTTTATAACCGAATGGCGTTGCGCCCAGCTTTGGCATACTTAAACCGCCGGTCGCGATAACTAAAGACTCACAGCTATATTCACCGTTCGAGGTAGTTAGTAAGTACCCACCCTCAACTTTTTCTACACTTGTGATTTCGCAGCGAGTAGTAATGGTCACGCCTGCTTTTTTACATTCGTTAAGCAATAAATCGACGATATCTTTGGCGCTGTCATCACAAAACAATTGGCCCAAAGTTTTTTCGTGGTAGGCAATACCATGCTCGGCAACCAAGCCAACAAAGTCCCATTGGGTATAGCGGCTTAATGCCGACTTACAAAAGTGAGGGTTTTGAGACAGAAAGTTTTCAGGCCCAGCGTACATATTGGTGAAATTGCAGCGCCCACCACCTGACATCAGAATTTTTCTACCCACTTTTTTGGCGTGATCGATCACTTCTACACTGCGCCCGCGCGCGCCTGCTTGCGCCGCACAAAAAAGCCCTGCAGCTCCTGCACCAATAACTATCACATCGCGCTTGATCACAATTAACCTCTAGGAAAAACAGCTAATGGGTGGGTAGTAATTAACTGTACAAAAGCGCGGGTTCCAGGCTTAATCGCGTTTTCGTGACTTACTCGGACTTTAAGCTCATCGCCGCTATCTAATACAACTGCGTAAAGCCTACTCTCGCCTTCATAGCGCACCCACTCCACCGTACAGTTAGTCTCGCTCAGTGTCGCATCTAAGCTTAAATCGTCAGGGCGTACGAGCAAGTCTACATTGCCGTTAGCACCTCGAAGCGGTGTGCCAGGCACGTTTCCAATTTCAGTAACGACGGTTTTGTCTATATTTGCCGTACCAGCATCAAATGTGGCACTTAAGAAACTCGCCTCGCCCATAAAACGCGCTACAAACCGGCTGGCAGGAGAAGAGTAACAGGCTTCAGGGGTGTCTAATTGCTCCAACACACCCTTGTTTAATATACCCACTCTATCGCCAACGCTGAGCGCCTCTTCCTGATCGTGCGTCACCCAAATTGCAGGAACACCAGCCTTTTTAAGCGCATCGCGAATTTCCCAGCGCAAACTGTCTTTTAACGCAGCATCTAAATTTGAAAGGGGCTCGTCTAGCAGTACGAAAGAAGGTTCGTGCGCAAGAGTTCGCGCTAGCGCAACGCGCTGTTTTTGACCGCCTGAAAGACGTGCAGGTTTTGCATCGCGGAAGTTATCTAAACCTAAAAGTTTCAGCCAATGGTCGGCAAGCTTGGTGTCTTTTAAACGAAAGCACACGTTCTGCTGAACGGTAAGATGGGGAAATAACGCAAAGTCTTGGAACACCATGCCAACGTTACGCTTTTCAGGCGGCACGTGTTTGCTTGCTGTACTTTCCCAATTACCAAGGCTCATTGCCCCTTCTGAAATAGGGATGAGTCCTGCCAATGCTTGCAAAATAGTCGTTTTACCGCAGCCTGTTGGCCCCACCAACATGAGTATTTCGTCTTGCCCCAGCTCAAGATTTAACTTGTCGACAACGCGGGTAGACCCATAATTCACTGACAAATTACTTACACTAAGCATTACGAACGGCCATCCTCGGTAACAGTAAATTGGGCTTTTCTTTCGCCCGATAGCATGAGAACCAGCCCCACGCCAGATAATAAAACAAGCAGAAGCCCAGGTACGGCAGCACGACCAAAGTAACCCGCCTCGTAAACACGCCACATGTAGGTAGCCAAAGTTTCAAATCCTGTAGGCCCAAGCATAAGCGTGGCAGGTAATTCGCGCATGGCTTCCAAAAATACTAATGCAGCCCCTGCAATCATACCACGAAGGGTTAGGGGCAGCGTAACCCGTATAAAGGCTTCTCTTGGGCTAGCACCAAGCACGCGGGCAGCTTTAACTAACCCCGAATCGATATTTTCAGCGGTACTTCTAACGCTGCCTACCGCAAGAGGAATAAAACGCAGTACATAGGCCATAACCAATAAACTTAAGGTTTGATATAGCGCAGGCAAGTACTTAAGGCCTACGTATACCAGCGCTGTTCCCATCACAATACCTGGCACACCAAAGCCGAAATAGGTAATGCGCTCCATAAAGCGGCCTGCTTTACCTGCAATTGCGGCATGAGCAACCGGAATGGCAAGTAACACGGCTACAATAGCTGCGATAAAAGAGGCATGGGCTGAATTCCACGCATAGCTTAATTCAAAGCCGCCAGTCCCTTCGCGTACTAACCACAGCGTGAAGATAGCAAGGGGAAGTAAAATAGCCATAAATACAATGGGCATAGTAGCCAGCAACATTAGGTTTCGCTGCCAGCGCGCAGGAAACAAAGATAAGTGCTTTCCTGGGCGTTCTTGTGCCCCACCAATTCGGCTTTCGATAAACAGAATAAGCCCAACAATCACCATAAGCTGCAGGCTTAGCATGGCCGCCTGACTCAAACCAAAAGCGTTATATTCAACAAAGATAACGCGGGTAAAGGTATCGAAGCCCATTATTGCAGGGGTACCAAAATCAGATAACGCGTAAAGTGCAGCAAGGAGTGCCCCCGCAGCAACACTATTTACTACGCGCGGTAGCACCACACGCCATAAGCTAGCACCTAACGACAGACCTAACGTACGCGCCGCGTTAACCAAGCTTGCATCTAAACTCAGCAGGCTAGAACGGGTTGTCATCATCACGAAGGGATAAGTATAAAGACTCATGACCAGCGCAGAGCCCCACAGGCCGCTAATAGGGGGTGTGCTAACACCTAAAACGTTTTCTATTTCTCCGCCAGTACCAAATGAAAAATACATAGCGAACGCACCAATATAGCTGGGTAGCGCCAATGGCGCAGCAAGTAAAATAAGCCAGAACCGCTTAAACGGCATTTGCACATAGGCGGTTAAAAAGGCAAGGGGTACACCAATAAGCACCGAGCCAATGATAGTCAGTATAACAAGCGAAATTGTGTTGCCTAGAACACGGAGGTTATGGGTATCGAAAAACTGCGCACTATCTTGGGCTAAAGAAAACAAAACGCCGACGGGCAATAAAGCCATCAGCGCAATAAGCAGTGCCAGTGGATACGACTTTGGCCAGTTTGTCACAGTACGCCAACTTCCCTCATCAGATTAAGTGTTGGGCGTAAATCAGCCAGTTTACGAAGGTCCATTTCAGGCGGTGACAGCGTACTTAGGTCGGCTAGGCCTTGCGGCTGTTCAACACCTTGAACCAATGGTATTTCGTAGGCTTCGCGAGCAAGGTAAGACTGCACTTCATGTGACAGCAGATAACGAATAAAGTTAACCGGCAAGTCACCTTCGCTTAATGCCACAATGCCAGACGCGTTAACCAGGCACCCCGCATCGCCTTTACTGTAAGCAAGGGCCACTTTTGCGTTTGGCTTACCTGATTTTAGGCGCAGAGTGTAATAGTGATTGGCAAAACCAATATCTACCTCACCACGTTCAACGCCCATCACTACGCCAAGTTCACCTGCATACTTTTTAGCGTGTTTATTAATGCCTTTAAGCCATGATTTAGTGGCTTTATCGCCTTCCAAAATACGCATGGCAGTAACGAAAGACTGAAATGATGAGTAAGCCGGCGCCCAACCAATCTTTAAATCGCTGTCAGCTAGCGCCATCACGCTTTCGGGGATTTGCTCTGGCTTAACGCGCTCAGTGTTATAAGGCAGCGTTCGCACGCGGCCTGTAACAGGTGACCAGCTAGGGTATTGGAAATCTTCGCGAAGCTGCGCGCGCAAATCGTCGGGTAACGGCTTTGCAGCGCCTGCGTCAGTAACCACACCAATAGAGCCCGTATCTACGGCCCAAAACAAGTCAGCACGTTTAACGCCCGCTTTTGTTTCAGCAACAATGGTGTTTGCCAGTGCTGCTGAGCCGCCGCGTCTAACCTTCAGGTTCAGTTTGGGGTTGCGTTTTTCGATGGCTTTTAGAACATTTTCGTACAGACCGCCTTCTCCGCGCCCCAAATACAAGGTGAGATCACCTTCTAGTTTAGGCAAAGACTCTACTGACACGCTGCCAGTTTGGGTCATAGCGTGAGCAAAGCTAAACGGCAAGCCAGTTAATGCACCAGCTGCGGCTAGGCCTTGCAAAAATGTTCTACGTTGCATACCCCTTCCTTAAAATACGTCTTTGCGACTTTGTTCTACTTCAATTAAAAGTGCGCGAGCGCGATCGAGTTTAGCCTGCATAGACTCGACTACTTTGCGAACCGCATCAACGCCAGTGTCTTTTGAGATGGCTTGCGGAAGCGTTACGTTAAAGTCTTTTTCTAAGTCTTCAACCAAGGCTGCGTCTTTTGCAATTAAATCACCTTCTACACCTTCAAAACGCTGAAGGTAGGTGTCGTGAACCAGTGTTGTCGCTACTTCATGTAGCTGCTCTGCATATTTAGCAACAACACGATCTAAACGAGTTTTAATATCGTCAATAACTTCAGGCCCCGTGGTAGGTTCTTTTTCTGTTGTTTGAACCTTATTCACCAAGCCTTTCTTTTGATACTGGGACGCAAGTTTAACTGCGCCTAACGCCTGCCACAAGGCATGATTTAGCTTCTCTTGCTCTTCTCGCACTTCAGCAACCGGCTTACCTTCGTCGATAGCGACTTTCACACCGTAAATTCCCTGCCAGATAGAAGCGTAAATAGGCACGTACTGGGTTTCTATAGCTGAGTGGAAGTCTACTTCTTCCCAATACTCAATAAGCGCTTCTGTTTTAAGCGATTTATCTTTTGCTTCATACGCGTCAACAACACTGCCAAATTTGCTTTCTAACCAATGTACCTCTTCCGTATATTCACCAATGTGCGCGTGAAGGTTGTTCACGTGATCACCAATGGCACCATTAGCAAGCGCCTGAGAAGAAAGCATTGAGAAAGTGACGGCAGATGCCAATACCAAAGCACTTATTTTTTTCAGTGTTGTTGTCATAAATATTCCTAAAACATTTGTCTTTTCGCGCAAATGATACTTATTATCATTAAGCAAGTAAAGGTAACTAAACGAGGCTACATGCTACGTAACGCACTGCGTCACCTTTTAATTTCTCTGCAATTTCGTCAAAGCATGTTACAAATCCGTTCATTAACCTGCACTGAACGTGTTGATATTCAACGCTATTAATATCGCGCTAGATCATACAAAGGTTACATTTTAATGAAAATGGCGACCAAGTATACGCCTAAGTCAATTAACCTATTCACAAACATCTAAATAAAAAAAGCCCGCAACCGTGGTTGCGGGCTCTTGATATTATTAACGCCGTAGTTTCGGTGTTACAGGCTATCTAGCATGGTTTGCGCATCGCTAACGTCGAAACGACCTGGGTCTTCAACGTTTAACTTTTTCACTTCACCATCTTCTACTAGCATAGAATAGCGCAACGAACGCATGCCGCCGAAATTACCCGTGCTCATGTCTAAGCCAATTTGTTTGGTAAAGAAACCGTTGCCGTCAGCAAGCATAATGATTTCCTCAGCATTATTCGCTTTACCCCATGCGTCCATTACGAATGCATCGTTAACGCTAAGACAAATAATACTATCAACACCTTTGGCTTTGAGCTTATCAGCTAACGCTACATACCCTGGCAAGTGCGCTTGCGAGCAAGTAGGTGTAAAAGCACCGGGTACCGCAAACAACACAACTCGTTTGTCTGAAAACAGTTCGTTTGTTCCGGGGTTGGTTATCTCGCCATTTTCTAAAAGGCTAAAATCTACTTCAGGCAAAGTGCCCCCAACTTGTATCATGCTACTCTCCTAGATTTTTTTGACACAAATACACATCAAATCTGTGTTTTTTGCTTTCAATAGCCATTGATGCTTTTATTCCTGCCAGCACGTCTGCACTGTTTGGGCGTTTCACCACTACCCGGTGCGTAGCTAGCTCTAGTGCTGGCGGTAACAGCGCATCTGCGTCTGGATCATGACCAAGCAGTTGCTGAAACAGCCGCATTTCCTTTTTCACCAAGGCTGACTTCTTTTTGTGTGGGAACATGGGGTCTAAGTAAATAGCGTTCACATTCTCACCAGAGAAGTATTGCATTACCTCAGCACTATTTCCATGTTGAAGCGACATTTTAGCTGCAAGTTCTGGAAAACTAAGCGCTAATCTGCGAATGCCATCTTCAAGTAAAGCGGCGACCACAGGCGAGCGCTCTATCATAGTGACCTTGCAGCCCACGCTAACCAACACAAAGGCATCACGCCCTAATCCAGGGGTTGCATCTACCACATGCCACGCTTCATTGCCTTTAAGGCCTATAGCTTTAACTATGGGCTCTTTGCGCCCACCGCCGTGTTGCTTGCGATACAAACTAGCAGGCGAAGCAAAATCAACCTCTACCGGGTTCACTTTTTTCTCGCCAGCGTCGGCAAGACCTAGCACGCCGTTTTGTATCTGTAGATACAGGCCTTCGCTAGGCTTTTCACTGCTGCTGACAACAGGAAAGCCCCACTTCTCGCTAATTGCACTAATTAATGGAGCGTCATCGCTATTTGCGTTAGCGCTGTTGCCGTTATCACTAACAATCAAAGGCACATGATTAAGCATGACCGTACTGCTCCTTATGCCCTATCCATCTATTAATAATGGCTTGAGCGTGAGAGGGGTATTTGTCCCAAAGGGTATAGGCAATTTCCTGAACCTTAGGGATAAGAGCGGCGTCGCGTACTAGGTCTGCTATTTTAAGCTCGGCCATTCCCGTTTGCTTAGTACCCATAAATTCACCCGGGCCACGAATTTCCAAATCGCGCTGGGCAATATAAAAGCCGTCGTTAGACTCACGCAATACGCCTAGGCGCTGAGTAGCGGTTTTCGATAGCGGGCTTTGGTACATAAGTACACACTGACTTTCTACCGCACCACGCCCTACTCGGCCACGTAACTGGTGAAGTTGCGCTAAACCCAAACGTTCAGGATTTTCTATGATCATAATGCTGGCATTCGGTACGTCTACGCCAACCTCTATAACGGTAGTCGCTACCAGTAAATCCAACTTACCTTCTTTAAAATCGGCCATAACCTGCGCTTTTTCAGCAGGCTTTAAACGCCCGTGTACCAAACCAACGTGTAAGTCTGGCAGCGCGGTACGCAGGGTAACTGCGGCGTCTTCTGCTGCCTGACATTCCAGTACTTCCGACTCATCAATAAGCGTACACACCCAGTAGGCTTGCCGACCATTGTCTTTACAGGCCTGACGCACACGCTCTATCACATCGGCTCGGCGTGTATCCGGCAACACAACGGTTTGTACCGGTGTTCTTCCCGGTGGCAATTCATCAATTATCGAGGTATCTAAATCGGCATAGGCTGTCATGGCCAACGTTCTTGGAATAGGCGTAGCCGTCATAATTAGCTGATGAGGATAGCGGCCTTGCTGTTCGCCCTTATCTCGAAGGGCCAAACGTTGATGTACACCAAAACGGTGTTGTTCATCCACAATAACCAGCGCTAGCTGTTGGTAGTTCACGCTTTCCTGGAAAATGGCGTGAGTACCCACCAACATTTGAATATCACCGGCTTCTAAGCGCGCTAAAACTTCATTGCGCGCTTTGCCTTTTAGCTTTCCAGCAAGCCAGCCGACTTCAATACCCAGTGGTTCCAACCAGCCTCGAAAGTTATTGGCGTGCTGTTCTGCCAATAGCTCTGTGGGTGCCATTAACGCTACCTGATGTCCTGCACCAATGGCTGATAGCGCTGCCAGTGCAGCAACCAAGGTTTTACCTGATCCAACGTCTCCTTGTACAAGGCGCATCATAGGTCGTGCGTGCTGCATATCTTTTTGAATGTCTTGTACTACTCTAGCCTGTGCACCCGTTGGTGAAAACGGCAGTTGAGCAAGCATCTTATCAATAAGCGGCTGATTCACCTTAATAGGAATACCTGGCTGTGCGTCAGATAGCTTGCGTACTTTAAGCACGCTTAAGTGATGAGACAGCAACTCTTCAAGAATCAACCGATATTGGGCAGGGTGCAGCCCCTCTTCCATTTCGTGTACGTCTACATCGGGTGGCGGGCGGTGCACTAAGTGAAGGGCTTCATTTAAGCTAATTTGATCGTCGTAAATACCCTCGGGCAGCAAATCAGCCAGCGCGCCTTTATCCAAAAGCTTCAAAGCTTGGTCAGTCAAATTGCGAAGGGTTAGTTGCTTTACACCGTCTGTGGTGGGGTAAACCGGCGTCAGTGATTCTTCTGTGGGTGGCGCGTCTTCATCCACAAGCTTAAACTCGGGGTGCATCATTTCAATGCCCCACTTGCCAGTACGCACCTCTCCAAAGCAGCGCACCGTGTTTCCCGGCGTCATAATTGAGCGCTGTACGGCGCCAAAGTGGAAAAAGCGTAGGGTTATAGTACCTGTGCCATCACTCAGCTTTACCACTAGCATGCGTTTTTTGCCGTACTGAATGTCGGCGCTCATTACCTCGCCCTGCACGCTTACATGGGTGAACGGGCGGCACTCAGCCACACTGTAAATACGGGTTCTGTCTTCATAGCGATGAGGAAGGTGAAACAGTATATCTTGAAGGGTAAACAAGCCTATTTTATTAAGTTTTTCTGCCACCTTTGCGCCCACGCCTTTAAGCGCAGTTATGGGTGTAGTGGCCAGTGCTTGCATCAAGCGACATCCTTCTTTTGAAACATAAGTGACTTAACCTTAAAAAGGCACAAGCTGGTATTATTCAACATGTTATAGGAAAAGAAGTGTAAAGGATTGTTGAGGGGTTGGCGAGTACGCTTTAGGCCAGTTTTTTACGCTGGCCTGTATACACATGAGAACCAAACTAAAAGCGAAACCAAGACGTTAAGCCCTAGTCGGCTTCGAGCGCGTTGGCTTCTGCTTTTGTGATCTGCATTTCTTTCCACCAGCTATCGTCGGCATCCACTTCACCAATGGCGTTAATAGCAGGCAGTGGCAAACCTTTGCGTTGGCATAGTTTGTACAAGCGAGGATAACCGTTTTGAAAGGCCAATGCTTGGCACTCTTCTTCTGGCAATCGTTGCGTGTTATACATACCAGCAATGGTGCGCTGGCGCTGGGCTTCGTATAGCACTAGCGCTGCGGCTACCGATACATTCAACGACTGCACCATGCCCATCATGGGAATAACGATGTCGTGGTCGGCAACGGCTTTCGCCTCATCAGAGGCACCGTATTTCTCTTGGCCAAACAAAATAGCCGTTGGCTTGGTGTAATCAATATCACGAAAATCGACAGCGGAATCAGATAAATGAGTAACTAACACCTGCATGCCTTGGCCTTTTAGTTCAGCCATTGCATCGTTGATATTCTCGTGATTGGTTTGACGCACCCATTGTTGGCTGCCCATAGCAGTGCCGCGACGAAACTGATATTTCTTTTCCCACACGGTGTGAACGCGATGAATGCCAACGGCATCACAGGTTCTAACAACTGCAGAAACGTTATGCGGCTTGTGCACATTTTCAAGGCAAACCGTAAGATCGGTTTGCCTTCTTTCCAGCACTTGTCTTATGCGCTGGTAACGCTCAGGTGACATGGCTTACTCCGGCAGTTCCATTACACCATCAATTTCAATCTGTGCACCTTTAGGCAATGCTGAAACCTGAACAGCAGCGCGTGCTGGGTAAGGCTTATTAAAGTACCGGCTCATGATTTCATTAACCGTCGCAAAGTGACCTAAGTCGATAAGGAAGATGTTCACTTTGACCAAGTCGTTCGTGGTGCCACCAGCAGCGTCACACACCGCTTTAATGTTTTCAAAAACTTGTACTGCTTGCGCTTCAAAGTCATCAGAAACCATTTCCATAGTTTCAGCAACAAGAGGAATTTGGCCTGAAAGATAAACGGTAGTACCTGCTTTAACCGCTTGGCTGTAAGTACCAATAGCAGCAGGAGCCTTATCGGTCTGAATAATAGACTTAGACATAGTAGTTCCTAAATATTTGAGTAATTAGTGTCGTGATTGACTATGACGAGACACTTTCTGAACTTCCGGCATGGTGCGTATTTTCTTCATGACTCGCGCCAAGTGCACACGGTTGTGCGTGGTAAGTTCTAGGTCGATAAAGTAGATATTACTCTCTTTTTCTTCAGTTTGCAGGCCAATGATATTGGAATCGCACCCTGAAATAGTGTTCGTTAATGTTGCCAGTGTGCCCTGATGGTTAAACAATTCAATGCGTAGCGACGCTTTGAATTCACCCTGCGGGTTGTCGTCCCACTGCATGGGTAGCACGCGCTGAGGCTCTTCACGGGTAAGCTTGCGAATATTGTTACAGCCAGTTTGGTGAATGGTCATACCGCGGCCTGGGCTTAATACCGCTACAATTTCATCGTCTGGAATAGGGTGACAACAGCGAGAGTAGTGAACAAGCAGGCCTTCTGTACCACGAATGGCCACATTGCCTTTCTTGTCAGACAGATCAGTCGTGCTCTCTCCTAACAAACGGCGAGCTACGATTGCGCTTAATTCGTTACCAAGGCCGATATCTACCAATAGGTCGTCAAAATTAGCGTGCTTGGTTTCCGCTACCACACGTTCAATGTCTTCATTAGGAATATCATCTAATTTCACTGCACCTAATGCATGACGAAGTAGACGGTTACCCATGTTCACTGCTTCTTGAGAATGCTGCTTACGCAGGTACTGGCGAATACGGGTACGCGCGCGGGCGCTCACTACAAAGTTCAGCCAATTCGCATTAGGCTTCGCTTTTGGCGAGGTAATAATTTCTATGGTTTGACCGTTTTCAAGGGGCTTACTTAGGCTAAAGTTTCTGCGCTCTACGCGCACACCTACGCAGGTATTGCCTACATCAGAATGTACGGCGTAGGCAAAATCGACAGCGGTTGCGCCCATTGGCAATTCGATAATTCGCCCGTCTGGCGTAAACACGTAAATTTCATCAGGAAACAGGTCAGTCTTAACCGATTCGATGAATTCAAACGATGAACTGGCAGATTGCTGAAGCTCAAGCAAGCTTTGCATCCACTTGCGAGCACGTAGCTGTGCAGTAGTGCCATTATCGCCAGGCTCTTTATACAGCCAGTGCGCAGCTACCCCTTTATCCGCCATTTGGTCCATTTCTTGGGTACGAATTTGAATTTCTACAGGAATACCGTGAGGCCCAATTAATGACGTATGCAACGACTGGTAGCCGTTGGTACGCGGAATAGCGATATAATCTTTAAAACGGTTCTCAATTGGCTTGTACAGCCCATGCATAGCGCCGAGTGCGCGATAGCAGTTGTCCACTGATTTAACAACAATACGAAACGCATAAATATCCATTACCTCATTAAACATGAGTTCTTTGTTTTTCATCTTTCGGTAAATGGAATACAGGTGCTTTTCACGGCCTAGTACATCAGATTCTATCTCGTAGGCATCAAGGCGCGTATTAAGCTCTTCGCGTATGTTTTCGATGATTTCTTTACGGTTTCCCCTCGCCTGACGCACAGCAGATTTCAACGCGCGATGACGCATAGGGTACATGGCCTGAAAACCTAAGTCTTCAAGCTCATTTTTAATGTCGTGAATACCCAAGCGGTGGGCTATTGGCGCGTAGATTTCGAGCGTTTCCAGCGCAATGCGGCGGCGCTTGTCGGGTCGTAAAGATCCGAGCGTGCGCATATTGTGCGTGCGATCCGCAAGCTTGATAAGAATAACCCTGATGTCTTGCACCATAGCCATCATCATTTTACGGAAGTTCTCCGCTTGCGCTTCCTGTTTAGTGCTAAACGCTAGTTTATCTAACTTACTAACACCTTCTACCAGTTCAGCAACGGTATCACCAAAGGCTCCGGCCAAGTCTTCTTTGCTGTAATGGGTATCTTCAATAACGTCGTGAAGGAGTGCCGCCATGATCGTTTCGTGATCAAGGTGCATGTCAGCCAAAATACCGGCGACTGCAACCGGGTGAGTAATGTACGGATCGCCGCTTGAGCGCATTTGTCCATCGTGCGCCTCTTGCGCTAGCACAAAAGATTCTTGTACCAACTGAACGCGGTCGGCTGGTAAGTACTCTAAAACTTTCTGCTTTAAACCTTCAAACAAATACACAGTGAAGCGTGACCCTTATCTAACGATACAACCCTAAGAATACGTTTAATTGTGCGAGAAGCCAATACGCCAAAAGTAAAGCGCCAGTGCTTTTTTCAAAGCACTGGCGCTAAAATACCGATAAAACCGTTAAAAAAAGGGTTTATTGATCAGATAGGATGTTTGCTACTGATGCAAATTCAGCATGTTCTTGCTGCTCTTGCGCTTGAAGTTCTGCTTGTTCAAGCGTAGCAGCCGTTACCAAACCTTCTTCAATTTCACGAAGTGCTGTAACAGTTGGCTTATCGTTTTGAACGTCAACCATAGGATCTTTGCCTTCAGTGGCAATTTGACGTGCACGGCGTGCAGCAACAAGCACTAGGTCAAAGCGGTTACCAATTTTATCTACGGCATCTTCTACAGTTACGCGAGCCATGTATTTCTCCGAAAATTAGGTTGAACAAGTTATTCAAAAAACGGCCGCGTAGTATACACAGATACGTAACGCGATCCTAGTATTTTGTTTGAAATTGAAGCAGTCAGATCGCAGTCCGACCTTAATAATTAACTAGGTATTATCCCTACATAGTACATTACTAACCAAAGGCTGGTAGCGCTTATACTATCTAACAATAAAACCTAGTGTATAAAAGTACACTAGGCGCGGCTAGCATAAATAAAACAAATCAACAAATTATGTTATCGCCTTAGATGAGGCAAAAATGGACAAAGGACACTATTTGTCAATGCGCTCAATGTTTGAAGCTCTAACGAATAGTGTTTGAAGCAATGTAACTAAAAAGTAATATTAAATATTACAAAACATGTTTTAAACGGTGATTTCTTAACTTACTATAAAATCGTAGACGTAGTGTAGTGCTCTACAATTGATTGAATATTGAGATGTTTGCTTAGCGCATTAAACTGAGTCTTAATACAATTGAAAAGTATAACTTGGCATTCCAATTGTTTAGCAGAGGGAGTTGCGTGTTGAAATGGAACATGTAGTCGACAACGAAATCAACTTTTCGCGAAAAATTAAGCATGTTATCTTGGGCCACTGGCATCTATCGCTTAAGCACCAAACTCTTAACGACGGCGATATCTCCAGAGAGCTTGAACCCCTTCTTTTTAGTATTCTTGTCTATCTTATTAGAAACAACGACAGGGTCATTTCTAGGCAAGAACTTGCTGATGAAGTGTGGAAGCAAAACTATGTAGACGACAACGCAATAAACCGAGCGATGTCTGAACTAAGAAAAGCGCTGAAGTCAGAAAAACAGCGTGCACAAATCATCAAAACCCACTATCGCGTTGGCTATAGCCTCTCTGTGGTGCCCGAAGTTGAGTATATTGATGTATCGAAGCAAAAAGAAACGCCAGCCTCTCCTGCTCCTTCAGAAGCGATAGAAAGCAGTGACATAACTGAACGCACTGACTTTGTAATATCAAAAAAGTCGAAGTTCTTCCCGGGCATCTTACTGACTCTCGTATTTGCCATCGCGGCTGCATATTACTTTACTTCAAGCAGAGCATCTAAATCACAGGAACAGAGCCCCGTTACAGTAAAAGAAACATTACTATCATGGAAAAAAGGTGTTTCAGTGGCGCCGTTAATGTCTAAAAGCAAGCGCTATCTTGCCTACACATACAAGGGTTCTGACGACACTTCTTTTGGTTTATACATTAAGAATACTGAAACACTTGAAGAGATGCGTCTTTCGGAAGATGGCGCACAGCTATATCCAATTGCATGGTCAGAAGAAGACAGTCTCTTTTATCAAATGGTGGATATGGAAGCGGAACAACCCTGTCAAGTATGGAAAGTCGATTTGGCAGAAAATGGTATTAACAGTAATCATAGAAAATTATTCGACTGTTACGGCATTAACTTACTGCACGCTGATACTTCTGATAATGGCAAAACCCTGCTATACACTAAATTTAACTATCGCAACATTCCGAATTTATCTTCTATTGTACATAGAGACCTAGAAAAAAACACTGAGTTCCAAATATCTTCGCCTCAGGTTTCAGAATTCGGAGACTATTTTGTAAAGATCTCACATTCCGGCAAAAAAGTAGCTATTTTACGCAAACAAGCTAAAGGCGTTAAAATACTTGTTGCAAACAAAGATGGAAGTAGCCCTCGAGAAGTGATTTCTGTTGATTACTTCGTCGATGCAATTGGCTGGTCAGAAGATGACTCTCGGCTTTTCTGGCTTAATCGCGATAGCCCATCAATTGTGTCTCTATCTATAAACTCTTTGGAGTTGTCTTATCGCACGTTAGACACAGAATCGGTAGAGGGTGGCAAAATTGGTATTAACTTGGTGGATGAAAGCAGCATGATTATAGCCACCGATTATGCCGACTCAAATTTGTATAGTCTAAGTACCCACGAACCTCAGCCAATAGATTTCTCGAGCACAAATCGTTTGGAAATAACAGCATCTTCATTACACAATAATGAAGCCATAATGTACTTAGTTGGCTGGAAGAAACAGGCGCTTTGGAAGGCCGAAAACGGGTCTAGGCAAGAGTTATTTGATTCGATGCCGGATAAAAAAATCAGCTATATGGCCGTTGCCCCAAATGACGTTAAATTTGGGTTGGCAAATAAAGACTCAATTTACATCTACAACACTAAGTCACTTGAATTAGTAGATGAAATTAGTCCACCCGGTTTGATCAGCGATTTTTCGTGGCCGTTCAACAACACATTACTCATCACATATGAAGTGGACGACAAAGCAAATGCTTGGTTTTATGACCTTGATTCAAAAAAATATGTGTTGATTGCCAAAGACGTCCTCGGCGCTGCAAGAGTCGTTAATGGCAATACTTTAGTTTATCTGAACTACGATCATAATCTTGTTAAGCAAAACCTTGATACTGGGGAGAAAACTATTGTGGTAGAACTATCTGCAGCAGCTAAGCTGCGCTGGACAGTTAATGAACGATTTATTTATTACACTGAAGATGCAACCACAGTATACCAAGTACCTCTAAATGATCAGAACAATAAGGTGAAGCAGGTTGCGCATACGCATGAAAAGGAAATATGGCGATTAATAGCTAATAATAGCGGAAAGCAGCCAGAGCTATTCCTCACATTAATAGAGCAGAAAAATAATATGCTGTTAAAGCTTGATATCGAATTTAAAGCGCCCCTTGATTGATGGATTTTAGTTTCGGTTTATAGCTACCAGACAAAGCAGTTTAGTGTCGAAGATAGCTTGGACTATTCAAAGAATCTTTACTCTCTCTCCCAAAGCGTAATAAGTATTCAACACTTATTAACGCGATATTTGTATATATTTAGTTACATTTTGAAAATGTTAATATTATTAATTCCTGAGACATCATTATGAAACAGTAATGTTTACGCATAAGTAGCTGTTATGAATAAACTTTGTTGATTTTTGACTTAACTGCAATTTAGGTACAGGATTAGAGAATAACGTTCTCGAGCAGGTCAGTTGAGGAGTGCTTTGTGGGGTTCATTGTCGAAATGGATATTGATGACGATTGCCGCTCATGACGCATCTCAGCAGTTTTCTGAAGGCTTTTCTTCTGGCTATAGTAAGGGGGCGGAATTTTACAAAGACGAAAACGGGTGGAACGAATAATGAAAATTTGACATTGAATGTTATTGAAATGGCAAACGACGATATTTGGAATCCTTTCTGGTACGAAATGGGAAGAATAGCTAGAAATTGGTTCGCATCCCACGCTTTTACCAAAGAAAATAAAACGCTACACGAGATTGGCTCTGGTAGTAGTTCTTTAGCTCTAGCAGCATTTATGTCTGAAAGTAGTGATCCCCTGTTATAACAATCAATCTTAGTTCAAAGCGGCTTACTCAGGTCGCTTCATTTAGCGAGGTACAAAAATGAACTTGTTTCGCTGCGTATTTGATGAGTGCATGATCAGTTTCGGAATCTATACGGTTTACAAAATTATTGAGTTTGCGGTTGTCTACAAAGATGTTTCTTTCTTTATTGACAGTAACATGTTGCCCTTCTTCTTTTTTTTAGCGATGTTCAATGTATATCGTAAGTCAAATTCACCGCTCGGAAACACAGGCTAGGTGTATCTACAGTGTTTTTTCATAGTCGCGTCCTGCGTTAATCATTGCAGAAAACTCCAATTAAGTTTTTCTTATTAATAGGGAAGTGGACATCTTATTTTGATCAACAAAAAGCGCGATAACGTCAAAGTACTCAATTGGGACAAAACGGACTTTGCACTCTGGTATAAACGTCTCTAGAAGTACCGCTTTATATGGCCTGCCGATAACAATTTATAGCAGCTTAAAACGGGATAAAAGTGGTATGAACGAGAAAGAACTGAAAAATCACTAGCGCGCTTTTATGGATTTCAAAGCTAAATACATTACAGTCAAAGAGACTAATATCACTAATAACGATTTGTTAAACTGAATACTATCATTCAGCAGGAAATAAATTGAGAAGGAAAAAAATACTATCAGTACTATATCAAATATAAATCTAACTTTTTTCATTCTAGGCACCGTTTATGAACACAGTGAGCGGATGCTCACTGTGTTATCTTAAATTTTGAACATTATTTTCTTGTTAATGCAATCAAAGCGATATTAAGACCAATGTCTATTCCTACAGCTACTCCGATGATGAAAGGAACAACGCCACCATTGACTTCCTGCATCTGCTCCAGCGTTAATTCTTGAATATTGCTTGAATCAAAATTAGTCATGTATTTCCCCTTATTTCAATGCTGCGTAAATGCCTGCACCAGCCGCTACTAGGCCAAGACCAGCACCTACACCTTTAATAAAAGCAGGGGCTGCTGCTAAAAATAATAGCCCGCCGTTTACATCTTGCACTTGTTCGAACGTTAATTCATTCATGATTTATTCCTTATTTGTGTGTTTAAAAAAATGAATAGTTTTTCATTTCTACCTTATTACATTCTATAATTAATGAAATTTCCGCCAAATTTACTCATTAAAATTACCGAATGTTTTGCGACAGTATTAAATCGCCAAATAGATATTTAAACAAAAGCGTTAAAATCACAAGTTTAAGAAAAAATATAAATACATATAAAAATCAAACACTTGCAATCTTATATTACGAAACCGTACGGCTTTTATAATAATTCATAATAGTGTTCGAGGATGCATTTAAATATAAGTGCGAAGGAAATTTGACGTCCGTTGTTTCTATTTTTCATATCGCGTTTTTTATTACCGTGGGAATGAAGTCGAGTTTCTACTGCTAAGTGCATATTGTCATGTGCATAGTGTCCGTCCGGTAATTCCCACGTTCAATTAATAAATTAGCTACAGCGTGGTGTTCTCTTTACAAAGGAGAATGACCATGCAACAACACCCATTCTGCATTCATACTTTGTTTGCGTGATAACACTCTCATAAGATTCCATCAAAAACTCCATAAATACAGATAGATAGAAAATTACAAAAAAGCTTTTATTTACGGATAAAACTATAAGGCTTTCGTAAGAGAATAGTTTAAGTTCTCCGGTTAACCTTAAGCGTGATGGTGCACAGCAGTAAGGACCGCTACTTGAAACACTTACTGATTCACTTTTAAACATATAAGGATTAACGTTATGAAAAACTTGTCATTAAAAATTGTAACACTTGCACTTGCCCTGGCTTTCTCGTCAACTAACACATTAGCAAGCGACGCAACAACGTCGGTTTGGAAAGTATCAAATGGGGAAGACGTAGTGTATATAGGTGGCACTATACACATTTTGCCAATATCAGAATTTCCACTACCAGACGCTTTTAGTACTACCTATGAGAAAAGCGATACAATAGTGCTTGAAGCAGAATTACCAGCCCCTACTGATTTAGCTGCACAACGAAAAATAATGGCCGCCGTCGCCTACGAAGATGGCCTGTCTCTTAAAGATGAGCTTTCCGAAGAAACCTATGGCGCCCTCAATACCTATTTAAGCGCATTTGGTGCCACGGCAGACCAAGTGGCGAGCTTCAAGCCTGGAATGGTCGTCTCTATGCTTGTTGCTATTGAAGCCCAACGTAACCAATTGGCAGGCGAAGGTGTTGATGCCTATTTTAACCAACTAGCAAAACGCGACGGCAAAACAAGAGATTACTTGGAGACCTTAGACTTTCAAATCCAAATGATGGCAAACATGGGCGAAGGCGAAGAAGATCGCTTTATCTCTGAAACCCTAACCACATTACCCGAACTTAAAGAACTGCTTACACAAACTATTAAGGCATGGAGAAACGGCGATACCGAAGAAATAAACGAATATGTTGTTGAAAAATTCAAACGTGAGTCACCCGTGTCTTTTAACGAAGTATTTACTCAGCGAAACGCAAACTGGGTGCCACATATTGAGGCCATGTTTGGCGACGAGGATCAGGAGTTTGTATTAGTTGGTGCAGGTCACCTTGTAGGCGAAGGTAACGTCCTAAAATTACTAGAAAATAAAGGATATAAAATAGAACAACTTTAACGCCACACCAACGCCGCTTTTAGTAACTTCAAGCCCATGTGAATAAATTGGCTTGGCATTACTTACCGCTAAGCAAGCGAGGCTTTTGAACTACGCTAAGGTATATTCGGTGACTCACTCAGATTTATCTTCCGGCCCTGCGGTAAGGGTCGCGAGCTTTAGCGTAGACTATTCTTTTGGTTCGATTTTTTACACGCCTCAAGCCCCTAAATGCCCATTGCGGCTCGTTCGCCGCCCGGCAAATGACATAAACAATTTCGATTTAACCTGACAAGACAAATAAGCATTCATTCGAAGACTGCACTACACATGGCTTTTTTCAATGTATTGTAGCTTTTGAGCTAAGCATTGCCTGCATGAGATTTAATTAATTAGATAGCACCTTTGCATATTCACCCATTACTAGTTTTAAATGGCAAAAACATATCAAATAGTACTAACGAAAGAGTTGATGATGGCTCTCAGTCGGTATCCAGTACAATGAGGGGTATCGGTATGACTGCTCTCAATGGGGCGTGGGCTGGTGCTGGGTTGTTCATGAACGAGTTTCTGGATTAAGAAACTATTTTTGGGATCTAGTTTCAAGGTCCCTTTCTTTTAAATTAGGATTAGTATGAAGAATTTAAATTGGATTGGATTAGGAATTGGCATATTTCTGGGTGGCTCACTTGCTTTAGTTATCACGCGAATATTTAATCTTAATGAATGTAGGCTTAAATGAAGGTTCAGTTGTATTTATTTTTATGTTGATATTCGGCTTAATCGGCAAAAAAGTAGGTGCGTACTTCTCTATAGGTTAAAAGTCTAAAATCTAATGAAAGCAGCAACAGAATGTAAGCGTCCGCTAATCCCACCTAGCGCTTAGCGAATTACCATGGTAGTAGTTGCTCGATATCGACATTGGCTCGACCGAGCTCATCCAGGCAAGTCATCACATACTCGAACACATTAGGGTCGTTGGCTTTGGCGGTTTCGATGATGCTGTAGAGCACTGCGCTGGCATTCGCACCATTAGCAGTCTGGCTGAACAACCAGTTCTTCCGGCCGATGACGAACGGTTTTATCGCGCGCTCTGCAGGGTTATTGTCGCTGGCGAGGTGACCATCGAGTGTGTATCGAACCAGCTTCTGCCATTGGTTTAAGCAGTATTTTATCGCTTCAATGTTAAGTTCTTGAGGTTAGCCTTACCGCTCGTGTGCACCTTTCTTTTCAATTAATTTACTCAACTAAGAAGGGCCTAATGAATCGCTAGCAATTCCGAGATTTATTTCTAACAACTGAAAAAAACCTCGTTCAATCTTAAGACCTTGACCGCCGCTCAGAAGTCGTGAAATAACCCCAAAGAGTAAGCACGTGAACGTTATACTGAATACCACGAAAATAAGATAAGCGGGTGTTAACCAATCAAACATCAAGAAAAATAAACTACAGATTACTGACAAGCAAAGCGCTAACGCGAAATTTTTTAACATTTCCTCACCTTAAAATACTAAATATTAAACTCGTTTCGAAATAAACGATGATTGATTTTAGATAGCAAGTCAAACTTTCAAAAAAAACAGAAAAATCATTAAAAATCTGAAAGTTAAATCAGATTATTACTCTTAAAAAACTGGATGATAAGTTTTGATAATACTTTTTCTTCTTATCACTTTATTTTAGTTACTAAATCTCATAGCCGTTTTAACATTAAAAATGCAGTAGCCTTAAAATTAGACAGACGTTACTGGGTTTAACCTTGAAGTGATTTATACAAAATCTGAGGAAGTCTGTCTCTGATAGGCAATCAGCATCTCAGTGCAGTCACAATGATGACAACAGTTATTTGGAATTACTTATCCAGTCTAGCCCAGATCAGTGATGATGCAGTCACGACAATTGGCTAATGATAGAGTGAAATCGTCAAATTTTTATTGTTGATAAAAACCGTTCTTCATTTCATCCACGAATGCTTATCTACTGTAATCTACTAGTAAGAGATAGATAAAAACGTCGTAGCAAGTCATACATAACGAACTCGTGTTCTCGCGTGTACGCGTTGAACAACCGATTATTAAGCATATGTAGTATAGACGTTACCAGCTCATCTTTATTTATACTAGATGACCGCAGAGCTGAGCTTGCATCAGCGACGACTTGTTCGTATTCACGACCCCAGCTTTCAATCTTTGTGAATAATTCTTGCGGTGTCTCTGCACCGTTTTTTTCTTCGGGCCGTAGGGCAAAATGAAAATCATTGATTAATACTGATTTTAAGTTCCTATATTTCTCACCTAATTGCTTTCGTAACTCTACATTCTCGTTAAACTCCCTTCCAAACGCTTCTCTTAAAGCGTTTACCAAAGCAAGTTTCTGTGGCCAGCTGTAGCCAAAATAGGTCAATATTTGGTCAATACAAAGCGCGGCAGCCCTCCATCGAATATCATCTCCATAAGTATGAACCAATGGGATTAACTCGGTAGCTAAGTCACTTTCCAACCTGAAAAGTGTTTCACAGTGTTCTAGTAGCTGTTCGCCTCCATAGCGCTCTAACTCTCTCTGGTAAGTAAAAAGCTCGACACGCTCGACCTCATTGTTGTCAATAAAGGATTGAAGATGCTGGTGTATAAGGGGCAAAAGCTTCCCATATAGCACCTCAGGCTCACCTAGAAACCTAATTCTCAGATGCCAATCAGGATCACCAAAACGAATGAAAAACCATTTATCAAATAGTGATGTCGACGATTTAATAAATGACGCCAGGTGATAAGCTAATACACCTTCAACTTGATTATTGCCGGAATACACTTTAATGCTCATCCATTTTGAACCTGGCGAGTAGCTTCGCGTTTCGTTGTCAATCATTGTATGGCGTTGATTTAACCGAGTGGCTTTATAAGAAGCCGCATTTTTGTTCACCAAAGGGACGATAATCTCATTAGCGTATCCTTCACCCATTTCGTTTTTGACTGATGAAACATACTGATTGGGTAGTGACTCTTTAAGAACTACTTCTTTGAACATTCTCGATTCTTCAACGAGCATAGTAAAAAGTAAGGGATTTTTAAGATTGAGGGTCAATGCGTTGTCACCGACAGAAAAGACTACAACATCATCAAGCTGATACTTTTCTTTCAACGCACTATATCGGTTATCACAATATTTGTTTTTCTCAAGAACGCTGGATAAAGCGGAGTGAGGAATACGCCACGTTTTTTCGTGCAGCACGATATCATCCAACATTACTCTTGGTGTAAAACAATATGTCGAAAATACATCAGGCATGATATTTGTGGGTATTGAGTAATATTGATACTGAATCGAGCACAAAAATCGGTAGACGCTTAAACTTCGATTAGAAAAGTTATGGGCATTCGACATTCTTGGTATCACTTGCTTTTTCAGTCTTTTAGACCATAACTTTATTCTATTTTCTTCCACCCAAACATATAGATCGTTTACTGAGATAGAATATTCATTTTCAATATCGCTATCAGCCATAAATACAATCTCATAATCCCTTAAGCGCGGACGCGCAATCACGTTACCTGGACGTCCATCCGGCATGTGAACGACTTCGGCAAAAACGACATCCTCAGAGTTAAGCTCTTCTTGCTTAAGGTGTTCTTTAACTTGTTCTTTCAAATTTTCATCGAGATGACAAAACCTACCGATTAGATTTGCCGCCGAGGGACCATAAACTGATATAAGTTTGATTAATTCTTTGTCGTCATTATTAAATAAAGAGACGACCGCGCCGTAAGAATATGGAAGCTTTGTATTGTCTTGTGTTGAGTCAATCGCATCTGCTAGTTCTTTTGAAGACAACGTAAGTGTTTCTGTGCTCTGATAATTCGGAAGGCTCATCTTTTGCAAGATTAGCTTATGCATAGGGCTCAATTCATTGGTTTTACGACTTGATAAACGACTTCGTAGATTTAAATTTGATAGCAAGCTCGATTCATATCCCGTATCTTCTGAGAAACCAATACCAGATTCATCGTCTAATACTGCTGTTAAAGGGATGAGCTGCTGATCAAAGCGTTTAGTAAACTGTGCAATAAAACTAGAAAATGGATTATGTGTGACCGCACTTGCTCGAGAAATCAACTCAATGGCCTGCTGAATTGTGGAAGTAACATCCACCGCTAATTCACTCTTAACCATTTCAGGTGCTATATCTACCTGAAACAGTTTGTTCTCTTGAATATTGATTGGTAAATCGCGCAGCGTGGTAATTACGTTTTTGTAGTCTTCTATGCTAGAGCAATCGTCTTCATCAATACGTTGCAATAATTCCACACCTTTTTTTAACCCATCATATTCGGCAAATGGTTCAAGTGAAGCTAGCAATGCTTTATCAGGTGATGATGCAGTTAAAGGCAGTGGTAAGTGTGGAATAATGATAGATTCATCTATCAGTTGCTTCACAAACGCTTCAAGTTCCGCGACGGAGAAGCTTTCGTATTTGGCGTGTAATTTTAGCGTTATGTCGTCGAAAGAAACTGGCAATTCGCAAAACGATAATACAAAGTCTAAAATATCAGTTTTTTGAACGGATGAGAGTCTATAATGCTTTGCATCTTCGCTGTCATATGACTCGATGTAACGGATCGTCTCATCGCAAACAGCTATGGAAGGGTTCGCGCGATAAGATAGATTTTTAACCTCTCTTTTTGATACGGCAGCTTTAAGCTGACTAAGCATCAATATATCAAACCGTGTTTTTCTCGTATATCTACTATAAGCGGGTACTATTAATTTTGTATGCTCCGATGGCTTACCCATGCTTATGCCAGAAAACAGCCCAAAGGGCGTAGGTCTTGACGACATACGAATAAAATACTTAATCAGGGTACTTCGTATTTTTTTGCCTTGCTTAGAGTGCGGCCGCTTTAACCATATGACAACACGCGAATGCAAAGATGGACTAGCAATATATAAGCTTTCCATTACCTGTTCGCGATTCAGCCAATTTAATAAGAGTTCGTCTGCATCATTAGACGCGTTAAACAGTGGCTTTAGAAGATCAAAAGGTAATCTTGGTATACGTAGAACGAAAAAACCATCAGGAGCACTAATTTGCTTCATTGTAAAACACCGTTTATTCCATTATGTAACGGTAAATTAGCAATTAAAATAACATCATAAAAGCCTGCCTCATAAACAAATAAGTTGAATAGTGATGTACTTGCTCTAAATCTTGTATTAAGTGCGGATTCATATAATCTCACGCTTCACATGACAGCCTTTACAGCATCTTCTGCCAACGTATAGCAACTGCTTACATGCTACCCTTTCGACAATTTATACATAGAAACGTATCAGCGGATTACAGAGGTTGAAAGCTGCTTTATCTTTAGCGATAGAGATGAGCTCATTTTCGGCTAACTTTTGCAGTCTTATTGAAAAACTATGTAAGTAATGCGCTTGAGAGCTGAACTCGGGGCATAAAAAAGCCTCAACATGGCGGTGTCGAGGCTTTCCTTACAAGTGCGAGATTATGCAAATGTAATAAGGAAATTAAATCGTAAGGTCTACATTCCCTTTTTTCAAGGCCATTCTTATCTTATGTCAACATTATTAATACTTAGCAAAAAATAAAAAGCTATATATAACAAAAACATAAATCACAATCTTATTTTTATTTTCTAACATCTTCATAAGCGACTTTTCCTCTCAATTCGTTAATCATCATTTTGCGGTGCATGTGATTTGCGATGCTTATCGAATGCACTATCACAAAATATTTTTAATACAAAACGATAAGGAAATACTATGGCACACAACAACCAACCAACGCTCATGCTTAAAAAAACAACATTGAAGAACTTAAGTTTAGACGGTGCGGTAATTCCCAGAGAGGCAACAAGATCTGTTGTTGGAGGGACAAATGACAAAGAACAAGTCGACGGTTTTTACGGACAAGCAAATGTGCAAGCCGCGTCGACCAATATTACCTTTAGCTCTACATATCCACGGCTTTAAAAGAAATGAAGTCAATGCCTTTAATAACCGTGACAGCTGCGCTTAGTACAATTGTTTCCGGGTTTACTAATGGAACAGAAGTCCAGCTATTTAAACCAAGCGCAGCCGTTGTTCTGGCAAGAAAGGGCGGAGATATAGACGACATATTGGCGCAAGTGGGAGACGTGTTGGAAAAAGGCGATGCTCTTATTCTTGTGCGAGGAGGAGACGTTAGCAGCGTTATCAAAGCCCCTCAACGAGGTGAATTGAAGCGCTATGGCTCTAATGTAAAGGTAGACAAGCATCTGCAAGCTGGAGATTTCGTAGCGGTGTTGCAAACAAAGGACGTTGACGGCGTTATTAGTTTGGATATCAATTCACAAATAACCGATCAACTAAGTATAGGAAAGTACTGCTGTATTGTTGTTAACGAGGAATCATTTACAGTTCAAGTAAGCGATGTCACGAAGCATGACGACAGGTACTTTCTTTACTTTTCATCGCAAGACCAGTTATCAGAATTAATGGTTCTTCTTGAATCTACAAAACCGCAGGAATTAGATATTTCATTTCAATTGAGTCAGAAATAACTATTTAAAATAAAGCGAAAGTGAAAAGGTTAACGGTTCAAGTTATACCCGCACGCTGAGGATTAAAATATGACAGTTAACGATTTTTTTAAACACTACTACGATGTTATTTGTAACGGCGACTTAAATGCATTGGACGAGCTTTATCATAGTGATTCCCCTTTTCTGGCTAGCGTAAAAGCGCAGTATGAGTCAATTCGCCAACAGCTTGAGATGACCATTGAAGTGCTCTCTATTGAGCTGGTCGCCAAGCAAAATGACCTCCTAGTTATCCGCGATAAAATTAATTTTCAAGGAAAGCAAGGAGCGCAGGTCATGTCTAACCAATCTGAAAATTTGCATGTAATGACCCGAAAGCCCGACCAAGATTGGAAGGTTCATAGTACTGCATGCTTAAGAGTAAAAGAGGCGTAAGCAAAATGGCTAACTTGTTTAGAAAGGAAGCCATTGCACATCAAGGGCAAAGGCTAGACGGTGAAGTAACACTTGCTACTCATATGTCGTTCAGTATTGTCGCATTTTTATTGGTTTCAGTAGTCTTAATTTGTATTGCTTACTTGTTTTGGGGTGAGTATCACAGAAAAGAAGTAGTGCCAGGGTATTTAAGACCAACAACCGGATTAAGCAAGGTCTACGCTATCGCACCGGGACTTGTAGATGAAGTTTATGTGGAAGAAGGTGATGTTGTAAAAAAAGGGCAGCCACTTGCCCGAATTAGAATGGATCGACAATTGAGTTCGGGAAAAGGTGCCAACGATACCATCATACAAGAGTTAGTAATACAGAAAGAACTGATTAAGAATAATATCGAGCACGAGCAACAGCTTTATCAGGCAAACAAGAAACGACTACAGAGCCAGAAGAAGCACACCTCAGCAATGTTCGAACAAGCCTTGTCACAACGAACACTGTTAAAGGAAAGGGTTAAATTAAGTCAAAATAAGATAGATGATATTAAGGCACTCATTGAACAAGGCTTCGCATCACAAAGAGAGCTAGAAAATCAACAAGATTCATTACTCGCAATGAAACAACAGCTCGAAGACACTCAGTCTAAAATTCTTTCAACAAAAGACAATCTCAGCCAGTTAGATTACCAGTACGAACAGCTTCCTGTTGAACACGAGGATAAAATCTCGAAGCTTAAGTCACAACTTGCAGGAATCAATCAGCAAATATCACAAGCTGATTCACAACGTAGCTTTGAAATAGTTAGCAACAAAGCTGGTGAGGTAACAAGCTTACTCGTCAATAGTGGGATGATGGCTAATACTAATCAGCCCATCATGACAATACTACCCGTTGAGGCTTCACTCGAAGCTGTCCTTTACGTTCCCACCCGGGCTTACGGTTTTGTTAGTACTGGTCAGCAAACGCGCATTCGTTATCAGGCCTTCCCTTATCAAAGATTTGGTATTTATGAAGGTGATATTACGGAAGTTTCCAAAGCAGTTATTTTACCAAATGAAGCCTCTTTACCTGTGAGCTTTCAGGAACCCGTATACCAAGTAGTCGTTACACTTAAAAAGCAGGGTGCCATGGCTTACGGCGTTACTGTTCCTCTGCAGGCTGGAATGCTGCTCGAGGCCGATATAATGGTTGATAAACGCAGTTTATTCGAATGGCTTCTGGAACCCATCTACAGTATTAAGGGGGCCGTATAATGGAAAATCCAAGACATCTCCTGAAGTTTGGTGGCTCGCGAAAGCTACCAATGATCATGCAAACAGAGGCTGCTGAATGCGGGCTAGCGTGCCTTGCAATGGTTGCGGGCTATCACGGGTACAAGACCGATCTTACACATCTACGTCAGAGCTTTTCCATATCGTTAAAAGGCGCCAGCTTAGAAGAGCTGATGGAAATTGCAGACAAAATGCATATGAGCTCTCGCGCACTCAGACTTGAGCTTGAGCATTTACATCAGCTGAAAACGCCATGTTTACTGCATTGGGATATGAACCATTTTGTAGTCCTTAAAAAAGTGAGTCAGCACCATGTCGAAATCCTCGACCCCGCATTAGGTACTCGACGTTACACCAAAGCAGAGTTTTCCAAGCATTTTACCGGAGTTGCATTAGAGCTTTCTCCTACCAAAGAGTTCAAGTCCGAAGATAGCCGTGTAAATATGAAGCTATCGGATTTTTGGGACTCCATCTCTGGATTAAAGTCTACCCTTCTAAAAGTATTTGTACTGTCAATACTGTTGCAAGTCTTTGCCATTGCAAGCCCATACTACATGCAGCTTGTTGTTGACGAGGTTATTCTTAGCTACGACCAAAATTTGCTTACTGTGCTGGCAATAGGGTTTGCCATACTTATGCTCATAGAAATGATTACCGGGGCAGTGAGAAGTACACTGTTACTTCACTTCGGAAACTTATTGAGTATACAGCTTGGTGCAAACCTGTTTCACCACTTAGTCAGGCTACCCTTGCAATATTTCGAAAAAAGACATATCGGAGATGTTGTATCACGATTCGGCTCTTTACAGCAGGTTAAGAGCCTTTTGACCGAAGGTGTTATCGCAGCCCTTATCGATGGCCTTATGGCGATCACTACACTAGTAATGATTTTTATATACAGTCCCAAATTGAGCTTAGTTGTTCTAATTGCCATGCTCATTTATGCCGCTTTTAGAATTGCGATGTACAAGCCTCTTAGGCAGATGTCTGAGGAAGTCATTGTTAGTCAAGCAAAAGAACAATCTAACTTTATGGAAACGGTAAGGGGTATTCAGACAATTAAATTGTTCGGTCGTGAAGTTCAACGCCAAGGTGTATGGCACAACAAGTTTGCTGACTCTTTAAATGCTGGTATCAGAGTTGGGCATTTAAACATTGGTTACCAAGCTTTCAATAGCTTTATCTTTGGCATCGAAAACGTTCTGGTTGTTTACTTCGCCGCAATGCTTGTAATGAGTGGTGACCTTACAGTGGGTATGCTATTCGCTTTCATGTCATATAAACGTCAGTTTACAGAAAAAGCAGCTAACCTAATTGAAAAACTCATTGAATTTAAGATGCTTAACCTGCATTTCAACCGATTGGCCGATATATCGCTGACCGAAAAAGAGCAGAATCTTACAGGAAGCAGAACGTCTCGCCCCCTGGAAGGTACGCTAAATTTGAAAAACGTGACTTATCGCTACAATGAAAAAGACCGCCCCGTTTTCTCTAACTTAAACGTAACCATCAACGCCGGCGAATCCGTGGCGCTTGTAGGCCCTTCAGGGTGTGGAAAAACCACTCTGGCGAAAGTCATGCTAGGTTTATTCTCTCCTGAGTGCGGGCAAGTTGAAGTAGATGGAATAGATATAAAGCAAATGGGCTTGGGTGAATATAGAAAGCAAGTTGGCGCCGTTATGCAAGATGATCAGCTTCTATCAGGTTCAATCTCGGATAATATTTCTTTTTTTGACCCTCAAAAAGATATGGAACGCGTTGAGTGGGCGGCTAATATCGCAGCCATAGATAAAGATATTAGCCAAATGACCATGGGCTACAATACCTTGGTGGGTGACATGGGAGCAGCTTTATCTGGCGGCCAAATTCAGCGCTTATTGCTCGCTAGAGCACTTTACAGAAAACCAAAAATTTTATTTATGGATGAGGCCACTAGCAATTTAGATACGACGCTTGAGGCATCTGTAAATAATGCTATTAAATCGCTAGATGTAACCCGAATTATTATTGCCCATCGTCCCGAAACGATTGCAAGTGCAGACAGGGTTTTAGAGCTGAGGTATGGAAAGCTGATAGAACGCGTTAGGCCGAAGGCATACAAAGATAAAGAGGCCTCGACACCTCGTGTTCTGAATATCGACGGTGAACCTACAACGGGTGAATACGAACCACTAGGAGCAGACTTCGAGTTAGCCTAGCTGGAACTAATTTGGTCGCGAGGCAAAATACTCGTGGCTAAATGTGCAACAACTGTAAAAGAAAAAGCTCGCTCTAAAGAGCACTACGATTAAATGTGATAAGGAAAAATAATGGAAACTCTTAATCAAAATGAAGCCAAGAATATTTCTGGTGGTTTACTGTACGCTGACAACCCAATAATGTTCGAACAGCACTATGGATATCCAATGCCGCCATGGGCACTTTTCGCGCTTAACCTTAACCTTAACTAGGTTTAGGTCTAACACTAACGATTATTGATTATCTTTTGGAGGGCGAAAACACTTTCGCCCTTTTCTATATATTCGCCATCATTCATTTTTTGTTTAATCAACTCAACAGTACTTCCTGTATACAATCCTAGGTTGGATAGCAATAACTGTTTCCATCATTTAAGATCTCATTATTCAATTTTACTAAATATTCATCTTAAGTAATGAAGAATTCCTAACGTACAACTTCCAATGAGAAATTAAAAAATAAGCGTCTAAATAAAGACCCTAAATTCCGCTAAAATTTAAAACCTCCGTACCGTTTGCTACTCCCAAGCTTTGCCATAATCAATCAAATTTTTTATTAATATTTATTTGATAGATCGGTATAAACATCAATTAAACGCTTCTCTACATTAACTACTTGAATTGCTATTTTCTGTGAAAAATATACTGTCAAAAAAATATTCTTAGCAAACCATACTTTTAAAAAAACAGCCTTATGAAAAGATAACAATTAAACATATCTATTTGATATTATTCTTTATTTTATCTTTTAAGTGAAATTTGATTTTTACTTCACCTCAAATAAATAATAGCTTCGCAAATAGGAAAAATAGACTAGAAAACATTAGCGGGCACGCTCAGTCTAATAAGCTTAGCTGAATAAGGGCTTGTCCACATCAATACCAATATTGAAAACTTGAAAAGGGAAACGTCCATGCACCACGTCATACTAGGCCACCAGAAAGACCTGCACGCGACTTATATGCTTGACGCGATGCGAAAAAAAGGGCTCAACGCACATCTGTTGCAGTCAAGTGACTTTCCTCGCTGTATTCAATTGGCATACTCACCGACAGATGATTTTGGCCATTTGCTCTTGAGCGATGGTAACAAACTGGCTTTCAACGAAATTACGTCGGTGTACTGGCGAAATTTTTGCGGTGTATCAGATGAAGCACATAGAGAAAATTTTGGCACGGCTGAGTATATTTCAGCGAGAGATAGCATGGCATGTTTGCGTAGCTGGTTTAATGTATCAGGGAACACACTATGGGCTAATAGTTGGCAAGCCTACGAGCATCATAAAGAAAAGCCATGGCAGTTATTAAAGGCAAAAAGACAGGGCTTAAACGTTCCAAGAACATTAGTCACCAACGACCTCGATGAAATTCTAAATTGGTATACAACTTTAGAAAAAAGCATATTTAAACCCGTTACGGGGGGCAGTCACACTGAGATTTTGTGTGCGGAGCATTTTGAAAGTGCTCGCATTACCGATGCGCTTACTAAATCGCCAATAACTGTTCAGGAATATATCGAAGGCACTAACATCCGAACCTTCGTTATCGGTGATCACGTTTTTTCAGCAGAACTTCGTAGTGATTGTGTCGATTTTCGCGAAGATAAAAACATGGGCGTTATTCCAATCGAAACGCCAAAAGATGTCGTCTTGCAGGCAATATCGGTTATGAAAGCACTTCATATGAACTGGACTGCTATTGACTGGCGAAGAGACAAACACGGCGTGTACTACTTTCTGGAGGCGAACCCGTCGCCTATGTTTTATGGGTTTGAAGCCCAAACTGGTATACCCATTACAGACCACCTGATTTCGCTTTTAGCAAAAGGTAAATCAGGCTTTTCACAGGAAAAGAATATGCATCTGGTAACCGCTTAGATGCGCTCAGTTTCAGTATAATTTACTGAAAAAACAGCTTTCGGCGAGAAGGCAAAATTAACTTTTAATATGTAATAAGGAAAAACTATGCACCCATTTGCATTGAATCAAACAGCGACAGCGTTAGTAACAGGCGGCACTAATGTAACTACACCTAACGATGGAAAAGCACTTATCGATAGAAAAATTGGTGTTTTCCCAGAATTTCCACCTATTTATACAACTATGGCATACGGCGAGGAAGGTGGCGAGTTTCCACCGATAATTACTCTCTAATTTGAGCAAGCTTTTCAAATTAACAGTAAGCTATTAGTTGAACACTCATTCTCTTTGTACAAGGCTTGCGCCTTCGTATTTATTCGGTGAGATAACAAGTTTTCGGCAGCAATAGCGCATGCTGAGAGAACAGCCTTCTGGCGGGAAGGCTTCTTTAATAAACAACAGGTAATAAGGAAAAATTATGCACCCATTTGCATTAAATCAACAAGAAACAAACTTAGTCACTGGTGGGACATATCAGGTTAATCCTATTAGCGGCAAAACGTTTGACGATAGGCCAACCGGCGTAGCGCCCAAATACCCTATCATTGAGTTTCTCCCTATCTATACTACGATGGCGATCGGCGAAGAAGGCGGTGAATATCCAGTTGAAATATATCGGTAACCAATTGGCTTCAATATTTCTGTTGCGAACACCGAAATTACGATTGCGATTTAGTGAACAGATAGAGATTTCGCCCCAAAAAATAGTAGTCTACGCTCTGAAATAAAAATCTGGCGATAAATTATATGAAAAAAGAGAAGCTAGAAGTTCAGCTTCTCTTTTCTTGCTCCATGTTACGTTGGTCGCGTAGACTTATAGGGTGTCTCAATTTCATTAATGGTTGCATACACTTAATCAAAAGATAACTCACATACCTAAAGATTTAGCAAGCCCCCCTATTTAAGAAAAATTTTTCTCTCGCTTGCATTTTCCTACACGGCTGAGCTCAGCACACCTATACTCAAGTATGAGCAGAGCTTCATACACTTCAAGACACTCAATCTTCATTGAGTGCTCATTAGAAGTTCAAATATACGAGAAGAATCGGTTGTATTAGAAATAACACCAAATACCGGAGCAACGATCTTTGTTAGATTGACGAAATTAGCTTTTTGTCAATTCACCGGTTTAAACTTCAAGCGCTACCGAGCAGTTCGTCAAATAGCACTTGATGGCGCATTTGTTGTTTTACCGTGCGAAGTCGTTGTGCGGTAACAATAGCTTCTAAATCATTCAACGCAATCGCAAAGTCATCGTTAATAATGACGCTATCGAATTCATTGAAATGAGACATTTCCGCCACAGCCTGAGCCATGCGCCCTGCAATCACTTCATCACTGTCTTGACCGCGGTTATTTAAGCGCTGCTCTAGCACGTCGAGTGAAGGCGGAAGAATGAAAATACCGCAGGTGTCTGGCATAAGCTTTTTGACTTGACGCGCCCCTTGCCAATCGATATCTAGAAATACGTCAATGCCACGGTGCAAGGTTTGTTCAATCGTCACACGCGATGTACCGTAATAATTGCCAAACACTTCTGCGTACTCAAAAAATACACCTTGCTCAATTAGCGCTTCAAACTGCTCTCGACTTACAAAATGGTAGTGCACACCGTCGACTTCACCCGGGCGAGGCTTACGTGTTGTATGTGATACAGACACCTGCATAGGTGTAGCTGTATTACTCTCATACTTTTCCATTAGCGCCTTAATAAGGCTTGATTTTCCGGCCCCTGAAGGAGCCGCAAGAATGAATAAATTGCCGAGTAGTGAAGCCATAGGATATTAAAATTCTATCAAAATGTGGTGATTTCAAGTGGCGATGATAGCATATTAAGCGGTTGTGCCGTACCTTTCATTGCTTAGTGAATACATGGTTCACTCTATCAAGCTTATGCCGATTGGTTACCACAGCAAAAATTAATGGGGTCAGAGTACTTTATCTGGCCCCAAATGTACTCTGACCCCAAAACTAGGAAATAAAGCATGACTCAGCAACTTCTGCCGTGCGTAGAGATAAATCCATCCACTACGCCTGATGCCTGCGTTATCTGGCTTCACGGTCTTGGCGATTCAGGCCACGGCTTTGCGCCTATTGTGCCCGAGCTAAAACTTCCCGAATCAATGGCGGTTAAATTTCTCTTTCCCCATGCTCCAGAACGTCCGGTGACTATCAATGGGGGTATGAGAATGCGCGCTTGGTATGATATTAAATCGTTAGATTTTGACAGCCGTGCGGATCTTGAAGGCGTGAAAGAATCGGCTACACAAGTAGAAACGCTTATTGAAGCACAGATTGAAAGTGGTATTCCTAGCGAGCGCATTGTGCTTGCGGGGTTTTCTCAAGGCGGAGTCATTGCCCTACATTTAGCGCCTAGGTATGCCAAAAAACTTGCGGGTGTTATCGCTCTATCCACTTATATGTGTGAACCAACGCTACTGAAAAGCGAAGCAAAAAGTTCAAACCGTGAAACGCCTATTATGATGGCGCATGGAGAACAGGACGAAGTTGTTCCAGTGTTTATGGGTAATGCTGCATTTAAAACGCTAAGCGAAAGTGACTTCAATGTCACGTGGCAGACTTACACTATGCAGCATAATGTATGCATGCAAGAGCTTAACGACATAAGTGCGTGGCTTCAAAAAGTTTTAGGCTAATGCCTCAAGAGTCTGTTGTCTCTTGCTGCAAATTACATTCACATAACAGAGAGCAACAGGCCCTAGTATTTAAACAAAAGAAAAAGCTGGTGAAGCGACAATAGCCAGCTTTCTGTTTAGCCTGAGTGGTGACAGGTCTGTCGATTAAAAAGACCTCGCTTTCCGTCTCTTCTTTGTTTCACGTTTATTCCAACACTATTCGACGACTCTGTTTCGCCCTGCGTTTTTGGCTTTGTAAAGGTTGTCATCGGCCTGTTTCAAACAAGCGTGCAGGTTTGTATCTGTAAGCGCTGTTGCTACGCCAAAACTTGCGGTTATCGGAAGATAAATATCGCCTTCGATAAACGGATTAGCCTCAATAGCCTTTCTCATTTTTTCCGCTAACTTTACCGCTTGACTCAGTGTCGCGTGTGGAAATAAAACCAAAAACTCTTCACCACCGGTTCTAGCAACCACATCGGTAGTTCTTACTGCTTCTTTCATAAGGCGAGTAATATGTATCAGTACTTCGTCTCCAATGTCATGACCATAGGTATCGTTTATTGTTTTGAAGTGGTCAATATCCACCGCCACCGCACTTAGAGGAAAGTAAGCACCAGGGTCTTGCATTGCGCGTACAAAAAAAACGGCTTCAAGGAAACGTCGATTAGGCAGTTTTGTAAGAGGATCGGTATTAGCTTGACGTATGCGCTCTAAATTTTCACGCAGCATTTCTTTCCTACTTTGATGCCAAAAATTCTCGCCTATAAAAGCGACACATATAAAACAGAACGTAGCGATTAGAAAGCGGGAAACATGTTCAGCTGGGTACTGAGCCACTATTTTTTCTTGATTGTAGAGCATAAAAATAGCGATCCCCATGGTCACCGCTACGTAAACCATAGCGGGCTTAAAACGCACAACAACTATCTGTATAAATAGCAGGGGAAAAACAAAATAAAGCCCTGTGTTATTGAACCCGCCGGTATAAACCAAGCCGTTGATAGTGAACGCCACCACTAGACCTGCAAAGTAATAAAAGACATCGACGCGAGGGAACAAATGGGATAACGCGACATTGGCATAAACCAGGGCGGACGACCCAGCCAATGTTCCAACAAGTAGCGGACTGTCTGTGCCAATGTTTATCCACGCCATAAATGCCATGATGGTACCACCAACATACGATATGAAGTATAGCGTTAAGCGCCTACGCTTTGCTTCTGCTTCATCTTGCTGAGCACCTCTAAGTAACTGGCGCAACGACGCATTGTCCATAAAAAGACTTATCTCCGCATTCAAACCAATTAATCAATGATTCCATTTAGCATAGACCGAACGGGCAATAATAACCAAGGAGAATACTGTGCGTAATTTCAAACATTAATACAGAAAATGCGTATACTACGGGGTATCTCGTATGACGTTATGTAATACATCGTTTTAGTTTCTTTTTATAGAGTTTGGAATAGCCATGAGTCACCTCAACACTACCCGTACCGTTAGAATTGCTACAAGAAAAAGTGCTTTAGCACTTTGGCAGGCTGAGTATGTGAAGGCAAAATTGTTGGAGCATTATCCTTCAATGACCGTTGAGCTTGTGCCTATGAGCACGCAGGGCGATAAAATCCTTGATACACCTTTGGCTAAAATTGGTGGCAAAGGACTTTTCATCAAAGAACTTGAGATTGCCATGCTTGAGGGCCGTGCCGATATTGCTGTGCACTCTATGAAAGACGTGCCGGTAGACTTTCCTGAAGGTTTTGGCCTTCACGCTATTTGTAAGCGCGAAAACCCGTTCGACGCGTTCGTTTCAAATAACCACGACAGTTTAGATGCCCTGCCTCAAGGCGCAGTTGTAGGTACGTCTAGCCTTCGCAGACAATGCCAAATTCGCCAGTACCGCCCTGATCTTGTTATTAAAGATCTCCGTGGTAATGTCAACACGCGTTTAGCTAAGCTTGATGCGGGTGACTACGACGCCATCATTCTTGCTTCTGCTGGACTTATTCGCCTTGACATGGAATCTCGTATTCGCATGCCGTTACCTGCTGATATTTCACTACCTGCCGTCGGCCAAGGTGCAGTTGGTATCGAGTGTCGCAACGATGACGAAGAGCTTATTAACCTGCTACAGGCGTTGAATCATGCAGACACCAACACTCGTGTTACTGCAGAACGTGCCATGAACGAAAGGTTAGAAGGCGGCTGCCAAGTACCAATTGGTAGCTTTGCGACGCTTGATGGCGACGTGCTCACATTAACCGGCATGGTTGGTAAGCCAGATGGCTCTGAACTGCTCTTTGCTTCTGCTACAGCATCGCGAGAAAAAGCAACAAGTATAGGTGTTGAAGTCGCAGAATCACTGCTTGAGCAAGGTGCAGGCGAAATTTTAAAGGCGCTCTATAACTAAGTTATAGTTTGTCGAATGCGTGCAGGTTTACGCGGTAAATTATAAGGATTAGAGTTCGTTAATATGTTGCTTTTTACACGCCCACTGCCAAAGCTAAAAGCAAGTGCTTCAGCGTTTGAAAAAGCTGGAATTGACGCGGTGGGCGTTGCAACATCTGACATTATTGATATTTCTTCTGAAAGAAAAGCTGCTGCAGAATTTTTAGCATCGCATGCCGTAAACGCAATTGTTGTTACCAGCGTATATGCTGTAGAAACCGTTATTGAAGGCTTACGCGAAACGGCTAACGAATTACCATTAATCATAGCTGTAGGCGATGCCACTGCACGAAAATTACAAGCGGCTCTTCAGGCGTTCTCATCGGCGCAGGTCGCTATTCCCGAAGCTCATACATCCGAAGGAATACTGGCAATGCATCAACTCAATGAGGCAAACTGTCAGCATGTGGTTATCATTAAGGGTGAAGGCGGGCGCGACGCTATAGCTAATGGGTTAACCGAAAAAGGGGTTCTGGTAAATAGCTTTTGTGTTTACAAAAGAGAGCAACTTACGAACCCAATTTACACAAAACGGTGGAAAATAAGCGAAGTTAGCGGCATTATCGCAACAAGCGAAGCAATGGCACTGCAACTAATAGCCCAATTTGGAGCCGCACTAAAACCTATTAAATGGTTAACAGTAAGCGACCGAATTGCAAAAAGCCTCGTTAGCCAAGGCATCAACGAGGTCGCGGTTTGTCAGCGAGCCACCGATCAGGCACTCATCGCCTGGGTAAAGGATAACTGGGAGTATTGAATGGCCAACAACAATGAAAGTAGCCCACAAAAAGAGGAACTCGTGAAAGTGGAAGCTGAAAAAGACGTTATAGAATCTTCTGCGACGCACAGTGAATCAGCACCGTCGGGAGCTGCTAAAAAGAAATCATCGGGAAATGGTCTACTGTGGTTTGTTGTAATCATCCTTTTCCTTATTGTGCTTGGTATGGCTAGCGCAGGTTACTGGTATTACATGCAGCAACAGTCGGCAAGCAAAAGCTCTGAGTCTGCACTTCAAACTACAGCCTCTCAGCTAAATGCAATAGAGCGCGAACGCGCTGATATTGTTGCCTCTATCGACAACGTAGCTCGCACGAATAAAACGCTAGAAAACACGGTGGCTGAGTTAAAAGCACAGAATGAAAAGCTTAGCCTTCAAGCTGAATCTACACTTCAACAGCTCAACAACATGGAAGGTCGCCGCCCGGCAGACTGGCTAATCGCTGAAGCTGATTATCTGGTTCGCATGGCAGGCAGAAAACTCTGGTTAGAGAACGATGTACGCACAGCTATTTTGCTGCTAGTTAATGCAGACAAGCGTTTAAAATCATTAGCCGACCCGTCGCTGCTACCAGTTCGCGCCAGTCTAGCGGAAGATATTCAAACCTTGCAGCAGCTAAATCCTGTGTCTCAAAGTGCCGTGGCGCTTGCCCTTACCGGCATGATTGCACAAATTGATAAACTGCCCCTTGATACCTTCGAAAAGCCAGAAGACGCTAATGCAGAAGACACCACGTTATCAGAGTCTACAGACGACTGGCAGGAAAACCTTGCTAAAGTGTGGCGTTCGCTGGTGAACGACTTTCTAACTATAAAGACCATTGAAGGCCCGGTTGAGCCAGTACTTTCATTAGAAGCCCAGTTCCTATCAAAAGAGCAGCTTCGCCTGCAGCTTATGCACGCGCAAACCGCCGCACTTCAGGGCGATGCAGGGCTTTACAGCCAGTCGCTTCAATACGCCCAAACGTTAATTATTGAAAAGTTCGACACAGAAAAAAGCCAGGTAACCGGCTTTGTGGATGCGCTACAAAACCTCATTGCTACCGATGTATCGCGCCCAATCCCTACAGAGCTAGCGTCACAAAAACCGTTGGAGCGTTTGCTGGATAGTCGCGTTAAGCAGGTGTTCGGACAAGGAGCAAGTGCACTATGAAATGGTTAGCTATTGCCCTTGCGGTATTAGCCGCATTCGTTCTTGCACTCATTGTCGGCCCGATGTTGTTAGGAGACCAAGGCTACGTACTGTTCACTTTAGGTAATACTGCTGTTGAGATGAATATAATCAGCTTTGGCATCTTATTGATCGGTGCCATCATTGCCTGGTACGTACTATCTCGACTTGTATTGTGGGCGTTAAGCCTAGTCACAGGTTCACATAAATGGTTTGGCACTTTAGGTGAGCGCAAACGCAAACGAGCGTTTTACGACGGCTTACATGCTATGGCCGCAGGTGATTTTGATACGGCTCAAAAGGCGTTAAGCAAAACTACCAACGGCGATTTCGAAGGCGTTAACTACTTAGCCTCAGCGCAAATTGCTTTTACTAACGACGATTTGGGCAAAGCCCGTTATTTCCTTGTTCAGGCAACTGACTTTCCAAAAGCAAAAGTCGCCGCAACAGTCATGCACGCGCGTATTGATATAGCTGAAGAGAAATACGATGCGGCACTAGAGAAACTTAACGAGCTTGAAGAGCAAGAGCGCGAAAACAAGCAAGTTGTGCAGTTAAAAGCACAAATTCTTGCCAAGCTAGGTAAGTGGCAAGTACTTCAGGAGAATTTGTCGGGCTGGCGTAAAGCATTGCCGAAATCTGATTACACCACATGGAGCCAGCGCATCGCCAAAGGTAAGTTTGCCGAAATTGCCAGTAAACAAGGTGCTGTCGAGCTTAAATCGTATTGGGACACCCTACCTCGTAAGCTTCGTCACGACGATGCTTACCGCGCGGCCTACATTCAACAGTTGCTTGACCAAGGTATGCATGCCGACGCACAGAATCTGCTAGTTGAATGGCAAAAACGTGGCCCGAATAACGCCCTGTTTCCGCTGTTCACGCAGCTTAATATTCCTGATGCTTCGCCATCACTACGCTTGCTTGAAAGCTGGATAAAGCAAGACGAAGAAAACGTGTCGCTATATTCCACACTAGGCCAAGTTGCGTTTAACTCAGGCGATGATGTATTGGCTGAAAAAGCGCTACTTAAAGCTAGTAAGATGAAATCGCGTAAAGAAGACTTACTGCTGCTCTCAGCTATTAGCGAACGCAAGCACGACACAGCCACCGCACTTCAGCTTTACAAAGAAAGTCAGCAGCTAGCCAGCTAAATGAATATTCATTAAGCTTTATGGTAGTACTTGTATTACTCGTAAAATTGAATATATAGTAATAAGGAATTCTCAATTCGGGTTGTTTCAACAACAATCCGAATTGACTTAAACAACTTGTCGGAGTGCTTCACTGGTAACCCAGTAAGCTGAGACCGCGAAAGTGGGATCCGTAGAACCTGATCAGGCTAATACCTGCGAAGGGAACAAGAAAATACAATGTGCACAATGTTAAGCCGTGGTTTGGCGTTGTGAAGCGAAGTTGTTTTGCTGTTGATGATATAGACACCCCCCTTACGGTGCTGCTTATCGCTCAAGGTAAACTGTTTAAGTTTATCGCCAGGCAAATATCAACGGTATATAGGACTGTAATCACCAGGACCTTTGCCAACAATCTCGCTAAAGTAAAGGGTATATCCCCTTCTACACTGACACACTGTATTCTCCTTCACTCCTGACAAGCATTTTTAGAACCTAAATTTACAAGGTAAAATGCTATGTCGAACAGACGCGAACAGCGCCAACAAGCACAACAATTCATTAATGAACTTGCGGGCGAAGCTTACCCAAATTCAACACGCCACTACGAGTGTGGCAGCCGTGACGATATACGTGTGGCCATGCGCCTTATTCACCAACACGACAGTTTAGTGGGCGGTACCGAAGAAAATCCTATCTTAGAGCCGAATCCACCTGTTCCGGTGTACGACACCTCGGGTCCCTACGGCGACCCGCAAGAAAACATAGATGTTCATAAAGGCTTAAGTCCACTTCGCAAAAAATGGATTGAGGAGCGAAGCGATACCTTTGAACTAGAAGGCGTTTCATCAAGCTTTGCTAAAGAACGTGAAAACGACATTTTTACCGAAGATTTCCGCTTTATTCGAAGCCGCAAACCTTTAAAAGCACAAGCTGGTAAAAACGTTACCCAGCTTCACTACGCAAGGCAGGGCATTGTTACCCCTGAAATGGAATACATTGCTATTCGTGAAAACATGGGCCGTCAAGCCATTAAGGATGCCGAACTGACGCAACAGCATAAAGGCGAACATTTTGGCGCGAATTTACCCGATACCATCACACCAGAATTTGTACGTCAGGAAGTAGCCGCTGGGCGCGCCATTATTCCCTGTAACATCAATCACCCCGAATTAGAGCCGATGATTATTGGCCGCAACTTCTTAGTGAAAATTAACGCCAATATTGGTAACTCGGCGGTGACGTCATCTATTGAAGAAGAGGTAGAAAAGCTAGTGTGGTCAACACGCTGGGGGGCCGATACCATCATGGATCTGTCTACCGGAAGGAACATTCACGAAACCCGCGAATGGTTGCTGCGCAATAGCCCCGTCCCGCTCGGCACCGTGCCTATCTATCAAGCACTGGAAAAAGTAAACGGTGTAGCCGAAGACTTAACGTGGGAGATGTTTAAAGACACGCTGATAGAGCAAGCCGAGCAAGGGGTAGACTACTTTACCATTCACGCTGGCGTGCTGCTTGAATATGTACACCTTACCGCAAAGCGGGTAACCGGCATTGTGTCTCGCGGCGGCTCAATAATGGCAAAATGGTGCTTAAGTCACCATCAGCAGAGCTTTTTGTACGAGCACTTCCACGATATCTGCGAAATTTGTGCTAAATACGATGTGGCATTGTCACTTGGTGATGGCTTGCGCCCTGGCAGCGTAGCGGATGCTAACGACGATGCGCAGTTCTCTGAATTACGTACCCTGGGTGAACTGACAAAAATCGCATGGCAATATGACGTGCAGGTTATGATTGAAGGCCCGGGGCATGTGCCAATGCACATGATTAAAGAGAATATGGAAGAGCAGCTTAAGCACTGCCACGAAGCACCGTTTTATACCCTTGGCCCCCTCACTACCGATATCGCTCCTGGCTACGATCACTTCACATCAGGTATAGGTGCCGCCATGATCGGTTGGTATGGCTGCGCAATGTTATGCTACGTAACCCCTAAAGAACATTTAGGCCTACCAAACAAAGAGGACGTTAAACAAGGTCTGATCACCTACAAAATTGCAGCCCACGCTGCCGACTTAGCAAAAGGCCACCCAGGCGCACAAATCCGCGACAACGCCATGTCGAAAGCACGCTTTGAATTCAGGTGGGAAGACCAGTTTAATTTAGCTCTTGACCCACATACTGCCCGCGCTTATCACGACGAAACCTTGCCGCAGGCATCTGGCAAGGTCGCGCATTTTTGTTCTATGTGTGGCCCTAAATTCTGCAGCATGAAAATTTCTCAGGAAGTGCGCGACGTGGCTAAACAAACACAGCAGCAAGAGCACGAGAGAGAAAAAGGCATGAAAGACATGGCCGACGCATTTAATCAATCCGGCGCTCAGCTTTATCACACCGCAGATAGCAAGGTAGAGCTCCCATGACGGCGAAAGCGTCCATGAACCCAGTTTTAAACCACTTAAACGCTGCACTTCCCGTGGTGTGGTGCGTGGGCGGTGTTGACTCGAGTGGTGGCGCAGGTGTTACCCGTGACGCCATTACGCTTGCCGATTTAAACGTTCATGCTTGTGTGCTGACTACGCAGCTTACCGTGCAGTCGAACGCAGTGTTGCTTAGCAAAGAAACCACGAGTACATCAGCATTAAATCAACAGTGGCAGGTGCTGTTTGAAGATACACCAGCGCGCGCTATTAAAATTGGCGCAATTGCTAATGATGTACAAGCACTCTTGTTGTGTGCTCGTATTCAAACGATGCCAGATCCTCGCCCCTTTGTAGTGTGGGACCCTGTACTGTCCACCTCGTCAGGTGGCGTGCTGAGTGAGTTAAGCGAAAGCGTAATTGACGAGCTGTTAAATACCGTAGATATTGTTACGCCAAATATCGACGAGCTTGCGTGGCTCACTCATTTACCAGTTAGTGATGAAACAAGCATGCTAACCGCAATCAACCGGTTGATGAGTAAAGGAGCAAAGCGCGTGTACGTTAAATGCGGCCACGCTCACTGGCAAGATAACGTGTGCGATATTTATGCTTGTGCCTCTCATATCCTTCGCTTTAACCAACAGAAATACGACAACGGTAATCTTCGAGGCACAGGCTGTATGTTAGCCAGTGCATTAGCGGCGTTCATCGTGCACGACTACTACATTGAAGATGCACTTACGCTTGCGAATGCTTACGTCAGTGAAGTTCGCCGCCATACACTGCCCAAACACTGTGCAACAGTGAACATAAAGTCGATAAGTAGCCAATTAACTACCTACTTCGCACGAACGAACGGCTTTCCCTCAAACCCTGAGAATTTTCCACTGGTGACCTTTCACCAACGTGGCGCCGCTTCCCATCAAAATAAACCGGTAAAGGGTACCCGTATTGAAAACTCGCCTGACGAAGAAGAGCACTTTCCTGCTCTCAGTCAAACTCATCTAGGCATTTACCCTGTGGTAGACAGTGTGCAGTGGATTGCCCGCCTTTGGCCAACGGGCGTAAAGATCATGCAGTTGCGGGTGAAGCATGGTACTCAAGAAGAAATTCGCCAACAGATCAAAGACGCCATTGAATTGGTAGAGCACACCGACTGCCAATTATTCATTAATGATTATTGGGAGCTAGCGATAGAACTCGGGGCTTATGGCGTGCATCTGGGGCAAGAGGATATCGACACCGCAGACCTAAACGCCATTCGCCGCGCAGGGCTAAGGCTGGGTATTTCAACCCACGGCTTCGCTGAAATTCAACGCGTTCGCGCGTTAAACCCGTCTTACATTGCGCTTGGTCATATTTTCCCGACCAAAACCAAAGATATGCCCTCGAAACCACAAGGGGTAGTACGATTAAAAAAATACGTTCAGCTTTGTGATGGCATTCCCACCGTTGCTATTGGTGGTATTAACTTATCGCGCATAGGCGATGTCGCTAAAACAGGCGTTAACGGCATTGCTGTAGTGAGTGCAATTACGCAGGCAGAGCGCCCGCTTAACGCCTACCAAGCGCTAGCTCAGGAGGCGGGTTTTGCTTAGTCATTCAGACCTACACTCAGCCAACAGCTCGGTTAATTCACAGCTTGAACATCAAGATATACGCCGCTACAGCAGGCAAATTTTGCTCGATTGTATCGATCATGACGGACAACTTAACTTGGCGAGTGCCCACGCCGTCATCGTTGGCTTGGGTGGGTTGGGAAGCTTAACCGCACGCTATTTAGCAGGCGCTGGCGTCGGCAACATTACACTTATAGATGGTGACACCGTCGACATTAGTAATTTGCAGCGCCAGATAAGCTACAACGAAATGCACCTAGGCGAGCTAAAAGCCAAGTCGCTTTACAATGAACTGCGTAAAGTGAACTCGCATTTAAACATTCAGTTTAAAAGCTTATTTGCTGATAGTAACAACTTACCAACCTTAATTTCTTCAGCCTCCTGTGTATTGGATTGTACTGACAACGTTATGGTAAGGCGGCAGGTTAACGTAGCAACGTTTCGCGCATCTATTCCACTTTTTATCGCGGCAGCCAGCGGGCTTACCTGGCAGGCGTTGAACTTGCCTCAAAACTCAGCCACCTGCGGTTGTTACGAGTGTTTAGTGAATAACATTACCGTGCGCGAAGACTGCGTAAGTCAAGGTATACTTGGCCCTGTAGTCGGCATGGCAGCCTGCCACCAAGCCACCCAAGCTTTGCTCTTTATGGCCAAAGGGTTCGACGCGGATATTAAATGGGGTCACTACGTAAACGCACATGCGGGCCTAGCTACGCTACAAAGCTTCAAACTTCCCCCTTCTTCTTCTTGTGAGGTATGCCAATGACACAAATTAATATCAATGTGAACAGCCAACCCATGAGCGTGATTTCTCCTATTTCACTTAGCGAGCTAATCGCGCTCAAACAATTGAAAGGCGACGGCACTGCCGTAGCCAAAAATGCGGCCATTATCAGCAAGAATGAATGGCCAACAACCTACTTAAGTGACAACGATACCGTCGATATCTTCACCTTAGTAGCAGGAGGCTAAGATGTTTACGCTCGCAAACCACACTTTTTCTTCGCGCCTATTAACGGGCACGGGAAAATTTAGTAACACGAATACAATGAAAAGCGCAATTCAAGCAGCGCATAGCAGCATTGTAACGTTGGCAATGAAACGCGTAGCCAGCTATAGCGCACAAGATGAAACCCTTTCGGCATTAAAAGCATTGGGCGTTACCCTTTTGCCGAACACATCGGGGGCAAAGAACGCCAAAGAAGCCATATTTGCCGCTGAACTTGCTTACGAGGCATTAGGTAGCCCTTGGGTAAAGTTAGAAATTCACCCCGACCAACGCTATTTATTGCCCGATCCCATTGAAACCTTGCTTGCAGCAGAAGCACTGGTTAAAAAAGGGTTTCACGTTTTGCCATACTGCGGGGCAGACCCCGTATTGTGTAAACGCCTGGAAGAAGTAGGCTGCGCTGCTGTTATGCCGTTAGGCGCCCCTATTGGCAGCAATCAGGGCTTACAAACCAAGCCATTTTTGCAAATTATTGTTGAGCAAGCGTCGATACCGGTAATTGTGGATGCAGGCATTGGTAAGCCCAGTGAAGCCATGGCAGCCATGGAACTGGGCGTAGACGCGGTATTAGTAAATACCGCAATCGCCACCGCTAAGGCCCCTATCGCCATGGCAGAAGCTTTCGCAAGCGCTGTAGAGGCAGGGCGAAAAGCCTTTGAAGCTGGTCTTGGTGCTACCAGCAATGTTGCACAAGCCTCTAGCCCGCTTACCGCCTTTTTGGAGCCTGTTGTATGAAGGTAGCAAGGGCGCTAATGCAGCAAGACTTGTCGCATGTAGCTTTGTCGATAAACAGCAAAACGGCGTGTGACGTGGAACGAGCTTTGATAAAAGATTCGCTGTCACACGACGACTTTATGGCGCTGATCTCCCCTGCTGGTGCTGAGTATCTGGAAGCCATGGCCTATCGTGCGAAAGCAATTACTCGCCACCGCTTTGGCAACACCATGCAGCTGTTTGTGCCTTTGTATTTATCAAACTTGTGTGCCAACGAATGCACCTATTGCGGCTTTACCATGAGCAATAAAATAAAGCGTAAAACCCTATCTATAAGCGAAGTATTAACCGAAATCGAAGCCATTAATGATATGGGCTTTTCTCAAGTATTGCTGGTAACTGGCGAACATGAAACTAAGGTAGGCATGGACTATTTTGAGCAAACCCTTAGCGTCATTCGTGACAAGGTAAGCTACCTTATGATGGAGGTGCAGCCACTTAAAAGGGAACAGTACGAAACCCTAAAGCACCAGGGGTTAGATGCCGTTTTGGTGTATCAAGAAACCTATTCCCCTCAACAGTACGCCAGCTACCATACTCGCGGCAAAAAGCAGGATTTCTTATGGCGATTGGAAGCAAGCGACCGTATAGGGCAAGCCGGTATAGATAAAATAGGTATAGGTGCATTACTGGGTTTAGGCGACTGGCGGGTTGATAGTGCGATGACCGCCCTTCACGGCAAATTGATACAACAGCACTATTGGCAAAGCCGTGTTTCAATTGCTTTTCCACGCCTTCGAAGCTGCGAAGGTAACGATACTGGCGGTAATGTGCTTACCAATAGCAAACTACCTAACGAGCGGGATCTGCTTCAACTAATTTGCGCCCACCGTATATTTAACCCACAAGCCGAATTATCGCTGTCTACCCGAGAGTCGGCTACATTTAGAGATGGAGTAATGCCACTTGGGATAACATCAATGAGTGCAGCATCCCAGACGCAGCCAGGCGGCTATAGTGAGCCCTCACAGGCATTAAATCAGTTTGATATCGATGATAATCGTTCGGTGCCGGAAGTGGTTAACGCGATTGCAAGGCAAGGATTAGAGCCCGTCTGGAAAGACTGGATGCCTTTTTCGGAACGTGTGTAAACATACCTATAAATGTGTATCCTCGTGAAAAAGCGTGCGCTAAAAAGGCGCATTTTTAATGGTTTAATAGATTAGTTTTTATAAGGGAAAATAAGAAAAAATTTGTTTTGCTTTCACGCAAAACCCTCCGTACAATCCGCCCAAATTTTAGCCAGACACGTTAACTTAGCGTCTGGCCTTTTTGTCTCATTTATCCCATATTAGATTTATCAAAACTGAAGGGCAGTACGTTGGATACCGTTGAATTTATTCAAATTCGTAGATTTATAGTGAAGCTAGGCAAAATGCTGCACAAGTACGGTACCCCTGCGTTCCGTCTTGAAGCTTACCTAGGTGAAGTCGCCAAGTATTTGGGCGTACACGCTTCATTTATTTCAACGCCAACTTCGCTAACTTTTGTTATCTGGAGCGACCGTCACGAAGACGAGTACAACCATGCCGCCCGTTTGCTTCCTGGCGAACTCGATATGAACGCATTATCCCTCACCGACGAGCTGGCTAGCGAACTGTTGTCTGGTAATTTAACATTAGGTGAAGCTGACAAGCGCTTAAATGAAATAGACGCGATGGGCAGCCCTTATGGTAAATGGATTACGGGCGTTGCTTTTGCTATGGCTACCGGCGCGTTTGCTATGCTAATGGGAGCAAGCTGGAGCGAAATTGGCTGGTCGGGCGCGTTAGGTATTGTGGCTTATCTTTGGACCTTATGGGCACAGCAGTCTAAACGCGTAAACTTAATGCTAGAGCCTGTCACGGCCTTCGTTGGCGGCATTCTTGCGTGTGCTATTGGTCAATTCGTCGACCCGGGCATTAACATTCCGCTGGTTGTGCTTTCATCGGTGATTGTATTTGTCCCCGGACTAGCGCTGACAATGGGCCTTGCCGAGCTTTCATCGCGAAACATGGTGTCGGGCACGGCCCGTACTATGGACGCCATCATGCAGCTGTTTAAGCTTTACTTCGGTGCGTTTTTGGGTGTGTCAGTGGGCTTCAGTGCGTTTGGTGAAAACGTGTATACGCCAGCGGAGTCACTGCCTTACTGGGCAACTTGGCTTGCGGTATTCTTGCTGTGTATTGCCCTAGTTGCGATATTTAGAACCCGCATTAAGCATATTCCATGGGCATTGGCAGCGGCATTTATTGCTTATAGCGCTACTGCATGGAGCTCTGACTACATGAGCCCCGGACTAGGCGCATTCGTGGGTGCGTTTGCATTAGGTATTTTTGCTAACGCGTTTACTCGCATTGCCAACCAACCAGCCACCATTGTGGCTATGCACGGGCTTATCGTTTTAGTGCCAGGCTCTAAAACTTATATTGGTTTGAACTCGTTTATGACCGGCCAAGACTTTGTAAAAGCCGATCATTTGGGGCAAGAAGTGTTTCTTATCTTTATGTCGCTAGTAGCAGGACTTATTTTTGCTAACGTGGTTGTGCCCACTAAAAAAGCGCTATAACACTTGTACAGCAGCCCAATGGAGTTCACGCTAAACTGTGTAATGCTCTATTGGCAGCGAGATTGCTGCCAAATCCATTGTGCAGCCTAACAAATGGGAAAGTAGCGCTATTTAAGTAGCTTGATTAACGCTCGCCCCAATCGGGCGTTGAGCGCGCCCGCAGCAATCGCTTCAGCCGAATTTTCCATAAACTTCGCCGACAAGCTGCCGCCAATTTGATTGGCAACTTCGTCGGTGGCTAGATCAAACACGCCTTGCGCTGCAATGTTTTGCGCCAACACTTTAAGCAACTTCCAGTTCCCTGCTGTACTTGGTCTTAGTCCATACACGCGGGCCATTCGACGAATGGTACGAAAGCTAATCCATACCACAGCAAAAGTTTGAATAAGGTTGTTAGGACTAATAAACGCCAGGCTCCCTGCGGTCACCGACTCTTTGTTTAACACCTTGTGTGCTTTTTCTTGAACGGGTTTTAACACCGTATCTTCGTACAGGCCAAGACGTTCTGGCCCTGTCATATCGTCCTGAAGCTGCTGTTTATAACGGTCGAAACAATGCGCTGCGTAAGACCCCCGCGAAAAGCGTTTGCCGTGCTGGCTTAGCACGCGATCAATTTTCTGCGGCGACGCTTCTGTTCCCGCTAAGGGCTCTCCTCCAACTGAGGACTCTTGTTGCGCTGAAGGATCTGTCCCATTACTAGCCAGCAAGTCTCGGATAACGCTGGCATCTTCCATCGCCGTATTCACTTGCTTATAGCCGCGCCACTCTTTGAAGCTTAAAAAGCTAAGGCAACTTACAAACCCAACTAATAGCGCGCCTAGTACACCTGTACCGATGGGGTGCTCGGAAACGTTTGCCGCAAGGGTGGTATAAGCTTCAAATACGAAAAATCCAATTAATGAAACCACGCCAAACCCTAATGTTGCCGCACCTAACGACAGGCCACCTTTTTTTGAATCCACTTCCCAAGCATCTTCAACAACTTGCTTCGGAAGTTTGGTTTCAGGCTGCGCTATGTCTAAGGTTTGTGTTTTAACTTTGGTTTTGTACTGTGGTTTTGTTACCGCATCCCTTTCATGGTCATTATTAGGTTTACCATATCCAGTCATCGCATTATGCTGATCTTCCTCACCGACATCGCCGTAAATTGCATCGCGTCTAAGCGTAGACTGGCTTGTTTGTTCTGGGCTTTCATCAAATGTATAAGGCTTTTCGCTCATTCCTGTTCTCCTTTGCCCAGTAAAAACTGAAGCAATCTGTCTACGCCTTTACCCGCTAAAATACGCGCCTTAAAATCACTAGGAACACTTACATCAGGTACAGGGAAATGACTGCCCTCTTCCATTTCTTTCAGCGTACTGGGAATAGGCTCAAACGTAGATTCTACATAGCGGTCATCGCTATCTTTGTAGCGAATAGCGTCTGCATTACTGCCATCATCGGTGACTTGCATGCTAGACACTAAAAAATGCTCAAATTGAATAGGTTTACCTTCAAACCTTGCTCTTGCCCCTTCGGTAATTTGAGTAAGCAAATGGAGTAAATTACCGCGCTGACTTACCGGCACCAAGTCAGACTTAGTGGCCACAAACGCAACTTTGCCAATCTGCTCTTTCTTCAGCACATTGCGAGAAAACCACGTACTTTGCCCGTACACAAAGGTGTCGGCCAGATGACTAAGGGTTTCCTTTAACTGATACAAATGCTGTCTGCTGTGGTTAAGCCCTTCAAACAAATCGACTAGAATAATTTGCTTGTCGGTTTCTTTGAAAATGGACTGCTTCAGCGGCGTTAACCACCCACTTTGGAATTTAGCAAAGTGCTTGTCGAATATTTTAAACCAAGGATGTGATACATCGCTGGTGATGCTAGACGGAAGCGGCGTAAAACCAAAGGCCTGCCAATCGAAGTCGCTCGATTCCAATAAAAAACTGCCCGGTTGAAGAAGAGATATGCCGTTGGCCTTCGCGTCTACTAAATAATCGCGATAGGCATTAACCAGCAGCTGAATACGTTGTTCGGTTGGCTCTTGCTCAAAATCAAACTGATTAACAAACGCTTTCCACTGACTAGCAAAATATTGCTGCGGTCCACTGCTAAGCTGCGCCCACGCTGAATCTGACCAATGGGCATAGTTTTTACTTAGCATGGGAACGTCAGTTACCCATTCCCCAGGATAATCGATAAACTCAAACACCACATTACTATGCGGCAAAACATGGCGCTTAAGTGAGGCCGTTTCTTTAAGGCGTACCACTAGCTTAAAGCCGAATGCTTCTTCAGTGGCTTTTGGCCATTGGCCGTTTTCAAGATCAGTAATATTTTGCAAATGCGGAAAGGGTTTATAGCCTTCAATGGGCTCTATGTGCATATCAAGCACTTGGGATGGCGGTAAATAGCGTAGCAAGGGTAAACACGCATAGCCTTCTTCGCTGCGGCTTTTCAGCATGGTGATAAGACTGGTAAAAAGCATCGATTTACCACTTCGACTTAGCCCCGTAATAGTGAAACGATGCGTTTCTTTATTAAACACACTGCTAAGTTTGTCGCCAGTTAGCGACGCCATTGCCCAAGTCTTGTCAAAAAGCGTAGCGATATTTTTTTGCATTATTTATTTTTACTCTGCTTTTGCAGTGCCTATTCCCTTGAACCAATACCCTTAAAAATAACGTTCAGCGAGGGCTGCTTTTACTTCATTGCCCTCACTTTATTATAGATATGCCTACAGGAGTAATGTGGTTAACAATGGGGAAAAGCAAGGGCAGTGCCAGCTAAACAGACAACTTAGTAAAAAAGTAGCGTTAACTGCAACTTATTAACTAGTGCTCGCGAGTTTGATTAAAGAGCTTTTTCTTAATGCGATTCTTACTGGAATGCCAATGGTTCTTGGGTTTTCGCGGCGCATTTTCAATAACACGGTCAAAGTCGATATCCGATTTTTTAGTAGGCGGCACATGCGCACAAAAGAATGTATCAATGTGTGACTGAGCCAGCCTTTTTAAGCTCTGTCGATATTGATTTGGATGACACAGAGGATAAGGTGGTACTAATTCGCCTTTCACCTGTACCAGTACATCGGCTATATAAGCCTGTTGCGAGGGAACGTGCTTAAGCGTTAAATCGTGATCGGTGTGGCCTGGCGTGTACATTACCTGCCAATCAGGAAAGCCAGGCAGCAATTGATTGTCGGCAAGCGTCATATCTGGCGCTAATATTGGATTGTACCAAATAGGCATTCTTGGCTTACCAATGCGACTGGCCACCCACCACGTTAATAATAAATCTATGCTGTGGGCTGTCCGTCCCGCGAAACCAGAATACCAGTTAATGGCTTTGGGATGGGACGCCACTTGCGCCCCCGTGCGCTCACGCAATTTAATTGCACCACCGGCATGATCGGGGTGCATGTGCGTGACCACAATCAGCTTTAAGTCAGTTAAAGGACGGCCCAAGGTTTGCGTTATGAACCGACACACTATGTCTACATCGGCACGGCTACAGCCGTCAAGCAGTAGCAACCTGTTGTTGTCTTCAACAAGATAAATATGCTGTATGTAGCCTGCTAGCGTGTGAATTTTCATTACTGCTTCCTTTTCACCCGAAATTGCGACGCTTGCTAACGGTATTTCCCAATAGACCTAGACACTTGCCTCTGACCACCTCATGCCTTTGCGTCTTTTAAAGAAGAAGTTGCTTGGCCCAACAATAGGTAAATACTGGACTAACAACCGCCTGTCGCCCACCTCGATGGAAATAAAGCCTATCAGAATCTATCTGGTATGACCAGATTCAGCGAACAGGTGTAGCATTAAATCTCGTAACCACATTAACCCAGGTTCGCCTTCCTGCTGGCTATGCCAGTAAAGGTGAGTTTCAAGTGCGGGAATTTGATAGGGCAATTTAGTGACAATTAGATTATCGTGGGTTACCGCATCGGCCACTGAGCCCGGCAAGGTGAGTAACGCCTCTGTATTAGTTACCACATCTGCGGCAGCACGATAGTTTTGGCAGCGCCACAAAGAGGGCCGACTTACCCCCAATTGTTGCAGCGCAATTTCTTCTACCGACGCCCCTTTAGCACGATTAGACACCGTAATATGACGCGCCGCCACATACTTTCTCTTATCTAAATTCTGCGCCAACGGGTTCTGCTTGTTCATAAGCACTTTGTAGGTATCGCGTCGTAATAGCGAGTGAGAAATGGGCGCAGCGACTGCGCGGCCTATATCGATAACGAGGTGAAGATTTCTATTTGTTAAATCTGCAACCATAGACTCTCGATGTAAGCGAGTACTTACAATCTCAACATTTGGCGCTTGTTTCTCAAGGGTTGAGAGAAGAACAGGCAAAACACCCAATTCAAGAGACTCTTGCATGGCTACAACAAAGCGCTGATGACTGTGCAATGGGTCGAAATCAGTAAACTCCCCTAATGCTTTTCGAATATCGCCCAAGGCCTTCAAAATAGCGGGGGCTAACCGTTCGCAGGCAGCGGTAGGCAGCATACTATGTTTTTCTTTTACAAAAAGCGGATCACCTAAAATATCCCGAAATCGGCGCATGGCATGGCTAACTGCAGACGGTGTAATATGCAGCGCTTCAGCCACACGGGTCATGTTTCTATGCTGCCAAAGCGCTTCAAACACTTTCAATAAATTCAGATCGAGCTTTTCAAATTGTCTGCTTTCAAGCATTGCCTAAACCATGAATTAAATTCACACCATTTAAGGATTATATTTCATTTTATTCACTGAGCAAGTTTCTCTAGTATGAAGCTAACGAAGCACTTTTGCACACCTTAGGCGATAGCTAAGGCATATGAATTTAGTGCGCACTTAACAAGCAGACTAACCATGTGATGCAAAGCTCAAATACGCTGCTTATAAGCATTACAAAATAAACCATACAATTTGAAAATAAAGGTGCCCTATGGATTTCTCACATAACGACAAAACCAAAGCCTTGTTAGACAAGCTCGATAACTTTATTGCTGAACATATAGCGCCGATTGAAGATGAAGTTTACGACTTTCATCATAAGGAAAATAATCACGGCGACTGGAAAAGCTGGAAGCTACACCCAGGTACGGAGGCGCTAAAGGCGAAGGCACGTGAAGCAGGCTTAGCGAATTTATTTCTGCCCGACGCCGAGCTTGGTCAAGGCCTTACTACACTGGAATATGCGCCTATGGCTGAGCGCATGGGTAAATACCTTTTTGCACCGGAAATTTTTAACTGCAATGCGCCTGACACCGGCAATATGGAAGTGCTGTATCACTTTGGCAGCGACGCACAAAGAGAAAAATGGCTTAAACCATTACTAGCCGGTGAAATACGCTCAGTGTTTGGCATGACCGAACCTGATGTGGCATCGTCAGACGCAACGAATATGGCTGCAACCATTATTGAAGATGGCGATGACGTGGTGATTAACGGTAAAAAATGGTGGTCGACTGGCTTGGGCCACCCTAACGCGTCAATGACGATTTTTATGGGGTTGTCTAACCCTGAAAGCGATAAACATAGCCGGCATAGTATGGTCGTCGTGCCGCTCGATACGCCAGGGATCACGATTAAGCGTATGCTCGATGCCTACGGCGATTACGATGCGCCTTATGGTCACGGTGAAATGCACTTTGACAACGTACGTGTAAGCAAAGACAACCTGATCATGGGGTTGGGAAAAGGCTTTGCTATTGCGCAAGGCCGACTAGGCCCAGGCCGTATTCACCACTGCATGCGCGCCATTGGCATGGCAGAAAAAGCGTTAGAACTTGCGCTTAAACGCGGTCACGAACGGGTTGCTTTTGGTAAGCCTATCATCCGCTTAGGTGGTAACTTAGAACGCGTAGCCGATGCACGTATGGCTATTGAACAAGCGCGTTTGCTTACCCTTCACGCCGCATGGAAAATTGATAACTTAGGCGTTAAACACGCCATGACTGAAATTTCTGCTATTAAAGTGGTGGTACCGAACATGCTGCAAAACGTGGTGGATATGGCGTTACAAATTCATGGTGGTGCGGGTATGTGTAGCGACTTCCCACTGGCACGATTTGCTGCTGGCGCAAGAGCTCTTCGCCTTGCAGATGGCCCCGACGAAGTACACAAAGGCATGGTGTCTCGTTTAGAGCTTAAAAAATATCAATAGTGCAAACTGTTACGAAAAGTGCGGCTTAAAGCCGTACTTTTTGTAAGTTTAAGATTATCGCTGGTCTGCGCTAATTCTCTACTTGACGCCGCTTTATACGCTCATGTAGCGCATCTAGTTTCTCAAAGCTATCAAACAGTTCTGGATGCGTGGCGATTAGCGCAGCAACATGCTCAAAGGCTTCTTCTCCCCTGTTTTTTGTGAGAAAACGAATATGATCGTCACTAGGTAAGCGATTAACGTCGATGCCCGTACCTGAAGAAGACGTTTGAATCTTCATTGCGCGAAAATCTTTCACATAACGGGGTTCGCAACTTTTGTGGGCTATTTTGCTGCCAATTGGCTTTTGATATATACAAACAACGTCGAATTTCGCGACCTCATTGATACTGTTATACAGTTTCAGGAACTCAAAGCGCTGATTATCGAATGCTTTCTTTAATTGTAACGTAGTCTTTTGGCCGAGTACCTCAATGGTTTCAACCTTTCCCTTGTCATTCTGAGCAGCTACCTGAAAGCTCACAGCAAGCGCTAGCAAGAGTGCGCCAACGTTTGTGGCATAACATCCGTATTTACGTGAAGTTATCACGATCAACATCCTCGTTGTTTTATTTGCTTCTTATTGACGTTAGCACCTGAACAAATTTCAGTCAAAAAAATACCGCTTCTGGGTGCAAGAAGCGGTAATCGATAACATCAAGCGGTAGCTAACCATAAAGGTTAACTACCGTTTTTTAACATGTAGCGCTTCAATTAAAAGCTATACGATGCACTTAGTTGCGCGTTAATGCCTGCACCGTAATAACCCACGGTATGTAGGCTGTTAATGTATTTCTTATCGAAAATATTATTAATGTTCACGCGAACGGTTAAGTCTTCAGTAAATGCGCGCGATGCATACACATTACCCAAGAAATATGCGCCTTGTTTCACGTTGTAGTCTACATTGCTAATTTCAGACTGCCATCTACCGCCAAAACCAACTTCAATTTCTGGAGCTTGCGGCACGGTGTAACCAAGTTGGAACGTAACTACATCGCGTGGTGCCCATAAGTTAGCATCGTTGCCTTGCTCATCTTCAACATCAATATTGGTATAAGACGCGTTAACTCGCAGTGCATCGGTTACCTGGCCAGCCAATTCAACTTCGAAGCCATCAGACTCTACTGACACGCCTTTGTAGTAATACTGCAGCGTATCTGGGTTTGTGCCAGCATAGGCTGCCAAGTTGTCTTGCTCAGCGGTGAAGTATGCAAACGTAGTTAATAAGCGGTCGTCAAACCACTGGGCTTTAATGCCGGCCTCAAAGTTTTGACCCTTTGTAGGGTCTAGGTACTGGCCGTTAATGTCGTACTGTTCTTGCGGTTGGTACACGTCTGAATAGCTTACATACGCATTTACGTCTTCAGTTACCGCGTAAGTAGCGCCAACATAAGGGCTGGCTTCACTTTCTGCGTTATCGATAATAGCACCCGAATTTTGCCCCGTACGCTCGAAATCAATGGCGTTGAAGCCAGCAATAACATGCATTTCATCGGTAACGCTGAAACGTGCAGAACCGAAATAACGGGTAAGGGTTTGCTCAATGTTTGAATACTCAGAAGCGGCTAGCCAATCAGGCTCGGCAATGGCATCTAACGCATAAGGGAACGCTGGCGTCGGCCCGTATGCAGGCGTAGTAGCATAATCAAATGCATGAACAAAAGACACGTCGTCGCTAGTCGCGTGACTTACACCAAAATTAACTTCGTGATTGCGGCCAAACAGCTCGAAATTCCCGAATACACGGCCTTCAAACAGGTGAGAGTCAATTTTAGAATCGTAGCGGCCTGGCCAGCCAACTAAACCCAAGCCTGTGTCTTTATCAATGGCACCATAGGCATAAAACAATTTACTTTGATCTTCATAATCACGGTAGTTATAGCTAACTAGCAACTGCCAATCGTTGTCGAACACATAGTCTAGCTCTACAAAGGCATTCATGGTTTCGGTATCCCACTTCGTCCATTCTTGCGTAGTGGTGTCGCTAATATCCCACTCGGCCTGTGTGCCGTCGGTGTAGTTAAACACTAGCCCGCCCCAAGTGTTGCCGTCAGTATTGGCATCTTGATAAGACAGCCCAAAGGTTACGGTTGCGTTGTCAGTTAATTGGCCGTCGATAACACCGTAAACAAAGCTGCGATCGTTTTCTAGGCCGTCAAGGTGCGATTCTTTATCTTCAACACTTGCTACTACACGGGCTGCCCAGCTGCCATCTTCGGTAAGCAGCATAGAATAGTCGCCCTGTACGCGCTTAAAATTATACGAGCCAATGCTTGCGCCAATTTCACCACCCTCTTCATTGGTTGGGCGCTTGCGCACGTAGTTAATGGTACCCGACGCGTTGCCCACGCCGGTTAGCAGGCCGTTGGCACCACGAATTACTTCAATTTCTTCATAGCCGTACGCTTCTACTGAGCCAGTAACAATGCCCCAGTCGTTCGGCAGGCCCACGCCATCAATTTGGGTGTTTTTAATTTCAAAACCACGGGCAGTGTAGTTAGTACGGTTGGTTTCCCACTCTTCTACATTAATACCCGGAGCCAGCTTTAGCGCATCGTTAATGTTGAATGCACCAAACGACTGCATTAAATCTTCAGAAAGAATACTAATAGACTGCGGTGTTTCGCTAATTTCCATGGTTAAGCCCGTTGCACCGCGGCTAACACGGTTTTGGCGAACACCCACAATACGAATTTTTTCTACGTCTGCTTCTTTAACGTCGACTGTATCGCTTTGAGTGGTTTGCGCATTTACCGACAAAGCAAACGCGATAGGCGTTAGTGCAAATAAACTGCTTAGTTTCATGGTTTTCTCTGTTTTTGGTTTTGAAGGGTTAGTTTTTCGGGCAGGAGTATAAAACAGCTTAAAGCAAATTCAAATGATAATTATTATTATTTTTCATCTAAGAAAGAGTGGAGAGCGAACTATAGGGTAGAAAGGTTACCAAAGACAGAATACACCTAAGCCATACTACCAATAGTGCTTTTAAACCTCTTAAGCGCTATAAAATAAAAAGCACAGCCAATGGCTAAAAGCGCGAGTAGTTGAGGATATATAACGCTAACGCCTGCTCCTCGATACAGTACGCCCTGCGAAGCCATTACAAAGTGTGTGTTTGGCATTAGCAGCATTGCGTATTGAATGAATTCAGGCATGCTTTCTCTAGGTGTTACACCACCAGATAATAGTTGTAAAGGCAGTAAAACTAAAATGAGTAACAATCCGAACTGAGGCATAGAACGCGCAATAGTGGCCATAAAAATCCCCATACTCGATACAGCAAATAATTGTAAAGCAACCGCCACCATGAAAAGCCAGATTTCGCCATTAATAGGCACAGCAAGTACCCACTGAATGATTAAATAGACTGAAAGCAAGGTGGAAACCCAAACAACTCCCCCAGAAGCCAATAGTTTAGACAGCATAATTTCACTGTCTGACACTGGCATAGCTAATAGGTGCTCTATCGTGCCGCGCTCTTTTTCGCGAATTAGTGCAGCGCCAGACAAAATGATGGCAATCATTGTTACTGCATTAATCAGTTCCATTACAGAACCAAACCAAAAACCCTCTAGCGCAGGGTTAAACCGAGCTCGCATAATTAATTCGACGGGATAAACCGTGTCGGACTTGTAACCCTGCAAATAAGCATTTACTTCATCGGTAAATATTTTTGTGATGTAGCCATTACCGGTAAACGCCTGACTGATACGTGTGGCATCTACGTTGACCTGAACGTCAGGCCGTAACCCTGCCATAATGTCTTTCTCAAATTCAGGGGGAATGGTCACCACAAAGGTATACTTACCTGTGTCTAAATACGTGTTGGCTTCATTACTTTCAATGATATCTGGCGCTAAAAAATAAGGGGGGTAAAAAGCATCTATTACTCGCTTTGACAGTTGCGAATGGTCATAGTCGACAAAAGCAATGGGCGCATTGTGCAAAGATTCTGGTACCGCAGTGGCCGCCGTATAAATATTTACCGTAAACACATAGGCAATAAGAATAAGCATGGCCGGATCGCGCCATAGGCTCCATAGCTCTTTTACAGTTAACTGGGCTACATTTCTACTATCCACGGTTTAGTGCTCCTGCTTGCGCAACAAAACGGTGGCAAGCCACAGTGTAATTGGAATTGAAATAGCTATGGCAAACACTGCAAAATCAAGCGTACCAAAGCCTAATCCTTTGCTAAATATTCCCCTGCTAGCGGTTAAAAAGTAACTAATGGGGTGAAGCTCCCCTATCACCCGCCCAGCCCCTTCTAAGGCAGAAACTGGCGTTATCATGCCAGCAAACTGCACAGCCGGGATCATAGTGCCAATAGTGGTAAGCAAAATAGCGGCAATTTGACTGTTAGTAAAAACTGAAGCCAACAAGCCAAAGCTGGTAGAAAAAGTAACGAATAACAGCGTTATGAAGCACAGCACCATCATATCCCCTTTTAATGGGATATCGAAAAGCCACACTGCCATTGCAACTAATAGCAAGAAGCTAACAAACGAGGTAGCGATATAAGGAAGTTGCTTGCCCAACAAAAACTCAATGCGGGTAACTGGTGTTACGTACAAGTTTATTATCGAGCCTAGCTCTTTTTCACGCACCACCGCTAACGACGTTAAAAGCGCAGGAATCATCAACAATAACATAGGCATTACCGCAGGTACGATTGCCACTAAACTACGAACATCTGGGTTGTACAAATAACGTGACTCAACATTAATGCTGCTAGTCGACTGTACTTGGCTGGCTTGGGAAGCTTGCTGCAAAAGCCATTTCAAGTGAATGCCTGTTACGTACCCCTCTATCGTTTCTGCTCGTGACGGCATAGACCCATCAATCCATGCTCCTATTTCCACTTGTTCGCCCTTATGCACTTTTTGGCTAAATTCGGGGGGAATTTCCACGGCCAGTGACAGCTCACCGCTTTTCATTCGTCGGTCCATATCAGCGTAACTGGTTATGGCGGGCTGCTCATTAAAATAGCGCGAGCCCGATAAAGCATTGCGATAATTCAGGCTAGTAGATGTTTGATCGCGGTCGAATACAGCATAGCTTAAGTCTTCAACATCCATAGTAATGCCATACCCAATAACCACCATTAACACCATGCTGCCTAAGAACGACATCGTTAATCGAATAGGATCGCGAAGAAGTTCAAGGGTTTCACGCCAGGCATAGCTTAACAACCGCCGCAAGCCCTTTGCATGTTTGCTTGGTAGGGTGGTTTTATCTGCGCTATAACTTTCTTGTGCGCTTTGTTCTGGCGTTTTGGTTTGGTTTGCAGGAGTTTGTGCTTCAACCAAATATTCAATAAACGCACGTTCTAACGTATCAGCAGATTTGGACGCTTTTATTGCCTCTGGCGTATCGGTAACCAACACTTCGCCAGCATGCATTAGCGAAATTCTGTCGCAACGCACTGCTTCATTCATAAAGTGCGTAGAGATAAAAATGGTAACGCCATCTTTTCGCGAAAGGGAAATAAGCAACTGCCAAAAGTTATCTCGAGCAACTGGATCTACACCAGAAGTAGGTTCATCGAGTATTAACACTTCAGGTTTATGAACCATGGCCACGGCCAATGACAGACGCTGGCGAATGCCAAGTGGAAGGTCGTTGGGTAAGCTGTGTTGATGATGGCTTAAGGCAAAACGGTTAAGCATTTCATCTACTCGCGAATTTAGTACCTTGCTTGTTACTTTGAAGAGCTTGGCGTGAAGCGCGAGGTTTTGTCGAACGGTTAGTTCGGTATACAAAGAGAAGCTTTGCGACATATAACCTACGCGGTAGCGGGTATTAATATCGTTAGCCGCAAGCGGGCTGCCCAGTAACCACGCCTCGCCAGAGGTTTGCGGCAACAGCCCGGTTAACATTTTCATGGTGGTAGACTTACCGCAGCCATTCGACCCTAAAAAGCCAAAAATCTCTCCCTTACCTATAGTAAAGCTAACGTTATTTACTGCCGTAAAATCGCCAAACTTCATAGTAAGGTTTTTAGCCTCAATTGCGATTTTTTTATGTTCGCCAGCTTCGTAAGGCTGAACATTTACGCTGTGATGTTTATGTTTTTCATCAACGGGCAAAAGGGCAATAAATGCCGCTTCTAAATTGGTAGTTTGTGTTTTTTCAAGCAGCGACGCAGGCGAGCCGCTTGCCATTATTTCACCTGCGTTTAGTGCTATTAGATGGTCAAACTGCTGGGCTTCATCCATATAAGCGGTAGCAACTAATACCGTAATATTCGGCTGGGCTTGCCGAATATCTTTAATAAGCGACCAAAATTGACTGCGCGCGAGCGGATCTACCCCAGTGGTGGGCTCGTCCAGAATAAGTAAACGGGGGTCGTGTATTAAGGCACAGCATAAACCGAGCTTTTGCTTCATACCACCAGACAACTTGCCAGCTGGCCGCGATAAAAACGGGTAAAGCCCGGTTCGCTTAGTAAGGTTATCGATTCGTGCCCGACGCTGTGTGCGGTTGTGACCAAAAAGTTTGGCGAAAAACTGTAAGTTTTCTTCTACCGATAGCGTGGGGTATAAATTTTTACCTAAGCCTTGTGGCATGTATGCAATATCGGAACATATCGCGGCGCGGTGCTGTTTATCACGCATATCACCACCAAGCACCTGCAACTGCCCCTTTTGCATAACTCGCTCACCAGCAATAAGCGACAGCAAAGTAGATTTACCCACACCATCAGGTCCAATAATGCCTACCGTTAGGCCGGAGGGAATAGAAAGGGCAATATTGTGAATGGCAGTAGTGCTTTTATAGCGAACCGTTAACGCATTGCACTCAATAATACTGCTCATTAGTCGACAAGCTCAGGTAGATCGCTAGGCCATTCGGCGTTGTCATTTAACTTTACCCATACTTCACCTGGTAGCCCTGTCTTCACCTTTTCAATGTGCTGCTTTAACAAAGCCACAGGAATTTGCGCTTTAACCCTGAACATTAGCTTTTCTCGTTCGCTTTGGGTTTCAACCGACTTAGGCGTAAATTGCGCCACGTCGGAAACGTAAGAAATGGTAGCGGGAATAGCAACATCGGGCGCAGCATCTAGTACAATGCGAGCTTCGCCGCCCATTGTTAGCTTGCCCACCTGCGAGGCAGGTAAAAAGAATGTCATGTATACGTTTGTAAGGTCCACTAAGCTAAGTACTCGGCCACCGGCCCCTACAACTTCACCAGGCTCTACAACACGGTATTGAATGCGCCCACTTCGTGGTGCTTTTAACACCATGTCGTTAATTTCAGACTGAATTTGCGCAATGGTGGCATCGGCCGCACTTACCGCTGCTTGTGCAGAATAGTATTGCGCGCGCGAAGCTTCAATAGTGGCGTCGGCTGCCGTTAAACGGGCATTAGCAGCATTTACCGCTGCCTTTGCGCTTTCAACCGTGGTTAGGTTATCTTCCGCCAGTTGCTTGGACACTGCGCCCGTTTTTGCCAATTCATTAGTACGGGCAGCATGAGCTTCGGCCGCTTTTAGCTCGGCTTTAGTTTGTAGCAATGCAGCTTGGAGCGCTGACTTTTCGCTTTGGCGCTGCGCAACAGCCATGTTTGCAGCTTCTACCGCACTTTTAGCTTGCTGACGCTGTGCCTTGGCCTGCTGAAGTTGGCTATTAATGGTAGTGGTATCGAGTTTAGCGACAATATCGCCTGCCGTTACTCTATCCCCTTCAGTCACATAAATTTCTTCTACACGACCTGCCACTTTAGCTGAAATACCAATTTCAGTAGCTTCAATGCGCCCATTCCCCGACACCACATCAACATTTTCAGGCCCACTGAAGATAGTACTAACAACCACAACCAAAAACACAACGAACATAATAGATAAAATAAACGGCGTTTTTTTCACGGCAGCGCTCCCTGTGGTTTAACAATTAAGGTGAGAAGTGGCGAAAACGCCAAGGTTAACCATTAAAGTATACTGAGTAGTGCACTTTAGACTTTGAGCTGGATCAAAGTTCTGGTAGGTTGTGGTTACTAGCCGAGTACTTGAGCATGCGGTAAATTTTAACTAAAACAACGAATGGATTCTGTTCACAGTGACAAGAACAATTGAACACTACAGCCAAAAAGCGCAGCACTATTATGATTTGTATAATTCGGTAGACGCCGAAAGTGTGCATGGCGATTGGATATCGTTTCTACAAAAAGCCAAAGCAGGCACCGCGCTAGATGTAGGCGCTGGCAGTGGCCGCGACGCTAATTGGCTAGCCGAACAAGGATGGAAAGTCACAGCCGCAGAACCTGCCGATGAGCTAAGAAACCTAGCACAAGCAGACGCTCATAACAGTGTTACATGGTGTAACGCCAGCCTACCCGCGCTTACCGCCCTGCCCCAAGCGCCAAAAACGTACGACTTAATACTGCTTTCAGCGGTATGGATGCACTTGCCAGAAGAAGAACGACCAGCTGCGTTGAAACGGTTGGCTGATTTACTTGCGGAAAATGGAACCCTATACATAAGCCTTCGGTTCGGCCCAAACGATGAAGCACGGCCCATGCACCCTGTGAGCTATGAAGAATTGGCGGCTTTAGCAAAGAGTAACGGTCTCACTTCACGCAATTTAAACCCCGTACCGAGTCAGGATGGACTAAAGAGAGATGGTGTGAGGTGGGTGACGGTTGAGGTGGTGAAAAGATAATGTGGCAGGGAACAAGCAAACCTATTTAAAAACGACGCATTGACTTTCTTGTAGTCCAACGAGCTAAAGCATCTATTTCTCGGCTATTAAAAGTTTCAGCCTTTTAATATCTGCGACAGTTTAGTGTACTGAGCAACTTATGATGTAGCTCTTAAAGTTCGAAAGTAACCAAAAGATTTTTATAGTAATTTTCCGAAAAAAATCTGATATATTAAATAGAAAACAGGGATTATAGTGCTCCGGTCAAGGGTCTAAATAGGATGGACATACTTTTGACTTTATCATGACAGTAAAGCAACCTTTAGAACCTAACCTTGAAAGTCCTACCGTTTATCACCTAGAGCTAAATTAATCTCTTTTATTTGAGCAGTGCTCCGACTTATAAACGGACAAAGAGATATGTTTCTCTTTCTTACACTATTTTAAGGCTGGCTGGATGAGACTCACTTACTACATTAACAGATTACAAAGCCTACGACCTGATAGGTCCTCAGGAAGAGCCAAACCTCATAAGGTTTGCATGATGTTTGCTGTCATGGAGCTCATTGAACAAGGACATATCCAAGATAATAAGATTTATTATGATGATGCTTTAAAGAAGCGCTTTAGCTGGCATTTTATGCGATTAAAGCAGGGCAATGATACTGACAGTCCTTTCCTACCTTTTTTTCATTTAAAGTCTTCTGGCTTTTGGCACTTGAAAATTTTGAAGGAAAATATTGCTAAATTTGACGCAATGCGCTCGGCCACTGATACGAAAATTCGTAAGCTTGTAGATTATGCATACCTTGATGAACAACTATTCAAATATCTCAATAACCCAAGCACTGCATCAATTTTAAGAAATGCACTAACAGCCAATCTTGATACCTTAGAGGAGCAATACAGTCGCTGGGCTAAATCTATAGGGAAGTCTGAAAAAACCATAAAAAATTATATTGGCGCATTGAAAAACTCTATACCGAATTGGTTGAACGATGCAGGAGTTACAAAGCAAAGCCTATTGAGCATAAGTTCTTATTATGAGTATGAGAATGTTGTGAGTAAAACCTACGGGGTGATGGAATTTGTAGAAAAGGATAAACAAGGTAATGGCATGTACAGTGCTGCAATTAACAGTTATCGAGCATTTTTGTCAGATGTTACACAGGCAAGTGTGAAACAGGACATAGATAATATTATTCTAGATAGCACTATCTCTGAAACTCAAAAAGCCGTCCTAGTAAATACGCGTATTGGCCAAGGAAGATTTAGAGAGGATCTAATCAGTCACTGGAGAGGTTGCGCTGTCACCCAGTATCAAAATTACTCGTTCCTTATAGCGTCTCATATTAAACCATGGTCAAAATCTGAGAACGCCGAACGCCTCGATCCGTTTAACGGCTTGTTACTTTTAGCCAATATTGATAAAGCTTTTGATTTGGGGTACATAAGCTTTAATGAAAATGGCCGCATCTTAATTTCTGACCATTTAGAAGAGTGCCAAATTTTAGGCATACATTCTAATATGAAAATTGTGTTAGCCGATCAACATCAAGACTATTTGGCTTACCATCGCGAACAGCAATTCAAACAATGACTATAAGAGTTACTTTACAAAAAGAAGGTAATAGATCGAGGCGTGAATACAGAACTCACGCTCGCGCTATTGGTGCACTTGAAAAATGGTTCAGTAGTAACAAAGGAATAGCACTTTTATACCAACCAGGAGAACAACCCATTGTATATAGAAGTAGGCATGAGCTACCAATTGTAAAACGAAGTACGCAAACTAATTTTTATAGAACAAAAGCTTGGCGTGAACTGAGACTCTCTATTTTGCTAGAGTCTGGTTGTAGTTGTAAGATCTGTGGCATTACTGCGGAAAGAGGGGCGGTCTTACATGTCGATCATATTAAACCACGCAGCCTTTACCCAGAGCTTGCACTAGACAAAAGTAACTTACAGGTATTGTGTGAAGACTGTAATATTGCCAAGTCCAATAATGACCTCTAAGCGATGGTTTTAAGCTACCAGACCCTATGACCTTTGCCTCCGGAGCGCAAAGCCATTAATCAGCTTTTCACGAGTCCCCCCTAACCAACCCATGAAAAACCCCAATAGCCCTATCAAAGCTTTCATCATTGTCGAAATAAAGCTGGCTTAGCCGGCTTTTCTTTATTTTGTAGGTGGCGCTGGCAAAGGCTAGCGCTTCTCTAAAACTGCTAAATTCTTCATCGAATACTTTGAACACTTCACGCTGTGGCTTTGCCACCCGCGTTATGCTGCCATTCACTTCATAGTCGAACCCAGCAAATTGAAGGCGTGAAAGGGTTTCTTTGCCTAATCGCATACCGCCTTTTAGGCTTATTTGAAATGCCGCATCCATTTCTTCTATTTCTTCCATGCTCCAATGATTAAACACCCGAATGGCCTTTTTGTACTTTTCTGCTAACAGCTTCTTTAACACCGCTACTCTGGGCTCTAACGTAGCGTTGTTTTCATTTTTTAATAGGTCGCAGCATTCGTTGCATGAAGGCACGGAAATAAAGTCGGCCTGTAGATGTCCATCTTGCCAGTCGTGAATGAACTTTATGGGTGGAATGAAGTCTTGACGTGCAGCTTCGCAACCGCAGTAAATGCAGCGGTTAAAGTCGGCTGAGTTAACTGCCCTTAAGGGCGTATAGAATTTTGTGTAACGCAATGCCAAGATAGCATTATTAAGGTGTAATGCGCTTACAATAACACAGTGCAATACACATAATAATTTGCTCTACTCACACGTAGCGCATTATTTTCTACTTATTGTATGCTGATAAGTATCGCGCCAGCGCGACACATTCATTCCAAAAGTACGTTTAAATAGCCGGTTGAAATGCCCTGGGTCCTGATACCCTACGGCCCATGCTATTTCTTCTGCGCTTTTATCACTGTGCTTTAAGAGTTCTTTCCCCTGCTCTATTCTTAGCTGCTGAATATAGCCTAACGGGGTTTCACCTGTGGCTTCTTTAAATCTGCGCTTGAACGTACGCTCTGTCATATTGATGCGCGCTGCCATTTCACCAATCGTGACTTTTTCAGCAAAATGTATTTCCAGCCATTGTTGAATATTTAGAATGTTGTCATCTTGATGGTAGGTTTGATGGTTAAGCGACGTAGTTTCTAACGTTACACCGCGCCGAAAGTCCACAAGAAATGCCTGCTCTATTGCTTCGCCTACCGCCTTGCAACTTAACCGCGATATTAAAAAAACAATGATCTCTAATGCCGCATTTAGCCCTGCCGAGCAATACAGCTCACCAGTGGCAGTAATAAACCGGTCTGCCATTAAATTTACTTTGGGGAACGCTCTAGCAAAGTGGGCTTGCTTGTGCCAATGCGTAGTGCCCATTCTGTCGTTTAATAGCCCTGCCTGCGCTAAGAAGAAGGCGCCTGTGGCAGCTGCCATTATTGGTATGCCTCTGCTGTGCCACTGTCGCAACTTAGGGTATAGCGCCGCTTGCTGAGTTAGCAAAGGCGCAATATCACCCCACACACTGTGCAAAATTACTAAGTCGGTTTCATCTATTTCCGCTAGCGCACAATCTGGTGTTATCGCCAATCCGCTAAACGTAGTGGTGGGTTGGCCGTCAATGGTTACCAGCTTAACAGCTATACGGCTACCTAATAACTTGAGTTGCAAGTCAGATGCAAACTTAAGCACATCGTGAGTAAGCCCCATACTCAAGCCCATGGTGTTTTCGCTGGCGTATAAGGTTACGTGTTTAAGCATATTCTACTCTTTATTGCGCGCCGTTCTGATCTCGCCACTTTGGCCCGATTGGCCAATCAAATGTCCCAAGTCACACTGTTAACATTATTTTCACAAAATTACTATGAGGAAGGTCACAATTTTGTAGAGATTAAACATGCAATTTACTGAAGAGCACAATGCACTTAGAAAAACGGTCCACGATTTTGTAAACCAAGAAATGGACCCGTTTATTGATGAATGGGAGCACGAAGGCATTGCACCGCTTCATGGTTTATTCAAAAAAATGGGCAACTTGGGGCTGTTGGGTATTCAAAAGCCTGAACCATACGGCGGTGCGGGTTTAGATTATAGCTACAACCTTGTATTTGCAGAAGAAATTGGTCGCGCCTATGGTGGCTCTATCCCTATGGCTATTGGGGTACAAACCGATATGGCTACCCCTGCCTTGGCCCGTTTTGGCAGCGATGAGCTTAAGCGCGAATTTTTAGCTCCGGCTATTGCAGGCGATATGGTTACCTGCATTGGCGTAAGCGAGCCTGGCGCGGGGTCTGATGTAGCAGGCCTTAAAACCTCTGCCCGCTCAGATGGCGACGACTACGTTATCAACGGCACCAAAATGTGGATAACAAACGCTACGCAAGCCGACTGGATTTGTTTGTTAGCCAACACCAGCGACGGGCAAGTACACGCCAATAAATCACTTATTGTTGTGCCACTCAACACGCCGGGTATCACCATTTCTAAACCCTTGAACAAGCTAGGCATGCGCGCCAGCGACACGGGTCAGATTTTTTTCGATAACGTACGTGTACCCAAGCGCTTTTTAATTGGTGAGGAAAATAAAGGCTTCACCATGCAAATGATGCAGTTTCAGGAAGAGCGTATGTACGCCGCAGCAAGTGCATTAAAAGGTATGGAGCGCATTATTAACGACACCATTGCGTGGGCCCAAGAGCGTCACACTTTTGGTCAACCCGTTATCAACAATCAAACCGTTCACTTTAAATTAGCTGAATTGCAAAGCGAAATTGAAGCGTTGCGCGCCTTAACGTGGCAGGCCTGTCAGGATCATATTGAAGGAAAAGATGCTACGTATTTGGCGTCTATTGCAAAACTTAAAAGTGGCCGACTGTGGCGACAGGTAAGTGATGGCTGCCTTCAATTCTGGGGCGGTATGGGTTTCATGTGGGATAACCCTGTAGCACGTGCATACCGTGATACACGCATACTGTCGATAGCCGGCGGTAGCGATGAAATGATGCTAGGCATTATTGCTAAGTACATGGATATATTCCCAAAACGTAGATAGCGCTGTGCTGAATATGAAAAATACCGTTTACGATTTACTTGATAAGAACATGCGCTTACCGGTTATTTGCGCGCCCATGTTTTTAGTATCAAGCCCCAATTTAGTTATTAACGCATGTAAAAATGGCGTTGTAGGTAGTTTCCCGGCTTTTAACACCCGTACTCAAACCACGTTAGATGAGTGGTTAACTACCATTACCGAAGCCCTTGAGGCCGAAAAACAAAAAGATCCGACTGCAACGGTGGCTCCATTCGCTGTAAACATGGTGGTTCATGCTTCAAACAAACGCCTGCACGACGATTTTGAAGTAGTGAAAAAGCACAAAGTTCCCTTCGTCATTACCAGTCAGGGAAACCCCAAGGCTATTGTCGATGCAGTACATGAATGGGGCGGCATTGTATTTCACGATGTTATTACTGTTGCGCATGCACGAAAAGCCATTGACGCTGGCGTCGACGGCCTCGTTTTAGTGGCAGCTGGCGCAGGCGGGCACGCGGGCGAAGTTAACCCGTTTGCACTGGTGCGAGAGGTCAGAGAGTTTTGGAGCGGGCCTTTAGTGTTAGCAGGTGCCATTAACGACGGGTACGGCATAAGAGCAACGGAAGTGTTAGGCGCTAATTACAGCTATATGGGCACACGCTTTATTGCCACCACAGAGGCTGAAGTTAACCCAGATTACAAAGCCATGCTGGTTGACGCCGACCTTAATGACTTGGTGTTTACCGACACATTTACCGGCGTTAAGTGCCACTTTTTAAAGCCTTCAATTACACGCGCAGGCATAGATTTATCGCAGATTGAAGGAAAAACACATGTTGACTTAGATTTAGGCGGCAGCAACGCGTGGAAAGATATGTGGAGCGCAGGACACGGCGTAAGCGGTATTCATTCTGTTGTGCCCGTCGCTTACCTTATCGAGCAACTTGTTGACGAATACAATAACGCGTCTCAAGTTCAAGCATTCAACGGCGCCGCTTATCACAACATGAAAGTAGGACGCTAAGCTATGGCCAAATTTCACTCAAACATTGATGTAAAAAGCGCGTCGTTTAGTCAAAACTACTCGACAATGGAAGAAGCAGTGCAAGCATTTCGCTGCATCGAGCAAACCGTTATTCAAAACGCGCAAGAAAAAGCGCCGCGCTACGAAGAAAAAGGACTGCTATCGCCGCGCAACCGTCTGGCTTTATTGCTTGACCCCAACCGCCCCTTTTTGCCCATTTCCACTCTATGTGGTTATTTGCAAGAAGGTGATAAAGACGGCAGTGCTGCTGGCGGCGGTGTTATAGCTGGAATTGGCTATGTGGCAAACACCCGCTGCGTGGTAATGGTTGATGATTACCTTACCAAAGGCGGCAGCATCACAGAACTTGGCAGTAAAAAGCGACTTCGCCTTTATCATATTGCGCTTCAACAGAAACTGCCGGTTATAGCACTGTCACAAAGCGGGGGTGGCGATCTTACCTCACTGGGCGACTGGTTTGGTTTTTCAGCCGCTGGATTTGCCATGCAGGCGCGCTTGTCGGCTGCTGGCATACCGCAAATTACCGTTGTGCACGGCAGTGCAACGGCGGGTGGCGCATACCAACCCGGACTGTCCGACTACGTGATCATGATACGCAAACAGTCAACGGTATATTTAGCCGGCCCTCCACTGCTTAAGGCTGCTACTGGCGAAGTCGCTACCGATGAGGAAATTGGCGGCGCTGAAATGCACAGTGAAGTGTCGGGCGTGGCAGACTTTTTAGCGGAAAATGATGCCGACAGCATTCGCATTGCCCGTGAAGTTACACAGATGTTGAATTGGAATAAGGATGCCCCTGAAGAAAAACCATTGTGCAACGCTGCGCCTGTTTATTTAGCAGACGAATTGCTTGGCATTGTTCCCAAAGATGCGAAAACGCCTTTTGATGTACGCGAGGTCATTGCTCGTATTGCTGACAAATCAGATTTTGTTGAGGTAAAACCTGAATTTGACATGGGTACGGTGTGTGGTTACATCGCCGTGGAAGGGCGCACTTGCGGCGTAATAGGCAATAACGCTCCCATTACCGCGAAAGGGGCTGCAAAAGCAGCGCAATTTATACAACTTTGCGAACAAGCTGGCACTCCACTTTTGTTTTTACACAACACCACCGGTTTTTTGGTCGGCACTGAGTCTGAACGAGCAGGCATTATTAAGCATGGCGCTAAGCTTATTCAAGCTGTTACTAACGCCACTGTACCCAAAATAAGCATAGTGCTGGCGGGTTCATTTGGGGCTGGCAATTACGCTATGGCCGGACGCGGTATAGAGCCCGACTTTATGTTTGCTTGGCCGCGCTCGGTAGTAGCGGTAATGGGCCCAGCTCAGGCAGGTAGTGTACTGCGCACTGTCGCACACGCCAAAATGCAGCGAAGCGGCGACGTCGACTCAGACAAACTCACTGCATTGGAACAACACACCGTGGCCGTGATGGAAGCAAAATCACGGGCGCTCGCAAATTCCGCTCGCTTGTGGGATGACGGCATTATCGACCCTCGCGACACCCGTTCTGTCGTTGCGTTTGTTCTCGCTATTTGTGAACGCGCGAAAACCAAGCACTTACATCCCACCAGCTTTGGCGTTGGCCGGCTATAACACAATATCGACTAGGGAGCACCGGCAATGGAACATAGCACTACTCAGCTACATTCAACGGTTTTTAAAGAGATTTCTGCACAGCTTGCAGACGGCGTATTACACATTCAGTTTAATCGCCCCCACAAGAAAAATGCCATGAACTTAGCGTTTGTTGAAGAAGTTATGCAGTGTTTTACCTATGGGGAAGAGCTTAGCGGCCTGCGAGCGGTAGTCGTTGTAGGAAGTGAGGGTAACTTTTGCGCTGGCGGCGATATATCCGATATGCATTTGTCATCGCTCAGCGAGTCTGAACGAGAGGAAACCATTTGGCATTTTAATCGCAGCTTCGGACGCATGATAACGCAGGTAAAACATTCGCCCATACCGGTTATTGCGGCTGTGGAGGGCGCCGTTCTCGGTGGAGGGTTTGGCTTGGCCTGCGTTGCCGATATCACCATTGCCAGCGATAACGCATTTTTCGCACTGCCTGAAACTGGATTAGGTGTTATTCCTGCACAAATAGCACCCTTTGTGGCTGGTCGTATTGGCATTGATCACACTAAGCGACTAGCGCTAACTGGCGAAAAGCTAAACGCAGAGCAAGCACTGCATTTGGGTTTAGTACATCGCGTTTGTTCACCCCAGACCCTCAAAGGCCAAATAAACAGTGTAATTAAACAAGTAAAACAGTGTGCACCTGAGGCGAATTCAAGTACCAAGCGCTTATTGTTAGGGCTAAATAACACCCCCCTTGAACAAATTCTTGATAACGCCGCCGCTGCATTTGTTCGCGCTCTCTCTTCTGAAGAAGGGGTAGAGGGAACCAAAGCATTTATGCAAAAACGCAAACCTTTTTGGTGCGAGTAAATATACTATGACGCAAATTATTCAAAAAATCCTTGTTGCGAATCGCGGCGAAATAGCATGCCGCATCATGAAAACCGCACACAAACTTGGCTTTTTCACCGTAGCCGTTTATAGCGATGCAGATCGCAATGCATTGCATGTACAGCAGGCCGATGAAGCCATTTACATTGGCGCTGCCGATCCTACATCGTCTTACCTTAATAGCGAAAAAATCATAAATGCCGCGCTCACAACACAGGCCGATGCTATTCATCCCGGGTATGGCTTTTTATCTGAAAATGCAGATTTCGCAGACAAATGTGCACGGGCAGGTCTGGTCTTTATAGGTCCAAGCCCAGACGCAATAGCTTTAATGGGAAGCAAACGTTTGTCAAAAATTGCAATGCTTAACGCCGACGTACCGTGCATTCCTGGCTATGAAGGTAGCGACCAAACTAACGCTACGCTGATAGAACAAGCCAACATAATCGGCTTTCCGCTTATGGTTAAAGCTAGCGCGGGCGGTGGCGGTAAAGGCATGCGCTTGGTGCATAAAGCAGAAGAGTTAGTCGCCCAAATCTCAACCGCACGCTCTGAAGCTTTGAACGCGTTTGGCTGTGACGAACTTATTTTAGAGCGCGCCTTAATTGCGCCAAGACATATAGAAATTCAAATTTTTGCAGACCACCACGGCAATACCGTTTATTTAGGCGAACGAGACTGTTCTGTGCAGCGCCGACATCAAAAAGTCATTGAAGAAGCCCCATCTCCTTTTGTTGATGTTGCGTTGCGCAAACGCATGGGTGAAGCAGCGGTAGCTGCGGCAAAAGCATGCCAATACTGCGGCGCTGGCACTGTAGAGTTTCTGGTAGACAGCGATAAACAATTTTACTTTTTAGAAATGAACACCCGTCTTCAGGTAGAGCACCCAGTAACCGAATTAGTAACAGGTCTGGATTTAGTAGAGTGGCAACTGCGGGTTGCATGCAAAGAGCCCCTGCCATTAGCGCAGCAAGATATTCATATTACCGGTCACGCTATTGAAGTGCGTTTATACGCTGAAGAGCCTCGCCAAAACTTTATGCCGCAAACTGGTAAGGTAAAAATATGGCAGCCAGCTTCAAATGCTAGAACGGACCACAGCGTTTACACAAACATGGAAGTAAGTAGTCACTACGACCCAATGCTCGCCAAAATAATAGTAAACGCAGATAACCGCAATGGCGCCATACGTAAAATGGCCCGCGCCCTAAGCGAAACGCAAATTCTGGGAATAAATACAAATAAGCACTTTTTACAAAACATTGTGCAAAGCCCGGCATTTTCAGGTTCTGAGGTAACAACGGCCTTCATCGAGCAGCACGCTCAAGGCGAAGCCATGCAAGGTAGCCTTACACCCTCGTTTTCGCTGCTAGCTAAAGCAGCTTTGCTATTTACGCTGGCACGCACAAGTAATAAAGATGAACCAAGCCCATTCATTCCAACTTGGCAACACAGTATGGGCATACCCTACCCTGTTAAGCTTTGCTGCAACGACATGACTACGCCGTTAACGGTTACGCCCGAAGGTGAGCGCTATCGCGTTCGCCACTCAGATACAGGAGAAGCGATAACGCTTACGCCTTTAGCTTGCTCGACAACAAGTCTGGAAGTAGAGGTGAAGCAACAGCGACACCGTGTGCGCTTCTCAAAACCAGACAACACGCTATTTATTGACGATGGCACGGGGCATTTTGTGTTTACCTGTGTCACCCATAGTAAAGCGGTTAACCAAGCCAAGCAGGGAACTGCGCAAGTCAGTGCCGTGATGGACGGTGTTATTGTCGCGTTACTTGTAGAACAAGACAGCGCCGTGAACGCAGGCGACACCGTGGCCATTATGGAAGCGATGAAAATGGAGCATCCGCTAAAGGCAACAATAGATGGCGTTGTTCAGCTTAACGCTATTGAAACAGGCGATCAGGTTAAATCTAAACAAGTTATTGCCACTATATTGCAAGCCGAAGAGGTTACCCATGAACAAAAGTAATGTGCGTATAGGTGGTGCGTCAGCGTTCTATGGCGACAGCCAACTTTCAGCCAGACAGCTCGTTGAAAAAGGCGACATCGATTACCTTGTTTTTGACTACCTGGCTGAAGTCACTATGGCCATTTTATCTCAGGCCAAGACCAAGAACGAAAATCTTGGGTATGCTGTTGATTTTGTCGATATAGCCATGAAAGACGTGCTGCAAGACTGCGCCCAAAAAGGTATTAAAATTGTGGCAAACGCAGGGGGAGTAAATGTACCAGCCTGCATTGAAGCACTGAGTGCGCTATGTGAAAACCTTAATTTGAATTTAAATATAGTGGGTGTTTTTGGTGATAACTTGCTTAGCGAAGCACGCGATACGGTATTGGCGAAAAATAGCACTAATGACATAGATTCTGGAATCCCCCTGCCGGATACGCTTGCTTCAATGAACGCGTATCTAGGCGCGCAACCCATAGCCGACGCACTCGACGCTGGGGCAGATATTGTTGTTACCGGTAGGGTGGTAGACAGCGCGCTTGTGCTTGGGCCGTTAATGCACGAATTTTCATGGCGCGGCGATGATTATAATACGCTGGCGCAAGGCGCGTTAGCAGGCCACCTACTCGAATGCGGCGCACAATGTACGGGTGGCAATTTTACCGACTGGGAGCAAGTACCCGACTTTTCAGATATGAGTTACCCCATCGCAGAGGTAGAGCCAAACGGCGAATTCACCATCGCTATTCCGCCGCAAACGGGTGGTTTGGTTACCACAGCTTCGGTGGCCGAGCAGTTGCTTTATGAAATAGGCGACCCAGCCAATTACCGCCTTCCCGATGTGTGCTGCGACTTTACTCAGGTTACCTTACAGCAATTGCAAGAAAACATCGTAAAGGTAACAGGTGCCCTTGGCGCTTCGCCCGGCAACCAGTATAAGGTTTGTGCCACCTATATTGATGGTTACAAACTTAGTGGCACTTTTTTTATTGCGGGCTTTCAAGCAAAGCAGAAAGCACTGACCAATATCCATGCCCTGCTAGCGCGCACAGAGCGCGCTTTACAGCAAAAGGGTTTGGCCCCGTTTACAAATACCTGTATTGAAATACTGGGTAGTGAAGCCACCTTTGGTCCCCATGCTTTGGCTGAACACACGCGAGAGGTTGTCGCTAGATTTTCCCTACATCATCACAATATCAAGGCCCTTTACTTTTGCGCCAACGAAATGGCCTATTTAGCGACATCTGCCACACCGGGTATGGCGGGCTTTGGCGCAGGGCGACCTAAGCCACAACCCCTTATTCGCGTTCACTCCTTTTTTGTCAGCAAAGAAGATGTCGCTGTAAAAATTCAAAAAAACCGTGAAGTAATAAAGCAAAGCACATATGAAACCGATGCACCAAACCAGCTTTCTGTGGGGCTGCGCTACACTAACCCTGCACTTTCATCGCTGGATGCAGATACTGATGTTGTCACGCTTCCACTTGTGGAGTTAGTGTGTGCCCGCAGCGGCGATAAAGGTGACAACTTGAATATTGGCGTCGTGTCGCGGCACCCTGATTTACTTCCCTTTCTTTATACAACCCTGACCGCTGACGCAGTGGAACACTTCTTCGCTCATGCGGTACAAGGCCAAGTAACACGCTATGAGCTGCCCGGTATTGGCGGTTTCAACTTTCTGCTAACTCAAGCTTTGGGCGGCGGTGGCACAGCTTCGTTGCGCACAGATAGCCAAGGAAAATCTGCCGCGCAAACGCTTTTAATCATGCCGGTTAGCGTACCCGTTTCACTTTTACCCTTCACGAAAAGCAAAGGTGTATAAATGGCGTATCAATCAACATTGGCGGCAAACAGTTTTTTAGATCAAACCATTGTGGTAACCGGTGGCGGTAGCGGTATAGGCCGGTGCACCGCGCACGAGCTTGCTTCATTAGGCGCTGAGGTGGTGTTAATTGGAAGAACGGAAAGTAAGCTGGCGAATACAGCACGTGAAATTCAACGCGAAGGAAAAAAAGCTGACTATTTTTCACTGGATATTCGTTGTGAGGATGACGTTTCACATACCGTAAAAACACTTTTACAAACCCACAAACGAGTTCACGGTCTGGTAAACATGGCTGGCGGACAGTTCCGAGCCCCGTTGTCGAACATTTCTCAGAACGGCTTTGAGAAGGTTGTTCAAACTAATTTGGTGGGCGGTTTTCTAGTGGCCAAGACGCTTTTCAATGAACATTTTAAAACCTATGGCGGCAATATTGTAAATGTTACTGCCGATAACAAAAACGGTATGCCCGGCATGGGACACTCGGGTGCAGCGAGAGCGGGAGTAGAGAACTTAACTAAAACTGCCGCGTGGGAATGGGGACCATTCGGGGTAAGAGTAAATGCAGTCGCGCCTGGGTGGGTGGCATCATCAGGGTTAGACACCTACCCAGAAGAAATGAAACACGCCATTCGCGGTTTAAAACACGCAGTACCACTAGGGCGTATCGCCAGCGAAGCTGAGGTTGCTGCTACCGTCTGTTTTCTTTTAAGTAAAGGCGCCAATTTTGTTTCGGGGCAAACGCTGTTTGTCGACGGTGGCGCCAGCATGGGTTCGGCGCCTGCCCTTTATCCACTTGAACACCCCCAACAACCAACGAGTCACACATGGGATGGTTTTCACTTAAGTACCGCGCCAGATGTATTGCGTTAACGACAAGGACATAAGCATGAATACACAGCCATTAGAAAAGAACCTAGTAGAGCGGGTTGCAATAGGCGATTTGCTACGAAGACGCGCGAGAGATAGCGGCAATCTGCCGGCGTTGGTAGATTTTTACGACAATGAACGTCGCTCCCTTACATACCGCGCTCTTAATATTAAAGTTAATAAACTTGCCAATGCACTTGTGCAGAAAGACATTCAACAGGGCGATAGGTTGGCAGTACTAGCAATGAATCAAATCGACGTCGTCGCCATTTATTTTGCATGCTATAAACTCGGTGTCATTGTTGTGCCGATAAACTTTATGCAAAGCGTACCTGATGTAAGATTTAATATTGAACACAGTGGCGCAAAAGTGGTGGTTTTCGATCCCTTACTGTCTGACCTGGCGTTGGCAGCAACAAATGACAACAAGAACATTAGCTTTACCCTCCAGATAGGGCAAAACGAGGGTGAAGCAACTTACGCCCTTGAAACACTAATTAAAAACAGTCCCGACACTGAAATTGAAGATAGGATCATAGGCGACAGAGACACCGCGCACATGATCTATACTTCAGGTACAACATCAAAACCCAAAGCAGTAGAAACCTCGCACCTGTCGCTAACTATCGCGGCACTTACCGCAGCTATAGAATTAGAGTTAAGTTCAGAGTGTAAAATGTTGCTGGTCTTGCCTTTATTTCACTGCACAGCGCTATCTATTTTGTACCCTACTTTTTTAAGAGGCGGTTGCTGTACACTCCATGCCTCGTTCGAGCCCATGCAAATAGCAGACAGCCTCGAACATGAAAAAATAGAGACGTCTGTGCTGCTTCCCATGATGTGGAACGCGCTGATGGCCACAGAAGGATTCAATCAGCGCGACCTTAGTCATTTCAGACTAGCAATATATGGCATGGCGCCGATGAGTGAACAAAATCGTCAACAAATTCGAGAAACATTTGGGTGCAAAGTTCACTTGGGCAGTGGCCAAACTGAATTCAGCCCTGTTTCCTGCTTATTTAAAGACAAATGTGAAACCGAGTTCGCCGAAGGAAATTATTGGGGTGTACCTTTATGCTTTAATGAGCAAGCTGTAATTGATGAAGACGGGAACGAAGTACCACAGGGTGAAACCGGTGAAATTGTTTGGCGTGGCCCTCAGGTCATGAATGGTTATTATAAAAATGAAGATGCCAGCCAGGCTGCATATAAATTTGGCTGGCACCACACAGGAGACTTGGGGTTTATTGATAGTAAAGGCCAACTAATGTTTATTGACCGAGTGAAAGACACGATTAAATCTGGCGGTGAGAACGTGTCTTCACAAAAAATAGAACAAGTGCTTTGTTTAATTGATGAGGTAGAGGCCGCAGCCGCGATAGGTGTACCCCACCCTTATTGGGGAGAAGCCGTGTGCGTTTGTGTAGTGGGAAGCCATTTAACAGAAGCATCACTACCTATGATCAATGCTATCTGTAAAGACAGACTCGGTAGGTTTGAAGTGCCTAAACAGGTATTTTTCTGCGATGACTTACCCATGACGAGCACAGGAAAAATTCGTAAGGTAGAGCTTCGCGAGCGTTACAAAGATTATTTCATGCAGTGATGATATTGCCGGCTTAGCGGGGCCATTGAGAGCCCCGTCAATATCTTGCATTAAAGTCTTGGCTAACAGCGGTACACTCCTTTTATCAGTGCCGTTTAAAGCTCTTCTTCCTCGTCTCCACGCATAAATGCTATGGGCACATACAATAGTGCTAATCCTGTTTCAGGGTCGCTTATTGGTCTCAATGTTCAATGCACTTTTGTGCTCTTGTAGCACGTAAAATTAATAAGGTTGATAGCGACGATTGAACATATTTTTAAGACTGAAATAGCAGACATTTGGTTGGCTTTAGCCTAGTACTGCCAGCGTTATATTAGATTTTAATTATATTGTTTCACTTGATATACAAGCTCGTATTTTCAGGAGGGAAAATTAGTGAACTGGACAACAACCCCGTTTGAACCATTAGCCGGTTTGGCAGGTGGGCTGCTAATAGGCTCGTCAGTAGTATTGCTGCTGTATACGCTTGGCCGCATTGCAGGTATATCAGGCATTGCCGCCGGCGCAATGACTCAACGTGGCGCTGAACGTTACTGGCGGCTGGCCTTTTTAGTAGGCATTGTTTTATCTGCCGTGCTGTACATGGTATTTGTAGGCGATTTACAAATTCAAACTCAAATGGGCTCGTGCTGGCTGATAGTAGCAGGCTTATTAGTGGGCTTTGGAACGCGCCTTGGTTGTGGGTGTACATCGGGCCATGGCGTTGCCGGGCTTTCCCGATTATCGCCCCGCTCTATTGTAGCAACCGTTACTTTTATGGCAGCGGCGATTGCCACTAGCACCGTAATAAGACACCTGTAAGTTACCGAGGAGAGAACACTATGAAATCAATTATTGCCTCGCTGACTTGCGGGCTTCTGTTTGGCTTTGGCCTTATTGTATCGGGTATGAGCAACCCTGCCCGCGTGCTGAACTTTTTAGATTTAAGCGCAAATTGGGATGCCACATTGGCGTTTGTAATGGGTGGCGCTATCTTGGTGGCCGCACCGGGTATGTATTGGGTGCGTAAACGCAACAAGCCTTTGTTTGCCGACAAGTTCGACATTCCATCCAATAAAACCATTGATGCAAAGTTAATTCTGGGCTCTGCGGCGTTTGGCATTGGCTGGGGTATTAGTGGTTTCTGCCCAGGTCCTGCAGTAGTGGCGATTGCGTCGCTTCAAACTGATGTTCTGTTGTTTGTAGGTGCCATGACCGTCGGCATGCTGGCGCAGCATTGGTTGAAGTCAAAGGCGGCTTAGTACTCACTTAACAATTTACGGTTTTCCCTTTCAATAAACCTACCCCCAATGCGGCCATAGTTACCGCAATAAGGCCATTTAGATAGTTGAAAAACGCATAGGGTGCATAATCGAGTACGTCAACGCCAAGGGTAGCAGAGTAAAACGCGCCGGCGGTTGTCCACGGAATAAGCCCCGTGGTCATGGTTGCGCCCTCTTCTACCGACCGGGACAGCAGAGCAGGGTCGAGCTTTTGTTGTTCATATTTTGCTTTGAACAACTGACAATTTAATATAATTGATATATAGGCTTCTCCCATAGCCACATTGCCCAAAAAACCAGAGGCTATGGTTACCGCTACTAAGCTTGCTGTGCGCTTCACCCGTTTGATAATGCCCGCCAACAGTGCCGCTAAAAAACCCGCACCGTGTAATATACCGCCTAATGCGATTGCCATTAGGGCGAGCAGTAAGGTCCAGCTCATGCTGCTAATGCCACCCCGCCCTAGTAGGGCGTCTAAATTCGCGATACCCGTATTTTGCGGGGTGTTTTCCCACAACGCGTTAAGTACGCTAATGGTGTTAGTGCCTTGGTAGAAAATAGCGATGGTAACCGCAAGCAGGATGCTGGATGACATGGTTACTTCAGCAGAGACTTTTTTGATGCTTAGTACCGTAAGTAGCATTAGCGGTAACAGTGTTATATAGGGCGCAAGGTTATATTGCGACGCGAGCGCCGCTTTAATTTCAAATACCTGACCTGCGTTTAAACTTTCGCTTGCGTAGCTAAAACCTATGACTAGAAAAATAACGAGCGAGAGAAGGAAAGTAGGCAGCGTAGTAAACAGCATACTATACATATGCCTATAGAGGTTCGTGCCCGCACTCATAGCCGCAAGGTTGGTGGTATCAGAAACTGGTGACATTTTATCGCCGAAGGTTGCGCCACACACCACCATTGCGGCCACTATGGGAGGCGGTATGTTCATGGCTACGCCAATGCCCATAAGCACTACGCCCATGGTGCCCACCGTTCCCCACGATGTGCCTGTTGATACCGACATAACCGCACACAAAATTAACCCCACCGCTAGAAACACACAGGGGTTTAGCCAACTTAATCCGTAATAAATGAGCGTTGAAATAGTGCCGCTTTGCATAAAGCTGGCGATAACCATTCCAATCAGTATGAAGATATAGATGGCCGGCATGGCCCGGGTTAATGCACTGGTCATTAATTCGCGAATTTGCAGGTACGTGTACCCCAAACTAAAGGCATTCGCTCCAGCCCACAGCAAACAAAGAAAAATTAATGCATGCAGGCTTATGCCAAGACCGAACAATCCACCTGCTATTAGCGCGACAATAACGCTAAAACAAAGCAATGACTGAGCAAAACTAGGGCTACGTAAAGACCGAGGCGACATGAAAGACTTGTTGAACCGCTTTAAAAATGAAAGTAGTGAAAAATAGTATAACGACTTTGCTGTGCGTTGGAATGACTTTGACGCTGCATAGGCTTGGAATACGCATAGTGCTTTAAAAAGCAATGGCCCGCCCTAGAGGATTCGAACCTCTGACCTCGGCCTCCGGAGGGCCGCGCTCTATCCAGCTGAGCTAAGGGCGGTGAGTAGAAACAGTGCAGTAGCCGCTGAACGTTTATAACAATGAACTACGCAACAACACGTATGCTTCAGACGGGGCGTAATGATACTTAGGCCGAGGGTTGGCTTCAACTCATTTATTAAAATCTCTTTAGGTGGCTTGGGACAAGTGTTAAAAATCCTTACTTTTTATAGGTAATTGGCTTCAAATAGTTGTTCAACCCCAATTTACCGTTATAATCTGGCCAGTTATATTTTAAACAAATTCATCATTGCCTGGAGACAGATGTGAAATTAAAAACTTGGTTAACTGTTGCTGCTACTGCCCTAACTATTTTTGCAGCACAAGCACAAGAAATGAGTAACGATGAAATTGCCGATCGCATTAAGCCGGTAGGTCAGGTACACGTAGCTGGCGCAGCGGCTGAAGGAAGTGCTGGTGCAGCGGGTGGTGCAAAGTCTGGTGAAGAGGTTTACAACTCTGCATGTGTTGCATGTCACTCAGCAGGTGTTTTAGGTGCGCCTAAAGTTCACGTTGCAGCAGACTGGCAACCACGTTTAGACGATCGCGGCCTTGACGGCGTATGGCAAAATGCATTGAACGGCATTAATGCTATGCCACCTCGTGGTACATGCGGCAACTGTTCTGATGACGAAATTAAAGCTGCAATCGAGTACATGATCGAAGGTATCTAATACTCGCTAAATCGCAACAACTTGATGGAAAAAGTAGCGTTTTCTCCCCTAATCGGGTAATTTACCCCTTTGGGGAAACGTTACTTTTTACTGGCGAGCGGAATGTCACAAGATTCGACGCAACACGAGTTGACGGAAGAAGAACTGCGCGAACTTATACCGCAGCTTCAGCAACTTACTGACAAGTACAAGCGCGCTGAACGTGTTCAGAAGGCGCTTTTCGATATTTCTGAGCTTTCCAGTTCTGTAAGTCACCTCAACCGTCTGTACTCTGCTATTCATGAAATTATTGCTGATTTCATGAACGCTGATAATTTCTTTGTTGCCTTCTACGAACCTGAAAGCAATGTTATAGATTTTGCTTACTTTATTGATGAGTTTGACGAGCAAACTGTTCCCCAGTTACCCGCAGAGTCGTTAATGGATGGCATGACTGGTTACATTCTTAAAACCGGTAACTATCTATTTTACAAACGTGACGATGAGGAAGCTTTTGCCTCTCAGTTCGATATAAAGCTGGTTGGCTCGCAGCCATTCGAGCTGTTGGGTGTGCCACTCAAGCGTGGAAGTCAGGTTATAGGTGCCATGGTAGTGCAAACCTATGACGAGGGTGTGCACTATACGCAAGAAGATTTAGAAGTTCTGCTGTTCGTTTCTCAACACATCGTTACAACAGTAGATAGAGTAAAAAACAGAGAACTTACTGAACGCACCATCCGCGAGCGTACCCGCCAACTTCGTAAAATTAACGACGACCTTCAAGAAGAAATTTTAGAGCGCCAAAAAGTAGAGTCGCTACAGCAGGCTTTATTCGAGATATCTGAGTTGGCCGCCAATCTTGAAGGCGATATGGATGTATTTTATTCCAGCCTACACGAAATTTTAGCAAGGCTAATTAGCGCACCGAACTGTTACATTGCCATTCTTGATAAAGAAAATGAACTACTCGCATTCCCCTATTTCAGTGATGCACAAGATAAAGACATAAGTTCAAGACCTTTAGGGCTGGGACTTACTGAATTCGTGCTGCGAACAGGGCAAGCCGAGCTGGTTAACCCGCCTAGAGTACTGGAGCTAGCTGAGTCTGGCGATTTAGATGTGTCGGTTGCACAAACCATGTTAAACAGCGCGAACTCCTGGTTAGGTTCTCCGCTTGTTGTAGATGGTGAGATTGCAGGTGTTATTGCGGTACAAACTTACGGAAAGCACGCTAAATACAATTCTCGCGACCAAGAGCTTTTGCGCTTTGTGTCGCATCATATTGCCGTAGCCATTGAACGTAAACGCAATACCGAATCGATACAGCGCTATAACGTTGAGCTCGAAGAGCGTGTTAGAGAACGCACAGCTGAACTTAATCGCGCCAATAAATTTTTAAAACAACAAATTGAAGAGCGTAAAGAAATTGAGCTTAAGCTCATACACGATGCGCACCACGACTCGCTAACCGATTTACCCAACCGCGCCATGTTCACCAGCCGCTTAGAGCTTGCCATAGCCAGTAAGCAGCGTTACAGCGAAAACATGTTTTCAGTGCTGTTTATCGATTTGGACCGTTTTAAAGTCATTAACGACACCCTAGGGCATCATGCTGGGGACGAATTCTTAATTGAGGTAGCTAGGCGTATTGGGCTGTGTATCCGTGGTCACGACCTGTTAGCGCGATTAGGTGGCGATGAGTTCGTTGTGCTGCTGGATAACTTTGAAGATGAAGCAGACGTAGAGGAAGTGGCTAGCCGCATTATTTTATCCATTTCTGAGCCGTTTTTACTTGATGGCCGAGAGATGTATTCAGGGGCAAGTATAGGTATTGCGCATTTAGAAACTTACTACCGCGCCGCTGATGAAGTGCTTCGAGATGCCGATGCAGCAATGTACCAAGCAAAAACACTGGGTCGCGGACGCTTTGTTATGTTCGATAAAAGCATGCGCGACAGGCTTATTGAAGAGCTTGAGCTTGAAAATGAGTTCAGACGTGCCCTGCGTGAAGAAGAGTTTGATTACTTCTTACAGCCCGTAATAAAGCTTAATGATAACAGCACGCTGTATAAAGAGATGTATATACGCTGGTCACACCCCGCCTACGGCAAGATTGCTAGAGAACAGTTCAGACAAGTGGCTGAGCACAGCGGCCTAACACTAGATTTAGACTTGTTCCAGCTAAATAAGGCCTGCGAGCTGTTAAACCATTTTAAAAACACCAGTGACCCCATAAATAAAATAGCAGTTAATGTTTCAATTAATCATTTGCTACAGGCTTCCATGGTAAATCAGATGATTAACGTAATTGAAACCTCAGGCATAACGCCCAGTCAGTTGGTATTTGAATTCGATGAAAACGACTTAAATCGCCGTTCTCAGTTCATACTTCCTGCTATTAAGAAGTTAAAACGCGCTGGGGTGACGTTGGTCTTGGATAACTTTGGAAGCGGTTTGGCTTCGCTGAGTTATTTATTTGCTTATCCGTTCGATTTCATCAAAATTGATCATCGCTTCGTTAAATCACTGCCTCGTTCTCAACGAAACTTAAAGCTGATTCAGTCTGTCATGCTTATTTCAGAGCATTTGAAGTTTCAAGTTATTGCTGAAGGCGTAGACTCCGAAGCGCAGCTAGACGCGCTTAACGAAATCGAGTGCATTTATGGTCAGGGCAAAGTGTTAAAGCATGCTAAAGTGCTGGATATGGCTTTAATTGCCAGCTAATAGTTAGTACTCACTCTCCTTACAAGTATAAATTCAGCTACTTTTTTAAAATATCTCTTAAATTGGCGATACCCACCTGTGCCTTTTGCTGGCGCTCTTCTTTGGTGGCTTTTGGTTTTTGATTTTCCCACTGCACATCATCCGGCGGCAGTTCAAATAGGAAGCGGCTTGGCTCTGGGTTGATCACTTCACCAAACTGGCGACGCTCTTTTGCAAGACTGAATATGAGCTCGCGTTGGGCACGAGTAATACCTACATAAGCAAGTCGTCGTTCTTCTTCTACATTATCTTCGTCAATGCTGCTTTGGTGCGGTAGTAACCCCTCTTCCATTCCCACTAAGAACACAATGGGGAATTCCAAACCTTTTGAAGCATGCAGTGTCATTAACTGTACTTGATCTCCTTCTCCGTCGTCTTCGCCACGCTCCATCATATCGCGCAGAATGAGGCGGTTTACAACTTCTGTTAAGGTCATGGGCTGATCTAGGTCGTTGCCTTCCAGCATATCGTTGACCCAACCAAATAAGGTACTTACGTTAGCCATAGCCATTTCAGCCGCTTTTGGGCTTGCGCTAGTTTCATATAGCCATTCTTCATAACCCATGGTGCGGATCATGGTGCGCACTGCATCAGCAGTGTTGCCGCGCTCTGCGTTGTCTGATAGCTCCACCACCCAGCGGGCAAAGGTCGATACAGAATGAAAGGCTTTATCAGGCAGCACGCTATTTAAGTTAGGGTGCGTTGCCGCTTCGAACATAGACACGCCCAGGCTATTAGCAAAGTTACCAAGTTTTTCTAGCGTAGCGCGGCCTATGCCACGGCCTGGCGTGTTAATAATGCGAAGCAAAGCATTATCGTCGTCCTGATTCACCAATAGCCGTAAATAGGCCATGATGTCTTTTACTTCGGCACGACCAAAGAACGACATACCGCCGCTTATTTTGTAAGGGATGCGGTTGCTCATTAACAGCTTTTCAAAAATACGACTTTGATGATTCCCGCGATATAAAATAGCGTAGTCTTTAAATTTGGTGCGGTTCATAAACTTGTGCGCCAGTAGCTCTGCCACCACTCGCTCACCTTCATGTTCTTCGTTCTTCGCCTCTATCACTTTGAGTGGCTCGCCATATTGCAGCTCTGAGAAGAGGGTTTTATCGAACAAGTGCGGGTTATTCTGAATAAGAATATTTGCGCAATGCAGAATTCGACCTGATGAGCGGTAATTTTGCTGAAGTTTAATCACGTTCAGCCGTGGGAAATCTTGCTGCAACAGGTGCAAATTTTGAGGCTTAGCACCACGCCACGAATAAATAGACTGATCGTCGTCGCCAACCACGGTAAAGCGCGCACGCTCGCCAACCAGTAGCTTCACCAGCTCATACTGACTGGTATTAGTATCCTGGTACTCATCCACCAGCAGGTAACGTATCTTGCTTTGCCATTTTGCTCTTATTGCTTCGCTGCTTTTCAATAGCAACGTGGGCAGTAAGATAAGGTCGTCGAAATCTAGCGCATTATAGGCTTTTAAGTTGTCTTGGTAGCGCTTATAAGCTTCTGCAAATTCTCTTTCTCCCGTGCTCGACGCCGATTTTAGTAAAGCATCGGGCAAAATAAGATCGTTTTTCCAGTTTGAAATGCAGCTTTGCAGAAGCTGGAGCTGATCTTTATCGCCATCAAGAGTGTCTGACGTCAAGTCGTTAAGCAACGCAAACGAGTCTTTATCATCGAATAGTGAAAATCCCCCTTTTAAACCAAGGTCTTTCACGTGAGCTTTAATGATAGTTAAGCCCATGGTGTGGAACGTCGACACTTTTAACCCGCGGGCCTCCGGCTTGCCCAAAGTCTGCGCCACACGTTCTTTCATTTCGCGAGCTGCTTTATTAGTAAAGGTTACCGCAGCAATATAGCGTGCTGGCATGTCGCAGTTTCTCACTAAATGAGCAATCTTGTTGGTAATTACGCGCGTTTTACCACTACCCGCCCCCGCCAGCACCAAACATGGGCCAGACACATAGGTTACGGCAGATTCTTGAGCTTCATTTAGTTTCATTTAATTCCTAAAACAACGTGCATTTAAGGCGCAACACGGTTTTCGTTGCATGTCGTGTCGATACCGATAGAATAGCTTTCATAATTTGAGCTGCGCATTATAAGGGAATTCCATGTTGGATCCGAAGAAACTCGAAGATTTAGCGAAACAAATTGCTGACGCCGTTCCACCTGGCGTTAAAAACATGGCTGAAGAAGCCGAAGGTCGAGTAAAGGCGGTATTGCAGTCGCAGCTGTCTAAGCTAGATTTAGTGACTCGCGAAGAGTTCGACATTCAAAGCCAAGTGCTTATTCGCACTCGTGAAAAGTTAGATGCCATGGAAAGTCGCATTGCCGAACTTGAAGCAAAACTAGCAGAAAAGTAGACGAAGCTAATTGTTGAAACCAGAAAAAGCGCCTTTATGGCGCTTTTTTAATAGGTGCATACTAAGCACATGGCTGGTATTGACTCATCGCTGATAACGCTACGCTAGGAAAAAATGAAGCGCCGTACCAAACGTAATGGCTAGGCCAATGTAATGATTTTCAATAAACGCGGTGAAGCAGCCTTCACGCTGACGGCGTTTAATAAGCTGATATTGGCGCACACATAGTAAGGCCGAAAACAGCACGGCCATGTAGTAAGGCCATGTAGCGTCGATTGTTAAGCCTATACACCACAATATGGTTAGTGCAGTAGCTTGCAACAGCATGACGATGAATACGTCGTTTTTACCAAATAATATGGCGGTAGATTTTACGCCAATTAGCACGTCATCGTCGCGGTCTACCATGGCATACATAGTGTCGTACGCCACTGTCCAAAGTAAGTTGACAAAAAACAGCCACCACCCGTACGTTGGTACTGTTTCTATAACGGCCATAAATGCCATAGGAATAGCCCAGCCAAAGGCTGCGCCCAACACCACCTGCGGTAAGTTGGTATAACGCTTCATAAACGGATAGCTTGCTGCAAGAAGCAAAGCTACCACAGACAACGCAATGGTTTGCCAGTTGAGAAATAGCACTAATACAAATGCCAAAGCGATAAGCGTACCAAATAGTTGAAGCGCTTGTTTAGCCGACACCTCCCCAGTGGCAAGCGGGCGCTGTGCGGTACGCTTTACGCTTCCATCTACGTTCCTGTCTGCATAGTCGTTAATTACACAACCAGCCGAGCGCATCACTATTACGCCCGCCACGAAAATAAAGGTAATGCCTAAAGGCGGTATACCTTCGGCCGCCATTAGCAGCGCCCACAATGTCGGCCACAGTAGAAGATAAATACCAACGGGTTTATCAAGGCGCATTAGTCGCGCATACGCATTCCAATTATGCTTCATAACTGTTGTTCGCTTTCCTTTTCGCTAGTAGCTAGATGGCTGTAAGCCGGAGAATTGGGAAGAAATACTTCTGCCACGATCATGCTGTGACAGCCTAACGTAAACAAAGAGCGACGGCCCCACAAGGTTTGATTACTATTAATACCAAACTGATTTGCGGCTACTTTGCACAGTTGAAACGCCGAACGGGTAAAGCGACTATCATTAAACAAGCGCTTCCCCAAAGGCTCTCGACCAAGGTCAGAAAGCTCGCTGTCAACAAAAGCTTGAGGAATGATAGAACGTGCAAACACCCATGGCTGACTATCATCACATAAAAGGATTTCACGAGCTTGATAACGGGTTTCGCCGTTGCTGAGCAACAACGACAGTTCATTGTCGTGCGGAATTTGCTCGCGCTGACCAATAAGCTCTAAAGAAAAATGGTTGCTTAACGACTGCACCCGCTCGGTTAAGGAGCCAGTGTCTAACAGCCAATTTTTCAGCTGTGAATTAGGAATTGTTATACCAGAAGGTGCTTGCCAATCAACCGCCAACCCCACTGGAAAAGTGGCATTAAAACTCACACGAAAAGCCCGAATAATGAATCTGTTAGTATGATAACACGTCATGTCCAATTATTTTCACTCGGTTAAACTTTTGCAGTAGTGTGTTTAATCAGAGTTTTGCTACACTACCAAGTGAATTTATTACTTTGGTGTTTCGGACTTCACTATGCTTAAGTCTTTAGTTTTACGCGTTTTTGCGGTTAGTTTTTTCGTTTTAGGTAGTAGTGTGGCACTGGCACAAGATAAGGCCAACTACGCTTATTTGAGTTTAGAGCCAGAAATTGTTACCAACTACATTAGCGATAGCGCACAAAAGCTAGGTTATGTTCGCGTGTCAGTTGAGTTGATGATTCACGATGTGAACCAGCTTGAAATTGCTGAGCACCATATGCCGTTACTTCGCTCTACTGCTATTGAAATTTTTGGTCAGCAGCCAGCAGAAAAAGTAAAATCACTCACCGGTCGTGAAGACATTCGCCGCGCCATTCTTAAAGCGCTACAAGAGCACATGAAGCAAGAAACAGGTGGCGAAGTAGTAAAGAATGTCATTTTTACCAAATACTTATATCAGGGCGGTTAAGAGAAAGCTTGACGCTAAAAGGCGAGTGTACGCCTTTTAGCAATAAAAGCCGCTACTGGCGCTTTACAGACGACCCTAAACTTAACACTGCAGCGAGCAAACATCCGGAAATAAGACCCGCTGTATGCGCCGCATTTGCCATGCTCACCCACAGTATGTCAGCATAACCAAGTACCAACCATACCAGCATAAAGCCAACGATAGAGTTCGGAAGCGACAATCCCCAGCCAGGGCGTAACCATCCGAGCCACCATACAAAGCCCATAACGGCGTACACCACCCCAGAAAGTCCACCAAACAAAAATAAATTACCCTGTACTGGGCTGCTAAACAGCGCTTGTGCAGCGTTTGAAACAGCGGCGGATATTAGAAAAACGATAAGCAGCATGCTTACGCCCAACGTACGCTCAATCTTGGCCCCCAGCATGCCCCACCACAGTAAGTTGAAAACGATATGAAGTACTGAAAAATGAATAAATGCAGGACCAAGCAGTCGCCACCACTCGTGATTTTGCAACAAAATAGAAAACGGTTGCATTAAAAGGTGTTGTGCGATGGGCGCAAACAATCCGAATAAGGAGAGTAAGTAAACCGCTACACATAAGACAAACACTACTGACGTAAAAGGGGCTTTAACTGCATCGGCAATTATTTTACCTATTGAAAAGCCGCTCCCAGATGGGGCAAGTTGTACGTTCTTCCCACTATTCCATGCTGCTTGCTGATACTTAGGGTTAGTCGGATTCGCAAGAAAGTCTTCTGCGATTTTTTTTGCGCGATCAACATGCTCCAGGTTATTTAGCACAACCACGAACTCGCTGTCGTGCTGTACTACATTGGCGTGTATTTGTTGACTGGTTAAGTAGTTAGCGAGAAGGTGCGCTGGACTTTGCTGATTAAAAGCAATTAATGGATGACCCATAAACTATTTATTACCCCAAAAGCAGTAGAGTGTGAATGCGATATATGTGTATAAGGGCGTGGTACGTTAGCGCATTATACTGAGTCTTTATACTGAAATAGTTGAGTACCTGCAAAACATAAAACAAAGGTGCACGTTGTGCACCTTTTAAACGAGTTATTCGGTTACTACAGGATTTGCTTGTCGCCACGCTTCAAAGCCACCGTCCATGCTGTAAACGGTTTTAAAGCCTTGCTGTGCTATCACTTGTGCAGCTTGCTGACTACTTACGCCATGGTAACACACCACAACTACAGGGATGTCTTTGGGCGTTTGTTCAATAAACCCCGCGAAGTTGTCGTTGTTTAGCGGTGCTGCATTGGGCATGTGCCCATTAGCAAAAGATTGAGGGTCGCGAATATCCACAATGGTGACGTCGCCTTGAAAGTTTGCCACGTCGCTTACGCTAATGTGTGAGAATGTTGTCATTATTGCCAATCCAAAATAACTTTACCTGAGTGTCCTGACCCCATGGTATCAAACCCTTTCTGAAATTCATCAATGGAAAAGGTGTGAGTGATGATGGGAGATAGATCTAGACCGCTCTGCAGCAAGCTCGCCATTTTGTACCATGTTTCAAACATTTCACGGCCGTAGATGCCTTTTATCACCAAGCCTTTGAAAATAACTTGGTTCCAATCAATAGCCACGTCTTGCGGAGGAATACCCAGCATGGCAATCTTGCCGCCGTGGTTCATTTTGTTCAACATGTCCCTGAAGGCCACCGGCACGCCTGACATTTCTAGACCCACGTCGAAGCCTTCTGTCATACCCAGTTCGTTCATTACATCTTTCAAGTCTTCCTTACTTACGTCAACGGCGCGGGTTGCCCCCATTTTTTTAGCAAGCTCAAGACGGTATGGGTTGATGTCGGTGACAACTACGTGACGCGCACCTACATGCTTAGCTACCGCAGCAGCCATAATGCCAATTGGGCCTGCCCCCGTTATCAACACATCTTCTCCAACCAAATCAAAGCTTAGCGCGGTGTGAACGGCATTGCCGAACGGGTCAAAGATAGACGCGAGATCATCGCTGATGTTGTCTGGAATTTTGAATGCGTTAAACGCAGGAATAACCAAGTATTCAGCGAATGCACCAGGACGGTTGACGCCCACACCTTCAGTGTTGCGACACAGGTGAACGCGCCCAGCACGGCAATTACGGCAATGGCCACAGGTAATATGCCCTTCTCCCGATACACGGTCGCCAATCTGAAAGCCTTTTACTTCTTGGCCCATTCCCACTACTTCGCCTACATATTCGTGGCCCACAACCATAGGAACAGGAATCGTGTTTTGTGACCATTCGTCCCAATTGTAGATGTGCATGTCGGTACCACAAATAGCGGTTTTGCGAATTTTAATCAGTAGGTCGTTGTGTCCTACCTCAGGCTTAGGCGTATCTTGTAGCCAAATGCCTTTTTCTGCTTTCGCTTTCACTAGCGACTTCATGAAATCACTCCCAATTCACGGCCAACGTCAATAAATGCATCTACCGCTTTATCAACATGCTCAAGACTGTGACCTGCTGACATTTGCGTACGAATACGGGCCTGACCTTTCGGTACAACAGGATAAGAGAAGCCAATAACATATATGCCTTTTTCAAGCATCCTGTCCGCCATTTCGCTGGCTAAACGAGCATCTCCGAGCATGACGGGGATAATAGCGTGATCTTTACCAGCTAACGTGAAGCCAGCCTCTTCCATACGCGTACGGAAGTGATTAGCGTTGCGCCATAAGTTAGCACGAAGCTCATCACCTTCTTTCATCATTTCAAACACTTTTAGTGACGCTGAAACGATAGGTGGTGCAACCGAGTTAGAGAAAAGATAAGGGCGAGAGCGTTGACGTAACCACTCAACAACTTCTTTTTTACCCGAGGTATAACCACCTGACGCACCGCCTAATGCTTTACCAAGCGTGCCAGTAATGATGTCTACACGACCCATAACGCCACAATATTCATGGCTGCCTTTCCCATTTTCGCCAAGGAAACCCGTTGCGTGACAATCATCCACCATTACCATGGCATCGTATTTATCGGCCAAATCGCAAATTGAGGCTAAGTCGGCAATTACGCCGTCCATCGAAAACACACCGTCAGTAGCAATAATTTTAAAGCGAGCGCCATCAGCATCAGCTTTTTCCAACTGCTCTTCTAATGCAGTCATATCGTTGTTAGCGTAGCGATAACGCTTAGCTTTACACAGGCGCACACCATCAATGATACTGGCGTGGTTCAATGCGTCAGAAATAATGGCATCTTCTGGGCCAAGCAGGGTTTCAAATAATCCCCCGTTAGCGTCAAAACACGATGGGTAAAGAATGGTGTCCTCTGTCCCTAAAAAGTCGCTGATAGACGTTTCCAGTTGCTTATGAATGTCTTGTGTACCACATATAAATCGTACTGATGCCACACCAAACCCATGGCTATCCAGGCCTTTTTTCGCCGCTTCAATCAAACTTTCATCGTTTGCAAGACCAAGGTAGTTGTTAGCACAAAAGTTAATAACGTGCTCGCCGTTTGCAACACCAATATCAGCTTGTTGTTGCGACGTGATCACACGCTCTTTTTTATACAAACCGTCTTTTTTCGTGGCTTCAATTTGCGATTGCAAATGAGAGATAAATGCCGCAGACATGCCATTCTCCGAGTTTAGATGTATAGAAACTGTTAGTTTAATGAAAGCGCGCTGAAGGGTACACTCCCTTGCGCTGTATTTAATGGGTTTGTCGACTAAGTTTGTAAATTATTCAGCACACTAGATTAGATATAGCCTGCTCTTGCGAAAACACTAATGAAGCCTCAAGCGGAGTCTTTCCAAAAGCCAAACTCTACTTTATTACTTAATACGTCCCAAATATTTACCTCGGGAATAGGTCGGCTAATAAGATAACCTTGGCCTAGGTCGCAGTCGAAATGACACAGCAATTCGTACTGTTCGCTGGTTTCGATGCCTTCTGCTACCACTTGCATTCCCATGTTGCGTACCATAGAAATAGTAGAGTGAACAATGTTTCTGTCATCGGCACTACTGGCAATATTGGCTACAAACGAGCGGTCTATTTTGATGTAGTCAGCGGGTAATGATTTAAGGTAACTCAGCGACGAATAGCCAGTGCCAAAATCGTCAATTGCCAGCATACATCCCATATCACGAATGTTTTGCATGATTGTAGTTGCCCGATTAATGTCTGACACCAATACCGTTTCGGTTAACTCCAAGCAAACTTGGTCGGGTGCTATGTCATTTTTAATAATTTGCTGTTGCAGGAACTCAGGCAAACTTGGGTCTAAAAACTGACCAGCCGATAAATTTATTGCCATCTTCACGTCGGGGTAACCGCTATTCTTTAACTCTCTGATTAGATACGTTGAGTGTGTAATTACCCAGTAATCAAGCTCAAGCATGAATGACGTGTTTTCAAGAAGCGGAATGAAGTCGGCTGGAGAGATACTCCCCTTCTTAGGATGGTGCCAGCGCAATAGTGCTTCAAATCCCACTAACCTTCCCGTGTTCATCTCAATCTGGGGCTGCAGCGCTAAGCTAAACTGGTTGTCTCTGAGGGCTTCTCGAGCTTCCGACTCCAGCTCCACTTTTTGCATCACTTTAAGGTTCATGGTGGCGTCATAAACGCGATACTCCGCTCCTTTTTTGGCTTTGGCTTCGTACATAGCAATATCTGCATGTCGAAGTAGTTCTACGGGCGTGGCGCGAGAGTGACTAGTAATGGCAATACCAATACTAATGGAAACGTAAAACGTTACGCCATCAACAATGATTGGCTCTTTAAACTCGTCTATTAGTTTTTTAGCAACGACATCTACATGCTTTTTGCTTTCTATATTTGAAAGTAAAATGACAAACTCATCACCGCCAAACCGAGAAGCAATATCCGATTCTCTGATAGGCTTAGAAATACGCATAGCAGCAGCTTTTAAAAGTTTGTCTCCTACATCATGACCGTAACTATCGTTAACCTTTTTAAAATCGTCGAGATCCATGAACATCAGTGCCACTAATCGGTCGTCACGAATCGAACTGGCCAGCTGCTTTTCAATCTGGAAAGTTAGCATATTACGGTTGGGTAGCCCTGTTAATACATCGAACATTGCCATTTTTTCAAGCTTCGCTGTATTGATGGCAATTTGACCATCGAAACTTTCTAGCTGGCGCGCCAGATTATTTGCAGCGTCCTCAACAACGTCCAGTTCATCTGTAAATTTAAAAATAGGTGATGTCCTACGCTTTGATGCACTAGTATAGAACTCACTAAACTTATGCTCAGCCAGCATAGGCAAGCGTTCGCTTACATCTAACAAGCGTATTCTGTATTGGTTCAGGAAAAGGTAAAGCAAAGAAGAGAAGATGAAAAATAAAGCCGCAGCGCTAGAAATAACAACATATTGGTATTGTTCGTTTTGACGCACCATCGCTGACACGTCTTGCACGATCAGCAAGTAAGGATGATCCCCTGATGCGTGATTAAAAGGCAGTAGACTAACCAGCAACTGCTGATTTTCCAGCGAGACGTTCATGCCTTTAATAACGAGATCATCAATACGCCAGTTATCGGGTAGTGCATCAAATAGCGCTAGTAAGTACTGCCGGTTGGCTGCAGACACTTGGCTTGCCACCTTTAGTGATGATTGCTCAGATAAGGTTTCTTTATGTTGAACGACGGCAACTTTGTGCACATCGGTAGCGCGACTAAACAGGTATAAAAGCTCTCTCATGGAAGTAGACACAACGATAACAGGTAACGTTTCACTGCTCGCCATAATTGGAATTGAGATATAGTGCGTACACACCGAGTCACAGAATAATAACGAACGGCTCTCAAATGACGCCCGCGTTGTACTTACTAGCTTTTCAATGGTTTTATTTACTGGCTTCACAGGACTACCAACAACACCTTGTTCGTCAAACAAATACAGCGATTCAACCTGGAAATTAAGGGTTAAGTATTCACTGATTTCGCTAAGGGTTTGTTGCAGAGACTTAAGGCTATCTGCGTTGCCTCCGCTCTTATGACTAATAATATCAATAAGCGTGATCATTCTACCGTGTAGAATATCTTCAAAGAGCTGTACCCTTCGTTGATTGCTAACCTGGTTTTCCCGCTGTTGAAGCAGAATTCGAGCGTCAGATTCCTGAATAAGGACAGTTGATATAACGACAGCTACCGTTAACACCATGGCCAGTAAAATAGTGATGGTTTTAGTGGTGAACGATACCTGAACCTTCATTTAATGCCCTTAAAACCAATACATCAATTGCACTGACCACATTTCCCAACGCTTATCGGCATGAGACGCCACATCTAAGTTCAATAAACTCACTACCCTTGTCGCGCCTTCAACCCAGTGATATTCACCCTGAAGTCGCCACTTCGGTGCAATATCCCAACGCAAGCCTAAGGTATAAGTATCTTGGTAACCAAAGTAGCCGGGGATTACACCGCCCGTCATCGCTTCTAACTTTTTACCGTCTTTGTCTGACTTGTCATTGATATATGTATCGAAACCAATAAGGCCACTGACCTTGTTATTGAACAAATACCTGAGCTGAACAAAGCCTCCTTCACCCGTTCGTTTGTTGACGAAATCGGGGGAAAACAACCCTTTATTATCTTGGATTTCTCTAAGTACCTCAGCCGACACTTCCCAGTTTTCTGCAAAGTATTGAGCAGATAGCATAATACGCTCTATTTCTGATCCACCGGCGACGCGGTTGTCATCTCGCGAGGGCGTGTACCTGAAATCTGATTTCAACCAGCTGGCACCTACTTTCCAAGTCATGGTAGCGGGTTGCAAGAATACACTGGCCTGATGAACAAAGTCTTGCTTAATATCGCCGTTTGCTTCATCGCCTAATAAAAAATTTCGCTGAGAATCATTGATGTTAGAGCGACCGTAGCTCCAGTTTAACTCCCAAATACTTTGTGAGCCATAATGTGAGAAACTAGTTTGTATGCCGTTACTTCCCAAGGCAACATCGCGAAACCCGTCAAAGTACACAGACTGGGGAAGGACGGACGTGTAACGTGTTTGTGGCACATCTCTGGTTACTGAATACAGCCAGTGGCGATTTTTAAAGCGGCCAACGTGGACTTGGCCTTGCCAGTTTCCGGGCAAGTCAGGCAATTTCCAGTCAATAAACAAATAATCTAAACGAGCGCCTTGCTCAAAGCGACTTCCGCCGTCTAAATAATTAATTTGCCCAGCAACAGAGATGTTTTCCGCTATTCGATAGTAGCCATTAATACCTACTTCGGTGAGCTCACCTGTTATTGCATTATCATCGGTAATAAAGTTGCTTTCCTGCGACTGAGTAACACCTTGAGAGATATAACCGTGCCACGAAAAGTCCCCTTGTGAAGCAAGGACAGGCATACTTATCATTCCTAACGCGAGAGCGATATATTTCTTCATTCTATTCCTACCTCTACGCGTCGTAACTTCACAATTTCGGTATGTTCAACATAGCCGATAGCCCCTGTGGTAGTTTCTAATGCCTCTATCAACGCTCGGTACGATGTTACCCTGACTGGCGTGACACCTTGCCCTGAATAGGTAATTTGATCCCATAAACGAGATAATTGATAAGGAAACATTTGGAGCACTTCACGACAAAACTGCTTGTGAAGCTCATCATTATCTTGCAATACAAAAACGGTGATTTTGGAACCATCACTCCAATATTGACGATGGCCTGTAAAAATCTGACGAAGTTCAGAACGGCTTAGCTCTGAGACCATTACACTATCATTTACCATGACGCTTAGTTCCGCTGCGTGTGCCGCAGGCATGCCCATAAATAGCGCGGTATTCAGCGCTAGTACTAGTCTAAATTGTGTATAAGCAAGAACAGTGGATAGCCATCGCAAAGCGGGCTTTTTCATTCAGTAACGACTCCCTGTTATTTCAAAGGAACACTTCGCAACGCTAAGTGTAGATAATAGTTGATAGTTTTACCCTACAATTAAATATATTAGGCGACAATTAGCTTGTAATGTGCCTTAGCGCTCAACTGTGTTTTTCCTGTTGTCCGTATATTCTAACATACGCTAGATGTATACTTATTTTTTAACTCGAACTCTTCCAATCGTCGCAATTTATCACGCTTCGGCCATTGTCATGAATATCATCAACGATACACGCGTATAGGTATAATAACTCAGGAATTCATACTTAAGATATTGAATTAAACTCATAAATTCAAAAAATTGTCTTCATCCTTAAAAATAATGAGTTCGTAAAGCGACTTTTTTACTTCTAAAACGCAGTCCTTGCTGAAAAACTAAAATAAATCATTAGAATAAAGAATTTATCATAAGTAATGGGTGACATGGCGACAATACGACGAGACATAGGTGCTGGGCACCATTTTATTTTCGACGACATTTTGGTCAGTGACCCCCACGAGGAGATGTTTACCCCCGAATTTTGGCAACTTCAACACAAAATTACGGGTCAAGCCAGGGGACGTGGTACAACCATTTTCATCAAACACGAGGGCCAGCAATGGGTGCTACGCCATTTCAAGCGTGGCGGCCTAGTTGGCAAAGTGCTTAGCGACCAATATCTATTCGCTGGTGTTGAGCGTTCTCGTCCGTTCGAAGAGTTCAAGCTGCTCGAATATATGCGAACACAAGGTCTTCTTGTGCCTATTCCGGTTGCTGCGCGTATTCATCGCAGAGGCCTGATTTACCAAGGTGATTTAATTACACTAGGCATTCCTGATAGCCAGGATCTACACCACGCACTGTGCAACAGTCCTCTAAATAAAGATGAATGGCAAAAGGTTGGCAGAGCGCTTGCGTGTATGCACAATTGTCAGGTGTACCATCATGATGCCAATGTCCGAAATATTATGATAGATAGTAATAAGCAGGTATGGCTTATCGACTTCGACCGCTGTGAGCAGCGCCAGGGTGACAGCTGGAAACAAGGTAATTTAAACAGGCTGCTGCGTTCTTTACACAAAGAGAAAACAAAAAACCCCGTCTTTCATTGGCTAGAGAGCGACTGGGCAGCATGTATGAAAGGTTACCGCGAGGTAATAAAATAAATAGAGCGTGTATGGTGAGCTTATTAACGGCAACACTCAACATAAGCTATTAATGTGTTACATTAGCCACGTTGAACACATAAACCTTCTACAACGAAAAGATTCGACTTTATGCACACTAGAGCCCTTTACCCTGGTACTTTTGATCCGATCACTAACGGCCACGCTGACCTTATTGAACGCGCATCTCAGTTATTTTCTCATGTAATTGTAGCGATAGCTTCTAATCCTAGTAAAAAGCCACTGTTTACATTAGAAGAACGCGTGGAAATGATAAAAAAGGTCACCGCTGACTTACCAAATGTTGAAGTGGTAGGGTTTACTGGTTTATTGGCTGATTTTGCTGACGAACAAAATGCCACGATTCTTATTCGTGGTTTACGCGCAGTTTCTGATTTCGAATACGAGTTTCAACTCGCTAACATGAACCGCCGTTTAAACCCCAAGCTAGAAAGTGTCTTTCTTACTCCTGCTGAGGAGAATTCTTTTATCTCGTCCACCCTAGTAAAAGAAGTCGCCCTTCACCGCGGTGCGGTGAGTGGCTTTTGTCACCCAGTTGTTGAGAAAGCTTTAAAAGACAGGTTGAGCAAGAAAGATTAAGCGCCAATAGTAAGTATACTAACGTTGGCAGTGAGTACAGAAGAACGTATTTCGCTGCCCAATAACTTTACTCTCAATAGCCTTGCCACACACTTCACAAGGCTCGCCTTTTCTCCCATACACATTCAAGTGCTGTGCAAAGTACCCAGGCTTACCGTCGGTTTGCGCAAAGTCTTTTAATGTTGTACCGCCTTGTTCAATGGCTTTAGCCAATACTTGCTTTATAGTTACAGTTAGCGACTGGTAGCGCGCTGCACTAATGTTACCCGCCGCTCTTCGTGGATCTATACCCGCTAGAAATAGTGCTTCGTTTGCGTAGATGTTTCCTACACCTACCACAATAGCGTTATCCATTATGAAGTTTTTAACAGGGCCCTTTCGATTGCGCGACAAGGTAAATAATCGCTTTTCATCAAAATCGTCTGTAAGCGGCTCAGGGCCTAAATTATCAAGCAAGTCTATTTGGGTATCAGGAGCCTGAAATAGCACTGCACCAAAGCGCCTTGGGTCGTTAAAACGTAAGCACTTACCTGTGTTTAAAACAATGTCTACATGGTCATGTTTAATAATTGGTATCGACGCTTCGATAACGCGCAATTTGCCCGACATGCCTAAGTGTAGAATTAACGTACCTTTGGCCGTTTCAATAAGTAAATATTTGGCGCGACGCCTAACTGTAATAACTTCTTGCCCTTCAACTCTCGCTACCTCTTGTGGAATGGGCCAGCGCATTCTTCGCTCACGCACTACAACTTGTGTGATGATATTGCCAATAAGGTGCGGAGAAACGCCCAAGCGGCTTACTTCAACTTCTGGTAATTCAGGCATTTACAGTATCCAAGGTAAAAGATTATCAAGTTCAGTGTTGGCTAATGTGTACCAATTATTTTCATATTTGATCACTACAGGTGATGTATTCGGATAGATGGCGTAAACGTTACCGTTATTCTTGCCTGCGAGCCATATGACGACAATATGAGGCTGCATGGTGGTAATCACGTCAGGAACATTACTGGCAGGTTCCAGCACTGCCCGTTGCCAATGTGAAAACTGTACATCCGGCATGATAGGGAGAGCTTCACTATGACCTGACTGACGCCACTGCTGCCCTACTCGCTCTAAGCTATAACCGTCATGTTCTATCTTTAGCACATAGGCGTCTTCAGGTAGCAGGCTGCGAGATTGAACAACGTCCTTCTTAGGTACAAGACTGTCTAAGTTGAACAATGCAATCATGATAAGCATGGCAATAATGACCACGTTATTCATTGCTCGCTGAGAAATTCTAGCCACCTGACTTTCCGTTAAATATGAGTACTGAAATTAGGAATATAGTAATACCTAGCCAATACATAAGCTAATTCAATTCAAAGAAAACCTAGGACCTGCTGGAAAAAAGTTAGTGGGAGAAAGCAGTGATCGCAAGGCAAACACAAGAGATCGTGGTTCGTCGAATGTGGGATCCAGTGGGATCGTGACGTGATGAAGTAGAAATATCTTCTTCAAAAAGCAAAAAACCCAGCAAGGGCTGGGTTTTCGTGGAGACAAAAGCAAGCTAATTACTTGATTTTGGCCTCTTTGAACATAACGTGCTTACGCACAACGGGATCATACTTTTTGATCTCCATTTTGCCAGGCATGTTACGCTTGTTTTTATCAGTAGTGTAGAAGAAACCTGTACCTGCTGAAGAAACTAGTTTAATTTTATCACGCATTGTTGGCTTCCTTAGATTTTCTCACCACGGGTACGGATGTCAGTTAGTACTGAATCGATACCTTTCTTATCGATGATACGCATGCCTTTTGCAGACAAACGTAGTTTTACAAAACGGTTTTCGCTCTCAACCCAAAAACGGTGTGTTTGAAGGTTTGGCAAAAAGCGACGACGAGTCGCATTTCTTGCGTGTGAACGGTTATTACCAACCGTTGGACGCTTACCTGTTACTTGGCATACTCTTGACATTGTATTTGTCTCCAGAACAACGATAACTGTCGCGTCAGTTAATCCCAAGCGCTCAAACAGTGGTTGGGTCAAATGACGTATTACATAAATTAGAGGGCGCATTTTATACAGCAAAGGCAGGATCATTTCAATAAGAAAGTACAAAAAGGTTACTTTTTGGCTTTTTTTTGCTCGAAAAACTACCAGCTCTCATTTTTCACGGCCCGTATTGTACTTTTCCCTAAGCAGTTAGGCTATGAATAAATACGCAATCTACGCTTTAATTTTACATTCGCATTGCAGCATCTAAGATATCTGCGCACGAAAAAAACGCCACGCAAGCGTGACGCGTTTCTATTTAGTCATAAAACGGTGACTTCACTTCAGTAAGATCAATTAAACGAGTGGGTCGACGCAACATCTGACCTCCATCACGAGAAATCGGAACCCATGGGAATAATCCGCGACCTTTCGTTGGCTCTAGTAAAAACAGATCAGTTGGTATCGAGATATAGAAGCCTTTGGTGAAGCTTCCCTCACCGTATTCCTCAGAGGACACGTCCGTGAATGCCGCATACGCGCCAACAATAATACCGCTATCGAAACGCTTCGCATAATCGATATTCACGCCTTTATCTTTGGCTAAGAATTGGCCAGCACTTACCGTAATTTGCGTACCGTCTAAGAATTCAGGCTGCCAGTAAACACTTGCATGACCGGTTATTGCATCGTAATCCTCTAAGCCTGTTTGGCTATAAGGATCACGCTGCTTGACGTAGTTTATATCTATGCCGTATGCAACGTTACTGTCGACAGGACGATAGAGAATTTCACCACCGACGCCTGCGAACATGGTTTCAAGATAACCAGCGTACGCTTGAGCATAAAGATCTTCTGCAATACTGTCCTTGTAGTTTAAATACGCGGTATCTAATCCTATGTTGTTTTCAGACACATACTCACGGACCCGCGTACGCACGCGAGGTAACGACACCTCTTCACCGTCGACAAGATAATTAAACTTATCGAAGTTATCAAGAAGCGTTACTCGCGCGCTACTTATCACCGAGAAGTTTTCATTTAGCGTATAACCACCGTTTAACATTAATCCCATTTGATAAAGATAGAAGTCTTCTGGGTTGCCAAATGATTGAGTGAAAAAGAAGTCGGTGCTATAGAAAAATCCGGATGTATTTTCAGGATCGTAGGCTTTCATCACGTCATCTGAAGGCGACGTTCTTATGTAGGTTTCTGTTATTTCGGCGTCTACCGATTCGTATCGCGCGGCAGAGATAAAGGCTTCAGCATCTATTTGGGTATCAACCATTGGAATGCCCGCGCTATTATCTACCATATGATAAGTTTTAACACTATCCGGAAGCTCTGAAGCCGCAACGCGTCCCATACGCTCGATAGCTTCATCTTGATCGCGATACATAACCTGCGTTCCGTAGAAGATCGCGCTATCCTCTTTAATTTCAGCATCAGATAAGGCGAAGCCGCCAGAGCGATAAAGATCGTTGTAAAGACGAGACTTGTTCACATCTTTAATATCTGACGGGGCATTTCTTCCCATCAAATTTCGCGGCGCATCGTCGAATTTAATCTGCGAAGCAGTATTCATATTGAAGCGATACGTCACCCCAAAACCAATGGTGTTTCCACGTTGGTAGTTTAAAGAGAAGTCAAAGTCTTTATAGCGATATACCGCTCCCACGTTCCAGCGAGAGTCTTGTTCTAGACGACCCGCTCTATCACGAGAGTAATCGTTACCTTCAAACTCTAGTTTAAGCGTTAACGGCTCCCATGGTGTTTGATACTCTACGCCACCAAAGAACGCTGTTGTACCTTTGAAAAACTGATCGTAATCGACCTTACCACCACGGCCTGAGAACCCGCCAGGGCGTTCGCAGAAGCTATCTTTAATCTTGCAAAATGGGTTAGTGATATCGTCTGCAGTACCTAAATAACCCCAGCCTACGCCTAAGTGGAAATCGAATGGACCAACGGATTTACTCGCGTTTACATATTCACTTTCAAAAAAGCCTGTTCCACCGAAGTCTCTCAACCCAACACTGATGTCAGGTAGGTAATAACTCTCTTTCCATAACCTGAATTTAACGTCTAAACCTTTGTCTTTTAGGGTTTGGTCGCCACTGAACGAATCGACTTGGCTATATAAGCGTGTACGGACATCGGTATAGCGAGCGGTCGCTTCCATCCAATCGTAAAGCTGAATATTCACCGACCAGAAACGGTATTCGCCATTGTCGGTGTAGTTGATGGCCATGCCGCCTTCGTCTCGCATGCGCGCTGTTGGCGTTTGTATAAGCCCATTACCGCCTTGCACCATTTGCGAAGGCGTTACTCGAATTTGGGTATCGGCAAGCGCGGTAGAAGATAATGCACTGCCAATTACCAGCGCGAGTGTTTTTTTCTTAGATAGTAGTGGCGCACTCATTGAGGTAAAACCCTATGTACTGCTAACGCGGCAACGCGCTCATTTAATTGCTTAAGTTTATTGCTGAAAAGTTCTGAAGAAATAGGCACATAAACCTGACTACCAGGCATAAGCTGAGCAAAGTCTAAATTCCAGTAAGCAATACCCTTTTCTTCTATATTGCCCATTGGATCAATAACATAGACAACACTTCTGTCTGCATCTACCGCCTTTTTTACTGTATGAGCAGCCGTGTAAATTGAGGTATCACTTTGATGCTGATAAGCGCCGGGCTTTATCACCGCACCCGAGAAGTGCACTACGTTAGGACGCCCGTTCAGACGAATCCAATACTTACCCGGCTGGAACATCGGGTTGTCTTCGAAGAACAATCTAGCTCGGTTGTAAGAAATAGGCATATCTATACGCGTAGACACCGTCCATGAAGATACTTGATCGAAGAGGTTTTGCAGCGCTTTGTGGGTGTCTGAACCTTTATCGAAACTGAACAACAGTTCTCTTATTTGCGATAGTGCTATCTCTTTTTCTCTTTCAGCTGTTGGATTGGTTAAATCAAACGCAGAAGCTGTAGGCCAATACCAGTCGCCACCGTCTGCCACAATAGACAATACACTTGATAACCTGATTGGTCGGTCGAACTGATAGGTCTGCTTGTTCACCCTCACGCTCACAATACCGTCATTAGCGTACAAACTTGGGGATGTAATAAGAGCCAAAGCAATAAAAAATGCACAAAAAAACTTCATTATTGCGTTACTCCTTGTTTCTTCATCTGACGCACAACGCGGCTTAAATAAACCATGTTGTATACGTCTCCCTCTGGGCTGAACTGTTGCTTCGAGGCCAATAGTTCTTTTGTGTGTTTATGCAAGAAGTAGGTATTTTCCCAAGACAAACCCACATCAATAAAAGGGGTGTATTCTGAAAAGTCTACAGTTTCAACAACTTTAATAACGGGAACGGAAAAGCCGAGGTAGTCATGGGTTTCTTCTCCAACTATTCGCCATGATGAATCCACTGGAACGCCATAACCAATTGATGCGACGTCAACTTTACGCTTCCAGTTAAAAGGCAAAACATCATTCGTAGCTAGCGGATTATGCTGCAAATTGCTTGTGTAAAAGAGGTCGTTATCTAAACCCTCAGTTTTTACGATAATACCGTGATGCATAGTGAAAATAACTTTATCACCCGATACCCACTTGTACTTATCACCATCAATATAAGCTAATGCGAGAGATGCTACGTCTCGTTCACCCGCTTTAATTTGCATAAGATCGGCCTTACTCTCTACGATCTCATCAACGGTATAAGCTACCGAGCGGTCTTTCAGAGCGAGTTTAAGCGTATTGTAATAGGAGAGCGTCGTTGTAGAACACCCTGAGAGAGACAGACAAAGAAAGCCAACAATGACTGATAGAATGTGTAGTTTCATTAAGATACGCCGACAAAAACTAAAAACAATTAAGATTTGCTGTAAAAATAAAAAAAGCCGCTAAAAAAGCGGCTTTTTTGAATACTCTTAAATTTACTGTACAGTCGGCGCGTAAGTAAATGTAACAGGTACAGTGATTGTATTAGTTCCAGTACCAGAAGTAGTCACAGTAACAGTATTAGTTGTACCAACACATACACCATCTACTAATGGATCATCACCTTCACAAGTTGGAGTATCAGGACCTGGTCCTCCAGACGAATTAGAACGGTTGTTGTTAATAACAGCTGCCGCTACAGCAACTACAACAGCTCCAGTCACTACCTTTTCAGTATTTGTGACTCCATCACCTAGCGCAAAAATTCCACCACTTTTATCAGTTGATGTTTGTGCGCTAACTCCTGATGCAACAAGAGCAGAAGCGAATAACGCAATGATCGACTTTTTCATAACAGTCCTTTAAATAAAATTACCTACTTGTGACATGCTAAATCATTTTTAACCATTTGACTAGATTATAATCGAAAAATGACTTAGATTTCTTATCTTAACAAGCCTCGCTGAGCGAATGAAACAGTTTCTTTATCACCAACCACAAAATGATCTAAAACTGGCACATCGATCGATGCCATTGCGCTTTTAATCTCAGCGGTTAGTCGAATATCCGCATGACTAGGCTCAGCAACGCCTGAAGGATGATTATGCACTAATATGATCGCGGCAGCATTATCGATCATAACCTGTTTGATCAATTCCCTCGGATATACTGCAGCACTGTTAATCGTACCGTTAAACATAGTGCGAAAAGCAATAAGCTGATGCTGACTATCTAACATTAAAAGAGCAAACTTCTCTCGCTCGCAGTCTCTTAGCTTTGCCTGCAAATAACGCTTGGTGTCGTCTACATTGTTGAATACGTCCTGACGCGTTAGTTTAATTTCTAAATTGCGTTTAAATATTTCGAAGCCCGCTTGAAACTGCGCATATTTACAAGGTCCGATCCCCGTTATTTTAGCAAACCGTTCTTTCGTTGCTGTTACCACACCTCGTAAGCAGCCTAGCTCGTTGAGAAGATCATGTGCCACAGACACCGCACTTTTTCCTTTTACGCCTTTTCCCAGTAAGACAGCAATGAGCTCTGCGTCACTTAAACTTTCAGCCCCATTGAGCAATAACTTTTCTCTTGGCCTTTCATTCTTTGGCCATACTTTTATCGACATCAGTCTCGTCCGACTATTCTATAATAGGTTGTTTATAGATGAATGGTTGCAAAGAAACGACTGTATAAAAGACGGGTTTATTATGACTTGTTACATATTCGGATGTTGGTTAAACGTCACGCCCTAAATAAGACTTGCTTTTGTTCAACTATCCGATTTTTTGCCACCATGGTAGGCTAACGCTAATTTCAAGGTTTTGTGTTCTTCTATGTCTATTGCTAACAAAAATATTTTGCTAGGTGTTACTGGCGGTATTGCCGCTTATAAAGCCCCTGATCTTGTGCGCAAGCTTACTGCGTTAGGCGCAAACGTGCGCGTTGTTCTCACCGACTCTGCAGCAGAGTTTGTTAGCCCATTATCGCTTCAGGCTGTGTCAGGAAACCCTGTGCATCGCCAGCTGCTTGATCCCGCTGCTGAAGCTGCTATGGGGCATATTGAATTGGCAAAGTGGGCCGATATCTTACTTATTGCCCCCGCAACCGCGAACACTATCGCCAAACTTGCTCATGGCATGGCGGATGACTTGCTAACTACACTATATCTTGCAACAACCGCTAGACTGTTTATCGCTCCCGCGATGAATCAACAAATGTGGAAAGCGGTAGCAACAAAGCGCAATACTGATATTTTAAAAGAACACGGCGTAACTTATATTGGACCGGCTAGCGGTGAACAGGCGTGTGGCGATGTGGGTTCAGGTCGAATGGTTGAGCCCGTAGATATTGCCAATGCAATAAATGACGCTGAGAAAAACGTTTTATCCCAGTCCTCAGTGTTATCGGGAAAGAACATAACGATAACTGCCGGACCAACTAGAGAGCCTTTAGATCCTGTGCGATATATTTCGAATCACAGTTCCGGAAAGATGGGATTTGCTGTTGCTCATGCTGCGGTACAAGCTGGTGCAAATGTCACTCTAGTGGCAGGACCTGTGTCACTTGAAACACCCAGCCAGTGTGACCGTATTAATGTCACTACCGCAGATGAAATGCTTAGTGCTTGTCAAAAGCTTAAACCTTTTACTGATATATTTATTAGTACGGCGGCCGTTGCGGATTACAAGGCTGTGAGCGTTGCCGATGATAAAATTAAGAAAACAGGTGATGAGTTAACACTTACTTTTATTAAAAACCCTGATATTCTAGCAACTATATCCACCAGCCAAGACAGACCATTTTGTGTTGGCTTTGCAGCTGAAAGCCAAAATGTAGAAGATTACGCGCGTTCAAAGCTAGCCAAAAAGAAGTTAGACATGATTGCGGCTAACGATATTACTGCTGAAGGTCTGGGGTTTAATAGCGATAAGAATGCTCTGCATGTTATATGGCAAGGTGGCGATAAACGATTACCTGCAACCAGCAAAAACGAGTTAGCAGGTCAATTACTTGCACTTATTGCAGAGCGCTACGCTTTAAACAATAAAACCTAACAGATACTTATTAAGTGTCGATAATAAAAACAATAAATATAAACGCTTTGGTGTAAGCCAACTTAACATGGATCTCGAGTTGCTATAACTCGGTAGCGGAGGAATTACTTTCGTCATGCCTGCTGTCAAAAAAACAAATCGCAGAGCTCAAATTCTGCAAGCACTTGCTGGAATGTTAGAAACCAGCCCAGGTCAACGTATCACTACTGCTAAACTAGCGGAAAAAGTGGGAGTGTCTGAAGCGGCACTTTACCGTCATTTTCCAAGTAAAGCGCGAATGTTTGAAGGGCTTATCGAGTTTATTGAAGAAACACTTTTCACGCGCATCAATAAGATTGTGAATGAAGAGAAAGACTCGCTTACGCGCTGTCAGCTTATTCTTCATCTTATTTTGGGCTTTGCTGAGAAAAACCCGGGTATTACTCGAATATTAAATGGTGATGCGTTAATGGGTGAACAAGACCGATTGCGCGCGCGCATAGCAAAGCTTTTCGAGCGTTTAGAAACGCAGCTTAAACAAGTGCTAAGAGAACGCAAGCTACGCGAAGGTAAAACACTTTCTGCAGATGAAGCGATTATCGCCAACATGATGATTTGCTACACCGATGGCCGTATTAATGGCTTTATCCGCAGTGGATTTACGCGTAAGCCAACGGAACAGTTCAATGAACAATGGGCTGCTTTCAAGCAAATGTTCGTTTAAAACCAATACAAGCAATAAAAAAGCAGCATAGAAATGCTGCTTTTTAACCTTATAAGTGTGGGTTACTTGCTAAAGGTATTTCCAAAGAAGTCACCTTCGTTCCACTTAGGCTTGTTCTCTTGGTTTGCTAGGGTCCAACCAATTTGCGCATTAACCTTAGTGAAAGTCTCTGCTGCATTCCAGTTGAATGGCTGATTAATATCGTCGCTAGGTTTGTGATAGTGCGTAGATAAGAACTGGCCAAACACCTTGCTTCCGTCTACGTTCGGATCTTTAGATTTAAGACCCGGTACCATAAACACTGAAGGCACACCTTGCTTTACAAACGCATAGTGATCTGAGCGAGTGAATAACGCTTGCTCAGGCCATGGGTCAGGGCTTAGTTCAATGTTGGCATTCGCCGCCGCTTTTTCCACTGATTCTTGCAAATCACTGTGGTTCGCGCCAAACGCAATAACGTCTGCAAACTCGTAAGTCAAAATTGGCATATCTAGATTTACATTCGCCACCATTGAAGTAACCGGTACGGTTGGGTTACGAGCAAAATAGTCTGCACCTAGCAGGCCCTTCTCTTCACCCGTTACCGACACGAACAGAATTGAGCGTTTTGGCTTTTCTTCCATTTCGCTAAACAGGCGTGCAGTTTCCAACATCACTGACGTACCAGACGCATTGTCCATGGCACCATTGTTAATGTTGTCTTTCTTCACGGTCTTGGCAAAACCGATATGGTCAGAGTGAGCAGAGAAAACCACGTACTCGTTTTTAAGCTCTGGGTCTGAACCTTCAAGTACACCCACAACATTAGGGCTTGTGATGGTGTCGTGTACGCTCGTCTTACTGATATCAACCACGCCGTTTAACGCAAAGCCTTGTGGCACTTTGTCTGCTTCGAGCTGTGCATAAACATCACCAAGGCTCTTTTCTGCGCCTTCAAATAACTTACGCGCAGCGCCTTCACTCATGTAAGCGCCACCTTTAAGCTGAGAAAAGCTGTTCGCAGGCTGACCGCTGTCGTTCAACCATGCCATACGCGGCGTATGGATGTAGTTCAAGCGGCTTTGATAAGGGCGTACTTTTTCATTTTTAGGCGTTGTGATAGTGATCATGCCAATAGCGCCATTGTCTACCGCATACTTTTGTTTTTGGTAGCCAGACGCAAAGTGAGCGCCCTCCTCAGATGGAAAGTCACTTGGCTTACCCGCTAGTGCGACGACAATTTTACCTTTTACATCTAAGTCTTTGTAATCGTTGTGAGATAGCTCGTCAGCCACAATACCATAGCCTACAAACACCATTTCGCCTTTTACTTTGGCATCAGTGCTAAGCAAACTCGGGCTCGCTAAATAGTCTTTCGGGTAATCAAAATCGACGGTTTCGCCGTTTTGCGTGAAAGTAAACTTGGGTGATTCTTGAAGCAGATTAGCTTTGCGAAACGATACGTTCTGCATGTAGCCGTCTGTACCCGCTGGCTTTAAACCATATTTAGCAAATTCGGTAGCAATGTAAAGCGCCGCAATTTCATGGCCACGAGAGCCGGTGTCACGACCTTCAAGCAAATCATCTGCTAAAAAAAACAGGTGAGATTTAATTCGTTGTGTATCAGGGTTAAAAATGTTCTCTGTCGAGGCGTGGTTGTGGGCAGTAGCAGCAAAGGTCATTGCTGTCATTGCGCTGCCTATAAGGAGTTTTTTTATCATTCTAGTTTCACCATATAACTAAGTGTGCATCATGGTAACGCAGTTAATAGGGGGAATGCCATTAAACTGCTTACGTTTACCATGTGTTTCCTACCGTTGCTCGCATTTTAAGAGCAAGGTAAAATTGTTAGTTACATTCCGGCTTCGTTTCCGGATATTGTTATGTTTTTAGTGAAGAGCAGCACCTATGTCGAAAGACGATATCCTATACCGCGTTCAATTTGTCAGCAATGGCGAGCATTATGAACTGTATGTAAAAACCCTTATGCAAGGCACTTTGTTTGGCTTTATCGAGATAGGTGACTTTGTGTGGGATACCCACACAAGTGTGGTTGTCGATCCTTCCCATGAAAGGTTAAAAACCGAATTTTCTGAAGTAACAAAAACTTATGTTCCTATGCACAACGTTTTGCGCATTGACGCTGTACGTAAAAAAGGAACAGCCAAAATTACTAAATTAGAAAATAAATCTGATAAAGTAACGGCTTTCCCTAGTCCAATATATACACCAACGAAAGAGTAGCCGCCGGATTCTAACCGGTGAAGGTTACCGGAGATCCTTATGTATCGCTATCTGTTAGCAGCATTGCTATTTATTTGCAGCATTAGTGCATCTGCAAAGAGCCTTGACGATGAAAGCTTGTATCAACTACTTGATGATATTTGGCAGTACGAGCTTTCGGTTTCCCCGCTTTTGGCTTCTCGCGAAGGCGATAGCTCCCTCGCTCATGTGCTACCCGATATTTCGCCCGAAGCACTTAAAGCACAAAATGAACAATGGCGTGCATTTCAAAAAGCCTTGAGTCAGTATAAAAAAGACAATATCTCTAGTGACGCTTACATTGCTTTGCTAATGCAGCAATACCGTTTAGCCAACTATGTGGATGAATATACTTATCGCGCGCACTTGGTGCCTATTAACTCAGAATATGGCTTTCATGGTGCTATGGCCTCGCTTCCCAATTTATCAACCTTTAAGCGCGTAGAAGATTATCAAGCTTACATTAGTCGCTTAAACGCGCTTAAGCCTTATTTTGACCAGCAAATTACTTATATGAAGCAGGCGCTAAAGGAAGGCTACACGCAGCCTAAAATCGTGCTGAAAGGGTTTGAAGACTCAGTAGCGTCGTACGTTGTTGAAAATGCAGTGGACAGTGGTTTTTATTCTCCATTTACCCGCTTTCCTGAGTACTTTACTGTCGAGCAAAAGGCTGCGCTAGCAGAGCAAGGCAAAGCAGCAATAAACAACAGTGTGCTACCTGCGTATCAAATGTTTTACGACTTCATGGTAGAGGAATATATCCCTAATGCCCGTGAAGATATTGCCGCGAACAACTGGCCTGATGGCGTGGCGTATTACGCCAATAGAGCAAAGCATTACACCACCACAGATATGACACCTCAGGAAATACACGATTTAGGCCTTTCTGAAGTAAAACGCATTCGCGCGCAAATGCAGCAAATTGTGAATGAGCTTAGCTTTGATGGCGACATTAACGACTTCATTACGTTTTTACGCGAAGACCCGCAATTCTATGCCTCCAGCGCAGAAGATTTACTAAAAGAAGCGTCGTTTATTGCAAAGAAAATGGACGCAAAGCTTCCTACTCTTTTTGAGTATTTACCAAGAACGCCCTACGGTGTAGCCCCTGTACCAGATGCTATCGCGCCCAAATACACAACAGGTCGTTACATCCACCCTAGCCGCGATGATCAACCAGGATATTACTGGGTAAACACTTATGCCCTTGATAAGCGCCCTTTATATGCATTGCCTGCACTGACCTTGCACGAAGCCGTGCCTGGCCATCACCTTCAAATATCATTGGCAGCAGAGCTTGCAGACTTGCCTATGGTACGTCGTAACACCTATATTTCAGCCTTTGGTGAAGGCTGGGGTCTGTATTCTGAGTTTTTAGGTATTGAAGCAGGTATTTATGAAACGCCGTACGACAACTTCGGCCGCTTGAGCTACGAAATGTGGCGAGCATGTCGTTTGGTTGTTGATACCGGTATGCACACGATGGGCTGGAGCCGCCAACAAGCGGTGGACTATATGATGGAAAACACCGCACTTTCAGAACACAACGTAAATACTGAAATAGACCGCTATATCTCTTGGCCAGCGCAAGCTTTGTCTTACAAGATTGGGGAAATCAAAATTAAAGGCCTTCGCAAGAAAGCAGAGGCAGCGTTAGGAGAGCGTTTTGACGTGCGAAAATTCCACCGTGCGGTGTTAGAAAACGGCTCAGTTCCTCTTTTCATATTAGAACAAAATATCAACATATTTATAGAAGAACAGAAGGCACAATAAACATGGTCGTTGCATTTGGTATTATTGGATTACTTATCCTGTTTTTAATTTACTTTGTGCTGCGAGCGCAGAATTTACAAAAAGAGCTGGCGCTGGTGCGCCACTCGAATAAGCAAACCAGCAACAAGGTTGCTTATGCTTATCGCAATCTTATTCTTGTTACAGATGCGTTGGAAAAAAACCTTACTGCGCGTATTGAAAGCGCCTATAAAAGTCGCCTCATCGACCAAGCTCAATACAATGCGCTACACCCACTTATGCGCAACTTTTCAACTATTGTCATGACCTGTTGTGAAAAAGGGATGTCATTTGAGGAGTCACTTAATAAGATACTGCTTAATGAAGAAGTCACCCTTGAGGAAATTCGTGAAGTGGTAAAGGCTCTACCTAGCAACGTTCGAATGGTGTGGGCAAAAAATACCGCCGATGGATTTATTGCTTTTTGCCAAACCGTTACAGCAACAGTAAGCGGCACGACAGCAAAGGCTCAAAAAGAACCATCATCTGAAGAGTAACATCATACTCTACGCCCCTCGTTAGCGCTGATGCAGCGCTAACTGTATGACAGGGTCGCCCGCTTTGCTATATAGTAAGGTCAGCGACCCTAGTCCATAACTCTACGCTTTTAAAAGTTTAATCTTTTACCTTTTCAAACTAATCAGTAAGTTAGCGCTTAAAACAACAAGCCAAAAACCTTTTGTCTTGAAAAGGGTTATTGCTGCACTATAATACTGTATAAAAATACAGTTTATTTTGAGTGCCATGAACAAATCGTTATCCGTGCTTAACAACCACCCACATATTTGGCGGGCCAGAGATCAGAAGCAAAGTGAAGCTAAGTTTTCGCTGGGTTTTCCGCGTCTGGATAAAGCGCTTAACGGTGGCGTTGCATCTATAGGCCTTGTCCGTATCTCTTCATTAACTGGCGTGGGTGAGCTTACACTTTTTAAACGGGTTATTTGCCAGCATCGTACGCACAAACTGGTGGTATTTATTAACCCTCCCGGGCTACTACAGTCGCCGTGGTTAGAAAACCTGGGGCTTAAAGCGCAACAAGTGCTGGTAGTAAAAACACGTTCTGAACAAGAGTCATTGTGGGCAGCAGAGCAATGTTTAAAAAGTACGGCTTGCCACTGCGTAGTGCTGTGGAGTAATGCTGTAAATCCAAAAGAAGCGCGACGCCTACAGGTAGCGGCAACCCATAACGATGCACTGTGCTTGCTATATACCCCACCGCAACAGCAGGCATCACAGTTAGGTTATCCAAAGGCCGACATGGGAAGCGATTCACAAGCCAACCTGTCGAATGAAAGCGGCAGTGCATTACCCATTGCTTTGGATATCGCGCTAAAAGGTAAACCCCACGCTTTGGCGGTGAACATACGTAAGCAGCGTCATGGGTGGCCCAAAGATAACATTGTTATTTCCCATCGGTGGACCCCCGACAATCACGCCATTAAATGGGCCATGGCACACAACACGCTTTCCGACCAGGCGTTACATTCTGTGAACTAATGATGCTGTGGGCTTATATTTACTGTTATCAACTTACTTTAGATAGCTACATCAAAGCGGCTAAAACTAAACGTGCACCCAGACAAGGGTCTAGAGGCGAATCTAACGGAAGTTCTTCGTCATTACCGTCGAATACTCCCATTGCTGTGTATTGCAGTAAAACCAACAAAATTACGCAGTGTAATGATATTGCGAAAAAAGAAGGCATTGAAATTGGTCACGGACTCGCTCAAGCGGCGGCGCTATGTCCTTACGTGCATATTCTACCTTTCAGTGAAGAAGTCGAAAGGCATATGCTGACGCAGCTGGCCCATCGGCTTTATCCGCTGGCTTCTGACATCGTATTAGATAACCACATGCACTCAAATAGTGTAAGCGGTCTAGCAGTAAGGCTAGATAACCTAACTCATTACTATGGCGGTCATGCGCCACTGTGGAAAACCTTAACTCAAGCACTTGCTGAAGCAGATATTCGCTATCACTTTGCTAGCGCATGGACAATTGAGGCCGCAAAAGTATTAGCGCTTCATAAGCTTAATACCTACTTACATACACCCGATGACGTAAAAAAAGCGCTAAGTACGTGCCCGCTTTCTATTACTGCTCTATCACCTAAGGTTACTGACTCGTTGGCAAGGGTGGGTATTACCCGTGTACAACAGCTGTTGGCCATGCCGGTACAAGAGCTGGGGCGGCGCTTTGACAATAACACTATTATATATCTTACTTCGTTACGAGGAGAAACCTTTCCGCGCGTTACGTTATTTAGGCCTTTAGAGCACTTCGATAACTTTATCCTATTGCCTTTTGATATTGAGAACACGCAGCATCTAACACCTTTTGTCACCCAGCAGTTTGAGCACTTGTCTCACTATTTACGGGCAAGAAACTTATATACATCCAGTATCAGTGTACATATCCATTTCAGAGAAGCGCCTGTAATGGATATTAATATACGTTCGGCGCTTCCTCAGTCTTCCGTAGAAAGCTGGCTGCCGTTGTTTAGTCTTAGAACGGAGAATCTGGTGTTGCCTGAGCCAGCCACAGCCATTGCACTTACCTGCCAGCAGTTTGAAGAAATAGACACGCAAAATGGCGATTTTTTTAGTGATAGATTTAATGATATTGCACAGAAACAATTAGTTGGGCGCTTAAACGCGAAGTTAGGCGATAACAGTACGTTTCAACCTCACGCTGCCGACAGCCATCAGTTTGAATATATGACGGTGACGGAGTCGAGCGCCGGTCACTGCACTGGTAATTATGCTTATAGCAGTGACATTACGCCCACCTTCACCTTTGATGTACCTAAACCGCTTATTCAGGCTACCCAAATTTGCTTTGGCCCTGTGCGATTACACAGCGAGTGGTGGCATGACAGCCCAACAAAGCGTGATTATTTTATCGCCCAAACTGAGCAATGCGTAAGGCTTTTAGTGTTTAAAGATGAAGAGAGTAGCTGGTGGGTGCAGGGCCTTTTTTGCTAGCGGTATGCGGTTAAAGAAAAAGGTAAAGGCAGTATCATGAAATACAGCGAGCTCTTTTGCCAAAGCAATTATAGCTTTCTTTGCGGCGCCTCTTCCCCCGCAGAGCTGGTTACCACGGCTTCTTTCCTTGGTTACGACGCGCTTGCCATTACCGATGAATGTTCAGTAGCAGGTGTGGTACGGGCTTTCGATGAAATTAAGCATCAGAGTCTACCGATTACGCTTATTGTGGGTAGTTATTTTGTATTCGATGACACTTTATCTTTTGTGCTGCTGTGCCCGAACAAAGCGGCCTATAGCGAACTGTGTCGAATTATTACTAACGCGAGACGTCGCTCTGAAAAAGGTGAATACCAGCTGGCTGAGTGGGACTTACGTACCATTCGCCATTGTAAATTCATTTGGTTACCAAGTGGCAAAGAAGCTAAAGACACGCATTGGGCTGAATGGCTGCAAAAACACCCGAGCATTGATGCCTATATTGGCGCTCAGCGCCTATTAGACGGGCGGGATCACCAGAGATTTGCACATTACAATCATCTGCAGTCTGTCTATCCTTTCCCTGTTATTGCCTGTACAGGTGTACTCATGCATCACGCTGACAGACTGCCGCTTCAACATGTATTGCATGCTACTAACGTGCACACCAGTGTAGACAAAATAGGTCGGGACGCATTGAGCAATGCAGAGCGTAGTCTGCGCACCGTTAAAAAAGTTAAGAAACTTTACCCTGAAAAATGGATTGCCAATACCAATGCGCTGGCCCATGTATTCACCTTTTCTTTAGAAGAGCTGCGCTACCACTACCCTGCAGAGCTTGTACCTGAAGGATACACGCCTACGTCTTATTTACGGGAACGCGTAGAAGCCGGCATAAAAGTGCGCTTTCCTGAAGGTATACCCCCTGATATTCGCCATACCATAGAAAAAGAACTGAAACTGATTGCCGAACAAGAATACGAGTATTTCTTTTTAACCATTTACGACATTGTGCAATTTGCCAAAAAACAGCGAATCTTGTACCAAGGGCGTGGCTCTGCGGCCAATTCCGTAGTGTGCTATTGCCTAGAAATAACTGCCGTAGATCCCAGGCAAATAAGTGTACTGTTCGAGCGATTTATTTCCAAAGAGCGCAACGAACCACCCGATATTGATGTGGATTTTGAGCATCAGCGCCGTGAAGAGGTTATTCAATATATTTATCAAAAATACGGCAGGGAAAGGACCGCTATCGCCGCTACAGTTATTTGCTATCGCTTTAAATCGGCGTTCAAAGATGTGGGCAAAGCGCTGGGCTTTAGCGAGTCGCAGCTTGATTTTGTGGTAAAGCAAATTAATCGACGGGACAGCGTTATTCCGTGGAAATCTCAGCTGGCAGAGCTTGGACTAAATCCTGAAGAGCCTAGAGTACAGCAGTTAATTACCCTTACTGAAGCCTTATTGGGTACCCCCCGACATTTGTCTCAGCACGTAGGCGGCTTTGTTATTAGCGCAGGGCCGCTATACGACCTTGTACCTGTTGAGAACGCCGCAATGGAAGAGCGTACTATTATTCAGTGGGATAAGGATGACATTGAAACGTTAGGTTTATTGAAAGTCGATGTATTGGCATTGGGAATGTTAAGCGCTATACGCCGTGCATTTTCTCTTATCAACAAACAATATTCTATTGAAACCAGTATTCCGTTCATTACTAAGCTTGGAGATGACAAACAGGTTTTCGATATGATTTGCCGTGCCGATACAGTAGGCGTTTTTCAGATCGAATCACGGGCTCAAATGTCTATGCTGCCAAGGCTAAAGCCTCGTCGCTATTACGATTTGGTCGTACAAATAGCCATTGTAAGGCCAGGTCCGATTCAGGGTGATATGGTTCACCCTTATCTGATACGCCGACACGGAAACGAAACCATTAGCTACCCATCTAAAGATGTGGAGGAAGTTCTGTCTCGCACCATGGGTGTGCCTATCTTCCAAGAGCAAGTGATTCAGCTTGCTATGGTTGCAGCTGGCTTTAGTGGCGGAGAAGCCGATCAGCTGCGTCGCGCAATGGCGAGCTGGAAAAAAGACGGCAGAATTTATGAGTTCAAAGACAAGCTCATTAAAGGTATGACGGATAAAGGCTATGACAGTGCGTTCGCCCACAACTTATTTGAACAAATAAAAGGTTTCGCAGGTTACGGCTTTCCTGAATCTCACTCAGCGTCTTTTGCAGTATTAGCTTATGTGTCTTGCTGGTTGAAGTTTTACTTTCCCGTTGAGTTTTACGTAGCGCTGTTAAATAGCTGGCCCATGGGGTTTTATTCCCCGTCCCAGTTAGTTCAAGACGCTAAGCGTCACCACATACGGGTAGAGGCGCCCTGTGTTAACCAGTCTGACGTTGAGCACTCTCTAGTGGTACAAGGTCAAGAAAAATACATTCAGCTTGGTCTTAAGCTTATTAAAGGCTTAAGTGAAGTATCGTCTCAGCTTATCGTGGAAAACCGTTCAGACAAAAGCTACACCAATGTTGAACAATTACAGCAGCTATCGCTTAAAAGTAATGAACTAGAGGCACTGGCCAGCGCCGATGCCCTTCGCACTATTTCAGGCAATCGGTATGAAACCCGCTGGCGAATTATGGATACCCAAACGCGTTTACCACTGTTTGATAATGACAATTTTTATGCAGATAAAAATGTCACGCCGCTTGGTGCTACGCCTTCTGAGGCAGAAAACTTACTTGAAGACTATGCTTCGACTGGTTTATCGGTACATAACCACCCTATTTCTTTACTCAAGAAGCAGCATAAGCTGAAAGATATAAGCTGGTCTAATTCACTTAAAGACAAGACCAATAAATCGGTTGTCAAAGTGCTTGGAGCCGTAACTGGTCGTCAAGCACCTGGCACTGCCGCAGGCGTTACTTTTCTGACTTTGGAGGATGATATTGGCAATATGAATGTTGTCGTATGGCAAGCCACGGCGCGCGCTCAACAACAAACCTTTTTAAAAGCTAAGCTTCTTCAAGTTAACGGTATTATCGAACGTTCAAAAGAGGGAGTTATTCATATCATTGCGGGCAAACTTATTGACCGTACGTCTTGGCTCGAAAAGCTGTCATTAAGTTCAAGAGATTTTCACTGAATATTTTACACCCATAAAACGATAAATTATGGTTTATAGACTCGTGATTCATTTTTGTACCAAGAACGTGCAGATAGATTAGACTTGGAGTATCTTGTTAGCCAGCGCTCAGCACATCTACCTTATGAGCAAAACGCGTTTACGTTAGATGTAACGCTTCCACACAATGAAATTCCTTTTTCTTTATCTACACTTTATCATAAAGATATTATTAGTGAACTTAACAAGTTCATATCCTCAAATCCCGAATTAGTTGATAGTATAATTGCGACATTCAGCATAACCCCCTTTGAGCAGTTGTCTCAGAAGCTCTTACAAGAACAAGGATTAAAAATTGAAGAGGCTTGAAAATAATATTCGTCGCTTTGTGCTAATGATGGCACTACTGTTCACCAGCACAATTTCAAGCTCTCTGGTTTCTGCCGACACCTATATCGTAGGTGCTCAAGACATTGAATATTACCCGTATTACAACTTTTCTTCGGATCATGAAAAGGGGTTGGGCTGGGCTATTTTAGAAGCATTTTCAAAGCAAAGCGGACATCGTTTTGTATACTTGAGCATGCCCGCAAAACGTCTTCAAATAGAAATGAAAAAAGGCAATGTAGACTTTGTCTTCCCTGACAATCCCAGATGGTCTGCTGAAATAAACCACAGCATTAATAAAGTGTATTCTGAGCCGCTAGCTGAAACATTCGCCGTTACCTTGGTTAAAACAGCTAATCGCGGTAAAGGAATTACCCACGTAACTCAACTTGCCACGCCAAACGGGTTTTCTCCTGTAAAGTGGAAGCGTCAAATTAGAAACGGTGCTGTTAAAGTTACAAGCGTCAACAGTGTTTACGATGGTCTTAGGAAACTACAAAATAATAAAGTGGATGCTTTAGATGTGGAATACAATGCGGCCAAGAACGTTATTCGCCGCTTCCCGCAAATCGGACCATTTACCACTGACTTAACCTTACCTCACAACGTTGTATCATTTTCTCTATCAACCTTAAAGCATCGCGAAATCATTGCTGAGCTTAATGCATTTTTACTGTCAGAGTCTGATAGCATAAATGAAATCAAAGCTAAGTACGGTATTGAAGATACAGAGCAACTGATAGAGCGCTTGATGAGAGAGCAGAATATTAGTGCAGATAAGCGCTGGAAACCTTTGTAAAAACTTCAATAATGTCAGTAAACTACACTGTTGAACGCCAGCCATCCAGTATACACGCTTCGTTATCTAACTGAAATTACAATACTTTCTTGGTTGGATAATTTTTTGCTTGTTGATTATCAAATCAAGGAGCAACTATGAAACAGGCATCACTACTTTTATTTTCTTTTATTATTATTTTTGCCACGAATTGCGTGCAAGCAAAACAAACCGTAAGTGTAGACTATATGCACGGGTTTGATGACATTGATGGTGTGCGCTTCGCATACAGACCAGTTGAACAAACGCTAACTACTGATTGGTTTGGTGATCTAAAGCTTTACTGGGAAGTCAGTGCTGTAATGTGGGAGTATGGTGAAAATGATACACATAGCACAAGCTACGGAGCATCGTTAACACCTGTATTTATGAAACAAATATCGACTCTTTATGACAAGTACCCTGTTTATATAGAAGCTGGCATTGGAGCTAGCTACATAGGTAATCAGAAAGTTGCCGGTAAAGATATAGGATCTAACTATCAATTTGAGGATAGGTTAGGTGTATTTGTAGAGATCGACGAAAAACAACATGTGGCACTGCGCTACATGCACTTTTCTAACGGTGGCTTTAATAACGACAACCCTGGGCTAGACTTTCTAAATTTATCGTACGCATACCACTTTTAAAGAAATAGGGTCAGAGTAGATTTTTTGATTTAACGACACTATAGAACAAATGTATGACTACACTCTGGTGTTAGCGTAATAATGTACTCTGACCCCATTATTTGTTTCTGGTGAAAAAAAACCCGCCGTAAGGCGGGTTCTTCTTATTGGGACCTGGCAGTGTCCTACTCTCACATGGGGAAACCCCACACTACCATCGGCGCTAATACGTTTCACTTCTAAGTTCGAGATGGAATTAGGTGGTACCGTATCGCTATGGCTGCCAGGAAAAACTGGTTTGCAGTAGTGTTTACTGCGTAAAGCTGATGGCTATCAACTTCACTAAATTTTGTGAGCTCGCATATATAAAATGCTGTAGCTTCTATATAAAGCAAAAAACCCGCCGTA
>NZ_JAZETO010000006.1:0-345853 GCF_036864485.1 Alteromonas sp. S015 | reverse complement strand
TGTGGCATTGCTTTTCAAAACCTCGTCGAGCCCCTTTTTTATTAGTTTTCCATAAAGCTTTTTGTGCAAAATGAGAGCTAGGACACAACCTAAACCACTTGCTATCGCAGCAGAAAGAATAGAATAGCCAAAAATACAAAGTGTTAAAACCGGAACACTAAAGCCAGCTAGCAAAGATCCTATGAAAAAGAGAGCACTCTGGCCTGAAAGATTAAGCTTTGCAAATGCAGCATACCTTGCTTGCTCTAAAAGGGTCTCTTGTTCACTCTCATCTAGCGATGCTATTTCAGGAAAGTAATTAATAAATGATTTTGAATTCATGTTTCATCCTTGTCACATATCGCTTTGCTCTAACGAATCCCCTTATAAATTAAAGCAGATTCAATAATATAGACACACATGGCGCGATTTGATCTAATTCATTTCGCCAAAAACATACCAGAACAACACACCATGCGTGATATATCTATCTTACATGATTTACTTAAAAATCAATGCCCCAATTTACATCAAAAACGGCTTTCCTCTCTGATGGTTGCTGTGCAAGCCCTGCTGGATGGCCAGCAACTTTCGCTTACAGAACTGGGCCGGAATGTCTCCGGGCCAGTCGCGGCTAAACACAATATTAAACGTATTGACCGTTTGCTGGGCAATCATGCTTTATACAACGAGAGACTGGATGTTTACCGCTGGCATGCACGACTCCTGTGTGGGGCAAACCCAATGCCGATAATTCTTATTGATTGGTCTGACGTTAGAGAACAAATGCGACATCAAACCCTACGAGCCTCGGTGAGTTTTGAAGTGCGCTCTGTCATCCTCTATGAGCGGGTATTTCCGTTTTCCCAGTACAACTCACCGGTCAGCCACAATCCCTTTCTACGAGAATTGGCTGCTATTCTGCCAGAGCGCTGGTGCCCGCTTATCGTCACCGATGCGGGATATCGCAACACCTGGTTCCGGGAAGTGGAAAAGCTTGGCTGGTTCTGGCTTGGGCGTGTCCGCGGTGAAGTCGGCTTTCGTGAACATGGTCAATCTAAATGGTGCAGTAACAAGTCATTTTACCCTTCAGCTAACGCCAAAGCGCGTTACCTGGGCTTTGGTGAATTAGGGCGTAAACGACCTATTGATGCCTATCTACATTTGTATAAAGCTAAATCCAAAGGGCGTAAAGACCAACGTTCCTCAAAGCAGCTCGTCAACCTCTATGCCAAGCGAATGCAAATAGAAGAAAGTTTCCGCGATATTAAAAGCCCTCAGTACGGCTTAGGGTTGCGTCACAGCAGAATACGCTGTCCTAAACGTTTCGACATGCTGTTGCTCATTGCTATGCTTGCCGAATGGCTATTACGATTGATTGGCATCATTGCTCAAAAGCATCATTGGCAGCGGGCCTTCCAGGCCAATACTATCCGACATCGTCCCGTTCTCTCACTAATTAGATTGGGACGGGAAGTCCGAAAACGACGGCGGGATTACCCCGTTTCAATCACTGAAATTCGCTGGGCAATAACCCAGTATATTCAACGCGTTCACGTTACCGGGGTGCCTGAATTATGAGGGGATCCCCCAGCGCTTTGCTAAGGGGCAATTGACTGTTGGCTAAACTTGCGCGAAGCGCCAAGCCAACTGTTAATTGACCCAGTGAGTTTACGAACGAACTTGAGCAACTTGTTATAAGCCACTTGCTGTGTCCTCTAAATACGATGCTATTAACATTGCTGATTCGATGTAGTTTGCTACCGCCGCATCAGTAAATTCTGCATCGTGAACGTGAACAGCCTCATTACGTAACATGCGAAGTTGTTCAAAAATTAAAGTTTGCTTGCCATTTAGCACCCCACCTTTTTGAGGAGCGAAAGCAATCTTGCAGGGCCTGGATAACGCACAGATGACCCTAGCCTTTTTTTCTGAATTACATCGGCAGCGGCTGCTTCAACTTGTATCCAAGGCTCCAAAATTGCAGCGCGAGGAGCTAACTCGGCAACAGCATCTAAGCGTGTTTTGATGTCTTCAGTAGTTTTGCCAGCGATCACATTTGATTTGCTAGGTGGCAATGAATTTTTAGCATCTTTAGCAACGGCTTCTATAGCTGCGCCAAACTCTAGTTCGACGTCTTTATATTTAAACTTTTTAATCGACTTCTCGATGCTAGGAAGTTCTTTTTTGATAATGCAAAAAAGAATAATTACTGTAGCTGGCCACGCTAAAGTAGAAATTAAATTACTTGTAAATGTGAGTCCGTCAACTGAACCTCCGTGGCATCTAACACCCGCATAAGCGGCACGAAAACGTAGCGGCGTTTAGGTTAAAATTGCGAAGCACAAAACTAAACGCCGCGTAGTTTTTGTGTCCGAGCGAGCCTGCGAGCGGCTTGATGCGCTTGTTATGTGCGATTGAAAAACATCCTATCATTGCTTTTCACTGTTATCTGGAACAGGGCCAAGTATGATATCCCATATGTTTTTACGCCAAAACGAGTCTGGGCCAATTGTAGTAAATGCGACAGCCCTTACTAGAGAAAACAACGAATAGCCAACAAAAAAGAGAGATAAAACATATATAACGAAAATATGTATATCCGAACCGCGACGGCTAGAGACAAGTTCTATTCCGCTACCTACATCTTTTAAAATTAGTAACGACACGATAGTAGTAATCACTAGGTAAACTAGACTTCGCTTTATTTCCTTATTCAAATTGGCCTAAACCTTTTCATTGAAGCACATAACAATTTAGTGTAAGGAAAAAATCTTTTATGCAAGGTGGCAAATATCCGTATATCACTTTTGGTTTGTTTGAAGTTAACACCTTAAAACAACCAGTTATACAAAAACTAGCCCGTTTCATGCATGAAAGCCGGAAAATATCCTTCTTATTTTCTTCTATCGCAAAAATGTGGGGAACTGTTTATAAAAACAGTGTATTTTGCTTGCTATAGATAAGCATCAGGGTGAATCTTGTTCACCTTCCATTCACCGTCCTCTTTAATCAAGTCTAAACTTCTCAAATCTTCAATTTTGTCGTTGTTGTAAGTTCCACTCAAAAAAACGGTGATAGTCGATTCTTCTGCGAATTCATTGCGACCAACTCGACCCGTTTTTTGAGGCGTTATGGTGACGGTGTCGTATTTTAGGTTTAAAAGGTGGCGCTGAACGTTACTATTGGTGTGGTAACTCGTTAAAATACGCGACAGTTTTTCGCTAGAAAGGCGAATTGCTGTATCAAGGTTGTCGTCTTCGTATACACTTTTGAGAAACTCTATCGTTGTGTACTCAGGAGTGCCTTCATCTAGCATGCCGAAACGTCCGATGCCTTTTTCCTGTTTATCGCAGGCGGATAAAACCAAAACTGCAAAAAGCCCAATTAGGGCGTACCACATACGCGTTTTCATCTGGGTTACCTTAATGTAAAGAGGTCCGTTTCTTATTGATAATTTTGCATATTAACAAAGGCAATGTGCTAACTGCTTCGTCAATCTAGGTTTTGATTATTAACAATATTGTGCATAAAAGCAAAGGAATAGCGCGTAAACACGCTTAAGCATGGTGTTAAAACTCGTTGTAATATAGAAGTGAGTAAGCATAAAAAAACGAGGCGCGAGGCCTCGTTTTAAAGTTGTAAAAACATATAAATGGTTATTGAACTTCTTCTTGTTCGTCAAAAGCACCGGCAAACAATGGGCTACTCAGGTAACGCTCTGTACCGCTTGCTAGAAGTACCACAACCACTTTATCTTTGTTCTCTGGGCGTTCTGCAAAACGCTTGGCAGCGACTACCGCAGCACCAGAAGAAATACCCGCAAGAATACCTTCGTCGGTCATTAATTTGCGCGCCATGTCCATACATTCTTCGTTAGTAACTTGCTCAACTTCGTCAATTAGGTCTAAGTCTAGGTTACCTGGAATAAAACCTGCGCCAATCCCCTGAATTTTGTGTGGGCCAGGGGTGAGTTCTTCACCCGCGAGCGCTTGGGTGATTACTGGTGAGTCTGTTGGCTCAACGGCAATCGAGGTAATTGCTTTGCCTTTTGTGTTCTTAAGGTAACGGCTAACACCTGTAATTGTACCTCCCGTACCTACACCGGCAACGAATGCATCCACTTTGCCGTCGGTATCTTCCCAAATTTCAGGGCCAGTGGTTTTTTCGTGGATAGCTGGGTTAGCTGGGTTGTCGAACTGTTGAAGCAATACGTATTTGCCTGGATCTGATGCCACAATTTCTTGCGCTGCGGCTACGGCACCTTTCATGCCTTTTGGTGCTTCAGTAAGAACAAGGTTTGCGCCCAGTGCTTTCAGTAGCTTGCGACGTTCTAAACTCATACTGCTAGGCATGGTTAGCGTTAGCTTGTAACCGCGAGACGCTGCAACAAACGCTAAAGCGATACCTGTGTTACCACTGGTCGGCTCTACAATTTCTTTACCTTCGGTAAGGACACCGCGCTTTTCAGCATCCCAAATCATGTTTGCGCCAATGCGGCACTTAACACTGAAGCTTGGGTTACGCGATTCAATTTTTGCGTATACATTACCTGATGTTACGCGATTTAGCTTAACTAGTGGCGTGCGGCCAATAGATAGGGAATTGTCGTCAAATACGTTCATTATAAATCCTTACCTCGTTCCTTATTTTTCAGGAAACCCCGTCTGTCGTGATCTGTACGACCTTTTTAATAGTTAATAATTCAACGCGTGTGATAGTTAACAATTCACAGCCTGAATTAGGGGATTTCGTCATACCCCTATATCATTGGTCTCAATCAGTAAAATGCAAAGTGCTTTTTAGCTATATGTTATATCACTGGGCAATCATGAGAAGGCCTTGATATTATGTTTAAATTTGCAAAGACGAAAAATTATACGGAGTACAATAATAATGGCTTTTAGTGGCACGTCTAATTACATCGCAACCAAAGACTTACAGCTGGCGGTTAATGCCGCCATTACGCTAGAACGTCCGCTTTTAATTAAAGGCGAGCCTGGCACAGGTAAAACCATGCTGGCCGAAGAGTTGGCCGAGAGTTTAGGCACTGAACTAATTCAGTGGCACATTAAATCAACCACGAAAGCGCAGCAGGGTTTGTACGAATACGATGCAGTCTCGCGCCTTCGCGACTCTCAACTTGGCGACGACCGCGTTCACGATATCAGCAATTACATTGTAAAAGGTAAATTGTGGGAAGCCTTTAGTGCAGAAAAGCGTCCAGTACTGCTGATTGATGAAATTGATAAAGCGGACATTGAGTTTCCTAACGATTTGTTGCTAGAGCTCGATAAGATGGAATTTTTCGTGTACGAAACACAAGAACGAGTCGTCGCGAAGCAGCGTCCTATTGTTATCATTACATCGAACAACGAAAAAGAGCTGCCAGACGCTTTCCTGCGCCGCTGCTTCTTCCATTATATTCAGTTCCCGAACCCAGATGAAATGCAAGAAATCGTAAATGTGCATTTCCCTGATTTAAAGCAAAAGTTGCTTGATGAAGCGTTAAAAGCGTTCTTTGAAATTCGCGATGTGCCTGGGCTTAAGAAAAAGCCTTCTACCTCTGAACTGATAGATTGGTTGAAGCTACTTGTCGCTGAAGATATTCCACCTGAAGCACTACACTCGAAAGACGGAAAAGCTGCTATTCCACCACTTTACGGGGCACTTCTTAAAAACGAGCAAGATATTCACTTGTTTGAAAAACTGGTCTTTATGGCGCGCCGCTAATGCTTATTCAGTTCTTTTTCACGCTACGAAAGTATCAGGTTAAAACCACGCTTCGCGAGTTACTGGACTTGCTTAGTGCGCTTGAAAAGCACGTAGTGTATGCCGATATTGAAGCGTTTTACAGTTTAGCGCGCACCATTATGGTCAAAGACGAAACTCAGTACGATAAGTTCGACCGAGCGTTTGCTGAGTATTTCGAAGGGGTAGAATCTATAGACTTGTTTGGTAAAGATATTCCTGAAGAGTGGCTACGCAAAGAAATTGAGAAAAACCTAAGCCCTGAAGAACGTGAAGCACTGCGTAAAGCAGGCGGCCTTGAAGAATTGATGGAAACTTTGAAGAAGCGCTTAGAAGAGCAAGAAAAGCGTCACCAAGGTGGAAATAAATGGGTGGGCACCGGCGGAACATCGCCGTTTGGCGCTTATGGCGACAATCCAGAAGGTGTGCGAATAGGGCAAAAGGGAAACAGAAAGTTCTCCGCTGCAAAAGTGTGGGATAAGCGTGAGTTTAAGAACCTAAGTTCTGATGTAGAACTGGGTACGCGTAACATAAAAGTGGCCCTTAGAAAGCTACGCAAGTTTGCTCGCACCGGCGCAAGTGAGCAGCTAGATGTGCCAACCACAATAGGTGAGACTGCTAAAAAAGGCGGTTTACTCGATATCCACATGGCACCAGAGCGTCACAATGCGGTAAAAGTGTTGATGTTTTTTGATGTGGGCGGCTCTATGGACCCACACGTAAAAAGTACTCAAGAGCTTTTCTCTGCGGTGCAAAGCGAGTTTAAGTACTTAGAGTACTTTTATTTCCACAACTGCGTGTATGAGGAGGTGTGGAAAGATAACCTTCGTCGCAATAAAGAGCGCATTCCTATTTGGGATATCATTCATCGCTACGGAAAAGACTATAAGGTTATTTTTGTCGGTGACGCTACCATGGGGCCGTATGAAATAACGTATCCAGGGGGTAGTGTAGAGCATTGGAACGAAGAACCGGGCAGAGTGTGGATACAGCGCTTGTTGAACCACTTTAACAATGCTGTGTGGCTTAATCCGCAAGCTGAGAATTACTGGCCGTATTATTCGTCTATCAAAATTATTCGTGAAATTATGGAAGACAGAATGTATGGGCTAACGCTTGAAGGGTTAACCGCTGCTATCAAAGGGCTTAGTAGAAGCCGCTAAGCCTTTTTAGGTGTAATGTTTTATTTCTTTGATGTAACGGATGGTGAATTGAAGTCGGAAAATTATGCCGTAGCACTTGTGATGTTGGCGGGCGGAAAGAGCGCCCGCTACAAGGGTAATAAGCTTTTATCGGAACACCCAACTTCTGGGCTCCCTCTTATTCAACACAGTGTAGGTGAAGTAGTGAGTGTGCGCAATAACGTAGCATTAACCAGCGAATTACCCATTACTGTTGTTACGGGTAAATGGCATGATTCCGTAAACACGCAGCTAAAACACTCTTCTTGTAAGGTTTCTGAACTGCCAATTAGTGTCGTTCGCAACGCGAATTGGGATGAAGGCCTTGCATCAAGTATTCGCGCGGGTCTCACGCATCTTTTTAGCCTTTCATCACTGTCGACAACAGTATCCCCGACAGCAAATAGTTTGTTTACAAACCCTACTCACGTGCTATTCACGTTAGCCGATTTGCCAAGTCTTAATGCCCAAGATTTCGTTCGCCTTATCAAAACTTCTAATGCGAATCCTAACCACATAGTGTGCAGTGAATGGTATAAGGAAGGTGAAACCAAAAGCCGGCTAACCGTGCCTGCTATATTTCCTGAAGCAATGTTCAGTGAACTATTGGCATTAGAGGGGGATACCGGAGCTAAACTTATTATTAAAAAATATAAGAAATTAGGAAGGGTAACAACTGTGTCTATACCTAATGCACAATTTGATATAGATACGCCACAAGACTGGACTACGCTCGAAAGACGGGGTTAACGGCCCCGTCTTTCCATCGAGTCAAAACGTTTAATGTGATTACACAGCCGCTATGCGCCGTGCACCACTGGGCCTTTGAATGTAAAGAAGGCGAGCACCTAGCATCACCGCTGCTGCACTCAAGCCTACAATGAAGCCAATCCAGAACCCTGCTGCGGCCATTGGTTCTGCCGTTAGCCAGTGTGTTCTACCCAAAATAATGCCTGTAGGTAGGCCTATTAACCAGTAGGACACAAAGGTAATAATGAACATTGCTGTGGTGTCTTTATAGCCGCGTAATGCATTGGCTGAAATCACCTGAACCGCATCAGATAACTGGAATAGCGCCGCATAAATTAATAAAGCATTAGCCAAGGTATATACGGCTTCGTCGCTGGTGTATAGGCCAATGATGAATCCCTTAGCTAACAGAGTGAAGCTAGCCGTGCACGCAGCGGTGAAAAAACCGATTAGAATAGCGGTTCGAGCTGCAATTTTTGCCTGTCGCGGGTTATTTTGCCCTATGCGATAGCCAATGCGAATTGCTGCTGCCATACCAATGCTCATAGGAAACATGAACATAAGTGCCGAGAAATTCAGTGCGACTTGGTGGGCCGCTACCGTTGTGGCACCAAAAGGAGCTAATAACAATGCAACCAGTGAAAACAGCGTCACTTCAAACAGGATAGTCATAGCAATGGGTAAGCCCATTTTGAAGGTACGATTTATGGTGACCATGTTAGGTTTATACAACTGTCCGAACAAATTGTATTTTTGAAGGGCAGGGGCAAAACGAACATAGATAACCGTTGCTATAAGCATAGTGTAAATAACAATGGCTGTTGCAATACCACAACCCGCACCTCCCATAGCAGGTAATGGGCCTACACCATAGATAAACAGGTAGTTTCCTATAATGTTTGCCATCAGCCCGATAACCGTAATGATCATAGTGGGTTTGGTTTTGCCTAAGCCTTCACAGTAGTTTCTAAGCCATTGGTAAAGTGCAAATCCAGGCATAGCGAACAGCACATAAAGTACGTAGTCTACAGTAATGCTGAACAGCTCGGGCGCCATAGGGAACAGCGCCACTATGCTTTCAGTAAATGGAATTAAGCCCGCTACCGCTAATCCCACAAAGAAAACCAGATAACCAGCTTGCTGGCTTGCGTCGGCAATACCACTTAAATTCTTGTTACCCTGCAGCCTTGAAATGATGGGAGGAAGTGCCAGCGCTATACCTTGTATAAAGCAAAGCATTGGTACAGTGATACTAAATCCCAGTGCTACTGCTGCCATGTCGGTTGCACTGTAACGCCCAGCCATAATGGTATCGCTAACGCCCATTAGCATTTGAGTAATCTGCGCAACTAACAATGGCCAAGCTAGTTTTAAAATGTCTCTACCTTCTAAGAGAAAGCGTTTCTTATTCACGGCAATGTGTCTCTATATGGGTCGCCAAGGGCGACGAGAATAATGACTAACTGTTTCGCGCAATGCTGCAATCACGCCTTCAATTAGGTAAAGCAGCTAAAACTACATTGAAAAAAATGTTGTAGTGCAAAGCGTTTAAACAACAGTCGTTTTAAAAATGAAGCGGCATTACAGGAACCGTATCGCCGACGTTTAATTCACTTATATCTTCATGCACTACCATAAGGCAGTTGGCAGAAGTGATTGAAGTCATAACGCCAGAGCTTTGTGATTGAAAGGGGGTCACTTCCCATTCACCTCGATTATTTCTTATCATGGTCGCACGCTGGAAGTCACGGCGGCCTGCACGTCGTTTAAGTGGTGTGGTAATGCTAGCATTAACAAAGAAGGTCTCGTGTGGTTGTATTTGTCCTTGCATTTTTTTGATAACAGGCACAACCAATAACTTTGCAGTAACAAATGAAGACACTGGGTTGCCCGGCAAACCGCAAAACAACGTGTTGTTTATTTTTCCTAGAGCAAAGGGTTTACCCGGTTTAACCGCAACTTTCCAAAAGTCGATAGTGCCTAGTGCAGCGATGATATCTTTTACATAATCGGCATCGCCCACAGATACACCACCGCTACTTACCATTACATCTACGCGCTCGCTAGCCTCAGTGAAGAGTTTACGCAAAGAAGCTTCATCGTCTTCTACAATGCCGAAGTCAACAAGCTCTACATTTTCATTGCCTAAGATACTGCTTACACCAACGCGATTCGATTCAAAAATTTGTGTTGATTTGCGAGGTTCGCCAGGTACAGCAAGCTCAGATCCAGTCGCCACTACTCCAACGCGAAGTTTTCTGAATACTGCCACCTTACTGTTTCCTTGAGAGGAAAGCAGCATAAGGTGCTCGGCGTGAAGGCGGGTGCCTTTACTAATTAACCTATCGCCACTGGCAATATCATTGGCTTTTTTGCGAATATTTTCTGTAGCTGAAGGCAGTTTGTTTATAATTACAGCCCCGTCACAGCTTTCAGTGTTTTCTTTCATCACGACTGCATCAGCGGTATCCGGAATAGGCGCGCCAGTCATTATTTTAAATGCTTTGCCTTTTCCAAGCTGCTCATCAGCACTCATGCCAGCGGTAATTACACCCTGTATTTCGAGTTTATTGCTGTGTTTAAGGTCTTCTGTATTAACGGCATACCCGTCCATCGCCGAATTATCCCATGGCGGAACATCAACACGTGCAATAACGTCTTCAGCCAAAATGCGGTTGTTGGCGTCAAAAATGCTCACTTGCTCAATCTCGTTTACCGCTTGTGCAGCGCTTAATGCTTTAGTGAGGGCCTCTTCGAGTGAAAGCCATTTTGATGACATACCAACAATTCCTTAAAATATTTCAACACGCGGATATTACATAAAAACCTGTGTTATACCAAAGGTTAAAGCGTGAAATAAAAGAAAGTCGGTACTTAACGTACCTAAAATGCACTGAAGTTACTGTAGTAAAAAGGCATTAAAGGTAACTACGTATTCAGGGTCAATATTTCACTGAAGCTATCGAACACCCAGTCAGGCTGATAGGTCGAAATGCATTCACCGTAATTGTACCCATAGGTAAGCCCTATACTTTTAATATTTGCGGCTTTAGCGGCAAGAATGTCGTTTTTAGAGTCGCCTACCATCACACACTGCGCTGGCTTAATATTAAGCTTTTCGCAGGCGTACAAAAGAGGCAGGGCTGAAGGTTTTTTCTCCGATAAGCTATCACCACCGATGGTTAGAGAAAACAGTGACGACAATGAAAATAAAGACAAAATAGGCGCAATAAACTCTGAAGGTTTATTAGTGATCAATGCAAGTGTATAACCACGATGTTTTAGCGCATGTAGCGTGTCGAAAACACTATCGTACAGCACAGTACTTTTAGTTTCTAACGTTCGGTAATAGTGCAGAAACTTTTCTAATGCTGCATCAATTTCGTTCGAAGTGCAGTGGTGCATGGCTTTTGTGTTGCCGCTCAACCCACGTTCTACTAATACGCGTGCACCATTTCCTACCCAGTGCCTAATAACGCTGTCATCATATGTGGATAGTTGATAATCGCTTAGCATCTGATTTAGGGCGGTTGCCAAATCTGGCACAGAGTCGACAAGTGTCCCGTCTAAGTCGAAAAGGAAGGTATTAATATCTTGCATTACAAACTTGTTTAACTCACTCATGTAAGAAGTATTACACCGCGGTATCCCTACCACGGTATGATTTTTAGCAATCGAGATTTTTATTTCTACTATCTACTCAAAATCTTGGTTGCTGATCCAAAGTACCTGATAAGGTTTCATTTGCAAGAAACCATTAGAAAGGGCTATTTCATCTCGGGTAATGAGATCGATCCAGTTATCTGTACCAATTAGGTTAATATCAGACAATAAAATAGTTTGTTCTTCATCTGAAATATTACTAACACAGAAAACGCTTTGCTTTCTATCTAAGCTTTGGCGCCAGTACCCGAATAATTGATTTCCTAGCTGTAAGGTAAATTGCGTCGCATTTGGGTGAAATGCAGGCTGTGCTTTACGTATGCGTATAAGCTGCGAGATTCGAGTTAGTACTTTATGGTGCTGAGAGAAAGGCGAATCTAAGAGGGCCTCTAATTCATTAAAGTCCCAGCGTTTCCTATTTATAGAGCGATTTTGCCCGGTATTAGCCACTTTTTCATAATCGTTCGATGTGCCAAGTAGACTATGTATGTAGATTCCTGGTATACCTTCCATACCCAACATAATAGCGTGGGCACAGATAAAACGGTCCACTTGGTACTTATCTGGTCCCTTTGTAGTACCTTGTAGCGCATCAAAAAGGGTAATGTTTATTTCGTAAGGTTTTTGTTGCCCGTGCTCTGAGGCACGCCACGATACCTTACCGCCGAAATGTTGCATTGTGTGTACAAGTTCTGAAATTTCTTCGTCCGTTAGCAAGCCTTCTGCCGGTCGCAATCCAATACCGTCGTGCGAAGCAATAAAGTTAAAATAGGCTGTGCCGTTTTGCGCTGGTGGCATACTCATCATCCAGCTTTTCAAATACTTGCAATCACCCGTTACAAGCGTATTTACCAATAACGGGGGTAGCGAAAAGTTATAAATAGCATGGGCTTCGTTGGCATTCCCAAAATACGTTAAGTTCTCCCTGTTGGGAATATTAGTTTCAGTAATGATAATAATTGAAGGGTCGACATGTTCAACCAGTGTTCTTATCAAGCGTATAACTTCATGGGTCTGGAACAAGTTAATGCAGTTCGTGCCCACAATTTTCCAAAGAAAAGCAACGGCGTCTAAACGGAAAATTTTAGCGCCCTTATCAATATATAATTTAATAATATCGATAAATGCTAACAACACCTTGGGGTTTCTAAAGTCAAAGTCGACTTGGTCATGACTAAACGTGCACCACACATGCTTCGTCCCGTTCACGGTTTCTGTCTCACGCAATAACGGCGACACTCTGGGGCGCGTTACCATCGAAAGGTCATCAGTTGGGTCTGCTGTGAAGAAAAAGTCAGATCCTGGACCTTCACCTTTAACAAAGTTATCGAACCACACGCTTCTTGCAGAACAGTGATTTATCACTAAGTCGGTCATAAGCCCGTAGTCGGCGGCTATGGCTTGTATATCATTCCATGAGCCCAAAGCTTCGTTCACGGTTGAATAGTCAATAACCGAGAATCCATCATCTGAACTGTATGGAAAGAAGGGCAAAATATGTACGTTGTTAATGGTGTTTTTACAGTAGCGGTGCAAAAATCTATTTAATGTCACCAGTGGGCGCTCACCCTCGTCAATGACACTATCACCGTAGGTAATCATGATGATGTCATCTTCATCCCAATAATTGTGGTGTGACTTAGGTGAAGCAATGTCGGTTTGCTGCTGAATGCCTATTGTATTCATTAGTTCAGTCGCTAGCGTCTCGTAAGAGACGTCTAGCGCTACATCAGCATAAATGCTTTCTAAATGGTGTTTTACTTTGTCATGGAGATGGTCCCATGCCATATTACTTACTCCATATATTCTGCAGTATCGGCTTCAACCGCTTCTAATAGTCGCTCTAAAATATCGGGTACCGCACTGGTGACGCGGTTCCAGCTGGGTATAAACGGCGTTTCCATTGGGTTTTCCAAAAAGTTTTGGCCCGCTTTCATGATGTTACTGGCAAACATTTCTACTGCTTTTTCTTCGCTGTGAATGTCTAAGCTTAGGCCATTCATTACCGCGTCATTGTGGTAGGTTTCGATAAAGTCTAGCGCAATACGGAAGTAGGTAGCTTTAATTGAGCGGAACATTTCGTTGCTGAACGTATAGCCTTGGGTAGCAAGTTTTCTGAAAATGGCTTTGGTAATGTCGATAGACATTTTAGACAACCCACCTTGGTCGTTATTCAACGATAAGTCTTGATGTTTGTGGTCGTAGATGTCACAGATATCAGCTTGGCACAGACGGTTATGCGAATAATTTCGATGCATTTCAGACAGTACACCAATTTCTAAGCCCCAGTCACTCGGAATGCGAATATCGTTTAGTACATCGCGTCTGAACGAAAATTCACCTGCCAATGGATAGCGGAAGCTGTCCATAAACTCCAAGTATTCGTTGTCACCCATAATGCGTTTTAGTGCACGAAGCAACGGTGTAACAAGTAACCGTGAAACGCGACCGTTAATTTTTCCGTTAGCGACACGTGCGTAATAACCTTTACAGAATTCATAGTTAAACATGGGGTTGGCAACAGGATATATGAGCTTTGCAAGAAGGTCCTTCTCGTACGTCACGATATCGCAATCATGCAGCGCTACAGACTCAGCACGATTCGATGCTAGTACGTAGCCCATGCAGTACCACACGTTTCGGCCTTTACCTAACTCCTTAGGTGCCAAGCCTTGAGCCTGAAGCTCTTCATCAAGAGCTTTAAGGCGAGGACCGTCGTTCCATAGCACTCTGTGATGCTGAGGAAGTTTCCCGAAGAATCTTAACGCATGTTTGTACTGCGCTTCATTAGCACGATCCAAACCGATAACAATTTCTGACAAATAGGGAACATCTGTTAATTCGTTGACGATGTGCGGAAGCGCGTCGCCTTCTAGCTCAGAAAAAAGCGACGGTAGAATAAGTGCCATAGGGCGCTTTTGTGAAAACTGTAGAAGCTCTGCTTCTAACTCCTCGGTAGGACGACGCGCCAAGTTATGTAACGTAGTAACCACACCATTTTGATAAAAATCAGCCATGTGTCCTCCTGATCATAGGGATAGCAATTGAGTAAGCATTTCATTCCAGCCTTCAGGGCCGGTTAGGGTGCTGGTATAGACCTCTTCTTTTTCTACTATTGGTGGAGGATTTACCGGTGATAAAATGCGAATAGGGACGTGCGCCGCTTCAAGCATTGCAACGTCGTTCTTACCATCGCCAAGAGCGATAGTGTTAACTTTAGTGGTATGCTGTTTTTGATATTCATTGGCCAGCCATTTAAGCGCTTGGCCTTTATCGCAGTTACCTGAGATATGGATAAAACGTCCTCCCTCAAGTGGAAAAGCACCACGATCTTTCACCACTTTCAAGAAACGCTGTTTTTCTTCGCCAGTACCAAGCCACAAAATAGGTTCGCCAAACTGGCGTTTGGCTGCAAGAGACGCAGACCGTTCATCAAGTCCTGTCGCTTCTTGAATCTCTTCAATCGACATTTTTGAAAACTGTTTGTATTTGCCGTCAAATTCGCTACCTATTTTTTCTAACAGTTTGATCCAGTAATTTTTGTTAGAAATAAACGCTTTACACCAGTAGCCATCTATCCAAACCGTACCGCTGGGTTTTTGCTTGAAAAAACCATGTGGGATAAAAATAGCGGCACCATTCTCAATGATAAAAGGTCCGTCTAAACCAATGGTTTCGCGCAGTGGTTGTAACTCAGCAAAGGTTTTACTAGTTGTAGGGATAACGGGAATATCTTTTTTTTCCAATGCCATTAAAGCAGGTTTCGCCGCCTCGAAAGAGTAGGTATGGTGGTCTAACAGCGTGCCGTCCATATCGGTGAAAACAAGCGTTTTCGTCATCGTTTTACGTCCTGTCTAGTTATTGTTCTTGTCTCATCGAGATAAAACACCGTGTCGCACTTTTCAGGCAAGTGATTTAATGCGTGCTCAGTAATGCGCTGGTAATGTTGCACAAAGTTTGCCACTTCTTCATCAGACATGACTCCCTCGCTCTCTTGCAGTGCCTTTTGAGCAAGTTTGTGCTCTTGTTCTAGCCGCCATTGATAAACGCAATCAAAGCTCGGCGCTTTAAGCATAATGCGGTAGTCGATTTTGTTAAACAACGTTTGATAATCACCGGCCAATTCAGTGTTTACGAAAGAACGCCAAATGCCTAGCGGATCTTCAACTTCTTCAAGATGATTTACTGGCCGTTTAAGCTCGCTGGACTCTTGAGCGGAAGCCCCAACACACCATCCTTCAAGTATGATGAAGTCGGGTGACGATTCAATTACAGGCCACTGTTCTATAGGAAATGGGTTATCGGTGGCCTTGTTGAAGCGGGGCAGGGATGTGCGCTCACCTTTCACTAAATTTCGAAACGTATTTAACGCTAGAGTCATATCATGCGTGCCAGGTACGCCGCGGGTTGCTAAAAGCGGGTGAACTTTTATTGCTAGCGCATTACGCTCTGATTTGTCGTAATAAAAATCGTCAATTGAGAGCGACACCACATGCTTATTGTGGACCGAAGTAAGGAAAGATTCGATAAAACTGGTCAGAGTAGATTTACCTGAACCCTGACTGCCATTTATACCCACGATAAATGGTTTTGTTGCACCTTCTTGGTGCTTTAGCAGCTGCTCACATAATGGAGTGAACCATTTTTGTGCAGTTTCTGCATAGGTACTTGGCAATTGATGTGTCGTTAGAAAGCCATGTATATCCATGTTGTCACCTTAATCAATGCAGAATTCGCACGTTCTTCTTGATTAAGATAACAACATTTGTGCCAATAGGGTAACAGAGGTGTGGCCTTACGACTTACTTCTTGTTAGCGACAATAACGGCCCTTTGTGGTGCAGGGTAACCTTCGATAGTGCGAGTAATATCTTCCGGATCGAGAAAATCTTTCAAAGATTGCGTTTCCATCCAAGACGTTGCGCGCTGCTCCTCTAACGTTGTGTGGTTGATATCTACAACGCAAATGTTTTCAAAGCCTGAACGGCCTAACCAAACAGAAAGGGCCGCAGTGCTCGGTAAAAACCAGACGTTTCGCATTTGTGCATAGCGTTCACCCGCCATCAATACTGTATTTTCATCACCGTCCACAACAAGAGTTTCAAGAACCAGCTCGCCACCTTTTCTTAGCTGGTCTTTAAGTTGTTGCAGAAACGCCATGGGATCTTTACGGTGATAAAGTACGCCCATAGAAAACACTGTGTCGAAAGCTTTCAATGGCTGCATGTCTTCAATGCCCATCGGCAGAAAATGGATATTGTCGGAAGACGCACTACTTCTACTAATAAATTGCTTAATGGCGTGAAACTGAATAAGAAACAGCTGGGTAGGATCTATACCTATTACGTTATTAGCACCTTCACCCAACATGCGCCACATGTGATAACCACTACCACAACCTACGTCTAAAACGTTTCGGTCTTTCAGCGAGCTAATATGGGGGGCTACGCGATCCCATTTCCAGTCCGATCGCCACTCTGTATCAATATGAATTCCATGAAGATTAAATGGCCCTTTTCTCCATGGCATAAACTGCTTCAGTAATCCTTCAATTTGTTTTTGGACATATTCATCTACGTCATTTTCGGTGCCAATGGAAACACTTGATACTAAATCAACACAACTCGGCGACGTAGTCGGCAGCTTCGAAAGTAAACGGCACCACTTATCAAACTCACCGTGTTTAGCAGTACGCTGCCAGGTGTCCATTTGTGCCGGCAATGTTTGAAGCCAATGTGATAGGGGGCTGCCTATTAAGGATTTGTAGCAATCGGTAAACCAAATTTGTTCTAATTTGCTCATAGTGTTCTTTATGTGTGTTGGAGTCGCGGAAATACGGACGTAGCGGGATTTGTTTAGCCTTTTATGGCAACCATAGACGTGAAGTTATAACACTTGTACCACATCACAACATCGGTAAACCCGACCTTTTTTAAGCGAGTTTCATGCTCGTTAAATGTATCGGTTAGCATAACTTTTTCTAACGCGGCGCGCTTTTGGCTCACTTCTAGTTCACTATAACCGTTGTCGCGCTTAAACTGATGATGTAAATCAACCAGTAGCTCATTGCCACTAAGAGTAGGGTGGCGTATTTTTTCTGACAGCACCAACATGCCGCCGGGGTTTAACCCATCAAAAATGCGCTTTAATAACGCTTCGCGGTCAGCGGGTGGGATGAATTGCAAAGTGAAATTCATTACAACCAACGAAGCGTTCTTAATTTCTACACTTTGTGCAAACCCATGCTGAATAACAATTGGGTTTGGCAGTGTGAAGGTCTGTACGACGCGTTTGCAACGCTCTACCATTGCTTCTGAAGCATCCACACCAATGATTTCACATGTATCTTTCGGTACAGCTCTTGCCACAGATAAACTTGCAGCACCTAAGCTACAACCAAGATCATAAACTGTTGAATTGGAAGTAACGGCTATTTTAGACAATTCACCGATAGTATGAACAATAGTCTCGTATCCAGGCACGGAGCGCTGAATCATATCGGGAAACACATCAACGACAGACTCGTCAAATTTAAAGTCATCTACTTTATTGAGTGCCTTTGCGTATATATTGTCGTGTTTCTTCACAGTGGGTCTTCAATTAACTAATTTGGAACGCAATTTTACCGTCTGATACGTAAATGCCAATGGAAAACACCAAATTTGTTATATTTTGCGTGATTTTTCTGGTTTAGGGCTTTTCGTAAATGAACTAAAGTATTAATCTATACTTACAATACAATAAGGAAGCAGTAACGCTAATGACGAGAATTCTAGTAGCAGACGATCACCCACTGTTTCGCGAAGCTTTGAGCGGCGCGTTAGAACCTTACTTTGAAAACGCACAGATAATTCAAGCCGGAAGCTTGGACGATGCGCTGGCTAAGCTAAATGAATTCGATGGTGTAGAGCTGATTCTTCTTGACCTTAACATGCCTGGCGGCGAATATTTTAATGGCCTTATCACGCTGCGTGAACAATATCCGAATATTCCTGTCGGCGTAGTATCGGGTAGCGATACTGTTGAAGTTGTCGCCCAAGTAATGAGCCTAGGTGCTCAAGGCTTTATCCCCAAAGTGTCGCAAACGCGAGAAATTGCTCAGGCTATTGTAGACATTATTGGTGGCAAAAAGTGGCTTCCAGAAGGTATGGAAGATGAGCTGGAAAAAGTTGACGATGAACTTAAAGTACTACTTCAGCGCTTCCGCGAGCTAACACCAAAGCAGATTCAGGTGCTTTCTTATCTGAGAGCAGGTTTGATGAATAAGCAAATCGCTCACGAAATGAATGTAACCGAAGCCACAATCAAAGCACACATCAGTGCCATTCTTCGCAAGCTAGAAATTAACACGCGTACCCAAGCGGTTCTGTTGATGGATAAGCTGCAGCTAAGCTAAGGTTTTCTTAATACCAAAGAAAAAGCCGGATGATTTATCCGGTTTTTTTAGCACAAATTTTCAAGTCCCACATGCTTATCGAATTAGTGCTCTAACTTCCTCTGCGCCTTGCCGCTAGTCATTGAAATAAGACGTCTCTTCGCCTTTTTCTACTTGGTCTACAACTGCCAATTTAAAAGCGAGGGAATAATCTCGTTGAGTTCTTTTGCTATTTGATTTCATTACACTTTCCAAATTAAGTTTGAAAAGTGTCAACACTATTTAGGACGGGTGATCTTTGACAAAAAAGGCCGCGATTGCGGCCTTTTTATGGGAAAAAGAAATTAAGCTGCTTTTCCACGTCGTTTTTTAGCAGTAGAGCTAGAGTTAACTTTTGCTACTAACTCTTCGTGATCAAAATCATCAACGTTAATAGTGCGAAGTCTTCCTGCTTCTGTTTTACGAAGTAGATTAGCTTCTTCTTCACTAATAACACCTTCTGCTTGCGCTTCGTCGGCAAGCACATCTAAACGGGTAAACGGTAGTTTAGCTTTTTTGTGCTTACAAATACGTTCGAAGATAGGCTCACTTGCTAGTACATCATCAAGAGTTTGCTCAAGATCGCCAAACAAGCTTCCTTCCTCGCGGGTGAGGTACTGACCATAGCCTAAACGGCTACGAGCTGTTGAAGGCGTTTGAAGCATTTGCGCAATAGCATGTTCTGTCTTGTCTGAAGGCTTACCAATACGACGTCCAAACGGGATAACCATAACGCGAAGCGCTGTAGCGATTGCGCGGTTAGGGAAGTTAGCCAAGAAGTCATCAATTGCTGTCTCGATATCGTGCAATGTAGTTTGCATTGCCCAATGTAAAAGCGGTAAATCTTCTTTTAGACGACCTTCTTCGTCGAAGCGTTTAAGCGTTGTACTACCCATGTAAAGGCCACTTAGGATATCACCTAAACGCGCTGACAAACGCTCGCGACGCTTAAGATCACCACCAAGCACACCCATAGAAACATCGGTTAAGAGTGCTAAATTTGCACTGTAGCCTTGAAGTAACTTGTAATAACGCGCCGTTTCGTCAGTGAATGGTGCGCTGCTGAATGCACCGTTGGTTAGCGAGAACCAAATACTACGAACAGTATTAGCTACCGCGAAACCAATATGACCGAATACTGCTTTATCAAAGGCTTTCAAAGCTTCATTCCTGTCTTCGATAGACGCAGCTTCTATTTCCTTAAGCACATAAGGGTGACAACGCATTGCACCTTGACCGAAGATCATCATGTTACGAGTTAGAATGTTTGCACCTTCAACCGTAATTGATACTGGTACACCTTGATAGCCGCGACCGAGGTAATTGTTTGGCCCAAGCATAACGCCTTTACCGCCGTGAACATCCATCGAATCATTAATGATTTGGCGCATCTTCTCGGTCAAGTGGTACTTACAGATAGCTGATATAACAGAAGGTTTCTCACCAAGGTCTACACCCACCGTTGAGAAGCGTGTTACGCCATCCATTAAATAAGCATTACCACCAATGCGTGCAAGCATTTCTTCAACACCTTCCATATGACCTACAGGCATACGGAACTGGCGACGAATACGCGCATATGCACCCGTTGCAAGAGATACTGATTTTGCACCACCTGCAGCTGATGAAGGAAGGGTAATACAACGACCAACCGACAAACATTCAACCAGCATTCGCCAGCCTCGACCTGCCATTTTCGGACCACCAATGATGTAGTCGATAGGAACAAAAATTTCTTCACCCTTAATAGGGCCATTTTGAAATGGTGTATTGAGAGGGAAGTGACGACGACCAATCTCTAAACCTTTAGTATCGCGAGGAATAAGAGCACATGTAATACCCGGCTCTTTGTTCTCACCTAGAAGACCTTCAGGATCTTGAAGTTTAAAGGCAAGACCAATAACCGTAGCAACAGGCGCAAGGGTAATGTAGCGCTTGTTAAACGTTAGGCGCATACCCAATACTTCTTCACCATTCCACTCGCCTTTACATACAACGCCAACATCTGGAATTGCACCAGCGTCAGATCCTGCTTCAGGCCCAGTCAGTGCGAAACAAGGGATTTCTTCACCTGCTGCAAGGCGAGGAAGATAATGATCTTGCTGTTCTTTCGTACCATAGTGCTGAAGTAGTTCGCCTGGACCTAATGAGTTTGGTACACCTACCGTGCTTGATAATACCGCGCTTACACCAGCTAGCTTTTGCAAAACCCGAGATTGAGCGTATGCAGAGAACTCCAAACCGCCATATTCTTTCTTAATGATCATGGCGAAGAATTTGTGTTCCTTAAGGAACTGCCAAATCTCAGGTGAAAGGTCAGCATCTTTATGGTTTATCTGCCACTCATCGACCATTGAGCACACTTTGTCGCAAGGACCATCTAAGAATGCTTGCTCTTCAGCAGTGAGTCTGCCTTTCGGAATGCGGTGTAATTTATCCCAGTCTGGCTTGCCGCTGAAAATATCACCGTCCCACCACACTGTACCTGCGTCGATAGCTTCTTGCTCAGTGCTCGACATTTCAGGCATAACTTTGCGGTAGAAAGCTAGCAGCCTCTTAGAGATGTGTTGCTGTCTGACATTTGCAAGTGTGAACGGCAGTGTTAAAGCAAGGAACACTGCCCAACCAAGCAGGCCGATGTCACCGAAAAGGGTGCCTAAAATCATAACACCTGCGCCCATGGCAACCGCTGTTACCAAGCTGGTGCGCTGATAACTAGCCACTGCTAGTGTCAGAACGACCAGTAAAAACCATATAAAATCTGCCATACTTCACTCCTGAAAGGCGTTAAATGTTACGCCAGTCTTATCTCAAGTAAAGTAAATTACTTTGTGAAAAGCAATCACAGATCGAGGTCAGACCAGCATGCTGTAAACCTATTATTTAATAGGGCAAAGATCAAGATTTTTACATGAATATTCTATTAACAACGGGATAAATAATAGGGTAGTGCGTTATACACCCTATAAGTATAGTCGTTGCTTATAAATACTGATTTAGAATGTGAATTGTAGCGCGAAATTTGAAGAATTTAGGTGAGGATAAAACAGCAACAGAGTAAATAAAAAAGCACGTCTGAATGCTGATTCATAACGTGCTTTAGTCACCAATTGTAAAAAGGTTGTTGAAACAAAAAAACGGTTTATATTAACGCTTTATTGCGTCTCAAACGATTTCAGTTTGATATCGCCCTGTTCATCACCTTCTTTGAACTGTTGCAAACGAACTAACGTGTAATTAAGTGATGGCGCAAACCAAGCAAACGTCTCACGCTTATTTGAGTCGCGAATAAGCTTAACTTTTACAGTTTCAATTTTACCGAAAGGTAAAGACAATACTTCTTTATCTACCACTTGAACGCCGTAGTGACGAAGTTCGCCACGATAATTCACGAAGTGGTATTCTAAAGATGTCTTACCTTCCGCTAATTGTTTTGCTAGATCAATACGATAAATTTGATTATCAAATTCACCGTTCCAGTCGAACGTTTCGCCATTTTCTACAGCAATTTTGCCTTGTCCTTGCTGGCTAAACGTGACTTTGAGCTCTTTATCCGGACCTGTGCCAGAGCGGTTGTAATAGTACTCAGAGGGTATGACGGTATTATCATTAACAGTAAAAATAGAATGTTCACTGCGTTTGTCAGACAAGAAAAACTTAGACACTTTTGACGTGTAAATTAGAGAATACTGTTGGTCACCTAATTTAGAAAGCTCAATATTCGCTTCGCCTACGTCGTCACCCCATTTGTATGCGGTATAGGTTGCCTTGTAGGGCTGAAGCGGTAGCTCTGCACTATCAGAATTTTCTGTACTAGGGTTTGCTTGCGCGGCCACTGAAAGCGAAACCGCCATCAGTGTGCCTAAAGCAAGAGGCTTAATCGCTTGCATAACCAGATTCTGGTAATTCTTGCTCATCTAAAACTGCCTTATTGTTTCGCATCGATAATCGGCCAGCACTAAACCAAGATAGTACAATCGGATAGATACGACGTTCTTGTTCTTGAACACGCTCAGCCAAGTCGCTCGCGGTGTCTTCTTCAAACACGGGTACACGGCTTTGAATGATAACTGGACCGCCGTCAAGTTCCGGTGTAACAAAGTGCACGCTAACACCATGCTCTTCGTCTCCGTTGTCAATTGCGCGCTGGTGCGTATTCAAACCTTTATACTTTGGCAACAAAGATGGGTGAATGTTCACTAATTTTCCAGCAAAGCTGTCGACGAACTCAGGTGTTAAGATACGCATAAAGCCCGCAAGAACAACACAGTCTGCGCCAAAAGCCTCAATTTGTGCTTTGAGCGCCCCGTCATAAGACTCTCGTGAATCGAAGCCTGTATGATCTAAGCAAACCGCATTGATCCCGGCTTCTTTAGCGCGTTCCAGACCATAAGCAGTAGGGCGATTACTGATCACGCCGCTGATTTCCGCATTCAGACGACCTGCTTTTATTTCATCGATAATGGCTTGTAAATTGCTGCCATTACCTGAAATAAGTACGCATAGTTTGGTTATACTGTTACTCACGCGTTGATCTCTACTTGCTCTTCGCCATCTTTTGCCGCGATATCACCAATAACCCAAGCATTTTCACCGTGTTGTTTAAGAATGTTCAGCGCAGCATCGGTATCGCTTTCGTCAACAACGATTACAAGGCCAACACCACAGTTAAAGGTGCGGTACATTTCATGGCGAGTCACGTTACCGTTTTCTTGTAGCCATGAGAAAATGGCCGGCCATTCCCATGTGCTTTCATCAATAACCACTTTCGCGTCGTCAGGCAGTACACGAGGAATATTTTCCCAAAAACCACCGCCAGTGATGTGCGATATAGCACTTACTTGTACGTCTTCTAGCAATGCCAATACCGACTTAACATAAATGCGAGTAGGTTCAAGAAGTTGGTCGATAATGGGTTTACCGTTAAGGTCTGCGTTTACATCCGCGCCACTAACTTCAATAATTTTTCTAACCAATGAGTAACCGTTTGAGTGTGGGCCAGAAGAGCCTAGCGCAATCAGCTTTTGACCGGGTTTAACGTTTGTACCGTCAATAACCTTGTCAGCTTCAACCACGCCTACACAGAAGCCTGCAATATCGTAATCGCCATCGTGATACATGCCGGGCATTTCGGCTGTTTCACCGCCAATTAGTGCACAACCTGCCTGCTCACAGCCTGCGCCAATGCCGGTAACAACCGACGCTGCTACATCAACATCAAGCTTGCCTGTGGCATAGTAGTCTAGGAAAAATAGGGGCTCAGCACCTTGCACAATAAGGTCGTTTACACACATGGCTACCAAATCGATACCAACACCATCATGGCGGTTAGCATCCATAGCAACTCTTAGTTTTGTACCCACGCCGTCAGTACCTGAAACAAGTAGCGGCTTTTTATATTTAGTAGGCAGTTCGCAAAGGGCACCAAACCCACCAAGATTACCTTTTACTTCCGGTCTATGGGTTTTCTTGGTAACAGATTTAATGCGTTCAACAAGTTGATTACCTGCATCAATATCTACGCCTGCATCTTTGTAACTTAAAGAGGTTTTATTTTCGCTCACGGTTGGGCCCTGAAACTAAGAGGTAGAAAACCGCGGATTCTACCAGCAAGTCGGCACAAGTCCAATTTGTGACGGCTATTTTATGCGCTTTTTGATCTTTTTTATTTTGGGGATGAAATTAAACCCAATATAAAAGACAATAGAAGGCTATCTTTTGGTGAACATCTTGCTTGATAAAATGTCTTGCTCTAAAGAGTAGAGTGAAGAGCGTACTGGTTAGTCTGAGTTTACCTTTTATGTGTAAACAAGTTTAACGGGCGATTCAATAGGTAAGGAATTGATGTTAAGAGAGTATGGAGTGTCAATGTTAACGGCAGTAAAGCGTAACACCAATGGAACTAATTTAACGAGAGTTTGCTTGAAAGGCATTCTGGGCATTTCATTTATTGCTGTGCTCACTCACGTCCCCTTCATAAATGCCGCACAACGCATTGTCGTTAACGAAGCACAGATTCAAGTTGAAGATCAAAGCCAGCGTACCCAACAAAGCGCCCTTAAAAAAGCGTTGAAGCAGGTGTTTGTAAAAATGTCGGGTAGCACAAGCGTGCTAGATAATGCCGGCGTCAAAGCGGCGCTATCATCGCCTCAATCGCTGCTTCGTTCCTATCGATTTGCTTTTGACAAAGGCAGGACGTATTACGTTGCAGAGTTCGATCAAACAAAACTCAGTGAACTTCTTCAACGTGAAATGCTTCCGCTTTGGGGGGATAGACGCCCTGAAACGATTGTTTGGCTTGCTAAGGAGGATGAATATGAAACACGCCTTATCTTAGATGAGTCTCTCAATTCAGAAGTACAGCATACGCTCAAACAAACGGCGAAAGAACGAGGTGTACCACTAAGCTTGCCTTTAATGGACCTTACCGACAACGTAAATATTTCTACCTATGATGTGTGGGGGCGATTTGTTGAGCCTTTGCGCAAAGCGTCCGCGCGCTATGGCGTCGACAACATTATAGGCGCCAGAGTTTATCGTAACGACCCGCGTACAATTCCTGATTTACCTGAAAATGCGGTGCCGTCTGGTACCGTTGAGTCTTTGGACATTGTACTTAACGAAGAAGCACAGTTTAGAGCCCAAACTGATCAGCTAAACTTCAATGGGCAAAGCCAGCGTGAAGATAATACGCATGCACAGCGCACATTTTCAAATAATTCTGAATCCAGTACGATTAATGACGGTGTAGACTCTCGATTAAAGAACGGCTATGACTCTATAAACCAAAACCTGAATAATGCTGATGGTACCTCAGCAATGGCGCAGGCGAAGGAAGAAAGTACAACGATGCCATTCACCATGAACGAGTTTGCTAATTATGCAAAGCGTGCCGATGAAGGTGACTATGCATTAGACTGGGTTTTCATTGGTGGCGGCAAGGTTAGCTATGGCAGCATATACGGTGATACGCCCGAAGCTCTTGGCAATCAATTAATCGATGCCTACTCAAATTACCTATCGTCGCTTTATGCCATCGTTGGAATCGAAGCGTCTGAACGAGAAGTTATCAAGGTATCGATTGCGAATATTGGCTCGGTAAAAAGTTATGCCAGCGCTACAGACTATCTAAATAGCTTGAGTGTGATTGAGAATGCGACATTAGTAGAGCAATCTGGTACTGTTGCCACGTACTCACTTACCTTAATAGGAACGGTGGACGATCTACTTAACAGTATTAAACTAGAAAGCAAATTACGCCCCGTAACCGATGCGTACGGACAAACCGTGAAAGGACACAGTTTCTATTGGAGCAATTAATTTAGCATGCAGCTGCCTTTGCCTGTCACGCTACCCGTTGATGAAAATTTTGATAGTTTTGTCGATACGGGTAATGAAGAAGTAGTTTCAGTGCTTGAGCAGATCGCAAATGCGCTGCCGCATTGGCGTGAGGCGCCTGAACTGGGGCCTCTAGCTTCGCTTCAGCTTCCTTTACTTACCTTACTAGGCAGCACCGCTATTGGCAAAAGTCACTTATTGTTCGCCACCTGTCATCAACTGGCGGAAAAGTCGGTTAGCCACCTATATTTGAACCTTAACGACTTTAACGCGTGGTCCCTTGATATCTTTGAGGGACTAGAAAACCTCTCGCTCATTGCGTTGGATAATATTCATGCTATTGCTGGCGACATGCGATGGGAAGAGGCCTTGTTCGATTTACTCAATCGCGTTATCGAAACTAAACATGCTATGGTGCTATGTACCAGCCACTTAGGCCCGTCTAACCCTGCTTTTGTGTTACCTGACTTAAGGTCTCGGCTAGCGTGGGGGGTTATCTACCACGTAAATCAACTGGATGATAGTGGCCGTGAAGAAGCCGTGCGCTTACGTGCGGAGGAGCGTGGATTAAAGTTATCAAATCAGGCTCTACAGTTTCTTTTACACCACAGTGAGAGGGATTTAAAAAGTCTCATGGCCTTACTAGCCCGTTTAGATACACGCTCTCTGCAAGAACAAAAACGCTTATCGGTGGGCATGGTTAAGCGAGAGCTTAACCTAAATTAGTCATCGCGAAGAGAAGCGCTGCCGCCTTCGGATGCTTCATGACCTAATCGTAATGCTGCCAGCGGCGCCGCACTTTCATTTACTTGTAATGTTATGGAGTCTGTAAGACGTGTGCTATTTTTTAATCGTACCTTCACGTCGATATCGACGCTACCCGAAGAGGTAACATCAAAGCCTAAAGCCTGCTGTGAGCACTAAGAGGCTGTTGTGATATGCTTGAGACTTGCCAATCAATATCGACTATAGCGTTACCATTAGGCGAAGTGACAGCAAAGTCGACGGTATCGCCGACAGCAGCATGTGCTTTCGCTGTGTATTACATGCTTATTGCTGGCCTTGCTCAAAACGTGCTTTTTCTTCCTGCATTTCATCTTTTAACTTTTTGAGACCCAAGCCCAACTCGCGGCCTCGTTTTCGAGCAAATGCGCTACAGCCCACAAACATTCCAGTACATAAAATAATTTCTACCACTGCATACCAACGCTCATCGGGTACGGCGTATGCCACAGTGCATCCGTGAATGAGGTAAAACAAAACGACAAAGTTGGCCCATGCATGCGTATAAGGTTTGCCTTTTAATACGCCCCAATAAGGTAACAATAAGGGCAAAATATAAAACAAGGCAATAAACAATGGTGAGTAGGTATGTTCTTTAGTAAATGTAAATTGCCAAAGTGTTATCCATACGATTAACCCAGTGTGGCTGATAAGTGCGAGATAGCGATAAAAACGCGTATCTGGTGCCATGTTAATTCTCCGAATAAATCAATTTTTTATAATGTTCTTTTTAAGGTCGACGTACCCATGCTTAGAATCACGGGGACTAAGCGTGGTCTGCTAGCTTTTTGGCAAACATTGCTAGCCGCTTGCCTTGCGCGATACACAGTGCTTTTTCATCTGCGCTTAGTTGCTCTGGTGCATTAAGACTGTGATGCGCAACGTGCGTTACACCGTAAGGGCTTCCGCCCATTGTTGTGTTGTGAAGTTCTGGCTCACTGTATGGCAGACCGCAAATTACCATGCCATGGTGAATAAGCGGCACCATCATTGAAAGCAGCGTGGATTCTTGTCCGCCATGCATAGAAGACGAGGACGTAAACACGCAAGCCGGTTTATCAATTAACGCACCTTTTAACCACTGGCTACTAGTGGAATCCAAAAAGTGCTTAACGGGCGCTGCCATATTGCCAAAACGGGTGGGACTACCTAACGCTAAAGCGCTACATTGCTCAAGTTCCTGAAGCGTAACTTCGGGGCCGGCGCTAGATGCGTCTTTAGTTTCAGTATCACCTCGAGTATCGCTGATACTTTTTACTGTGCGTACTATCACAGGAACGTCTAATGACGATACGCCTTGAGCGATGGCATCCGCTAATCGCTTAGTGCTGCCATGGCGGCTGTAATAGAGTACGAGAACGGGTTGCACTATAAAATTTCCAAGACTGATTCTGGTGGGCGACCAATTCGCGCGTTTTCGCCTTTGATCACAATTGGACGCTCAATTAATTTTGGGGTTTGTGCCATGGCTTCAAAAAGCGCATCGTCAGACACTGCACTGTCGCCTAAATTGGCATCTTTGAACTCTGCCTCTTTAGTACGCATCATCTCCCTTACCGATCCAAGATTAAGTTTTTTAAATATCTCTTTTAACTCATTGGCGTTAAGAGGGTGTTTCAAATATTCAACGACAGTAGGCGCTACACCTTGTTCTTCAAGTAGTGCTAGGGTTTGTCTGCTCTTAGAACAACGTGAATTGTGAATAATAGTGGTGTCTGTCATAAAAGCCCCATTTATATGATTATATCTTTTGGCGCGAACTATTGCGTTTTTGCCTTAGAATATCAAGCAGTTTACCGATAACGAGTGATAAATTTGCAATATTCTTTTCTTTGGCGCGTTTGTCTCGATACGGATATGGGGTGTGCTGAAATTTATGTTAGTGCCTAAACAAAGAATCTGGCACTATGAAAAAAAGAAGAAGTCAGAGGGTTACATGACGTTATCACCGCCACCAAGTACGCAAGGTAAAATGAAACCTTTATTCCTTGTCGTGCTTTTAATTATTGCTGCGTTAGCGGGGGCATTTACTTACCAAGGTCTTCAATATGATTTTGAAACCCTAGACGGTGAGACCTTCCGGTGGCAAGACCTTAATGGCCAGTGGGTAGTGGTGAATTATTTCGCTCCCTGGTGTGCGCCATGCTTAAGGGAAATGCCCGAGCTGGCAGCATTTAACCAATCCTTGCCCGACAATACTCGTCTTTTTGCTATTAATTACGACCCTAAAACGAAGTCAGAACTCAAAGCAATGACAGAGAAGTTTGGTATTGCTTTGCCTGTTATTGTCAGTTCGCCAGATACTAAACTGCCCATGCAAAAGCCCATTTACTTGCCAGCAACGTTTATCCTTGGTCCCGATGGAGAAATAAAAGATACTATCATGGGAGAGGTCACAGCAGCGCGCTTGCACCAGCGCCTAACTGAATTGAGAGGCGCTGACGAATAGCATGGAATTGATGTTGCGCTAGAGACGTTGTAAACGCTCTTCTTGGTCGCGAAATTGTTTTATTCTCGCTCTGATTCTTTGTTTTTCAAGATGGTCGTCACCTGCGAAGTTATACGCATATTGAAGTTCGTCAACTGCGCGGTTGTAAGCGCCATATAGTGCATATACTTCCGCTTTGCTCTGATGCATTTGGGAGAAGCGTTTCGACTTTTGATACGCCTCACTCATCAGTTGGTGTGCTAGCTGATAATCTTTTTTAACCAGTAGAAAATCTTTTAGTAAAGAGATGGCTTCTTCATATTTGTGTGCGCTGATGTAAGCGTTAGCCTGATTCAGGGCCAACACCTGATTTCTTGGGTTATGCGTAACATGAGGGGTTAGCATTTCTACTGCTTTTAGTGGCTCTCCTTGAGCAATATAGATATCCGTCATAACATCGAGATAAAAAAGGTTCCCTTTATCTCTTGCCATTAGCTGGTCCATAACTGCCTTGGCCTTTTCGATTTTTTCTATACGCATATACGCCAGCGCCAAGCCGTAAAGAGACGCTTCTTTGCTGCGTTGTACCTCCTGAGATACAGCTGCTTCGTAATAATCTACGGCATAATCAGCTTTAAAGGAGTATCGTGCCTTTACACGTGCTTTTGCCAACTCGAACTGCTTGTTAATTGGCAGATAGCGGCGGGGGTAGTCACCGGCACGGTTTCTTGCATCGGCAATACGTGTTTCGGTTAAAGGGTGAGTAAGAAGCCTTGCGGGTGGCCGGGAAACCATGCGGTATTCTTCTGCCATAGTAGAAAAGAATGACGCTGCCGCAGTCGGATCGAAGCCTGCTCTGGCAAGCATAGCAATACCAATTCGATCGGCCTCTTGTTCGTTTGAACGCGTATAGTCGATTTGTAGCTGTGCAGAGGCCGCACTTCCTGCCTGTATGGCGGCAAGACCCGCTTCAGGGTTTGCCATTGCTATTAGTACACCGCCAATGAGAGACGCTAAGGCTAGGGGAGATGAGCGTTGCTGCGCTTGCATGCGTCGTGCGATGTGGCGTTGAGTAACGTGAGAAATTTCGTGAGCAAGCACCGAGGCTAATTCACTTTCATTTTCAGCACGGCGCATCAGCCCGGTGTGCACACCGATGTGGCCACCGAAAAAGGCAAAGGCGTTAATGGCATCGTTGTTAACCCAGAAAAACTCAAAAGGAAACTTGGCATTGTCAGCGTGAACCACTAAGCGGTTGCCGATATCCTGTAAGTATTCGTCTAGCACCGGGTCTGAGATGACAGGGCTTTGACCGCGCATTTGGCGCATTACGGCGTCGCCCACAATCATTTCTTTATCAAGTGATATGGCGTCTGAAGCTACAACGCCTATTTCAGGCAACGCATTTTTATTGCTGAAATTGGCATCTTGTGCAATAGCGGTGAGGCTCGATGCGAGCACGAAGGATAAGGCAACCAAAGATGCTGAAAACTTTTTTATCATGAACCTATAATCATAGTGTACGGTTAATACTGCTTAACGCTTAGAGCGCTAAGTTGCTAAACAGTTTCAAATTTTATTCTTGTTATATGCACCACTTTCGCATACACGGTGCAATACACCTACGCCATTGTATTTATGGCGTGATATTCTATTAATGTTACAAACAAACACTTCCAGTTTATTCATTTACTGTTGTAACGGCCACTCTACACATTAAAGTTTATACTGTAAAAACATCATACCAGTTTGATTTTTGAAACATTCTTAAGTGCTACTTATTGCTAATTGCTAGTGCTATAAATTATGATGCGTGTCCTATTCTTAGCAATTTCTAGGCGTTTATATGATTAGCGTTTTTGGTCGATGGTACCGACGCAAATTTTCTGATCCTGATGCAGCAATGCTGCTTATCTTGATCCTTTTGACTACGGCAGTGTTGTTATTGTGGGGCGGGCTGATCATGCCTGTGTTAGTAGCAGCAGTTATAGCGTATTTGCTCGACTGGCCAGTCTGTCGCTTAGTAAATGTTGGTGTTAGCAGAACACTTGCTTGTGTCGTAGTAATGCTTGGCTTTATTACGTTAACCATTCTCACCTTAATAGGACTTGTTCCTATAATATCTAAGCAGAGCGTCAACTTAATTCAAGAAACGCCATTAATTTGGCAAAAAGCGCAAGAGTGGATATTAACGCTTCCCGACAAGTACCCTGAGTATGTTCAGGTGTATCAAATCCATCAAATGATGGAAGGTTTAAATGATAAATTGGTCGAGGTGGGGGAGACTTTGATATCTGCTTCTTTTAGCAATATTGCCAATTTAGCTGCACTGTTGGTTTATGTGATACTTGTGCCGCTTATGGTGTTTTTTATGCTAAAAGATAAACCGTTCTTTTTAGACAGTATATCTCGTTTGCTACCAAAGGAACGACGTTTAATTACGCAAGTTGGACACGAAATGAATTCTCAAATTGCCAATTATATTCGTGGCAAAGTGATCGAGATTGTTATTGTGGGTGCTGTAAGCTGTGTAACGTTTGTGTTGATGGACCTGAGGTATGCTATTTTGCTTGGTGTGCTGGTGGGTTTTTCAGTGCTAATCCCATACATTGGTGCGGCAGTTGTTACCATACCTGTCGCTGTCGTTGCTATGTTTCAGTGGGGTATTTCTCCTGAATTTTGGTACTTGATGATAGCGTACGGTATTATTCAGGCATTAGATGGAAACTTGCTGGTTCCACTTCTATTCTCTGAAGCGGTAAGTTTGCACCCGCTTTACATCATCGTTGCAGTATTAGTGTTTGGTGGGCTTTGGGGGTTTTGGGGCGTATTTTTCGCAATTCCGCTTGCTACACTTGTTAAAGCGGTGGTCACAGCCTGGTCGAGTAACCCGGTAGTAATATCCGAAGAGGCTAAATAGTCCCTTTTAGTGAAAGGAATCAGCAATAAAGGTTTGATATAAATCTGGGCTTTGATACCCAAATTACCTGGCTAAGCGATGTAAGCGCTAGTGGCGGATCAAAGAAAGCCCCAAAAAACGTGTCCGGGGCTTTTAATCTTGGCTACATCAACGTTAGCTGTTTAGATAATCAAGAACCACGGTGTGATGTTCTTTAGTTTTAAACTTGTTGAATACGTGTTCGATAACGCCATTCTCGTCTATAAGAAATGTTTGGCGGTGAATGCCATCGTATTCCTTACCCATGAACTTTTTAGGTCCCCACACACCAAAGGCGTCGGCTACGGCGTGGTCTTCATCTGACAGTAACGTAAAGTTTAGGTTTTCCTTTTCAACAAACTTGGGCAGGCGTTTAACCGCGTCTGGGCTAATCCCTAAAACAACCACATTTTTCGCTGTTAGTTCTTCGTTTACGTCGCGCAAGCCCTGGGCCTGCACTGTGCAGCCTGGCGTCATCGCCTTAGGGTAAAAGTAGGCCAACACCTTTTTGCCTGCAAAGTCAGCTAAAGATACAGTTTCATCATTCTGGTTCTGCAATGAGAATTGTGGGGCTTTATCACCAGCTTGTAACGTTTTCATTGGGTTCCTTTTTTTGTTTATCTACTACTTTACCTGTTACATTTAACGACGCGAACAGGGCCATTAGATCAGATTCTAATGCGTCTACATTTTCGTTAGAGGGAAGTGACACAACAAATTTGCAGCGCATGTTGTCTTTACCCGATGCATTGTCTTTGAAGGTGCGTTGCCTAAATGCGCTAATCATAGCATTACGCTCTGCGAAAAAACCGGTTACTGCTTTTATTAAACCAGCGGCATCTTCGCCACTAAACTCAACATTAAAGAGATGCGCGAGGTTTTGCTTTTCGTGATGGCTAGTGCGCTTCATCATAGATAGCAAATCGAGGCGTTGAAACAACGCAGGCAAAATACATTCAGCTTTTGTGATAGCGCTTTGCGTGCCCTCTATGATCATGGTCAACGAGAATTCTTTACCGTAAATGGCTTGTCTGCTATCTAAAATATTGCACTGAGCTTCTGATACCGTTGTGGCAATTTCGCTTAAAATGCCACTTTTGTCTGTTCCCAAAATGGTAACGATAAGTTGGTGTTTCGACATCTACTTCACTTCAATGTTAATAATGTGCGATGTTAGCACAGAGTTTTTTTATAAGTCAGCGCCTTTTTCCCACCATTAACTAAGATATTGACAAATTCTTGTCATTTTACTTGCGCTATTACTTGTGTTTAAGCACTGACATATTTACCATGTGCGCTCACATTTTTCGGAGAGATTATGTTTACTGGTAGTTACGTAGCACTCGTCACGCCGATGTTTGAAAACGGCGATATTGATTACAAGTCTTTGGAGAAGCTTGTAAAGTTTCATGTAGAGCAGGGCACCCACGGAATAGTGTCGGTTGGAACTACTGGTGAGTCAGCAACGCTACCTTTTGATGAACACATTAACGTGGTCAAAGAAACCGTTGCAATGGCGTCGGGAGCGATTCCTGTTATTGCAGGTAGTGGCGCAAACTCTACGGCTGAGGCTATTTTTCTCACAGAGCAATTAGGCGCTACAGGCATTGATGGTTTTCTTAGCGTGGTGCCTTACTACAACAAGCCTCAACAAGCGGGTATGGTTGCACATTTTAATGCGATTGCAGACGCAAGCGACTTACCGGTTATTCTTTACAATGTGCCTGGTCGTACCGTTGCCGATATGCTCCCTGAAACGGTAGCCAAACTAGCAACGCATAAAAATATCGTGGGTCTTAAAGACGCAACCGGCAATATTGCACGCCTTAAGGCTACTCAACCATTAGTTCCAGATGATTTCGTTTTACTTAGTGGTGATGACGGTTCAAGCTGTGAGTTTATGTGCGAGGGCGGTCACGGCGTTATCTCTGTTACGGCAAACATAGTGCCTAAAGCAATTGCACAAATGTGTGAAGCAGCGCTAGAAAATAATTTTAATAAATGTCGCGAAATTGATGAAACCATCAAGTTGCTCCACAGCGAGCTATTTATTGAGCCAAATCCAGTTATGCCGAAATGGGCATTGTATAAAATGGGCATGATGGACAGCGCAGTTATGCGATTACCTATGGTTCTGCCGGAACTATCAAGCCAAAAACGTATCGAAGAACTACTAAAAAAATACGCATTGATTTCTGGTTAATAAGGAACACAGATGAAAAGAACGCTGGCTATAGCAAGTTCAGTAGTAATAGTTGCACTTGCAGGTTGTTCAAGCCAAATAGATAGAAAAACCGCGTCTGGCAGCTACGAATACTTAAAAACTAAAGAACAAGAACCTCTAACAGTACCTTCTGACCTAGATGCACCTGCTTTTTCTCGTGATTTTGAATTACCTGAATTAGGCCAGGAAGTCGATCCAAACTTAGTGGGTAAATCTTTGATGATTCGCTCGCCAGCCCTAGTTTTACCATTGGTAACGGGCTCTCACATTGAGGAAGGTAAAAGTACAGCAACCATTTGGTTTGATCAGGTTGACGACAGTCAGCCTCTGAGCCAGGCAATATGGAATTCTCTTTTAAGTTTCTTAGACGAACAGGGTATCGGTGTAGATAGATTTAGCGCGGAAGACAGAGTACTAGTCACTGATTGGATGGTAATGACGAGGGAGATCGACGGACCTTGGTATAGCTTTTCTGATGAAGAAAGCGAGATCGGGCGACGTTTCGAGTTTAACTTAGACGTTAAACCTCATGGTCGTAGTGCTGCACTAACTGTGGAATTAAAAGACTACATGCAAACCTTGGGCAACGATGTAATTGCAGAGGTGTCTTCTATGGAAGAGCGCCGTGAAGAGGTAGAAGTGTTAAACCAAGTTATTGGTCACTATGAGTATCAGATTCAATTAGCAGAAACGCGAAGAATTGCCCAGATCCGTCAGGGGATTAAAACCGAGATGGGCTTTAATGCCGATGGTGACGCGGCGTATGTCATAGATGCCAAGTACGATGTAGCATGGCCTAGAATGCTGTTAGTACTACGTAAACTTGGTTTTGACGTTAAAGATTTAGATAAATCAAATGGCCTATTATTTGTCACTTACAACGGTGATCAAGGTAGTTGGTGGGATGGTTTATTCTCGAGCGATAAAGAAATTCTCAAAAAGGGTGATTATCGTTTGAAAGTTGCAAGAGCGGGTGCAGATCGCACATCAGTTACCTTCATGAACAATGAAAGTGTACCGTTTGAAGCAAATCAGGTTTCCGACCTTTACAGTGCATTTGCTGAGGTCATGTCAGAAGATAACCTTGATATATAACTGAGACTGAGAATGGAAAAACGCGACGAGCTTTACCGCGGTAAAGCAAAAACTGTTTATTACACTGATGATAGCGATAAATTAATTCTTCACTTTAGAAACGACACTTCAGCGTTCGATGGAGAGAAGATTGAGCAGCTTGATCGCAAAGGTGAGGTAAACAACAAGTTTAATCACTTTATTATGACAAAGCTTGAAGAAGCGGGCATTGCAACACAAGTTGAAGCGCTAGTTTCTGACACTGAGTCTTTGGTTAAGAAGCTCGACATGATTCCTGTTGAGTGTGTGGTGAGAAACTTATCTGCCGGCTCTTTGGTACGCAGACTGGGTGTGGAAGAAGGCCAAGAACTAAACCCTCCTATTTTCGAGTTTTTCCTTAAAAACGATGCACTTCATGACCCAATGGTAAATGACTACCACATTTTGTCGTTTGGTTGGGCAACTGAAGCTCAAATCGCTGAAATGAAAACGCTGACGTTTAAGGTTAACAGTGTACTAAAAGCGCTGTTTGAGGAAGCAGGTATGTTGCTTGTCGACTATAAACTAGAGTTTGGTGTCGATAAAGATGGCAACATTGTCTTAGGTGATGAATTTACTCCCGACGGCTGTCGTTTATGGGATAAAGAAACCCGTAAGAAGATGGACAAAGACCGCTTCAGACAAGGACTTGGCTCTGTTGTTGAGACATACATTGAAGTGGCAGAGCGCCTTGGCTTGTCGCTGTAAAACGACGAATAAGCAATGACTAAACAAAAGAGGACCTTTCGGTCCTCTTTTTTGTTCTAGCAAGCTTCCTAGCTTCATTCTGGGCCAGTCATTCCTGCATTCCCACGCTTCGCCAAGAGATTTGCCAGCGCCTTCTGAGTGGCCAATTATCTATGCGAACTGGTATTATTTCGTTGTTAATATATTGCATTTTGTATACTCGAATTTACTTCATAGGGGATAACGGGATAAGCTATCGAAGTGTTTGGAATTTTGCATGTAAAACTACGGAGATTCACACTGTTGAAAACGTTTGTATTGGTTGCTGTTGCCATGTTTGCATTTGCTGCTAATTCACTACTTTGCCGTATGGCTCTTGCTAATACCGATATAGATCCCGCTAGTTTTACTATTTTGCGCTTGGCGAGTGGGGCTATAGCATTATTGTTTTTATCTTCCTATTCCCTGCGGTTTAGAAGAAAGAGTGCGCCTTCTGAACGTGTTTTTCATGGGCTAAAAGCCAATGCCAGTATACCTGGCGGTATTTCTTTATTCTTTTATGCAATTTTTTTTTCCTTTGCTTACATATCCATGTCTACAGGTACTGGAGCACTATTACTATTTGGTGCGGTTCAATTGACTATGATATCCGCAGGGTTACTTAACGGAGAGCGTTTCAAAAAGCGTCAGTGGTGTGGATTCGCTCTTGCGTTTACAGGTTTAATCATTCTTTTGCTACCAAGTGCTTCAGCGCCCTCTTTACTGTCGGGAGCACTCATGTTTATAGCGGGAATTGCTTGGGGTATTTATTCACTACTAGGTAAGAGAAGTGCGTCTGCGCTTTTATCTACGTCAGGCAACTTTATATATGCCTCGCTGCTCTGTATTCCTTTGACGATATTTGTTGCTGCAAGCGGTTCAGAACAGTTTGTTTTCGATAAGGCAGGCATTTATTACGCCCTTGCATCAGGCGTTATGGCTTCTGGTTGTGGTTATGCTGTTTGGTACAGCGCGCTACCGCTTATCAAGTCAACGAGTGCTGGAACGGTCCAATTAAGTGTGCCTGTACTTGCAACGATTATGGGATGGGGCGTATTAGGAGAGCAGCTGAGTTTACAGATTCTGGTCGCTGCGGTTGCGACGCTTGGTGGGATTTACTTGGTAATTAAAAAATAGAAACAATACAGGGTGCACATTCGGATGATTGCCAAAATACCCTTAAGGTCATAATTTCGTATAGTGGTATGAAAATCGACGAAGCGACGATCGGTAAGAATCTCAGCCAGCGTTTACGCTGAACCTATGTTATTGCTGAACAAAAGTAAGTGGGCAGCAGCGATAGCTGTCTATATTAGCAAACTTGTTTGCGTTAGATTAAGCCAAGTCAAAATTAAAGAGGTCGTAGCGGCTATTCACTGTTACGATAATTCACTGTAAAAAAACGGAGGGGAATAGCGCTGTATGAATGAGCGTTGGTTACACTAACTTCAGTGCTTTAGGAACCTATGTTAAGTAAAAAACAAGAAATAGCTAATGAACGTGAACGGCTCAGTGCGTTAAAGCGACTTGGCATTGTGAACACGCCGATGGAGGCTCGGTTTGATCGGATAACCGAATTGGCATGCCGTGTTTTTAATTGTAAATTTGCGTTCATCTCATTTGTGGAAGAACACCGTCAATGGTTTAAATCTTCGGCAAACATTGATATAACGGAAACTCCTAAACACGAATCAGTGTGCTCTCACGCTATTGAACAGCAGCATCCTCTAGTCATCACCAATATGTTGGAAGATGAACGCTTCAAAAATAATCCTCACGTTATTAGCCATCCATATTTTCGTTTTTATGCAGGTGTTCGGCTTTTGTTTGAAGGTTATGCGGTAGGTACGCTTTGTGTGCTTGATGATCAGCCTAAGCATTTTAATGGGCTGCAAATTGAGCAATTGAAAGGCTTTGGTGAATTGGTCGAGAATGAATTAAACAGAAAGGAATATAACGACCTTTCTGATCAGTTAGAAGAATACCAATTTAAACTTGCCCAAACACAAAAAATAACCCGGGTACGAAGTGCTATTTTGGAAAAAGTGGTAAATGCAGAATCTTTGCATACTGTGTTACATGACATTGTTTATGCGATTGAAGCGGAATATACGGAGCAGATTTGCAGCATTCTCTTACTTGAAAACGGTAAGCTCAAAAAAGGTGCAGCGCCTTCGTTACCTGATTTTTATAATGACGCCATTAATGGAATAGCAATAGGGGAAGGTGTTGGTTCGTGTGGTAACACTGCGGCAACTAACGCACTCACTATTGTAGAGGATATCAGTTCACATCCATTTTGGTCTGCCTGGAAAGAATTAGCAGCATCGGCGGACGTAGCGGCTTGTTGGTCGCAGCCTATACAAGGAGCGAATGGCGATGTCATCGGTACTTTCGCTATTTATCATCGCGAAAAGGCGGTACCCACAGCAGAAGAAAGAGTCTTAATTAAACAATTTGCACATATCGCGAGTATTGCCATAGAACGAGAGTTGGCGAACAGGCTCATATGGAAACAGGCTAACTTTGATTCGTTGACAGGCTTACCAAACCGAAATTTAATGCTTGAACATTTACAATTGGCGATGAAAACCGCTGACCGCGAAAATGAAAAGGTCGCCGTGGTATTTTTGGACTTGGATAACTTCAAAGATGTTAACGACACGCTAGGACACGATGTCGGTGACAAGCTGTTGGTCGAGTGTGCTACGCGTATAAAACGCTGCTTACGTGCCGATGACACTGTATCAAGACTAGGCGGCGACGAATTTGTCATTATTTTAAATGGCATACTTGGTTTAAGTTCGATAGAAAACGTTGTACAGAAGCTCTTGGGCGAAATCGTTAAGCCGTATACCTTGGAGTTTGAGCGCGTTCACACCAGTGCGAGCATGGGCGTTACCCTGTACCCCGATGATGCAACCGACGTGAAAGAACTATTAAAAAATGCCGACCAGGCCATGTATGGTGCGAAAGCACAGGGAAAAAATAGTTATCATTACTTCACCCATGATATGCAAAAAGCGGCAATTAAAAGAATATCGCTATTAAATGATTTACGTTATGCAGTAAAAAACAACGAACTGTTCCTAGAGTACCAGCCTATCGTGTGCTTCAACGGTACGAAAGACTTAAAAGCCGAAGCTTTACTTCGGTGGCAGCACCCTGAAAAAGGGCGAATAGCTCCCGATGATTTTATTCCCTTAGCGGAAGAGTCTGGTCTTATCATTGAAATAAGTAACTGGGTTTTCGAAGAAGTTACCAAGCGTATTAAGCTGTGGCGTATCAAACATAATAAAGATATTCAGATAAGTATTAATACTTCGCCAAGCCAATATTTCAATCAGGAATCTAACATCACGGAATGGCTATCGTTGTTACTCGAGAAGGGTCTCAGCGCACGCTCTATATTACTTGAGGTTACTGAGAGTCTATTGATGGAGGCTGACGCCGATGTATCTAAGAAGTTATTCCAATTCATGCAAGCAGGAATTGAGATCGCCTTAGATGATTTTGGTACCGGTTTTTCTTCAATTTCGTACTTGAAAAAGTTTCCTACCGATTACATCAAAATTGATAAGAGCTTTGTAAACTCTATGACCGACGTGAGTAACGATAAGGTGTTATGTGAAGCAATTATTGTAATGGCCAAAAAATTGGGAATTAGAGTGGTTGCTGAAGGTGTAGAAACACAAGAGCAGTTCGACATCTTAAGCAGTATGGGCTGTGACTATGCGCAAGGTTATTTTATTGCTAAACCAATGGAAATTTCCGTTTTTGAGGCTTATTTAGAAGAAAACTAGCGCGTTGCGCGCTAGTTTTTATTAATCATTCAAATACATTTGATTAAGCTTAGGAAAGAGTAGCTAGTGCTTTTCCAGAATACTTTTCCAGCTCTTCCGTTCGGTTTTCTTTTATTTTATTGGCCCAGTTTGGATCTTGTAGCAATGCTCTTCCTACTGCAACCAAATCAAACTCGCCTGCATCCAACCGTTCAAGCAAATCATCAACTGCGCGAGTGCTCGAATCCTGTCCTTTAAATGCGCCGAAGAAGTCGTCATTCAGCCCAACTGAACCTACTGTGATAGTGGGCTTTCCAGTGAGTTTTTTCGTCCAGCCTGCAAGGTTTAGATCACTGTCTTCGAATTCACTTTCCCAATAGCGTCGCTGAGAACAATGAAAAACATCTACACCGGCTTCACTTAAAGGAAGTAGAAACTGCTCTAACTCTTGTGGAGAATGTGCTAAACGGGCGGTGTAATCTTGTTGTTTCCACTGTGAATAGCGAAGCACGATGGGGAAGTTGGAGCCAGTCGTAGCGCGTATGGCTTTTATAATTTCAACTGCAAAACGACCACGGTTTTCCATACTACCGCCCCAACTATCGCTTCGCTGATTAGTACCTTCCCAGAAGAACTGGTCGATAAGGTAACCATGCGCGCCGTGAATTTCTATCCCATCCATGCCGATAGCCTTAGCGTCTGCTGCCGCTTGAGCAAAAGCGGCAATGACAGATTCTATATGCTCAACGGTCATTGGTTCAGCGCCCTGTTTTCCGGGTTTGAACAAACCCGAAGGACCGGCACTTGGAAGTTCAGAGTAGGGCGCTTTGTCGGCAACTCTTGCCATACCGACGTGCCACAGCTGAGGCATAATTTTTCCACCTACACTATGGACGTCTTCTACCACATTTTTCCAACCGGCAAGGGCTTGGTCGCCGTGGAATTGAGGGATATTAGCGTCCATCGTAGCGACTTTATCGTTTACTGTAGTGCCTTCGGTGATAATTAAACCTGTACCACCTTGAGCGCGGCGTTTGTAGTAACCTGCCACGTCATTGGTAGGGACACCGCCAGGTGAAAACTGACGAGTCATGGGCGCCATAACGATGCGGTTAGTCAACGAAAGACTTTTGCATTTAAAATCGGAAAAAAGAGTGGTTTTATTCATTAACGTTTCATTTCTCTATTTTAAGATATAAACGAGTGTATTAGATGTGCTAAGTCAGTCAATTGACGTTTATTGATGGATTGTTATAAATGAAACATCTCGAGGTCTCTTAATACTTTAACTGCTTAATTATTTCTAATTCCTCTTTGTTGGCAAAATTCGCATTCCAATATGCCAGTTTTTTTCATTAACTTTAAACCATAAAGGCGGGATCAAGGCTATTGTCGTTGTCGAGATATAACCACCAATCATTTCTGGAAAGTCAGGCATGGCCTTAAGCTTTTCGAATGGCACAGCGCCTTGTGCGTTATGATGGCTGTGGCGTGGTAAATTGAACATAGTACAACAACTTACGCGGCGGTTTGAGTTCCATGAATGGCGTGGTCGTACAGGTTGCTTTGGGTGGCGCACAAGACTTTGGGTGGCGCACAAGACCGTAATGCTCCATATAATTGACAATCTCTAACGTGAATTTTGCGCTTAAACCTACTGCAGTAATCATAAGTGCGCCTATGACACCCGATAGAATATACGCTAATATAAATAAAAGTACGCTCATAGCCCAACCGCGAAGAAAGGCATTATGCCAGCTATAAATGGAGATATTTTTCGCTCAAGGCGTTTCTTTTCGATTTGCCATCCCGCTTTTTGTGTACCAGCAAAGGCCTTTATAAAATGAACATAAACATTGCGGCGTCTCGGCGCACTTGCAGGGTCTTCAGGTGTGGCTACTTTGATATGGTGGTTGTACACATGCTCAACTGAAAAGTTAGCGTCAAAACTAAATGCAAGGAGCCATCTTCCTACCGTAACAGCTATAGGATTGCCCACCTTGTGCACAAGTTCGTGAGCTACAACTGTAGCGACCCCACCTAACATCAACCCCAGGAAAGGAACAGCAATGACGACTTGCCAAAATGACGTATGCATTTTTGAACAAAGTGACAAGACACTTCCGTCGCTAACCGTTGCCGCCTATGCGCTAAACATGAGTAAGCGAAGTTGCATCGCAGGCTGTTGATAGAGGGGACAAACTTCAAAAACGAAAGGGATGCTTTTCCTAAGCCGAGGGCTTACGAACTGCTGCACGTAAAACAGTTGAGCGTTCAGCAAACCGCTGAGGAGCTCGGATATGCCGACTCTTTGAATTTTCGGCGAGCCTTTGTAAATTGGTATAATGTACCACCCTCTAAATACAAATAGTGCAAACCCCATTGCGGTTCATGCTCTGTTTGTATTAACTGTCGGCCCAGCCTGTATTATTTAAAAACAGGCTAGGTTTTTTAAGTCTTCGATTTAGTCAATGTTAAACTATAACTCTTGGCTAGTGGGTCTGATAACCATTTCATTTATGTCTACATCACCAGGTTGCTCAATGGCGAACGTTATAGCGCGAGCGATAGCATCAGCGTTGATTGCATCATCATACATATCATCTGCCATTTGTTTTGAGTCTTCGTGAGAAATATGATCGGTCAACTCGGTAGCAACAGCACCTGGAGAAATATTTGTGGCCCGAATTTCACCATTTGACTCTTTTCGAACGCCTTCAGTGATAGCTTTAACGGCGAACTTCGTAGCACAGTATACGGTCGCGCCAGGGAACACCACATGACCTGCAACGGATGATAAATTAATAATGTGACCGCTTTTCTGCTCTCGCATTGTCTTAAGCACTGCCGCAACGCCATACATCACGCCTTTTATATTAACGTCGATCATCCGGTCCCACTCATCTACTTTTAATTCGTCGAGGGGCGCTAGCGGCATCAAACCTGCGTTATTCACCAGCACATCAATGCGGCCAAATGCATCAACAGCAGCGTCAGCAAGTTGCTTTACCTCATCTTTGTTTGTGACATCGACAATTTTGTAAATAGCTGAACCTCCGCCACTTTCAATGTCATCAACCAGTTTTTTCAAGCGCTCTTCTCTTCGCGCACCCAATACAAGTTTAGCGCCTTTGTTGGCCAGCATCTTTGCTGTAGCTTCGCCAAGACCGCTGCTTGCACCTGTAATAATGACGACTTTTCCAGAAATTTCACTCATAACATTATCCTTACGTTTGATTGATGATAAATTGCTACGTGCAAATGCTTAACTGGATTATTAAATTTCGCAAAAATGGTAAATAGGGAACGTTGATTTGAGTAACATTACGTTAGAAAGAACGATTAAAGAAACCATTGTAAGAGAGCTTCAAAACTATTTTGATTCTGAGTTAAATGTAGAGTTGGGCCAGTTTGATGGAGAGTTTCTACTTAATTTCATAATTGAGAAAGTCGGCCCTGCGGTGTACAACCAAGGAATATCCGATGCTCGAGCTGTGCTAGAAAGACGAATTCAGTCGATTGATGAAGACCTCTACGCAATAGAAAAATAATCTGTCCCGTAGAGGAGGCACAGTTCTTGTAAGCTTGTAAGAAAGGGGCTATAAGAACGAGGGCAATTTGCCACTCGGTTTAAACGCTACAGCGGTACTTTTATTTTTAGCGGGCATTTCGCTACGCAACAACAGGGAAGAATTTCATCGTCGTCAATGAAGGCGAGGGGATCGGTGGTGTACTCAACTTCGCCTTCAATTAGCTTTGTACGGCATGCACCACAAAAGCCTTCACGACAATGGTAGTGAATATGAACGTCCGCTGCTTCAAGGGCGTTTAAGATAGTGGAATCTGAAGGGGAAATAATCGCCCCCACATCGACAACGTCGATGCGGAGTGATTTATCGTTACTGCTCATTAAGCTGTAGTTTTACAGCTCAAAATCAGCAAAGTCATCTTCGCTCACGGCAGAGTCAATCTGACCAACAAGGTAAGAGCTGATTTCAGACTCTTGAGGCGCCACTTGCACGTTGTCTGAATTCAAATAGTTATTCATCCAAGGAAGTGGGTTACTACTAATCTCAAATGGTGCATCTAGACCAATGGCAGACATACGCTGATTCGCAATGTACTCAACGTATTGGCAAAGAATTTCTTTATTCAGACCAATCATTGAGCCGTTTTGGAACAAGTAGTCAGCCCATTGCTTTTCTTGCTCAACGGCGTTCATGAAGATAGCGCGCGCTTCTTCTTTACATTCTTCTGCAATTTGCGCCATTTCAGGGTCATCTTTGCCCTTAGCCCACAAGTTTAGAATGTGCTGTGTTGAAGATAGGTGCAGATTCTCGTCACGCGCAATCAAACGAATAATCTTAGAATTCCCTTCCATTAACTTCCGCTCTGCAAAAGCAAACGTACACGCAAAAGACACATAGAAGCGAATTGCTTCTAGCGCGTTTACCGAGTTCATACATAGGTAAAGCTTCTTCTTAAGCTCGTACATATTGATAGTGTACGCAGTGCCATTAACGGTATGAACGCCTTTACCTTGAGTTTGCCAAAGCTGAGTGGCAAAAATAAGGTCATCGTAATATTTCGAAATATCAGCAGCACGTCGCTTAATTTCATCATTCACTACGATATCTTCGAATATTTCGCTAGGATCTGAGAACAAGTTACGCAGAATGTGCGTGTATGAACGTGAGTGGATAGTCTCGAAGAAAGACCATGTTTCAACCCAAGTTTCTAACTCTGGTAGAGAAATAATAGGCAAGAACGCGATGTTCGGGCTACGGCCTTGCACCGAATCTAACAGAGTTTGGTACTTGAGGTTTGAAATAAAGATGTGCTTTTCTGGGTCGGTTAATTTTTGGAAATCAACACGGTCGCGAGAAACGTCAACTTCTTCAGGGCGCCAAAAAAAGCTAATTTGCTTCTCAATAAGCTTTTCGAATATGGCATGCTTTTGCTGGTCGTAGCGTGCAACGTTTACGGGATTACCGAAAAACATCGGCTCGATCAATGGATTAGTACTTTGCTGATTAAACGTAGTGTATTTCATGATGGCCTAACTAAAACTTAATGATTAACGCGTATTATTGTTTGTGTTCTTGCTGCGAAACGCTAATGGCAAATACAGTTAATTCCTTTAATGCATTTGCCATTTAAACAGCGGGCGTGTTCTATATCTTACACGCACCACCTGCACAATCATCATCTTCCTCTACAACCACTTCTTCTTGACGTGGCATAGGCTCGCTCGCTTTAGCATCGAGTGCAGATGTGTCTGACGCGCCGTCGCGAGTGTTATGATAGTAAAGTGTTTTAACACCTAGTTTATAAGTAGTAAGAAGGTCCTTAAGAAGAAGCTTCATTGGTACCTTGTTACCTTCGTAACGGCTTGGGTCGTAGTTGGTATTAGCTGAAATAGTTTGGTCGATAAACTTCTGCATGATACCAACAAGTTGTAGATATCCATCGTTTGAAGGAATATCCCACAGTAGCTCGTATTGGTCTCTTAACGTTTCGTATTCAGGCACAACTTGTTTAAGTACACCATCCTTACTCGACTTGATGCTGATAAAACCACGCGGTGGCTCAATACCGTTTGTTGCATTAGAAATCTGCGAAGAAGTTTCTGATGGCATTAATGCTGATAGGGTAGAGTTACGCAGGCCGTGAGTTTTGATTTCTTCACGAAGTGCATCCCAATCGTAATGAAGTGGTTCATTACATACGCTATCAAGATCTTTCTTGTAGCTGTCAATTGGCATGATGCCTTGAGAATAGGTGGTTTCGTTAAATTTTGGACACGCACCTTTTTCTTTCGCAAGGTTGTTCGACGCTTTTAGTAGGTAATACTGCATTGCTTCAAACGTGCGGTGTACCAGAGCATTAGCGCTGTGATCAGAGTATTTAACGCCATTTTTAGCTAGGTAGTATGCAAAGTTGATAACACCTACGCCAAGCGTACGACGTCCCATTGTTGCGTTATATGCAGCAGGAACTGGGTAGTCTTGGTAATCAAGCAGGTTATCAAGGGCACGTACAGCAAGATCAGACAGCTCTTCAAACTCGTCAAGTGACTTAATTGCACCTAAGTTAAACGCAGATAAGGTACAAAGTGCAATTTCACCATTTTCGTCGTTAACGTGCTGTAGCGGTTTAGTAGGTAGCGCGATTTCAAGACACAAGTTACTTTGACGAACTGGTGCAACTTCTGGGTTAAACGGGCTGTGCGTATTACAGTGGTCAACGTTTTGAAGGTATATACGACCTGTGCTTGCACGCTCTTGCATGAACAAGCTGAATAGCTCCATCGCTTTTATTTGCTTTTTACGGATGCTGTCGTCATTTTCGTATTTAACATATAGCGCTTCAAACTTCTCTTGATCAGCGAAGAAGGCATCGTAAAGACCAGGTACGTCAGATGGGCTGAATAGTGAGATATAGCCGTCTTTCATCATGCGCTGGTACATCAGTTTGTTGAACTGAACACCGTAATCGAGGTGACGTACACGGTTTTCTTCAACACCACGGTTGTTCTTAAGCACTAACAGAGACTCAACTTCCATATGCCAAATAGGGTAGAACAGCGTAGCAGCGCCACCACGAACACCACCTTGTGAACAGCTTTTAACGGCTGTTTGGAAGTATTTGTAGAATGGAATACAACCCGTATGGAATGCTTCACCGCCGCGAATCGGGCTACCTAGTGCGCGAATACGGCCTGCATTTACACCGATACCAGCACGCTGGCTTACGTATTTAACAATAGCACTTGCCGTTGCATTGATTGAATCTAAGCTGTCGCCAGTTTCGATAAGTACACATGAGCTGAACTGGCGAGTAGGCGTACGTACGCCAGCCATGATTGGCGTAGGCAGTGACAGCTTGAATGTTGAAGCGGCATCGTAGAAGCGGCGAATATAGTCCATACGCGTCGCTTTGTCATAATTTGCGAAAAGGCATGCCGCCACTAAGATATACAGGAACTGTGCACTTTCGTAAATTTCACCTGTAACACGGTTTTGAACCAGGTACTTACCTTCTAATTGTTTAACCGCTGCGTAGCTGAAGTTCATGTCTCGCCAATGGTCAATGTACGTGTCCATTTCAGCAAATTCTTCAGCGGTGTAGTCTTCCAGCAAGTGTTTATCGTACTTGCCCATATCAACCATTTTTCCAACGTGCTCAAGCAGGGCTGGCGGTTCAAATTGGCCGTATGCTTTTTTGCGCAGATGGAATATGGCCAAACGCGCTGCTAAATATTGATAATCTGGCGCATCAGTGGAGATCAGATCGGCCGCTGATTTGATCAGAGTTTCGTGGATCTCGCTGGTATTTATACCGTCGAAAAACTGAATTTGTGCCTTAATTTCAACTTGTGAAACAGAAACGTTTTTAAGTCCTTTTGCTGCCCATGTAACGACTTTGTGGATTTTCTCTAAGTCGATGGACTCTTTTTCACCGTTGCGTTTGGTGACGAATAAGTTGTTGTTCATGTTACTGGCCGTTTGTCTGTTAGCGCTTGATACGTGGGCTATCTAATGCCCATTTTCGTTTTTAGTTTTAATTGTGCATGTCATTATCGCAGTTGGCTCACGCCAGATAAAAACACACACGAAAGCGGCCTAGACCGATACCGAAGGTATAAAGTAGAGACTGCTTCTTTAATTCTTTACTGCTTTTGTATGTTCAGCGAGGTTAACGTTACATACCATAAATGACATTTCCAAATACGGTCTGCAGATCTGTTCGATCCCGAAAAAAGCACTGGGATCACGAGCTGAATTAAACACAAGATAGTGAGGTTTTGTCTTTATTGCAACCCAATATCTGGTGGTATTTCAAGCACTCAATCTGGCATGAAATTTATGTTAGTAACAACTAACTTTTTAGCGTTCTACAAGCGTAAAATATCTGGAATGCAAGCGTTTTAAACAAAATCTTAATCGTAAAAATTAATTTATTCTTAGAATTCAGTTTTTATATAAACACGATATATGGTGTTTAAAATATCACCGCAGCCCAATATATAGTGTTAATTTAACTTTGCGCTACTGTATATAGTAAGTAGTTCACGTCTACGTTATTAGACGAGAGATAAAAGCCCTGCGAGATCGGATCCATGTGTAAACCTGTCATATCTCGCGGGAGTAGGCCCGCTTGGTCGGTCATTTTCATAAGTTCCGATGGTTTGATGAACTTGCTGTGATCGTGCGTGCCTTTGGGAACCAATTTGAGGATATACTCTGCCCCTACGATCCCCATCAGATACGACTTGAGATTTCTGTTTAGCGTAGAGAAAAAAACATGGCCGCCAGGTTTTACTAATTTGGAACATGCCAAAACAACTGAAGCAGGATCGGGCACATGTTCTAGCATCTCCATGCAGGTCACTACGTCAAATTGACCTGCGTTTGCCTCGGCGAATGCTTCAGCTGTAGAGCAAACGTAATCAACTTTCACTCCAGATTCCAAGCCGTGAAGCTTAGCCACTTCTAACGAGGCTTCAGCCATATCTAGACCGGTAACTGTTGCACCCGCACGCGCCATAGACTCCGCCAAGATGCCGCCGCCACAGCCAATATCGACGACCTTTTTGTCAAACAACCCTTCGCTGTGTTGATTGATGAAGTTTAAACGGAGTGGGTTAATAAGATGCAATGGTTTAAATTCACCCTCTGGATCCCACCAGCGAGAAGCGAGTTCAGAGAACTTATTGATTTCTTGTTGATCGACGTTCGTCATGAGTAAAACAATCCTTAACTTATCTCTTTTTAAGATATCGCAAATCAAGGTTGTGTTTCACTGTTTTTGAGTAGAAATAGCCAAATTATAAGAAGGGACGAACGAAAAATAATCGCTTGCCTTTTAGTTGATTAATAAGCGTAATTAAGCGCTACATAATTCTGTCATCAAGTGTTACACTCGAAGCACGATTATGACCCATATAATAATAACAGTGCGCTCCCACGCCTTGTTTTCACAATGATGTGAAGCGAAGCGCTGGATAACGCAGAACAAACCAAGATAAAGGGATTAAGCAGTTTATGTCTGATAACGCTAAAGAAATCCTCCCCGTTAATATTGAGGAAGAGTTAAAGAACTCCTACCTTGATTACGCGATGAGCGTTATTGTCGGGCGAGCCTTGCCTGACGTAAGAGATGGCTTGAAGCCAGTGCACCGTCGTGTGCTGTTCGCAATGAACGAACTGAAAAACGACTTTAACAAGCCATACAAAAAATCTGCCCGTGTGGTGGGTGACGTAATTGGTAAATATCACCCTCACGGTGACTCTGCGGTTTACGACACCATTGTTCGTATGGCGCAACCGTTCTCACTTCGCTATATGCTGGTAGACGGGCAAGGTAACTTTGGTTCAGTAGATGGCGACTCAGCTGCTGCGATGCGTTATACCGAAGTTCGCATGGCAAAAATTGCGCACGAATTACTCGCCGATTTAGATAAAGAAACCGTTGATTTTGTCCCTAACTACGATGGTACAGAGCATATCCCTGAAGTATTGCCAACGAAGGTGCCTAACCTTCTTGTCAATGGCTCGTCGGGTATCGCGGTTGGTATGGCGACGAATATTCCGCCACATAACCTCACCGAAGTGATCAACGGTTGTGTTGCGTTAATTCAAGATCCATCGATTACCATTGATGATCTAATGACCCATATTCCAGGCCCTGATTTCCCAACGGCTGCGATGATCAGTGGTCGTAAAGGTATTGAAGATGCTTACCGAACAGGTCGCGGTAAAATTTATCTCCGTGCTAAAGCGGAAATCGAAACTGACAGCAACGGCAAAGAAACCATTGTTGTTAACGAAATCCCTTACCAAGTCAATAAAGCGCGTCTTATTGAAAAGATTGCTGAGCTGGTAAAAGAAAAACGCATCGAAGGCGTTTCTGCACTGCGTGATGAGTCTGATAAAGACGGTATGCGCATTGTTATCGAAGTTAAACGCAACGAATCTGCCGAAGTTCTACTTAATCATCTATATGCGAATACCCAGCTTCAAACGGTATTCGGTATTAATATGGTTGCGCTAGACAATGGGCAGCCGAAGGTATTCAACCTTAAAGAAACGTTAGAGTGCTTTATTCTTCACCGCCGTGAAGTGGTAACACGTCGTACCGTTTTTGAATTACGTAAAGCCCGTGACCGAGCTCACATTCTTGAAGGTTTGGCTATTGCGCTTGCCAATATCGACCCAATTATCGAGTTGATTAAAGCGTCGCAAAGCCCAGCAGATGCGAAAAAGTCACTTGTTGCACAAGGCTGGGACTTAGGTGACGTAGCGCAAATGTTAGAGCGTGCCGGCGATGATGCTGCACGTCCTGATTGGCTAATGCCAGAGTTTGGTATTCGCGACGGCAAGTATTATCTTACTGAGCAGCAAGCGCAAGCTATCCTTGACCTTCGCTTACACAAGCTAACAGGCCTTGAGCACGAAAAAATCCTAGAAGAGTATAAGCAACTTCTAGAGATCATTGCTGAACTTCTTCACATCCTTAATAGCCCAGAGCGTTTGATGGAAGTGATTCAAGAAGAACTTGAAAAAGTTCGCGATGAATTTGGTGATGAGCGTCGTACTGAAATTACGGCAGCAAGTCACGATATTGATATTGAAGATCTTATTGAGCAAGAAGACGTTGTTGTAACGCTTTCTCGCGAAGGCTATGTGAAATATCAAAAACTTACAGATTACGAAGCGCAGCGTCGTGGTGGCCGTGGTAAATCAGCAACCAAGATGAAAGATGAAGACTTCATCGAAAAGCTTCTTGTTGCTAATACGCACGATCACATACTGTGCTTCTCTACACGTGGTCGCTTATATTGGTTGAAAGTGTATCAGTTGCCGTTTGCCAGCCGTAACGCGCGCGGACGCCCAATTGTTAACATTCTACCGCTTGAAGAAAACGAACGTATCACTGCTATTCTTCCTATTAAAGAATTCGAAGAAGGCAAGTTTGTACTGATGGCAACGGCAAACGGTACAGTGAAAAAGACTGACCTAAGCCTATACTCTCGCCCTCGTTCAAGCGGTATTATCGCCGTTAACCTGAATGAAGGTGATGAATTGATTGGTGTTGATATTACCCACGGTGATGACGACATCATGTTATTCTCTGATGCAGGTAAAGTAGTTCGCTTTAACGAGAAGCTTCGCGACAGCGAAACTGGTGAAGTGAAGCGCGACCCTGAAACCGGTGAAGAGCTTCTGGCACTTCGTCCTATGGGAAGAACGGCCACAGGTGTTCGCGGTATTCGTCTTCAAGACGGTCAAAAAGTGGTATCACTTATTGTTCCGAAAGGCGATGGTCCGATCTTGACAGCTACAGAGAATGGTTTTGGTAAGCGTACCCCGTTAGAAGATTACCCAGCGAAGAGCCGTGCGACACAAGGTGTTGTGTCTATAAAGGTGTCTGAGCGTAACGGTAAAGTGGTTGGCGCGGTTCAAGTAGACGAAACCAATGAAATTATGCTTATTAGTGACCAAGGTACACTGGTTCGTACCCGTGTAGGCGAAGTGTCAGTAGTAGGTCGTAACACACAGGGCGTTCGCTTGATACGTACAGTAGAAGGTGAGCACGTTGTAGGGTTACAGCGTATTGAAGAAGTGGAAGAGTTACAAGAATTCGACGAAGACGGTAACCTAATCATTACAGACGATGCGCCAGAACAAGCAGAAACTGCTGTTCAAGAGCAAGAGAACACCGCAGAAGACGGTGACGGCTCAACGACAGAAGAGTAGGGATAGCGCGCAGGCTTAGGTCATGCGCATTATCAGTGTTCTTTCAAACAAGCGGCTTTTGCCGCTTGTTTACCTAATGGACCCGTAAAAAGATTATGATAAAGCGGGTTGAACGGTAATTATCTACAGGTGTTGAAATACGCAATGAAAGAGGTTTTTAACTTTAGTGCTGGGCCGGCCATGCTTCCCAAAGAAGTGATGGAAAAGGCACAATCAGAATTTACAAATTGGCGCAATTTAGGCTGTTCTGTCATGGAAGTTAGCCATCGTGGTAAAGACTTCATTGAAATAGCGGCAAAAGCAGAGCAGGATTTGCGTGACTTGCTATCGGTGCCATCTAACTACCATGTGCTTTTCACACACGGTGGTGGACGCGGTCAATTTGCTGCTGTTCCCCTTAATTTGTCATCCGCCGGTGATACCAGCCTTCATTTAGTGAGCGGCTCTTGGTCAAAAGGTGCGGTGAGTGAAGCGAATAAATACAATAACGCGGTAGTAGTGGGCGACGTTACAGAAAAGGACGGGCTTCACTATATCGCTAAGCCTGCTCTGAGTGATATCGATCAGTCTGCGGCCTATTACCATTTTTGCCCGAACGAAACGGTAGACGGTATTGCTTACGATTGGTTACCTGAGTCAGGAAAGGTTCCGCTGGTTTCTGATATGTCCTCGACAATATTGTCACAACCGCTAGACGTGGCTAAACACGGTGTTATTTACGCCGGCGCACAAAAGAATATAGGCCCAAGCGGTTTGTCTGTGGTTATCGTTCGCGAAGACCTAGTTGGCAAAGCACGTAAAGAAACGCCCTCTATCTTCGATTATGCCTTAGCGGCAAAATCTGATTCTATGTACAACACACCGCCAACGTTCTCATGGTACCTGGCAGGGCTTGTATTTGAGTGGCTTAAAGACATGGGCGGCGTTGATGCTATGGCTAAACGCAATGCTGAAAAGGCGGCGTTATTGTATTCAGCTATCGACAGTTCTGACTTTTATTCAAGTAAAGTTCACCCTGACAACCGTTCAAAAATGAACGTGCCGTTTCATTTAGCCAATGCTGAACTTGACGGATTGTTCCTTAAACAGTCACAAGAAGCAGGGTTACTTGCTCTTAAAGGGCATCGTTCGGTAGGGGGCATGCGTGCCAGTATTTATAATGCAATGCCGGTAGAGGGCATTGTTGCGCTAGTTGAATTTATGCGCGAATTTGAAAGAGTGAATGGATAAAATGGAGCAGTTAACATTAGATCCGATTGCAAAAGTATCGGGAGAGGTCAATGTACCTGGCTCAAAAAGCCTGTCTAATCGCGCACTATTGCTTGCCGCGTTGGCTGAAGGTGAAACTGAATTAACCAACTTGCTCGATAGCGAAGATATCGAGCATATGCTTAATGCACTTACGAAGTTAGGTGTTAGCTATCGCTTAAGCGACGACAAAACTCAATGTGTTGTTCAAGGTAACGGTGGGGCCTTTAACGTAGCTGAACCACTTGAGCTTTTCCTGGGCAATGCCGGTACTGCTATGCGACCTTTATGTGCAGCACTTGCTGCAAGTAACGTTGATACCGTACTTACTGGTGAGCCGCGTATGGAAGAGCGCCCAATTGGCGATTTAGTTGATGCGCTACGCGAAGCAGATGCTGACGTGTCTTACCTTAAAAATGAAGGCTACCCTCCGCTTCAAATTAAAGGCAAGACGTTAAACGGTGGCGAAATGTCGGTTGATGGCAGCGTGTCTAGCCAATTTCTAACGGCGCTCTTAATGGCAGCACCCCTGTTTTCAGGAGATGTGACTATTCGTATCAAAGGCGAATTAGTCTCTAAGCCTTATATCGATATCACGCTAGACACCATGGCTAAATTTGGTGTTACTGTTGAGAATGACAACTACCAGACGTTTACGGTTTCTGGCAACGCTAAGTACGTTGCGCCAGGTAAATTTATGGTAGAAGGCGATGCATCGTCTGCATCTTACTTCCTTGCAGCCGGTGCCATTAAAGGCGGGACGGTACGCGTAACCGGAATTGGCCAAAACAGTATCCAAGGTGACATTCGCTTTGCTGATGTGCTTGAAGCCATGGGCGCAAAAATCGTGTGGAACGATGAGTATGTTGAAGTAACTGGTGCTCCGCTTAAAGGCGTGAACATGGATATGAACCATATTCCAGATGCAGCGATGACCATCGCGACTACGGCATTGTTCGCTGAAGGTCCAACAACCATGACCAATATCTATAACTGGCGCGTGAAAGAAACTGACAGACTTGCGGCAATGGCGACTGAGCTTCAAAAGTTGGGCGCGAAAGTGGAAGAGGGGCATGACTACATAAAAGTGTGGCCAATTGATTCATTGAAACACGCTGAGATAGACACGTATAACGACCACCGAATTGCCATGTGCTTCTCGCTTGTTGCATTAAGTGATACGCCAGTAACAATAAATGACCCGGGTTGTACACGTAAAACCTTCCCAGACTACTTTACCCGTTTTAAAACGCTGTATAGCGCGTAAGCATCGGTAAATGTTCCTTAAAAAACCTGGTAGGCAATGGGGCTATCACCTCTGTTGAGCCATTGATCCAAATCAGAGATATCCTAATGTCCAATGCCGCCACTTCGAGGCGGCATTGCTTATCTCTCACTAAAGCGTATAATTGCGCGCGATTTTTAGTAATTTAAATGATGGAGCAGGTATGCATTCCACACCCGTAGTCACGGTTGACGGTCCTAGTGGTGCTGGTAAAGGTACATTGAGTAGCTTGCTGGCAAAGAAATTAGGGTGGCACTTTCTAGATAGCGGCGCAATTTACCGCGTATTAGCCGTTGCTGCACTACACCACGACCTTCCGTGTGATGATGAAGAATGTGTTGTTCCTCTAGCAACCGGTCTTGATGTTAGTTTCGAGACGAACGGCGAAAACATTCGCATTATTTTAGAAGGCGAAGACGTCACTGACGATATTCGTACTGAAGAAGTTGGCGCAGTGGCGTCAAAAATTGCGGCATTACCCCGCGTTCGCGAAGCACTACTACGCAGACAGCGCGCTTTTCAACAAGATCCAGGTCTTGTCGCTGATGGTCGTGACATGGGTACAGTGGTATTTCCCGATGCGCCTGTAAAGATCTTCCTTACAGCGAGCGCAGAAGCCCGTGCAGAACGCCGCTATAGCCAGTTGAAAGCAAAGGGCATGGATGTTAATATTGCGCGCCTTTTAACCGATATTAAGGCGAGAGACGAGCGCGATACGCAACGTGCAGTGGCTCCTTTAGTACCGGCACAAGATGCAGTAATTATAGATTCAACGGACTTGGATATTGACCAAGTCTTTGAAAAAGCGATGGATATTATTTCCTCACGCCTTTAATGACGAGAGCTGATCGCATCCAAAGCAGTGTTGCTACAGGAAGTGGCGACTAATTTTAATAACCCCGCGTTATCAGGATAAGAAGCGTGGATATCAACTTAAAAGTTATTTGAGACTTATGACTGAAAATTTTGCACAACTTTTTGAAGAAAGCTTACAAGAACTAGAAACACGTCCAGGTTCAATTGTAAAAGGTACTGTTGTTTCTATCGACAAAGACATCGTTCTTGTTGATGCAGGCTTGAAATCAGAAAGTGCTATCCCAGCTGACCAATTCAAAAACGCTGAAGGCGAACTAGAAATCGCTATCGGTGACCAAGTAGACGTAGCACTAGATGCAGTTGAAGATGGTTTCGGTGAAACTATCCTTTCTCGCGAAAAAGCGAAGCGTCACGAAGCGTGGGTTGAGCTGGAAAAAGCTTACGAAGATAAAGCTACAATTAAAGGCGTTATCAACGGTAAAGTTAAAGGCGGTTTCACTGTTGAAGTTAACAGTGTACGCGCGTTCCTTCCTGGTTCTCTTGTTGACGTACGTCCAGTACGTGACACTACGCACCTTGAAGGCAAAGAGCTTGAGTTTAAAGTTATCAAGCTAGACGCTAAGCGTAACAACGTTGTTGTTTCTCGTCGTGCAGTTATCGAAGCAGAAAGCAGCGCAGAGCGCGAAACGCTTCTTGCTAACCTTGAAGAAGGTCATGAAATCAAGGGTATCGTTAAGAACCTTACCGATTACGGTGCGTTCGTTGACCTTGGTGGCGTAGACGGTCTTCTTCACATCACTGATATGGCTTGGAAGCGCGTTAAGCACCCAAGTGAAATCGTGAATGTTGGTGACGAAATCAACGTTAAAGTACTTAAGTTCGACAAAGATAAGCAACGTGTTTCTCTTGGTATGAAGCAAATGGGCAACGATCCATGGCAAGAAATTGCGTCTCGTTACCCAGAAGGTACTAAGATCAATGGTCAGGTTACTAACCTTACTGACTACGGCTGTTTCGTTGAGATTGAAGACGGCGTTGAAGGTCTTGTACACGTATCTGAAATGGACTGGACTAACAAGAACATCCACCCATCTAAAGTTGTTAACCTAGGTGACACTGTAGATGTAATGGTTCTTGAAATTGACGAAGAGCGTCGTCGTATTTCTCTAGGCCTTAAGCAGTGTATTGCTAACCCTTGGGAAACGTTTGCTGAGTCACACGAAAAAGGTGACAAAGTGTCTGGTAAGATCAAGTCAATCACTGACTTTGGTATCTTCATCGGTCTTGACGGCGGTATCGACGGTCTTGTTCACCTTTCTGACATCAGCTGGAATAAGTCTGGTGAAGACGCAGTTCGCGACTATAAGAAAGGCGACGAAATCTCTGCAGTTGTACTACAAGTCGACCCAGAGCGTGAGCGTATCTCTCTTGGCGTTAAGCAAATCGAAGAAGATCCTTTCAACAAGTATCTGACAGATAACAAGAAAGGTGCTATCGTTACTGGTACAGTAACAGCAGTTGATGCGAAAGGCGTTACTGTAAATCTAGCTGAAGAAGTTGATGGCTACATCCGCGTTGCAGACCTTGCTGTAGAGCGTGTTGAAGACGCAACAGAAGTAGCAAGCGTTGGTGATAGCATTGAAGCGAAGTTTATGGGCGTTGACCGTAAGAACCGCACTGTTAACCTATCTGTTAAAGCGAAAGATCAGGCTGACGAAAAAGAAGCTATCGACAAAGTTAACCAGCAAGAAGATGTTGGTTTTGCTAACGCGATGGCAGAAGCATTTAAAGCTGCTAAAGGCGAATAATGCTTTTGTGGGTGTGCATTTGCACACCCAATTCGCGCTAGCTGTTTAAACAATAATAGTGACAATGAGGTTAAGCATGACCAAGTCTGAATTAATTGAACGGCTCGCGGATCAAGCGCGTCATATTCCAGCGAAAGAACTCGAACTGGCGATAAAAGAACTTCTAGAACAAATGGCGCAAACGCTTCAAAAGGGTGAGCGTATTGAAATTAGAGGTTTTGGTAGTTTCTCTCTTCACTACCGCGCCCCACGCGTGGGTAGAAACCCAAAAACGGGCGAGACGGTGAAACTAGACGGTAAATATGTGCCGCACTTTAAGCCTGGTAAAGAGCTTCGCGAAAGGGTAGATGCCTCAATCGCATAATACATTTAAAAGCCGCTGGAAAGCGGCTTTTTTGTGCCTGCTGTATTATTATTTTCGCAATAATCAGTCGTCTATACACATTCGCCACACTTAGGTGCTCGCGATCGTCGATACACTATGGGTTAATTCTTAATCCCTATTGACCCCAACTCGAATAGAGATATATATTGTTTAGATTATAATAAACGGTATTCATAAAAGTAATGTCAGCTGGCGACGATAAAGCAATAATAAAACAATACCAGCCGCTCATTCGCGCGTTAATTCCTTATGAACAACAAAACAAGCTGTTAGAAGGAATCAACAAGTTTTCGAAGCGTCTACCTAGTAGTGTTCGAAAAGTAGTAAAAGAAGAGGTTGTTCGACTAACATCGTTAACGGATGCCCCTGCTGATAACTCCGCCTTCGCGCAATTCCCCGTCATGAAGTTTAAGCACTTCGGTGTTCAAATGCGCCTTGATAAAGTTGGCGCGCAAATACTCAAAAACGAAACATCACTTTATCAAGACAGGTACACTGTAGGCGTGTTTGAGTCGGTAATGAACTCAGACTTTTATCAGAATCAAATAAAAAAGGAACAGTTCAAAAAAATTGTCGACGCTTTCAATGTTGAAAGCCAATCGTTTACCGATATAGATTTCGGCGATGACATCGCTATTCGTCCCAACTTTACTATTTCTTCTCCAGAGTTTGAGAAAGGCCGTCATTGCTCAATCAGTTCGATTTCACATAAAGGTATTGCGCTTGAAACCAAAAGGCCACCGAATGCATCCACTGGAGACATCATTACGTTCACTATTCCCGAAGTGCAAGGATTCACTAAAGAACCTACTGCAATAGCGCTTGAACTAGAGTCCGTGAAATATAACAAGCACTTAGGGAAATATGAGACAACCTTTGTATTTCCAGACGATGTGGACAAAGGTTTCCTTACAGCTCTAACGCGCTATGTGTCGATTACCGCTTATAAGCAACCATTGCAGCGCGATTTAGAAATTGAACGTGCTATGCAAGAGCTTGAGCGCGACCGCATTCTTGAAAATAGCCCGTGGTTACCCGTGTTTCTCGCGCCAGACAAGAAATCGCTTAAACCGTTTATTGCGCTTTTCACTAAAGCGAATGCTGAGCACAATGACACTGAAAAGTTATTGGCGAGTTTACAAGATAAACCTATATTCGCGGCGTTAGTTAACGAGTTGCGAAAGTATAACGAAGCCTATGTTTTTCACGGCAACATCAAGACCAAAAATGGCAACGTGCAGATAACGGCGACACATAGGCAGATGCTAGCACTTAAACAACTTAATGCGTTGGTCTATCTTCTCGTAAAAAGCGGCGACTTCATTTGTACTCATTGTCGAATGGATACCGTTACACGCGAAGATAAACAAAAAGCGTTTGCTATTCACGATATTGCCAGTAAGGAATTTGAACAATTGGCACAGGTTTCACATGTCTTATACTGTAAAGATGTGTCTGCTTATCTTACTAATCTGACCCTCTCGGCAAAATGCGATTTCAAACCCTTGTCTAAGACCTTGCGGGCAAGCGGCAAAAAGTGGCGAATTGATTATGTGATGGAAGATGATTTAGATAGACGTAATGAGACACGTTATATTATTGATAAGCCTGCTTCTATTAAAACTGGACTGCTTACATCTATCGATGCACGCGTTGCTGATTTGAGTGCAAATGGAATGAAATTAGTCATTGCACCGAAGAGTGAGCTTCAAAAAGAAATTCGCGTTTCAGTGCCCGAGTTGAAAATTAAAGGTGAGAAATACAAGGTCGTGCATTACCAAGCAGAAACCGGCGTGGCGAGGTTGTGTCTTGCTGAAGACACACGTAAAACGAAAGTGAGTTCAAGTGTCGATCATATGGTTGAAGAGAATACTGCGTATTTCAAAGCAAGAGATATTGCGCGTATTCAGCGCGCAACCCATCGTTATATCTGGGAACTGGCGGTAAGGCATATGCCATCTTTGTCGGTACTCTGCGTGATGAATCGCTTTACACTAGACAGGCTCAAAACGGTATATCAAAGTGATGCATCTGACGACCTTTACCCTTTTTCCCGCACTCAAAATATTATTCCACTGCACGGCTTTTTTGCAGACAAAGGGCAGGCTAAGCCCAAGTCTCAAATTCTAGAAGCGATGTTCAAAGAAACGTCTGAACAAGCGTTAGTGGTGCACTGTGTGAGAAAGAGCGATAACCGCCTAGTATATATCAAAGAACGTGATTTTCTGTTTTCTAAACTGCGCACACAAATAAAAGCTCAGTTAGATGAAGAAAAAATACATCTCAGTGCCACAGATGTAACGGCGATTCGGTGTCACGGCGCAATAACACCTTTAACCAAGAAGCGTCTTGCCCAGCTATCAAAGCTAGACAAAGCGATGTATGAGAAGCTTGAAACAATGCAGGCGGGGTACACACACTGCATTTTTATCACTAATATGTCAGCACTTCACCACGATTTAGTGGTAGACAACCTAATTGCCAAACCTCAACGGCAGGGTTTAGCAAGCGAAGGTGCTGCCTAAACCCCGTCCGCATGGATAGTTACCCACTCAGGGCAGCGAGACTCAAAATGTTCGTAATCGCGGCGTGTTACCGCAGGTTTAGTTGTTCTACACCAATGTGACACGACAAAGCGTACGGACATTTAAAACTCGCCCTTCGGGGAGGTCTAGCAAGTGGGCAATTATCTACGCGAATTGGTATAACATCATTTCACTCACGCTTTTAGTGTAATCTCTTTTCGCATTTTGCTATTCTTGTAAATAAATCAACAAAAAAGGGTTGAGTGTTGAAAGGGATCCTAACGTTTCTTATCATTTTGGTGCTACTCGCTATCGCGTTTGTTATTGGCTCACAAAATGAAGCGCAAGTAACCGTTAATTATTTAATTGCTCAGGTGAATCTTCGCTTATCGACATTAATAGCAATAACACTTTCAATAGGCGTTGGTATCGGTATTTTGGTAATGCTAGTAAGCTGGCTAAAATTACGCGTTCAACTTATGTCTGCGCAGTCTAAAATACAGAGTCTGGAACAAGAACACTAATGCTCGAACTGCTGTTTCTCCTTTTGCCTGTTGCGGCAGGTTACGGCTGGATAATGGGCCGAAATAGTGTCCGCCAAGCGCAGCGAAAACAGTCTAGTATTCTGTCTAAGCATTATTACAAGGGTCTTAACTTCCTTCTTTCAGACCAGCCTGATAAAGCGGTCGATACGCTAATCAAAATGATTAATGTAAATAGCGACACAGTGGAAACGCACATCGCGATGGGGAGCTTTTTCCGTCACCGAGGCGAAATAGACCGCGCCATTAAGGTTCATCAAAATTTAGTCAGCCGTGATGAACTCCAGCCGGCCCAACGGGAAAACGCACTAAGAGAACTTGGTCACGACTACACACAAGCAGGCTTTCTAGAGCGTGCTGAAAATGCCTTTCTTCAACTGCTTAACAGCGATAAACACTACCTTGTTGCCCAACAGCAACTTTTTAGTATTTACCAGACCACGAAAGAGTGGCAAAGAGCCATAGAATTGGCCGAGCGTATGGTGCAGTGTCATGGCGACAATGATGATTTGTGCGAACGTCTAGCCCACTTTTATTGCGAGCAAGCATCGGTTGAGTTGAAAAACGACAGTCAGGGGGCAGCATTAACCTTATTGCAAAAAGCGGTAAACGCCGACGAACACGCGGTTAGGCCGTGGCTTATGCTAGGTGATATAGCACTTAATCAAAAACGCTTTACCGATGCTAATGCGTATTTTACGCAAGTGGCCGAGCGTGATATTAATTGGTTTAGCGAAGCCGTACCACGTCTTGAAACAATTGCTGAAGAAACTAATGACTGGGAAAGCTTTCAGAAGAACTTAGAAGCACATTGGCAAGAGTGTGCCACATCCTATTTAGCCATGGTCGATGTGCTAATGAAGCGCGGCGAAACGGCACGGGCAGCAGAGTACTTACTTGAGCAGCTTCGCAAACGCCCGACTATGCGCGGTTTTAAAACCCTAATGGGGCTTTATATTGACCAGCTTTCAGATAAAACCACGGCCGATAGCTTACGTTTACTTAAAGAATTGGTAGAGAAGCAAATGTTGCAGCGCCCTAAATATCGCTGTGGCAGCTGTGGTTTTTCCGGTCGAAAATTATATTGGTTATGCCCCAGTTGTAAGAAGTGGGGTGTAGTAAAACCTATCAAAGGGCTAGACGGAGAATAAAAGAACATGCATGACCCACGCGTGATTGTTGCATTAGACTATGACAATAAAAACACTGCATTGGCGTTTGTTGATAAATTAGATTCAAGCTTATGCAAGCTAAAAGTGGGCAAGGAGATGTTCACCTTATTTGGGCCAGAGTTCGTAAAAGCGCTAATTGTTAAAGGCTTTGATGTTTTTCTTGACCTCAAATTCCACGATATCCCAAATACGGTAGCCAAAGCGTGTAAAGCGGCGGCAGAGCTGGGCGTATGGATGGTAAACGTACACGCCTCAGGCGGCTTACCTATGATGCAAGCGGCGAAAGAAGCGATCGCAACGAGCAGTAACCCTCAGACCAAGCTAATTGCGGTTACCGTTTTAACCAGTATGGACGAATCTCAGTTAGCAGATGTAGTTAGCGGAGTGACACCTGAGCAACAAGTGCTGCGCTTGGCGGCACTGACGGAGAAAGCAGGGCTAGACGGTATTGTGTGTTCGGCGCAGGAAGCCAGTGCGTTACGTGGAAAACATAGCGAGAAATTTCTGCTAGTTACACCAGGAATTCGCCCAGTGGGAGCGGACGCTGGCGACCAAAAACGTGTCATGACGCCACCAGACGCCATGAAAGCTGGTGTGAGCTATTTAGTTATGGGGCGACCTATTACTCAAGCAGAAGATCCAATTGCTGTATTGAAGGCCGTAAATGCATCGATAAACGGTTAGGCTTATTAGCATACGTTTTTTATGCGCTTTTACACCCTTTCGTGTAGCAGAGGCAGTATAAAAGCACTTCATTGTGCAAATAAAAAAAGCTCGGATATGATTTCGTATACCGAGCTTTTTTCTTATTCAGCTTTTTATTCAACAGAACGGCGTACCGCCCGCAAGTAGCACCAAAAAATTATTCGCTTTTTAGCGCTACTTCAGCTGGTGTATAGGTTAGACCTAATTCTTCACCTAGTGCGTCAACTACAGCTTTGTAGGTTACTTTACCTTCGTGAACATTTAGGCCGTTAAGCAAGTGCCTGTCTTCTAGCAGTGCTTTAGCTGGGCCTTTGTTTGCCAAAGCTAAGCCGAACGGCAATGTAGCATTGTTAAGTGCCATCGTAGAAGTACGCGCAACGCCACCTGGCATGTTTGCAACACAGTAGTGGACCACATCGTCAATAACATATACTGGGTCTTGGTGTGTGGTCGCTTTTGATGTTTCAAAACAGCCACCTTGGTCGATAGCAACGTCAACAAGCACTGAACCAGGCTTCATTGCCTTAATTTGTTCGCGAGTGAGAAGCTTTGGTGCAGCAGCACCAGGAATAAGTACAGCGCCAACAACAAGATCAGCTTTTGAAGAGTAGTGCTCAATCGCATCTACAGTTGAGTAAACCGTTTTCACCTGGCCGTTAAAGATATCATCTAACTGGCGAAGACGCGGAAGCGAGCGATCAAGAATAGTAACATCAGCACCTAGGCCCAGTGCCATCTTAGCAGCGTTAGTTCCAACCACACCACCACCGATAATTAATACTTTACCTGGCGCTACGCCTGGTACGCCGCCCAGCAGAGTACCGCTTCCACCGTGTGCTTTTTCAAGGTAGTGCGCGCCAGCTTGAACAGACATACGGCCAGCTACTTCACTCATAGGTGCTAGTAGTGGAAGACCACCGCGGTCGTCAGTCACTGTTTCATACGCGATACAAGTAGCTCCTGACTCAACAAGCAGCTTTGTTTGTGTTGGATCGGGGGCTAAATGAAGGTAGGTGTACAGCGTCTGACCCTTACGGAGCATTTTACACTCGTTAGGCTGAGGCTCTTTTACTTTTACGATCATTTCTGCTTCAGCAAACACCTGTTCAGCCGTTGACGCAATGGTTGCGCCTGCTTCAACATACATGTGGTCAGTAAAACCAATCGCATCACCGGCGTTAGTTTCAACCAGCACACTGTGACCGTGACTAACAAACTCTTTTACTGCTGCTGGCGTTAAGCCAACACGATATTCATGGTTTTTAATTTCTTTTGGTACACCAACTAACATGTATAGTCCTCAATTTTACAGTGAGCTTCTAAGTGGCTCTGGTTGAACTTTTGATTGAAAGTGTTCGGCCATAAAGCCAGTGAACATAGTTGCGGAGTATACGTGATAAAAAAACGAACTATCTGCTGAAGAAAAGATATTTGTGGCATATAATTCTCCTAAAAATGACTTTTAAGATATTTTATATGCTGGTAAAGACGCCAAAACACCTAGACCGAATAGACAGGAATATCCTGATACAGTTACAGAAAAACGGGCGTATATCTAACGTCGAACTCGCTAAAGAAGTGGGGTTAAGCCCCAGTCCTTGTCTTGAAAGAGTGAAGAGACTGGAGGCGCAAGGCTATATTAAAGGGTACCACGCGGTTGTTGATCCAGAGAAACTTGGCGCCGCTATGCTTGTTTTCGTAGAGATTACATTGACGAAAACGTCGGTAGACATCTTTGCAGAATTTTCTGCTGCCGTAAAATTGCATGACGATATTCAAGAATGCCACTTAGTGTCGGGTGATTTCGACTTTCTTCTTAAAGCACGAGTCGCAGACATGGGAAGTTATAGGAAATTGCTTGGAGACACCTTATTGCGCCTACCTGGCGTAAGCGAATCTCGAACTTATGTTGTAATGGAAGAAGTAAAAAGTACATCGTCGCTGCGTATTAATTTGAAGTAATGAAAGCGTGGCTCAATAGTGTGGTTTTGTGGTAGGCTGTGCAAAAATACAGTGTTTGTGTTTAACCAAAGGAATAGCGGTACACTCAAACATGGGGTAGGGGATGGGTGTATTAATTCAGGCGTACACTCAGCAACTTACCAAAAAAAGTAAATCAATCATAAATATGTAGGAATAGCAAAGAGTTCGCTAAGCTCTTTGTTGCGGTTAGTACTGCGGTTACCGCATAGCGTAAAAAGCTATCTGCGGTAATACATGCGATGGAAATTGAAGGTTTTTTAGGGTTATGGCGCGATTAACAGGGGTTCAGCGAGTGTGGGAAGCAGGCATGATTATCGCCTGTGTTTTCGCCTTCTTCTTATTGCTGGCACTAGCATCTTTTCATCCAGGAGACCCAGGTTGGAGTCAAGCTGGATTACAACTGGACGTTCACAACTGGGTTGGAGCAACGGGAGCGTGGGTCGCTGACCTGCTGCTTTTTACTTTTGGGTTTTTAGCGTATTTATTGCCTTTCGGTTCCGCCTTTCTAGGGTGGTTTCTATTCCAGCACATCAAAGAGCTAGATGAGTTCGATTACCTTACTATTGGATTGAGAATCATCGGTGGGCTGTTAATGGCCCTTGGCGCAACGGGCATAGCCAGCATTAATTTCGATGACATTTATAACTTTTCAGCCGGCGGTTTTATTGGCGACGTGATTAGTTCAGCGCTAGTACCTTACTTTAATACAGCTGGCACTATATTACTGTTACTTTGCTTTTTCTGTACGGGATTTACCTTACTAACAGGAATTAGCTGGCTCACTATTATCGACAGATTAGGGGAAGGTACGCTGTGGTTGGGGCGTAAAACCCTTTCAGCACCTCAGACTTTGTTAGCGTTTGAAATGCCGCGACTAGCTTTGGACAACAAATCGTCAGAACAAGAAAGTAGTGAAACTGCTGAACTAGACATTACGAGTATGCGCGCCGAGCCATTGGCCTCAACAGAGCAACAGAAGCAACCACAAGTACGAAATTATGATTCAACGCGCAGCGAGCCCACATTTGGAATTGGCAATTTAGACGATGAACCGCCGTTTTATACCTACGATGGTGGTGAATCTGTTCAAAGTAACGCTAGTGATAGCGCCAGAAACGAGGAAGTAGAATCCACTTCAAGTGCAGATGAAAATGCAACTGAAAGTAAAAAGTCGGGGTTCTCATTGTCGGGCATGCGTAACGCGGTTACTGGTAGCTTTAAAGATAAAGTGGGATTGGGTAAATCGAGCCAAGATGATTCTGTTCAGTCAGAAGGTGCAAGCAATCAAAGTGAGCATAAACAAGAAACTCAGCAAAGTCCGCACATTAATTTTGACGACTTAGAAGAGTTTGACGAAGACTTGCCCTACGAAACAGGAAGTAAGCCAGCATCTTCTACAAGCCATGACACGCTATCTACCGAAGGTACTGGTTCAAGTACAGTAGCGCCACCGTCACAAACTGTTCGAACTCAGGGGCCGAATCAAGGTGCCAACCCGACATTTACGCCAGCTGCATTAGGCGCTAAACCAGTGAAGGCTAGAGGTGGTGAAATAGATCCTGACCTGCCACCTATGCCATCGTTCGATTTACTTGAACGTGCCGATAAACACGAAAATCCACTTACGCCTGAAGAGATTGAGGGTATTTCTCGTTTGGTAGAGGAAAAACTGGCCGACTTCAACATTGAGGCGACCGTCGTAGGTGTATTCCCCGGACCTGTTATTACTCGGTTTGAGCTTGATTTAGCACCTGGGGTGAAAGTGAGTAAGATTTCAGGGCTGTCGAAGGACTTAGCCCGCGCTATGTCAGCTATTTCGGTTCGTGTAGTGGAAGTTATTCCAGGTAAGTCGGTAATTGGCTTAGAGCTTCCCAATAAAAAACGTGAAATGGTGCGTTTGAGCGAAGTGATTAGCTGCGATACTTTCCAGTCGAATAAATCGCCATTAACCATGGTATTGGGTGCTGACATCTCAGGCCAGCCAGTTGTGGTCGATTTAGCCAAGATGCCTCACCTTTTGGTTGCAGGTACTACAGGTTCAGGTAAATCTGTGGGTGTGAACGTAATGATCCTAAGTTTGCTCTATAAGAGCACACCAGAAGACGTTCGTATGATCATGATTGACCCTAAAATGCTTGAGCTTTCCGTTTATGAAGGTATACCTCACTTGCTTGCTGAAGTGGTGACCGACATGAAAGAAGCCGCCAATGCACTCCGTTGGTGTGTAGGTGAAATGGAACGCCGTTATCGCTTAATGAGCGCGCTTGGCGTGCGTAACCTAAAAGGCTACAACGCCAAAGTCGAAGAAGCTATTGCTCATGGTACGCCAATTAAAGATCCGCTTTGGAAGAATGAAGAGAGTATGGACGCAGAGGCGCCAGACTTAGCTAAGCTTCCCGCTATCGTGGTGGTGGTCGATGAATTTGCCGACATGATGATGATAGTGGGCAAAAAAGTAGAAGAGCTTATTGCACGTATCGCACAGAAGGCCCGTGCTGCTGGTATACATCTTATTCTTGCCACACAGCGCCCATCGGTGGATGTTATCACTGGTTTGATTAAAGCAAACATTCCAACCCGCTGTGCATTCCAAGTTTCCAGCAAAATAGACTCAAGAACCATTCTCGACCAACAAGGTGCTGAAACGTTGCTAGGTATGGGGGATATGCTTTATTTGCCTCCTGGAAGCCCTGTGCCAACCCGTGTGCACGGTGCATTTGTAGATGATCACGAAGTGCACGCTGTAGTGGCAGACTGGCAAAAGCGTGGCGAGCCGGAATACATTGACGAAATCCTTAATGGCGAAGCGACGGCTGAAGTTTTACTGCCAGGTGAACAGCCTGAAGGTGAGGATCAAGAATTCGATGCCTTCTACGATGAAGCCGTGGCGTTTGTTACTGAAACACGACGGGCTAGCGTTTCAAGTGTGCAGCGCAAGTTTAGAATTGGTTACAACCGGGCTGCGCGCTTGGTTGAACAAATGGAAATGAGTGGTGTCGTAAGTGCACAGGGGCATAACGGGAACCGTGAGGTTCTTGCACCGCCGCCCCACAAAGAATAACGAATGGATTGAATAAATGAATAAAGCAGTTTCGGTTTATTTTGTGAGTGCATTGGCAACGGCAGGTACAGCAATGACTGCTGCTAACGCTGCGGTAGAATTAGATACAACAGGATCAACTACTGGCAAGAACAATGCTCACGAGGCTGTCAGTGCTCACGACGCTGCGCAGGTTAATGCAACAGCAAACACCAGCCAGCTTAAAGCTTCATCGCTTATCAATGATTCTGCGAGTACGTCGCTGCAGGCGTTGTTAAGCGAGATGAAGCAGTTTCGTGCAAGTTTTGCGCAAACAGTAGTAGATGCACAGCAAAATGTCGTTCACGAAGCCCAAGGCACGCTTACTATGACCCGCCCCAATAAGTTGCGCTGGGAAACGACGTTTCCAGATGACACCCTTTTGGTTGCCGATGGCGAAGCAGTGTGGAACGTGGATACCTTTGTAGAGCAGGTGACGGTACTATCTCAAGACAATGCGATTAAGGATAACCCTATCGTTTTGCTCACATCGACAGATGAAGCGACGTGGTCAAAGTTCTCTATTAGCCAAATGAGCACTGGGATATCCGCTGATAATTCGGCGAGCAACGCCAAAAACGATACTGCATTGCAAAGTTATCAAATCACGCCAAAAGAAGAAGGTGGTCAAATCGCCACGCTTACTTTAACGTTTAATCAAGATAATGAATTGGCTTCGCTTAATATGCTCGATGCGCAACAGCAAGTCAGCACGTTAGTGTTCAGAAATATTGAAACCCGCTTTCCCGTGCCAGCCGATACGTTTTCAGTTGATATTCCAGATAGCTTCATAATTGATGACCAGCGTTAATCAAGAGTTTGCTCCGCTAGCGGCGCGCATGCGCCCAGTGAGCATAGAGGAGTATAGTGGCCAGGAACATTTACTTGGTGAGGGCAAACCGCTTCGTAAGATGCTAGAGGCAGGCCACTGCCATTCTATGATCTTGTGGGGGCCGCCGGGCACAGGTAAAACCACCCTTGCTGAGCTTATCGCGCAATACACGAACGCGTCAGTCTTGCGTATCTCAGCCGTTACCTCTGGTGTAAAAGACATCAGAGCTGCCATGGATACCGCTGAAGAAAACGCGCGTTACAATCAACGAACGCTGCTGTTCGTTGATGAAGTACACCGTTTCAACAAAAGTCAGCAGGACGCGTTTCTTCCATTTGTTGAGTCGGGCGTTGTCACGTTTATCGGCGCAACGACTGAAAATCCCTCGTTTGAATTAAATAAAGCTTTGTTATCTCGGGTCCGTGTATACGTGCTTAAAACACTCGAACAACACGCGTTATCTGAATTAGTCGATAGAGCGCTAAGTGATTCTGAAAAAGGTCTTGGCGACAGAGCTTTAGGTATTGAAGAAACAGCCAGAAATGCGCTTATCGATTTAAGTGGCGGCGACGCGCGTCGTCTTCTCACTTATTTAGAGCTTGCTGCCGACTTTACGAGCGCTAATGATATCACCGTTAATGATGTTGAGCATGCAGTAGGCGAGAAAGTGGCCAGTTACGACAATAAAGGCGATACCTTTTATGATCTTATTTCTGCGTTTCACAAATCTGTAAGAGGCTCAGATCCAGACGCAGCCCTATACTGGTACGCAAGAATTCTAGATGGCGGGGGCGACGCACTATATGTAGGAAGACGGCTACTCGCTATCGCTTCAGAGGATATTGGTAATGCCGACCCAAGAGCGATGCAGCTTTGTATCAATGCCTGGGACACATTTCATCGTGTAGGCCCAGCAGAGGGCGAGCGCGCTATTGCACAAGCTGCGGTATATTGCGCCTTGGCAGCAAAAAGTAATGCGGTGTACATGGCATTTTACGAAGCAAAAGCACTGGCGCGAAAAACTTCAGATGCGCCAGTTCCTATGCATTTGCGCAATGCGCCCACCTCGCTTATGAAAGAACTTGGTCATGGCGACGGCTACCGTTATGCGCACAACGAACCTAATGCATTTGCAGCTGGAGAGTCTTACCTTCCAGAAATCCTGACCGGAACTCGCTTGTACAATCCCAATGAGCGTGGTTTAGAAAAAGCATTAAAAGCCAAGCGCGAATTTCTCGATTCACTTAATGCGAGAAGCAACAATAAGAGGTAAAGTTGAAAACGTGCACCTCATCTAAATTGAGGAACATGAAACAGTTTATAAAAAGAACGCGTTAGGGAGTGTTTTGTGCCTCAAGGGTTAGCTTTGTATTGTTTTATTGCCGCTGGCGGGGCGACCGGCGCCTGTTTACGCTATTTTGTTACCACAAGTGTTGATTCCTTATTTGGAAAACACATGCCGTTTGGTACACTAACGGTGAATGTGGTCGGGTCGTTTGCACTCGTATTACTGTACGGCATTATCGAACGTCACGATTTAAGCGACTCTCCATACCGGGCGCTTATCGGTGTAGGGCTTTTAGGCGCCTTTACTACATTCTCAACATTTTCTGTTGAAACCTTAACTTTATTAGAAAACGGGTTGTGGCTTAAAGCCGCGGCGAATGTATTTCTTAACGTTGGCGCTTGCCTGATAGCAGGTTGGCTAGCCATTCAATTAATGAAAGGATAATTAGAAACACATGTTAGATCCAAAGTGTTTGCGAAGCGATATAGAACAAACAGCTAAGCGATTAGCTGCCCGTGGTTTTAACCTCGATGTAGCAGCTTTCAGTTCGCTTGAAGAAAAAAGAAAAACACTTCAGTCCAGAACACAGGATCTGCAAAACGAGCGTAACGTACGAAGTAAATCCATTGGTAAAGCGAAAGCGCAGGGTGAAGATATTGCACCGCTTTTGGCTGAAGTGGGGAAGCTTGGCGACGAGCTTGACGCTGCTAAAGCAGAGCTAAACGAACTGTTAGACGAAATTAACACCCTTACGCAAGGCATCCCTAATCTGCCGCATGAGTCGGTTCCTGAAGGGAAAGACGAAGACGACAACGTTGAAATTTCCCGTTGGGGCGAGCCTCGCACGTTTGATTTTGAAGTAAAAGATCACGTAGATGTTGCTGAAGGTTTAAACAACGGCTTAGATTTCGCGACCGCAAGCAAGCTTACAGGAAGCCGCTTTGTAGTGATGCGCGGCGATATTGCTCGCTTAAATCGTGCAATTGCTCAGTTCATGCTTGATACGCATACACAAGAACACGGCTACCAAGAGATGTATGTACCTTATTTGGTCAATGCCGACAGCTTATACGGTACAGGTCAATTGCCTAAATTTGGTGAAGATCTTTTCCACACTAAGCCAGCAACCGAAGAAGGACAGGGGCTTAGCCTTATTCCAACGGCAGAAGTGCCACTGACAAATATCGCCCGCGATGAAATCTTAGATGCTAAGACGTTGCCTGTGAAAATGACGGCACACACACCGTGCTTCCGCTCAGAAGCTGGTTCGTACGGTCGTGATACGCGTGGTCTAATTCGTCAGCATCAGTTCGACAAAGTAGAACTTGTACAACTAGTAAAACCGGAAGAAAGCTTTGATGCGCTAGAAGCGCTAACAGGTCATGCGGAAGTTATTCTGCAAAAGCTAGAATTACCCTACCGCAAAGTGTTGCTTTGTACTGGTGATATGGGCTTTGGCGCATGCAAAACCTACGATCTTGAAGTATGGCTACCTGCGCAAAATACCTATCGTGAAATTTCTTCATGTTCAAACATGTTGGACTTCCAAGCGCGACGTATGCAAGCACGATTCCGTAACCCTGAAACGAACAAACCTGAACTGTTACATACACTGAATGGCTCTGGTTTGGCCGTAGGGCGGACGCTTGTAGCTATTCTAGAGAATAATCAGCAGGCAGACGGAAGCGTTACTATTCCAAAAGCGCTGGTGCCATATATGGCGGGTCAAGAAGTGATCAAGGCAAGCAAGTAACTCACTTATTCGTTGTGGAATATGCTAGCCTGCAATGATATTAAATCCGATATTTCTTAATATCGGATTTTTTTTAAGAGATGTATGACGCTTACGAAGGTGTTTTATGTGCGGATTTATACAACGTATTACAGACTCACCTGACGTTATTGCGCTACTTGAAGAAGTCGGGCTTACACGTACCATTCCGCTTTTTGCCAACGAATCTTCCTCCAGCAATGTCATTAATTTTTATCCAGCATTTGGAAAAACGCCTGAAAGACAAATTACTAATTTAATCGTCTCGGGCGATAGCACAATTGATGCTACGTGGTGGTTTGACGCCAAGCCTGTCGGCGACTCATTAATGATTGGCGACAGAACAACGTTCAATGCCCGCAATTTAGATAGTCCGTATTGGGGCAAGTTCATCCGAGAGCGGCGAGCAGTGGTTGTAGCAACGGCGGTAGGGGAGTCGAACCCGGTTGGAAAAGGAAAAGCACATTATTTAATGAAGCCCACAAGCGGCGCCTTACTTATTGGCGCAGTATACCGGCGTTTTAGCAATGGGCTATTTTCCTGTGCGGTAGTAACGCGCCCGCCCGTAGAGGGATTTAGCCAGTATCATGAAAAATCCATCCCTTGCTTTCTTCCCCACAACAGTCATGCTATCAATTCATGGCTTGCGGCTGATTTACAGGGCGCACTTAATGCTGAGGTAGAATATATTCTAAATAATCCGCGCATTTATAGCGACATTGAAGTTACGCGAGTAAATACGTTCAAAGGTGCTGAGGTTATTGGTGAAGTTAATGTATTAAAGGCTGAATAAAACCTCTGGCTTAAACCCAAATGCTTATAAAACAAAGGCGGTGTTAACGACAGCCGCCTGTGTTTTTTCACCGTTTGATTAGGGCGCTATTTGAGGTAGGAAAGCAAGGTTTCTTCATCCGCACCTAAAACGTTTTTCTTTACTTCTTTATCTATAACATCTGAACATTGAGATGACATTCCGTTTCTTAGTTTTCCAAGAAACCCTGGCCCGCTAATAATATCTATAGAGCCTAATGCACCGCGTTTACGCTCGCTATCCAGCCATTGCGCAATGTCGCTGGCAAAACGTTCATCTTCCAACTCCGCTGCATCTTTTCGATTCATACTGTCTACCCCTGGAACCTGTGAAGCGGGAGCCGATTGCCTGCCGGGTTTATCTGTATAAATGTCTTGGTCACTCGCGCCACTAAACTCATTGTGCCATTTCTTTACTTCAACAAGCGCACTTCCGTGGTTGGTATAGGTGTAAGCTGTGGCGTTGTCGTGGTTGGCCACAATTACGTAGTGTTTCTGAACTGTCATACAGCCTCCTATGTCCATTTATGTAAAACATTCACGTTTATGGTGTTCGGTGAAAGACAAGTATGAAAAATGTGCCTAAAACCCCAGTTAAAACGCTAATGTAAAAGAGGTGTTGCAATATCAACACCAAAGCCAAGAAAGATAACAATAGGGTGGCGCTTCTTATAGCTACCTCGAATTAAGCTTCAACCCGAGCAGCAACTTAACGAGAGCTTTTAGTAGAAGGCTAGTAGGTGGGGTTAAGCGTTGTCGATACACAACAATCGATACTGCGATATGACGAGTAAGTAATCTCAAGGAATATGCGAAAGGGAAAAAGGCTAGCAGAGGGGCGCTAGCGCTTTAAATACAATGCGTAATCGCCTTTACAAGCACTTCGCTGGTTTTGGTAATCCAGCCAGTTTGGTGGCTTGCTTAGCCGGGCCTTTTTTAAATAGCCGTTGCAGATATCGGCTGTTACCCTTTTCAGGTCCAAATTTGTTAGCCATGGCCTTTACGAGGGCACGGATTGCCGGACTAGTTTCATACTCTTCATAAAACGCACGTACAAACCTCACAACTTCCCAATGGGCCTCTGTGAGCTCAATATTCTCTTCTTGCGCTAGCAACTCAACCATGCCTTCTTCCCAAAGCGTGTAGTCGAGCAAATAGCCAGCTTTGTCTGTAGGGATATCTTGGCCCTTATAATTAAAACTATAAGTTTCTTGTGTCATGAAAGGGGGATCCAGTGCTTATGTTTTGCTGAGATTGTAGCGAATTCTGAGTTGGAAACTGCTTTGATATGCTTTGGCATGTTTACGCCTCGCGCAATAGCATCATTTGAAACAAAGGCAAAGTTCAGCATTGATTCATTGTCTTCTAAATTTGGAAGTGTTTGAAAAAATGCGGCTTCCAACGCTGGCGCATATACACCGTCTCCATTAAATATAACCCAAATATTAGCGGCAGGTTGCTCAGAGGCAGAGATCAACAATTGCTTATCTGCGTCGCTTAGGTGTGGTGTAGAAATAGTAATAAGCATTAAAATGTCACCACGTGATCTACGCTCTGTATAAGCGAGAGCTTTTCCTCTGAAGTGATCCACTGGCAGTCTAACTCTTCACTTAAATCTGTATTGGCGAGCGTGCTCTCAACATTGTATAAGTCTGAACTTGTTTTACATACAAAGCACTCTTCTATGTCGAAGAAGGGCATACTGGCCAGCCGTTTGGTGTGATTTTTGAGCCCCTCCATAGACGCTGCTTTGACAAGCTGCAGTACCCCTTGATTCTCGAAGAGCACTTTTACGTTGTGTCCATAGTTGGTTGCAGCAAGCGCAAAATCTAAACCGTCTTGACTTTTCGTATTAGAATAGGGACTTTGGGTAAATCTAATAAGTAAATGTGCCATTAGAATTGTACCAGCCTATTACACTTGTGAAGCGCAGTGAAAAACGCACCTAAGCCAGCTTGCTCAAACGGCGCTGTTAAATTAGCGTGTGCTAAGCCATTTTCCTTTGCTTCTAATTCACTCACAATTCCTCGTTTAACAGCGGCTGTAATACATACTAGAAGCTTTACATTGTGCGTGTTAGCCAGTGCTTTCCAGCTATCAAGCGCGAACAGTTCGTCACCGGTATTAAGCATTAAATTGTTGGTATGATGCACGCCATCACTATAAAAGAAGATGTTGTTTATAACATCGCCATTGTCGATAACGCCTTGCACAAAGGCGAGGGCGCGTAAAGCTGTGTCACCCTGAAACGGGGACGATGTGATAAGTATTGAATATTCTGCCATACAAATAAAAACACCCCGGTTAAGGGGTGTTTGCTTTAAACCTTTAACACTGTATTAATCGTCGCCGCCAAACGCACCTAGAAGGTGAAGAATAGACGTAAACAAGTTGTATATGTTCAAGTATAGCGAAACTGTTGCGCGAATGTAGTTTGTTTCACCACCGTGAATGATACGGCTTGTATCGAACAAGATGAAACCTGACATTATAAACACAATCGCTGCGCTAATTGCTAAGCTAACCGCTGGAACTGCGAAGAAGATATTCGCAATTGCTGCCACAAGTACCACAACTAAACCAACTACCAAGAAGCCGCCCATGAACGAGAAGTCTTTCTTCGTGGTTAACGCGTAGCCAGATAGCGCAAAGAAAACAAGGGCTGTTGCACCCAACGCTTCCATAATTAAGCCCGGACCAGCAACGCCTAAATAGAAATTAAGCGTGTAACCTAGTGAAGCCCCCATTAAACCTGTGAATGCAAACACCCAGTAGATACCAGAAGCCGAATCCGCTTTTTTCTGAACTACAAATAGAGTAATAAACGCGCCGATAGTCATAACAAGAGACATCATAGGAGAAATGCCTACTGCCATTGCTATACCAGCACAAACCGCACTAAACGCCAGTGTCATCGCAAGCAGCATATAGGTGTTGCGTAGAACCTTGTTCGTCTGCAATACCGATGGTTGAGATGCACTTGAATACATCGAACGTTGATCCATTGTTTCCTCCAACAGGACTTATGATATGACCAAAATGGGTCACAATTATTTAGTGTATGTTGTATGGGTTTTAGTTCCCATTTTCAAGTAGTTTCAGATGAAAATGGTGTCAGGTGAATACAAAACCGCCTTTTATACGTTTGAAGCCGTGTATTTGATTGATTTCTCGGCACTTGAACAACTTTTTTAATTTTTCGCTTTACAGTCATAAAAATATCATTAAGATACGCAGCACTTCAGGAGAGTTGGCAGAGCCCGGTTTAATGCACCTGACTTGAAATCAGACGTGGGGTCAAACCCACCGGGGGTTCGAATCCCTCACTCTCCGCCAAATACAAGAAACCCGCACACCGCTGCGGGTTTTTTTATGTCTGTTTGAATTTCGCCTTAAGTATAAGACCACAGTCGCATTGTTACATCCCGTTCACATGTTTAGGCTTGCGTTTTCTTCGCGCAATCTAAAGGTGTTATGTGTCACAAGAAAGTTTTTCCTATCAAAATCTTCACAAACCAAGTAGTAATTTCAAATCTCGAGACGATTATTTAAACCACGAACTACAAATACTTTCCCCAAAGCGTTGGCGTTTGAATTTGCCAGGCAAAGACTACCGCATTGAGTGGGAAGACTTTGTACCCGGAATGGCGGCAACCATTGGTAAAATTGTTATGGTTGCCGCTGTGGTAGGGGCATTCGCTGCACCGCTAGGTCTATCGCCAGAGTTTGTTATTGAAAACGTGCGCTTTGAGTTGCTCATCGCAGCCGTTTTGTTTGTTGTACTGATTTCAGGATTTCTCAACCCATCTGCTAACTTGGCGGGCACTCATGGTCCGCTACTACCACTTGTACCACTTATCGTTGCTTCTGGCGGGCATCCTATGGCATTGGGCCTGCTCATTGCCGTATTTGGCTTTATTTTAGGCATAACTAAGGGCGGCAGTGTGCTTGCAAAGCTAACCAGTAACGGCGTATGCGGTGGGCTACTGTTGTATTTAGGGTTTATCGGCATTACTGGTCAGGTAAAAAAATTATTTGCGTGGGCGGAAAGCTTCGATATGGCTTACTTAGCTTTTGTGGTGATTATCGCTACTATTTTAATGTATGCATGGCTAGAGCATATTCAAAAGCGATGGCTTGCCATTCCACTTGGCGCAGTGATGGCGGCGGTTATTGCGTTGTCACTAGGTGCGCCATTTGAATTCACAACGTCGCCAGGTATGCCCAATTTAAATCCTGCTTATTGGTGGGGGGAAGAGACAGGCTGGAAACTAGGTCTACCAGACTGGTCGCACTTCATTGCTGTGCTGCCTTTCGCCGTGCTAGCTGTGTCCATGTGGTCGCCAGATTTCTTAGGTCATCAAGTCTTCCAAAAGCTTAGCTACCCTAAAAAAAGTGAACGAGCGCACATGAATATAGATGACACCATGATTGCGGCATCTAGTCGTCAGGCAGTGGGAAGCCTACTGGGAGGGGGGAATATCTCGTCATCGTGGGGAACCTATATTATCCCCGCATCAATTGCGCGCAGGCCTATTCCTGGTGGTGCGTTGGTTACGGGGCTATTGTGTGTTGTTGCCGCAATATGGGGTTACCCTATGGACTTGGCCATTTGGCCTCCGGTGCTATGTGTAGCGCTTATCGTTGGGGTTTTTCTGCCGCTAATGGAAGCGGGTATGCAAATGACGCGTGAAGGTAAAACGACCCAATCTGCCGCATTGGTTGTGATCTCATCGGTTTTAGTTAACCCAGTATTTGGATGGTCTTTTACCATGCTCTTAGACAATTTAGGGCTCGTTGGATGCAAAGATAGAGCTGGAGAGCTAGGTAAAGCGGGGCGTTGGTTAATTCCGGGTATTACGTTTTTAGTTTTATGTACGGTCATGGCGCTTATTGGCATGTTTCCGGGTGTGCCAGCAATTATGGAAACGTTTAGAATATAATGCGTGCTTTTAGGTGAGTGCACACCTCTAATACGTATATTGCCGCTATGCTATTACGCAAACGGCGTAGAAGTATGTCTCTACGCCGTTTTTGTTTAGTCCATAATATTTGTAACCTATATTGCTGCACTTGGGTTTAACCAACACAAAGAAAAGGTTACGCGTACCGTGATTTATTTGTCCCAATAGGGCGTATCTTCAAAATAGCTAGATAAAAAGTCGATAAAAACCCTTAGTTTATTAGAGATGAGCTTTCGATGGGGATAAACTGCATATAAAGAGATGGCTTGTGGTACGAAGTCATTCAGTATTGACACGAGTTCCCCATTTTTAAGTGCTTCACCAGCAATAAAGGTAGGTTGAAGTACGTAACCTTTACCTTGTATTGCTACATTCGTAAGCACTTCACCGTTATTGACGGTTAGTTTAGGCGCCACTTTCTGGGCATTGGCCTTTAGCGCTGCAACAAGCGCAGACTTATCGTTATCGTAGTTGACGTAGGAATACTCAAGATAATGTTCGGGCTTTAATTCGTTTGGGTGTTGTGGAGTGCCGTATTTTTGCAAATAAGCAGGCGAAGCACACAAGGCAAGTTTTATATTAGTGATCTTCTTGGCTACCAGCGTTGAACTGACAAGTTGACCGGCCCGTATCGCTACATCAAATCCTTCATCTATAACATCAACCTTTCTGTCGTTTAGTTGAAGGTTAATTGAAACGTTAGGGTGTGCTTGTTGAAATGCACTAAGTGCGCCAGCTAAATGTAGTGTAGAAAAAGAAACTGGCGCACTTACATGCAATACCCCTTTTGCTTCTGTATTCAGCAAACCCAGCTGGCTTTCCATGTCACTTACGCTTTCAAGAATATGATTTGCATGCTGTAAGCATTGTTGGCCCGCCTCAGTTAGATGAATTTTTCTCGTAGTACGGTTAAATAATCGTGTATCAAGTTGTTTTTCCAGTTCAGCGATATATTTGCTTACCAATTGGTTTGAAGTGTCGAGCTTTTCCGCAGCTCTGGTAAAGCTGCCTTCATTGGCAACAATAATAAATGTTTTCAACAGCGCTAATCTATCCATCTTCTATAACCTAACTACCAAAATAACAATAATATGTTGGTAATCATTCAATATTTTGACTCTTTATTCAATTGCTGTTGGTAACTATTCTACGTACATAAGGTTAGCGCACCGCCATATTCCAAAAGAAAGGTGGCGCGTTGATCATTTTTGATATGACACTTTCGAAGACGAGAGATTTAGAGGATACGGCAATGAATAATCAATTTTTGAAAAAAATTTTTACATCTAACAACAGTATTTCTAGCTTGGTGCTACGTGTTCCCGTAGGCATTATTCTTGCCGCACACGGCGCACAAAAGCTCTTTGCGTGGTTTGGTGGTTATGGATTAGAAGGCACAGGTCAATGGATGGAAAGCATTGGTTTAGCGCCAGGTTTTTTAATGGCATTGCTGGCCGGTAGCGCTGAATTTTTTGGTGGTCTAGCACTAATTTTAGGTTTGCTTACTCGCCCAGCGGCATTGGTGAGTGCATTTACCATGGTGATCGCGATTTTTAGTGTACATGCAGCAAACGGCTTGTTTATGACTAACAATGGTTACGAATTTGCGCTAGCGCTACTTGCTGCAACAGGTGCACTAGCTATTCAGGGTGGTGGTAAGTTTTCAATTGACGCTCTTATTAGTGACAAGCTTGATAAATAGCGCCTGTGAAATGCCAACGACTCATGAAACCGGCTCGAATGCGCCGGTTTTATTGGCAATAAAGCCCTTAACTACATCTAACTTGGAATGGTTTTATGCAACAGCGAACGCATACTCACCCGTCTGTGCGAATAAACACTGCGTATATTTCTCATGGTGGAGGGCCGCTTCCACTTCTTGAAATGCAGTCAGTAGGAGAGGCGAGAACGCCTGCCTACCATCTGGAAATGATTGAAGCGCTCAAAACATTATCAACAGATTTACCCAAGCCTGATGCAATCATAGTGATTAGTGCCCATTGGGAAGAGACTGACGTCTGTGTGACTACTCACCCAGAACCTTCCTTGATTTATGACTATTATGGCTTCCCCAAAGAGTCGTATTCCCTTGAATATCCGGCTAAAGGAGAAGTAGCACTTGCCACTTTATTATTAAAGCGTTTAACCGAACAAAGCATTGCTGCACGGGAGGATAGGGCACGTGGTTTCGATCATGGAATGTTTATTCCCCTGAGTATTATGTATCCCAATGCCGATGTGCCTTGTATTCAACTATCCATTACGTCTGATTTGGATTCGGAAAAGCATGTGCTATTAGGCGAAGCAATTAGGAAAGCTATTGAACTTGGAATAGCGCCTATAAATAGTGATGTAAAGGGCGAAGCTAATATTTTAGTATTGGGCTCGGGGTCTTCATTTCACAACATGCAGGGCTTTTTTGATAGCTCTAATGATGCAATGCGAAAAGCAACGCGCTTTAATAACTGGCTTCATACAACAATGCAGACCAGTGCCTACAGCGAGAATGAACGCAAAGCTCGACTTGTTGATTGGTACAGCGCACCGGATGCGCGATATGCTCATCCCAGAGAAGAGCACCTTCTTCCCCTCCATGTTTGTTACGGTATTAATAATAGAGCTGCAGATAAAGCCATGTCTTTAACGCTTTTAACCAAACCTGCAAGCATGTTTGTGTGGTGTGATTAACTAGTGCTTCTTAATGCTGTGTAAATGCAACACCTTATTGAATAGCGGCTGGGTTAAACGAGAGCAATTAAATTTTGAACACTTTGATTATCAATTGGTCGTTTGAGTTAAAATGTTAAAATTAGTGCTTTACAGTCCTGCATAAATCATTAAGATACGCAGCACTTCAGGAGAGTTGGCAGAGCCCGGTTTAATGCACCTGACTTGAAATCAGACGTGGGGTCAAACCCACCGGGGGTTCGAATCCCTCACTCTCCGCCAAATACAAGAAACCCGCACACAGTTGCGGGTTTTTTTATGGGCTAAATTTACTCACTTTAAAATATAGGTATCGCCAAGAATTAAACCTACGCGTAACTACAGTCTTCAAAGCTAAACGAACATTGTCATTTTGGGCATCATGAACTGTCGATGTGCATAGCGACCTAATGAGAATTTTTTAAGCGAGAACTTTAATAACATTAAAAACTTCATTCTATGTTCTACGTTCATTTATATGGTTAACGCTAATAGTGTTTGAAAATAATGAGAACGCAGGTCATTTTTTACTAAGATGGTTATTATTCTTGCGAAAAGGTGAATATTTCACCATTTGATTGATTTAATTGAAATTAGTGCTTTACAGCGTTACGTAAATCATTAAGATAAGCGTCACTTCAGGAGAGTTGGCAGAGCCCGGTTTAATGCACCTGACTTGAAATCAGACGTGGGGTCAAACCCACCGGGGGTTCGAATCCCTCACTCTCCGCCAAATACGAAAAACCCGCACTTAGTTGCGGGTTTTTTTATGGGTGGAATAAAAACGTGCTGCTAGAACGTTTTCAACCAACCTTGTTACACGTTGTAGTGTCGATACTTATCACCGCATAAAAATCATTATTCTTATCGTTGTACAAATAATTCACTGTAATTCCATGTCGCCTAAGAATTTCTTGCGAGGGTGAAGTGCACACATACGGATAGAGCTTCTTTTGTTGTTCCTCTACAAATTGATTAACGCCTTTGTTTTGAGTCAACGTCATAGAGCGATAGTGATAAGTGATCTCTCCGTCACTGGTTGATAGGCGCTCCATAGTGAGTGTTGGGTTTACAATTAAAGGGGTGCTCTTATTGCCTTTGCGAACGGCTTCATTGAGAAGCGCATTAGTATAGTTGTCAGCTGCAGTCGCGGGTGAACCGTACAACAAGAGGAGCGTTGCTGCTATATAACTTATTGATTTCATGTTAAGAAAAGTCCTTTTTCATTTCTGGAAGTGTGAAGGTATAAGCGTATAAATATGCTGTTTACCGACGCAGCTTATTAGCCAACGTTGAATGGGGGTATTTAGTAAACTAGGTAAACGTAACATGACACCCACGGTATCTCGATGCTTTTATGATAACTTGCTTTAAATTAAACGGTGTTTCATAGCAACATCGCAGGCATAAGTTTGTTATGAAATATTTTCTGATCTCATCCTGTCTGTATCTTGTAATTACAGAACATTCCATAAAAACCTAGTTATGTCGCGCTTTGTTCATAAAAGCTTGGTATATATAAAAGGTTAGCAATCAACTGAAATCATTACGGCATTTTAAAGCGTTCTTCTTTTATTTTTATAGCGCTGATCCTACGCAGTTGGTAGTAATAACAAAAATCGAGAGGACATTATGCAGGCAATGCCCACACTTAATTTACGGGACGGAACAGTTGAGCAAAAAAGACAGGAAATAAAGGCGTATTTCCTCGATTCTTTTGATACCTACGAATCGCTTTTCTCTTGTCTTGCCAATGATGACGTATTTTATCAACGACCTGAAAAGTTGCGCCATCCATTAATTTTTTATTTTGGCCACACTGCGACTTTCTTCATTAATAAGCTCGTACTCTCTAAGGCAATAAACGAGCGCATTAACCCCAAATTTGAATCGCTATTTGCCATTGGTGTTGATGAAATGAGTTGGGATGATCTCAACGACGCAAATTACGATTGGCCACAGGTGGAAGAAGTACGTCAATATCGGAATCAAGTACGAACCTTGGTGTGCGACCTCATTGATACCATATCGTTCAGTATGCCTATCGATTGGGAAAACCCAATGTGGCCCGTTATTATGGGTATAGAGCATGAACGTATTCATTTGGAAACTTCATCTGTTCTTATTAGACAGTTGCCTATTGCATCGGTACGTCCCAGTCCCGCATGGCCAGTTTGCCACACAATGCAAACTAAGGCTGAAGCGTTAGTACCTAACGCATTAGTTACGGTTCCAACTCAAACGGTAGTCAACAACAAAACGTGGGACAGTGCTTATTACGGCTGGGACAATGAATATGGCTCTCAGCAAGAATCCGTTAGCGAGTTTAGTGCGTCTAAATTTCTTGTAAGTAATGGTGAGTATTTATCGTTTGTGCAAGATGGCGGCTATAACAACGCAAAATACTGGGAGGCTGAAGGCAATAAGTGGCGTGAATATACGCAGGCGCAGCACCCCGTATTTTGGATTAAGAAAGGCGATGACTATGCGTACCGCAGTATGCTTGAAGAGCATCCGCTACCTTTAGACTGGCCAGTAGATGTTAACTATCATGAAGCGAAAGCGTTTTGTAACTACTTGAGTGAAAAAACGGGTGAGCTTATTCGTTTGCCTACTGAAAATGAATGGCAAGTGTTACGACAGCAGGCTGGTGTAACACAAACCGTATACAGCGAAGGATTCAACATAGCGCTGCAAAAGTATGCGTCGAGTGAGCCAGTTAATGTAAATAAGTGCGGCGAATTCTATGATGTTGTTGGTAACGTATGGCAATGGACAGAAACACCCATCTACCCGTTTGAGGGCTTTAAAGTTCATCCTTTATATGACGACTTTACAACACCAACATTCGACAATAAGCACAACCTGATTAAAGGTGGTAGTTGGGTATCTACAGGTAACGAGGCAATGAAAGACAGCCGTTACGCTTTTCGGCGTCACTTCTTTCAACATGCCGGGTTTCGATATGTTCAGGGAAAGCGAGTTATAGCAGTGAACGATTTTGATTATGAAAGTGATACACAGGTTTCGCAATACAGTGAATTCCATTACGGCGATGAGTACTATGGTGTACCTAATTTTGCTAAAGCCAGTGCGCAGTTTTGTATTGACGCTATGCAAGGTCGTCAACACGCTAAAGCGTTAGATTTGGGTTGTGCCGTTGGACGGTCTACCTTTGAACTTGCGAAATACTTCGATCATGTCGATGGCATCGATTTTTCTGCACGCTTTATAAAAACCGCGTTCGATATGCAAGAGCGTGGTGAAATACGCTACAACCTTATTGAAGAAGGTGAGCTTACGTCGTTTAAGGCGCGCAAGCTTTCAGCCTTAGGTTTAGATAAAAGTGCAAACAACGTTGCTTTCGCGCAGGGCGATGCATGTAATTTGAAACCGCAGTTTACGGGCTACGATCTTATCTTTATGGGCAATCTTATTGATAGAGTGTACAGCCCGAAAAAAGTGCTTGCCGATATGGCAAAACGATTAAACAAAGGCGGCCTGCTTGTAGTTGCCAGCCCCTTTACATGGCTGGAAGAATACACAGAAAGATGTGAATGGTTGGGCGGCTATAAAGACGAAAATGGCGAAACGTTGAGCTCTACTCAAGCGCTAGAGAATACACTAGGCAGCGAATTCAAACGCGTTGGAGAGCCTGTAGACATACCTTTTGTCATTCGTGAAACTAAACGTAAATATCAACATACGCTCTCTGAATTCAACGTGTTTGAAAAAATAAAATAGGATAGTGTAGTTTAGGTGCGCCGCTAAATCTGAGACTCACGCAGTAAGCGTTGTTTTTACGTAGTTGAAATAACGTTCTCGAAAGGCTGTGGCTCCGCTTAACAAAGCATAAAGGGGTTAAAATAGGATATGCGAAAGTGAACAACGCGCTGAGACATCTCCCTGTGTTTAACGCTACACAAAGCGAGTTTATGCCTTACAAGGATGTGTGGCAGACTCCTTCTCATCTGAAACTCGACCAGACCCGTCTTAAATACTCAGCGATATTTCGCCGCGTTCAGGGCGCATCTGTATCTCAAACCAACATTGTCGCGCCTCAGCAAGACCCTATCGCCATGTGGATAGCGGATATGGACATCCCGCCTTGTGATGAAATACTTAGTGCTATTACACAAAACCTTCGCTCTACTTACGGATATCAGTCCCTTGATATCGGTGATGCAGTGGCCAAACGCTTTGAGCGCAATGCGTCGAAACAGAGTAGGTATAAAGTAGAAAGCCATGACGTTGTTGATGTTGCGAGTGTAATAGGGGCCTTGGATGTAGCGCTTCGCGCTTTCTGTCAGCCTGGACAAACGGTCATGGTGTTAACGCCAACTTATTCCCCTTTAACTGAGGCTATAAATAATAACGGCTTAACACCAGTATCTATTCCAGTCATTCCAAAAGCGCGTCAAATTCAGACTAGGCTCTCTGAAGTTGCAGTGACAAAGGGGAGCGACAAGAATCGTGAGGAAGACGCCAAAGGGTTTAACACAACCATAGATACTACAGCCTTCGATAGCTCTGCGGCTGCTTTTGTTATTTGCCATCCTAATAACCCTACAGGTACAGTTTTAAGTACAGAAGAGCAGCGTGTTATTATCGATTTCTGCGCCAAGAATGATATTTTAATTATCACTGATGAGGTACACAGCGAGTTTGCATTTAACTCGTCAAATGAACCAACGCTTATACCCATGTTTGGTGCAGAGGTAAGCAATAAGAACGAGGTGCGCCAAGAAAGTCTAAATGGTGGTAACATCAATTCTCATCAACGGCCGCGAATCATCCATATTAATAGCGTGTCTAAGGCATTTAACTTGGCGAGTATTCCCGGCGCATCCTTTGCAGTCATTAAAGATAAAGAGACAAGAGAAACCTTTGTTCAAGCTATTAATAGCAGGCACCTGAACGCCAGCAACTTAGGGAAAGTTGCGTTGATTGCTGCCTATGAAAAGGGAAGTACGTGGTTAGATAACGTAAAAAGTGCGTTAAGCTTTAATCGGAAACTTGTTGTGCGTTTCTTTGAGCACTATGGTTTAACCGTCAATTATACAATGGGCAGCGCTGGTTACTTCTTGTGGCTAGACCTTTCAACGTTTCCTTCCCAGTTAACACAACAGAACACGCTCGATTCTGTGAATGAAGCTTCTTTAAGTGACGCTTCTCGTCCAGCCCTTAAATATTCACCTGTTACCACTGTGGAAGAATGCATCGAGCGAGGCGTTATTGGTACCGATGGCGCACCGTTCGGTTCTCCATACCATATTAGGCTAAATTTAGCCTGTCACCCTGCGGTTGTAGAAACCGCGTTGCAACGCTTGTGTTTTATTTCTTAGCGTATCTTAACCCGCAATTGTAGACCGGTAGTTACTTCTATTCTAAATATTAGAATAATAAGCTCAAATATTTGACATTTTATTTCTATTAAAGGGAATTAAAATGACCGTATTAAATAATTAGCTCTTGTCACATATTCTATCGCCCAACGTTATTCCTGTTGGGCTGAAGTGTCAGTGGCGGCTTACGGTTATGAGGAATGCACGATGATGTATTTGAGAAAAGCGAATGAAAGAGGAAAAGTAAACTTTGGCTGGCTAAAAAGCCAACACAGCTTTTCGTTTGGACACTATTTTGATGCAAAACACATGGGGTTTTCTGCACTGCGTGTGATTAATGACGATGTTGTGCAGGCGGGCAGAGGTTTTGAGACCCACGGTCATAGAGATATGGAAATAATATCCTATGTCGTGAGCGGTGCATTAAAGCACCAGGACAACACCGGTAATGAATACGTTGTGCCTGCGGGCGACGTGCAAGTAATGAGTGCTGGTAAAGGCATAATGCATTCAGAGTTTAACCCCTCTAGTGAAGAGCCTGTTAATTTCCTTCAAATTTGGATTGTCCCAAACGAAAAAGGGGGCACACCGGGGTATGCGCAAAAGACTTTTGGTACACAGGCGGGTGGCAATAACCATGATTCAAAGCTTGAATTATTAGTAAGCGATAACGGTAGGGAAGGGTCATTACGCATTAAGCAAAATGCGGCAATCAGCCGTTTAACGTTGAAAGCTGGCGAAACATGGGAGCATGGCACTGAAGACGGTAAGGGTTACCTTCACATGATTAGCGGCAATGCGCAGGCTATGGTGGACAGTGAAACTAATGAAGTTGAAATAGGGGCTGGTGATGCTTTGGGTATTTACGAGCGAGACATCATTCGTTTGAAAGCCTTAGAGGAAAGTGTGGCCTTGTGGTTTGAATTACCTAAATAGGTACCTAAACGTATTCTAGATCAATAATTTAGTTTCAAATTGTGTATCTCTACTTCACGAATTCTTATCTCATGGTATGATGACTTGAACGAAATTACAGGCTGGTAGTCATTACCATTAATGATAATTGGCGGCCTTAATCCAGTTGAATGTAAAACTGAAGTCAGTGAGATACTAGAGTGATAAAAATAATCCTAGCAGATGACCACGATTTGGTCAGAACAGGGATACGCCGGATTCTGGAAGACGTAGACGATTTTACTATTCTCGCAGAAGCGAAGAATGGTGAAGATGCGGTGCAACTTTGCCGAAAGAATGCCCCAGATGTGGTACTCATGGACGTGAATATGCCTGGTATTGGTGGACTTGAAGCGACTAAAAAAATTGTTCGTATGTCCGAAAATACACGTGTTATTTGTGTTTCAATGCACAAAGAAAGTCCTATTCCAATGCAAGTTATGGATGCTGGTGCATATGGTTTTCTGACAAAAGATGCAGAACCAGACGAAGTAATACGCGCTATCCATAAAGTAGCAGCAGGACAAAAGTACATTGATCAAGAAGTGGCTAATAGTATTGCTATAGGTAAGTTATTACCAAGTTCGGATAATCCGTTTGATGAGTTGTCGAGTAGAGAACTTACTATAGCAATGCGATTAACCGAAGGTCACAAAGTGCCAGATATAGCTCGAGAACTCAGTATTAACTCTAAAACGGTTAACACTTACCGTTACCGAATGTTTCAAAAGTTAGGCGTAAATTCTGATGTAGAGCTAACGCACTTGGCCTATCGTCATAAACTTATCAGCCCTAACACCTTTTAAGCGTCACTAGACGCGCAACGTCAAAGTGAATATGTCTGCATTTGATTCAGCAGCATTTCTTAAGAATTTAACCTCTCAACCTGGCGTGTACCGCATGTACAACAGTCAGGAAGAGGTTATTTACGTAGGAAAAGCCAAAAACCTTAAAAAGCGTGTATCAAGTTATTTTCGTAGTAACCTTGATAACGCGAAAACGCGTTCGTTAGTGAGTCAGATTGCGAACATGGATGTCACTGTTGTTAACAGCGAGACCGAAGCGTTCTTGCTTGAGAACAACTTCATCAAGAAATACAAACCGCGTTACAACGTGGTCATGCGTGACGACAAATCTTATCCTTTCATTTTTCTATCCGATCACGAACATCCGCGGCTTTCTTTCCATCGTGGCCCTCAAAAGAAAAAGGGCGAGTACTTTGGTCCATACCCTAGTGCGTGGTCAGTGCGAGAAAGCTTACGCTCTATGCAGCGTATTTTTCCTGTTCGACAATGCGAAGACAGCTATTACCGTGCGCGCAGCAGACCTTGCCTTCAGTATCAAATGCAACGGTGCAGTGCGCCTTGTGTTGAAGGCTATGTGAGCGACGAAGAATATAAAGAGCAGGTTAATTTCGCTCGGTTGTTCTTAAAAGGAAAAAATCAGCAAGTTATTGGTGGGCTGGTGGAAAAGATGGAAAAAGCCAGCGAAGCGCTAAATTTTGAAGCCGCTGCCCGTTATCGCGACCAGATAAACGCGCTTAGAAAAGTACAAGAACGTCAGTGGGTGGCCGGTACACAAGACGAAATGGATGTATTCGGGTTTGCATTCAAAGGCAATATGGCGTGTATTCAGGTGATGTTTATTCGCGAAGGGCAGCTGTTAGGCAGCAAAGCGTACTTTCCTAAAGTGCCTAATACTGCCGACGAGCAAGAAGTGTTCGAATCCTTCTTTCTTCAATTCTATCTAGCGGGTAATAAAGTTATTCCTAAGCAGATAGTGCTAAGCAACACGTTAAGTGATGAAGACGCCATAGCCAATGTACTAGCCAGTGAAGCAGGGCACAAGGTGCATTTCTTTAAAGGGGCGAGGGAAGAAAAGCGTAAATACCTGCAGCTTGCACAGTCAAATGCGCAAACTGCATTAGATGCACAATATAGCCAACAAAAATCCGTATTTGCGCGCTATCTAGATTTAGAGACAGCACTAGAAGTCGATACGCCAATCCAGCGTATGGAGTGTTTTGATATATCACACACGTCTGGGCAGCAAACTGTGGCGTCTTGTGTGGTGTTTAATCGAGAAGGCCCGCATAAGAGCGACTATCGCAGATACAATATTGAAGGCATTACACCAGGTGATGACTATGCGGCTATGGCACAGGCGTTAAAACGTCGCTACAAATCAGTTAAAGAAGTACAAAAAATACCAGACCTTCTATTAATTGATGGTGGTAAAGGACAGCTTGCTCAAGCAGAAGCGTTTTTTGAAGATTGGCCCCATGACAAAAAGCCTATGTTGTTAGGGGTGGCAAAAGGGACTACCCGTAAGCCTGGCTTAGAAACACTAATACTGGCGGGTAGCCATCAGGTTCTGCCGATGGACAGCCATTCGCCAGGGCTTCACCTTATTCAGCATATTCGCGATGAGTCTCACCGATTTGCCATTACTGGGCACCGCAACCGACGCCAGAAAGTTAAAACCACGTCGAGTTTGGAAAGCATACCTGGTATTGGTGCTAAGCGCAGACAAACGCTACTCAAATTCATGGGTGGCTTGCAAGGTCTTAAAAAGGCCAGTAAAGATGAAATAGCGAGTGTACCAGGCATCAGCCCAGAACTCGCGGATACTATTTATGACTACCTTCATCAATAAATGAATGAGTAACAAGCAATGCATTACGAATTAAGGTAATGTGTTACAACCATGAAAGATGCAGAGCTTATACGCTACCGCGCTAAAACGCCCATAGAGGCATAACACCGAGACGTACTTTTTATGTGGACTGTTCCAAACTGTATTACTTTATTCCGAGTAATCCTTATTCCTGTATTTGTAGTTGTTTATTTTCTTGATTGGCGCTGGGCACACGAAGCGGGCGCATTTATTTTTTGGCTAGCGGCCATCACAGACTGGTTTGACGGGTATTTAGCAAGAAAACTGCAGCAATCAACCCCATTCGGTGCGTTCTTAGACCCGGTTGCCGATAAGTTGATTGTAGGTGCCGCGCTTCTTATGATCACACATAGTTATGCAAACCTTTGGATTACCTTGCCATCTATTGCGCTTTTAGTGCGTGAAATTTATGTGTCGGCGTTACGCGAATGGATGGGGTCGAATGGTGTAAGGGATGCCGTTAAAGTGTCTTTTATAGGTAAAGCAAAAACCACTGCGCAAATGTTAGCCTTAATTGGGCTATTGTCTGGATTAGAAACCTTTATGGGCATAACTATTTATTGGGTTTCTTTAGGTTATATTCTTTTATATTTCTCAGCAGTGCTGTCAATTTGGTCAATGTTTGTTTATACAAAAGCGGCCTGGCCGCACCTTCGAAGTGGCGCAGTAAAGTGAAATTGATCGTACATTAATCAAAGTGAATAAAAAAATAGCAAACGATCATAAAAAACCGCATTTATCTCAATTTAAACGCTTTTTTGTGTTGACAGTTTTGAATGGGTAGGTAGAATGCACCCCACATTTCGAGAGGACATCAACCAAACGAAATGGTCGATTAAGACATGCGGGAATAGCTCAGTTGGTAGAGCACGACCTTGCCAAGGTCGGGGTCGCGAGTTCGAATCTCGTTTCCCGCTCCAATCTCTTAGAGATAGGTTTTAATCACGCGCCAGACGCATCTGGCGGAATGGCAGAATGGCTATGCAGCGGATTGCAAATCCGTCTATCTCGGTTCGACTCCGGGTTCCGCCTCCAAACGCTGCAACGCAGCATCAGGTTCTACGCCTGACACCTTTGCTGAAAAGCAACCCGATGCCCGGGTGGTGAAATTGGTAGACACAAGGGATTTAAAATCCCTCGCTGGTAACAGCGTGCCGGTTCAAGTCCGGCCCCGGGCACCATTTCTATATTCCATAAAATTCTATAAGCGCTTTTTGTCGATAAATAACATAGGCTTAACCGTATTTCGGGCGCTTATGAACGTTTATAAATGTTTGCACCATTCCATGTTTTTAGTAACACTTAAGTTAACAACAACGAAATGTTACAAAAACGGTGTTACAAAAACATGCCTCGGAACGTAACTGCGTTAAACGCAACCCAAGTAAAACAAGCCAAACCCAAGGAGCGGGAATATAACCTGTCTGACGGCAAGGGGCTTGCCTTACGCATCAAACCAAACGGCGCTAAGCTGTGGATATTTAATTACTCAAAACCCCACACTAAAAGGCGCAGTAACATTGGTATAGGTAGTTACCCAGAGGTTTCACTTGCTGATGCGCGAGAGGAACGCGAAGCATTTCGGAAACTTCTAGCTAAAGACATTGACCCCAAAGAGCACAAGGACCAAGCAAAAGAAAAGGCGCTGTTATCAGCCTCGCAAACTTTTGAGAGCGTTGCGAAGCAATGGTTTGAAATACATACCAGCAAAGTTTCAGAAGGAACGCTTAAAAATATCAAGCGCTCTTTTGCCAATGATGTTTTTCCGCTTGTTGGTAAAGTTCCTATTGAGCAATTAACGGCCCCAAAGGCCATAGAGGTAATTAACGCCATCGTAGGGCGCAATAGCCACGAAATTGCGCGCAAAGTTGCTAGGCGCATGAATAGTGTTATGACCTATGCTGTTAATGCCGGCATTATCCACCACAATCCACTTATAGGAATAAAAGAGCTAATACCTTCAACTAAGGTAAAGCACCAACCAACATTAGCACCCGAAGAGCTACCCGAGCTTGTAAAAGCCTTAAAGTATTCTTCTGCCAAAATAACTACTCGCTGCTTAATTGAGTTTCAGTTACATACGATGGTGCGCCCAGGTGAAGCAGCAGAGGCCAAGTGGTCAGAAATTGACTTTGCTCAATCTATTTGGGCCATACCCGCCGAACGCATGAAAATGGATAGGCCGCACTTGGTACCACTTACTCCGCAAGTTTTAGAAATACTCGAGCTAATGAAACCGTTAAGTTTTCATCGAGAATACATTTTTCCTTCCCATATTGACCCTAAAAAGCCAGCTAACAGGCAATCAGCTAATAAAGCATTGCGCGATATGGGCTTCAGGGGGCGTTTAGTCGCACATGGAATGAGGGCGCTTGCGAGTACAACCTTGAACGAGGAGGGCTTTGACCATGATGTCATTGAAGCAGCGTTGGCTCATAAGGATGAAAACGAAGTGAGAGCTGCTTATAACCGTGCGCAATACCTAGAGCGTAGACGGACAATGATGGAATGGTGGTCAATAAGAATAAAGGAGTTTGGTTAGATGAGTTCCAGTCGCTTCAATAGAAATAAGTGGGAATGTGTTGATGCTGTTAATAGCGAAGAGGGGGCCAAGCTATTATTAGAACTCCTTTCAAATCAATTCCCAGAGCCTCAAGTGCTTGGACATAGGGTAAAAGTTGATATAGCGGAAAATAACGAAAGCTTTTTGATGCCTCTAGAAAAACTGCTACATGAAATTAACTCTGGAGTTCTAAATAGCCCAAAGCTTCTTGTGTGGCTAAGTAGTGTCTTCGATGAGTATTTTAACAATAAAGGTCAAGTGCCCTTAGAAGACTTACTAGGTTTGAAGAAATCAGGCCTGAATCGAGCCTATAAAGGATTAATTTATAATAACTTTTCACTTGCCGTACTATTAGTTCGCGATTGTAAATACTTTAAACTTGCTAGCGATAAAACACAGGCAAAAATAGCCGAGTATTTTTACGATTGCTCTGGCGATATTAGTGATCTGTTAGAGCATGTGGCTAACGTCGAGGAATCCATAGATTTACGCGATGAGAAATACAGAAAGTATTTAGAAACATATCTTGGAAGCGAGTTGCGTGATTATTTTTCCTTTGAAAACGATCAGATGCCAGAACAAGAAACATTTTTAAAATATTGGCGTATATGGGAGAAGACGAACGGATAAAGTTTCTAATTTTATGTCCGTTACTTATATCCGATAAGGCCCGAAAATCACTATGAACGGTAAACAACGCACATGGTGATTCAAATGAAGCAAGAAATATCAATCCTTAAACCCGCAGAAGTTTTAAACCTTACAACTTGGTCCACTTCGGGCCTTCGCCGGCAAGTACTCGAAGGCCTATTTCCCCCATCTCTAAACCTCGGCGCACGTGCAACTGGTTATATAGCCGAAGAAGTGCAAGCAGTACTTACTGCGCGTTCAATCGGCATGAGTGACGAAGATTTAAAAAAACTTGTAAATCGTCTTGTAGAGTACAGAAAATCACGAGCAAGCCGTTTGCTTGACGTTATTGCGGCGTAAAGGGGAAGTAAAATGAGAAAAGATGAAGCCACCCCGAAGGGCAGCAACACCAACACCAACACCAACACCATCGACAATACTACTCCAACTAGACCACCTTTCAAGATTGAGTTAGCACTTTACGCAATTTTGAAAAATGGTTCGTTAGGCATTACTCAGCCTGAAGCATTTTCAAGCTATAGAGAGTCGTGTCTACATACGACAATTAGTTCGCTTCGGCATGAGAAAGGAATTGGTTTTTTAGCAAAGCCGGACTTAGAAACCGTTGTGTATTGTCATCAAAAGCCATTCAACAGGTATTGGTTAGCGAGTGATAATGACAGAGTTAAAGCTTTACGACTTTTGAACGCATACCGGTCTAACCGAGGGCTTTCGAAGGTCGAATACGAAGCCTGGCACAACCCAGATGGAAAAGCAGCGTAACCCTTCGAGGTTACCTCTTTTCGGGGAATTTTCTACCCAAATTTGGGTTAGGTGCTGGGGGATTTATGGCAAAGAATAAGACTAGGCCTTTCGCTGGTATCCCTAACAGAGTGATGGATCATCCCGATTTTAACGCGCTCAGTGCTAATTCGGTTCGCCTGTTACTCTGGTTTGCTTATCAGTACAAAGGTAATAACAACGGCAAGTTGTGCGCTGTTCATTCGCAACTACGCGACAAGGGCTTCAAATCAAAATCAACTCTGAGCGCGGCTTTAAGAGAGCTGTTAGCTGGTGGTTTCATAGAGTTGAGCAAAGGTTCAGGATTAAGCAAGAACGGACGTACACCGAACTACTACGCATTAACTTACGAGAAAATAGATGAAATAAGAGGCTTCGAAATGGATTTAAAACCTACAAATAAAGCACTTCGAACTTTCATTGGCGATATAGATAGAAAGCGCTGTGCTTAAAAAAGCCAGGTATCAAAATCTGTACAGCAAATCTTGTTAGCGGTACAGATTCCGTACACTGGCAGATGTTAGCGGTACAGATTCCGTACACTGGCAAATTTTCGTAAATCAGAAAAATCAATGAGTTACAAAAAATGAAAAATGCCATCCAGTGTACAGTTTCTGTACTCCTTAATAGTAAGCCATACATACAGTTATTTTGACTCACTATTTATTGGAAAAAACAAACGAATTTAAAGGTAAAACACCGCGAGGCCGAAATTTAAGTTTTTAATTTACGCTCACAAGCATCCTTTACCCACTCGGAGAAAGCCTGGTTGGTTTTGGTTCTGTCTTCATCAATTTTTTTTAGGAGATCATCTTCGAAGCGAATTTGCTTTCTTGTTGAACCTAAGCGTTCAAAACTTTTTTTGTTTTTATCTTGCACTGGTACGTACCACTTGTTATGTTGTTTTAACTGGTACGTACCAGTGTACATTATTACTTAAAACCCAACAATGGAGGAACGACCATGGAGCAATCAATCGTAACTAAAGCGAATGAACGTGATGATTTAGTTCGAGCTAATATGAATAAAGCCTCTGCAATATTGCAAACAATGCTTTCGTTGCAGTGCGACGGTAACCCAATGAATGAAGAAGTAACAGGGAACCTTCTGTGGAGCGCTTGTGATTTACTGAGCGAGGCTATTGAGGCTGACGGGCAAGTAATGCGTGAGGAGCTTGAAGGGGGGATATGTGTCAGATATGAACCAGTATTTAGTGCTAAAGCAAAATTTCATGTTGAGAAAAATTAAGGAAATATCATGCAAAAAGAAAACACTATCACGCTAACTGAAATGTCAGCTATTGCAAATTCTTCATATGAATCAATTCTTGAGTTAGCAAATATGCTGCAAGGCTATATTTGGGAAAGCGATATTAAGCTGGAGTCCAAGCACGATAGCGTAATTTCTGCGTTGATTAATCAAATAAAAAGCGAGTGCTCGAGCTTTGATGTTGAAAGCCATTAGCTTTAGTAAAAGCTCTGTAGGCCGCAGCGCGAAAGGATGCGCTAATATTTAGTGATAACTTTCACGCTGTGTACCAAATGCTCAATTTTTTGCTAATCTTATGAGCTAGCGATTACGATACTGTTGAATTATGGAAGAAGATAAAGACGATAATTTTATGTGTTTGCGCGTTGGCGATGGAAAAACAATCGCCACTTACAAAGGCGTTACCGTAGTTGCATCTAAGCGCAGTGAAAAAGAGAAATGCCAGAACGAAGAGTTGGTGGTGAAACCTCTATCATGGTGGCGAAGGCTATTAAAAACGCTAAAGCTAAGTTGAGCAGTACTAATATTGCTTGGCAAGTACGGGGATCCGAAAAGAGTCCTGTTAGTTAAATTAGTTAATTGGACTAAGTTTGGCTTGGACGGGCTGACACGTTAATAAATGTTAAGGTGTTAAAGCGCGGTAAGATTACGGTAAGGGTGATAAAAGGGCGAGGCTACAAGCCTGATTCAAAATAACACTAACAAAGCACTAACCTAACAAAACCTAACATGCTCAAACCTTACAAAACCCAACATTGAACTTCAGGCAATCCGATCACAATCCTACTCAACAAAACTCAACATCTATAAAGTGCTTCAGAAAACTTCAGATCCAAATTGGCCTGTTAATCGGTAGGAGCGCGCTAAAAAGACAATTAATGTTTTATTGCTACTATATTGCTAATACTAATGGGTGAAGCCATATTTTGACCTCTCTGAATTTAAAAAGTTTACTCAAGGAAGAACGATGAGAACCTTACTTTTATTTCTATTACTGACTATTTTCACATGTAATATCGAAGCGAGCCCAAGTTTTAAATACAAACGAGGGGATTGTATAACTCCTATCAACAAAGCTTATTCTTGGTATGGTAAATACGCTACTGTTGAAGCGGTATCAAGATTGGAAGGATTTGCGGGGGTAAACTACGTTTTGTTGTTCAAGAACTATCTCAGTAATAGTGTAATCTTCTCTTTAGCTATTGAGACTGAAACTAGAAGAGTTGATAGCGCGTTTTGTGAATAGTCTAAAATTGCGCTCATCGTAGACTGTTGCTCAAAATATTTGGTACACGAATAGGGAAATCTTTAGACATACGCAAAAATTGGTCTTGGGTACAGTTACATTGATAACCACCAGCCGCTAACTTTAAATAGAACTCAATCACATGCTGGTGGCTTATGGAACCAATAACGACAATCGAACAAGTCGAAGTATTACTAAGTAATCTAATAGGCTTGAGAGACACTCATACGGACAATTTCACGATAGATCACGATGATGTTGTTGTAACACTGCAAACAGCTGTAAATCTTCTCAGAATGGCGCAGGATGCGTTATATGAGATTAACACTTATAGTATGGTAGATAACATTACTGTATTGAATGAGTGAAAGCATGACGGATGAAAAGCAAATCAAAGATGATTTCATGTGTATGCGCATTGACGGCGGGAAAACACTCGCTACTTACAAAGGCGTTACCGTTGTTGCATCAAAACGTATGGAAAAAGCGGAAAGCCAGAGCAAAGAACTGGTGGCGGAACCTCAGTCATGGTGGCGGAGGCTATTAAGACGTAAAAGCTAAGTCGATAATTACCATTCTGGCACAGTGAGTAAAGGGATCCGAAAAGAGTCCTGTTAGTTAAATTAGTTAATTGGACTAAGTCTGGCTTGGACGGGCTGACACGTTAATAAATGTTAAGGTGTTAAAGCGCGGTAAGATTACGGTAAGGGTGATAAAAGGGCGAGGCTACAAGCCTGATTCAAAATAACACTAACAAAGCACTAACCCAATAAAACCCAACATCGTAAAACCTGTCAAAACCTGATATTGAAACTCTGCCCAACCCGCTCACCCCCCTACTCAATTAAAGTCAATATCGATAAAGAGCTTCAGAAAACTTAAGATCTAAGCTGGTATGTAAATAGGCTAAAATGCGCACAAAAGGCATTAACAACAAATCACTACAATAAAGATACTGATGGTAGAGGTCGGACATTAGGTTTCTTTATAAAAAGCTAATACTCATAATTGAACGATGAGAACCTTATGTTTATTCTTACTGCTAGTTGTTTTCAAATGAAATGCTGGTATTAGGCTGTTTCAGAAAAAAACATTCAGCCTCTTCCAAAAGAGAACCCGGGCGGGTTTCCAATTTACCTATTGTTGTTCCAATAATTTGCCCAGAATAGCTTGCGATACTCAATGATCCCATTAATATGGGTTTAGTTTCGAAATATTACCAATTGGCTGGTATTGCTTTGAAGTTAACACTATGGATTAAAAAGGGATTTTATGTTTCAAGTAAGTAGCTCTGAGGTTGCCGAGTTTGTAGAATCATTACCGAACCTACAATATGGCTCTTTGACATTGCCACCGTTCATCAAACCATTTCATTTAGCTTTTCTGGCGTCAAGTTGCAGAATAAATGGATACGAATTGAGTATAAACCATCAAAATGAGAGGTACATCAATCGTATGGGGCTTTATGAAGCAATTGGGCAGCAGCCTCCTTCTCGCGTGTTCAGATGTAACCAAGCCGGCCGAATAGTAGAGGCTAGAGCTATAACTAGCGTTGATAATGTTCCTGGGCTGGCCTCAGAAATTTCCAGCATGTTTCAAAACTGTGTAAGTCAGGCCACTGAGGATGATTTGTCGATTTTGATTTCTGAACTGCTCCAAAACTGCTGCGCGCACTCCGTAGCACCCGATCAGAGGCCATTCGGACTGGTATGTGGTCAAGCGTGGCCAAATGGAGGGCTTGCTCAAATAGCAATTGTTGATACGGGCGTAGGAATAGAAGAATCGCTTTCTAATAATGAAGCGTTAAGTGAGCGATTAGAATCAAGCTCTCATTGCCAATTGGCCTGTGAGTACGGAATAACAGGTAAACCTAACAGTACACATTCAGGGTATGGCCTTGCGCTAGCTAAAGGATTGGCAGAGCAACACTCTGGAAGATTGATCGTTTTATCTGGCAATGAACTATATATTTGTGGCAATGGTCAAAATAGCAGTGTACATTTAAATAGTGCCTGGCAAGGCACAGCTATAATATTTGAATGGAATGTTAACGTGGCACTCGATACAGGAGCTGTATATAGCGAGTGGCCAACGCCCGCAACTATGGAGGAGGATGAGTACGATGAAATCTTTGATTAAGTTATCAGAGCATTTTGATGCTCTTTCCTCTAGACCTGCTGGAGCTGAGGCAAGGAAACAACTCTTGATGTTACTAAGTGGAGTTTCAACTCAAGTTATTATTGATTTTGAGTTTCGAAAAGTTTCCCCATCCTTTGCTGATGAATCAATAGGGCTCATTGCAGCAGAGCTAGGAAAAAGCGAATTTAAAAAAAGGCTTAAGATAATTAACACAACCGAACAAGCCAGAGCGATTCTGAAGCACGTTATAAAGACTAGGGTTACTCAGAGTGATTATCGTGATGAGATAGCTGTTGCACATTAATTGGAAGTAACACTGGTAGTAACACTTGGTAGTGCGTTTTTCTAGTATTTTGATATTTTTCAATATTTTATGTGCCCAGTCCAAGTCTGGCCCCGGGCACCATTTATCAACTCCCAAATATTCCAAATCTTAGTCAAAAAATTGATAAGATAATAGCGCTCTTTTATCACAAATTACTATGGTAAAATCCGTAAAAATTTTTGCCTAAGACACACTATCTTGAATTCTGTTATGTCACTTCGTTTAGACGAGTTATCTCGTGCTGAACGTCCATTCTACGCACGTGGGAGTAAAGTAGTTCGCTGCGACGCGTGTTTGCTTCCAACGCAAAACTGTATTTGTGAATATAAACCTGAAGCTGGCACAGACGTGGCGGTTTTGTTCTTGATGTACAAAGGCGAATACTATAAGCCTACCAATACCGGTCGTTTAATTGCGGATGTGGTTAAAGATAACCACGCATTTTTGTGGAAGCGCACCGAGCCAGAAGAGGCGCTATTGGCGTTACTTCGTAACGAAAAATATTTTCCTATCGTGGTATTTCCACACGAATATGCTGCAGCTGAACGTTGTATTGATACGCCACCATTGAATACGGGGAAAACGTTACTATTTATTTTCTTGGATGGAACGTGGCGTGAAGCAAAAAAAATGTTCGTGAAGAGCCCTTACTTGCATGAATTTCCTGTGTTGGGCGTGAGTATGGACGTCGCGTCAGATTATTTACTTCGCGAATCTACCCATGATTTCCAACACTGTACTGCTGAAGTTGGTATTAGCGTTTTAGACCTTGCGCAGCAGAAGCAAGGGGCACAAACGTTAGCGCACTATTTCAGTGTGTTTAGACGGGAATATTTAAAAGGTAAGCCGCATTTGCAGCATAAACTTGCATTTGCAGAGTCGCAGGTTAAAAGTAACATTTAAACAACGTCACTTTTATTTGCGAAAGTGTTGTTTTACATCCACTATTTTATATTAACAAAACACGGAGAAAGCGAATGGCATCAGTTACTTTTCAAGGCAATACAGTTACGACAAAAGGTCAGCTTCCTGAAGTAGGCGCTTCTGCACCAAATTTTACACTAGTAAAAGCAGATTTGGGTGAAGTAACACTGTCAGAGCTTGCAGGAAAAAATGTTGTATTGAACATTTTCCCTTCTATCGACACGGGAACATGTGCAATGTCTGTACGTAAATTTAACGAAGAAGCAGCGAAGTTAGATAACACTGCGGTTATTTGCGTATCGGCAGATCTTCCGTTTGCAGCGGGTCGTTTCTGCGGTGCAGAAGGTATTGAAAATGTAATCACAGGCTCTACTTTTCGATCAAGCTTTGGCGATGACTATGGAGTAACCTTTGAATCAGCGCCGCTTACTGGGCTACTGTCGCGCTCGGTGGTGGTTATCGATACTGAAGGCAAAGTGGTCTACACAGAACAAGTAGCAGAAACAACAGAAGAGCCTAACTATGACGCGGCTATTGCTGCGTTGAAATAAAATGTTCGCACGTGAATTAGTTCAATACTAATTAAACAAATATTGCAGATTAATACGTACCGATTCATTTTTGTCGGGGTATTGCAGGGTACTCGCCATTGCGGGTGCCTTTCTAGGAGGATGTAATGGCATCAGTATTGCTCTCAGTTGGTCAGTTGGCCAATGTGATGCAACAAAAGCCTGTAACGCTTGTAAGAGCGTTGATGGATGACCCCGTTTCAAAAACACCAGATACGCGAACGGCAATGGTTTTACCTGCGTCAGTCGATTTTGATTTAGACAATGAGGGAAGCGATCATACAACAGGTCTTCCTCACAGTATGCCTTCTGCAAATGACCTTGCTATTTACCTAGGCAATCAGGGCATAACAGCAAATACGCCTATTGCGGTTTACGATACTCGTGGAATATATTCTGCGCCAAGAGTATGGTGGATGTTAAAAGCGCTAGGCCACCAAGACGTGTATATCTTAAATGGCGGGCAACCTGCGTGGGGGAAAGCTGGATTACCCGTTTCGGAACAGCAGCAATACGGGAAGTTAACCTATCAAGCTACGCCGCGACCTGGTTGGTTCGCAAATTCCAGTGCAGTGCTTCAAGCAATAAATACGGAAGCGCAACTTATAGACGCGCGCAGTACGCCGCGTTTTAAAGGCGAAGTGTCAGAGCCTCGAGAAGGTGTGCGTTCTGGGCATATGCCAGGTGCGTTTAATATTCCTTTTGATACTTTACTAAAGAACGGGCTTTTTTTGCCGGTTGATCAGCTTAACGCTGTCTTTGAACGCGCTAATGTTGATTTACGCAACCCCATCATCTGCACGTGTGGCTCTGGCGTTACTGCCTGCATAATTGGTGTGGCGGCACTATTGTGCGGCGCTACACAGGTTTCAGTATATGATGGCTCTTGGTCAGAGTGGGGCGCCGATACTCAGTACCCTGTGGTAAAAGACGTATAAATCAGTGAAGATTTACCGTTCTTTCTCAATTTTAATTGCGTTGGAAGCGAAGCGGTCTAACTTTGCTAATTTCGACGTAAAACGTATAACTAACCTTAAGTAACAGAGTAAAAACAGTCCGATGTCAGCTAATCAAGCCCTACCCAATATCGTCATCCTTACCGGTGCGGGAATTTCCGCTGAGTCTGGCTTAAAGACATTTCGCGATAATGACGGCCTATGGGAAAACCATAGCGTAGAAGAGGTAGCCACCCCAGAGGCTTTTGAACAAAATCCAAGCTTGGTTTACCGCTTTTATAACGCGAGGCGTGCTCAGTTACAGCAAGATGAGGTTGAACCTAACGCGGCGCATGAGGCACTTGCCAAACTCCAGAAAGCATTTGGCGATAAATTAATGTTGGTTACGCAAAACGTGGATGACTTGCATGAGCGCGGTGGGAGCGAGTCGGTTTATCATATGCACGGCAAACTGTTATCGGCGCGCTGCGCTATAAGCCAGCAAACTTTTGACTGGCGTGAGAGCTTTGATCACACCACTAAGTGCCCATGTTGCAACAGAGTAACATTGCGACCGGATATCGTGTGGTTTGGTGAAATGCCCATGTACATGGAAGAGATTTATGATGCGCTTTCAAAGGCTGATGTGTTTATTGCTATTGGCACATCAGGGAATGTTTATCCTGCCGCGGGTTTTGTTCAGATCGCTAAAGAAAGTGGCGCACACACCATAGAGGCAAATTTGGAGCCTGGCGCAACCAATGCCTTATTCGACGAATCACTGACAGGCTTTGCTTCTCATATTGTTCCGCAATGGGTTGATGAATTAATATCAAAGTATGCGCTGTAGGAGGCGCAAAACATGCAGTATATGAACGAATTTCTTACCATTGCATTGGTACACCTTGTGGCTGTTGCTAGCCCAGGGCCTGATTTTGCGGTGGTTGTTCGAAACAGCGTGGCCTATGGCAGACGTATTGCCATGTACACCAGTATAGGTATTGGTTTGGCTATTTTACTACATGTGGCTTACTCGCTAGTTGGTTTGAGTGTGGTGATTGATACAACGCCTTGGCTATTTACCACCTTCAGCTATGCTGCCGCGGCTTATTTACTTTATCTTGCGTATGGAGCGCTTAAAAGTGGGCCTGTGAAACAGGAACAGGCCGTAAATACCGCACAGAAGACATCGCAAATATCTGCAAAGCGTGCAGTATGGACGGGTTTTCTTACTAACGGGCTTAATCCAAAAGCAACGCTTTTTTTCCTCTCGTTGTTTACTGCAATTATTAGTATTGATACCCCATTTGCAGTGAAACTTGGCTACGGTGTCTATTTAGCCATAGCTACTGGACTGTGGTTCTGTTTTCTTTCATACCTTTTGAGCACCAGTAAAGTCGCCGAACTTATAGGTAAAAAAGGGTATTGGTTAGACCGTGCGATGGGTGTGCTACTCGTTGGTTTAGCTGCGAAATTAGTGCTAGGTTAACGTTTGTTTACCTTACAAACAGGCATTTGTTTTTGTGAATTGGTATAATCGCGCCGATTTTTCAAAAAGATAAGAGAGTTGTGTGAAAGACGTAAACCAAGACCGCCTGAACAATACGTTGTCTAAACAGTATCAATTTGATACCAAAGGTCTATTGCGCCGCGCTGCCGGTTTAACCAAAGCAAATTACGGCTCCTTGTTGCAAGGAAGCGTAGTGCTATTTTTGACGTTTGTCGTGTTAGGCTTGTTTGCTCAGCAGTACATCACAGTAAATGAGGATGGGAGCTACGTATTTGAACACCAGTCTATTATTGAAATTGCGGCCATCTGCATCGTCTCCCCACTACTGACCGGTTTGTACATGATGGGGGTCTTTGTTGCCCGTGGCGCTAAAATTTCAGTGTTTACGGTATTTCAGTTTTTTCCTCTTATATTTTTGGTGGCATTGACTCAATTAGTAAACAGTATTCTTGTTCAGCTTGGCATGATGCTGCTTATTATTCCTGGCGTGTACTTTTATTTAGCGTCGTCTTTTTCACTGATGCTGGTTGTTGATAGAAAACTAACGCCAATTAGTGCAATTATCCTTTCATGCCGCGTGTTTAATGCGTACTGGGCGCAAATTGCCAGTATTTTTGGTGTGTTTTTTCTACTGTTCGCATCGGTGCCGTTAACCTTTGGCTTTTCTCTTGTATGGGTATTACCTTTTTATTTTAGTATGATGGGGTTGCTCTATCAGGAACTGATTGGTGAACAAGGAGTGAGCACGGAAGCATCTGGAAACGATGTGAATGAGTCTAGCTTCGATGCATAAACGTGAAACCTTTAAAATTGTTCTTATAACGCTGGGTGTATTAGCGGTAATTGTCATTAATGCCATTATTTTAACTAAGGACGAGCCGGATGTTTTAGACATACCGCAAACGGTTGAAGCTAAAAAGCCTGTGCCTGACTTTTCTGCCTATACTGACGTAAAAGAGAAAAAAGAAGCGTTTTTTAACTATCTACGCCCCGAAGTAGAGAAGCAAAATGCTTACCTGCTTACGTTAAGGCATTATGTACAAACTCTGTACAGGAAGGCGTTAGCCAACACGTCGCTTTCTGATGAAGATATGGCAAGGCTTGAGTGGCTGGTAGAAGAGTATCGGGTTAAGTCCGCACAACCGCTTAAGATGAAACTCTTGGCGCTGTTGCAAAAGATTGATGTCCTGCCAGCCGAGCTGGTACTCGTGCAGGCGGCAAATGAATCGGCTTGGGGAACCAGCCGCTTTGCAAGAAAGGGCTATAATTTTTTCGGGCTGTGGTGCTTCTCTAAAGGTTGCGGCTTTGTACCCAACCGCAGAAATGACGGAGCTTCTCATGAAGTTGCCAAGTTTGATAGTTTGTCGCGCGCAACGTACACCTATATGCGAAACTTAAATCGTCACGACGCATATGAGGATTTAAGAGAGATCCGCAGCCGACTGCGTGCAAACCAAATTCCTATTACTGGCGTTGCTTTAGCTGAAGGCCTGATGAATTATTCCGAGCGAGGAGCCGCTTATGTTGAAGAGCTTCAAACTATGATCCTATTTAACGAGGAGTTTTTATCCGAATGATACGTGCTGCTTTATTTTTTGCTTCATCTCTGTTTATTGGTGTGGGCAGTCCGTCCGTTGCTGCTGAAACGATAGACGTTGAGTACAGCCGTTTCTACAGCCATGTTAAAAAATTGGATAACGAAGATACCCAAGCCCTCCAATTTGCATTTGGGTTTGTCCGTGTTGGTGAAGGGCGTTTATGCGAAGTCAACGGAGCATCTATCGTAACCGATAAAAAAACAATGCCCCTAGAAGTAAGTGATGAAGGGCGGTTCACCGTGCCAACTGAAAAAGCATTGAAGCTTGCCAACGCACTGGTTCGCATCGATTTAAACGAACGGGCGAACGTGTGTGATATGTCGGTACAACTTGAAACCAAGCCGGAATATCTAAAGCAGTATTACACAAAAGACGACCTTACTTTTTTGTATGGTCAGTACGAAGCTTTCTTTAATGAAATGGGAAGCTTTTTGTCTTTCATGATGCCTTCGGTAAAAGGCTTGATGATTCAGTTTGATGACAAGAATTTAGATTTTATTACACCACAAGGTGTGCAAATTAATAACGGCGTGTTGCATCTAGAACAAGATTGGATCAACGACGCAAAAGGCTTAACGCTGCCTCATGCGCCGCTACGTGTTACCGCTATGGCTTCAAGCTAGATGCATATTTGGGATTAGGTAAGAAGCTGATACCTAATTTGCTCTGCTAAACGCGCGATGGTTTCTTCGCCCTTCGCGCATAGCTCTTCGGCTCTGTGGAATTCCATAATACCCACGTCGGTGAGCTGAGGCTCAATAAGAATGTCAGGCGGATCGCCAGCTAAACGTGAACGTGTGACGCGAGCTTGAAGTATTTCAAGTGAACTACTCATTACGCTCATAATTCCAGGCGGGTTTCGCTTGTTTACTTTAGCGGGCACTTCGGTAAATTCTTCTTCCACTTTTTCAATAACATCAGAAGCAATACCTTCTTCTGTTTTCACATCGTCAGACGAAGCCTTGTGCTGTTCGCCTTTTTTCTCTATCGCTTTTTCTTCTTTATTGTCAGGTGAAAACCATTGTCGCAATACATTTTGGCTTTTCGTAAAAAAGTCTTCAGTTTTACGTTGGTTTTCTTCATGGTCTTGCCTTAATTTTTCAAGGCGAAGTGGGCGGAAATCGGCGTTAAGGTTAACCGCGATGACAAAGTCGGCCCCTAATTGGCGACACAAGTTCACCGGTACAGGGTTTACAACGGCACCGTCTACCAACCAACGATCACCGTGTGCTACAGGCGCAAAAAGTGCGGGGATAGCGCAAGATGCTTGAATGGTATCGCCGATGGGACCAGAGTTAAATATCACTTCACGGCCGGTATAAAGGTCAGTCGCTACCGTCGCAAAGGGCTTTTGCATGTCTTCATAGGTTGATTCGCAAAACTCGCTTGCTAACTTGTCGAAAACCTTCTGTCCGCTTGCTATCCCGCCACGTCTAAGGCCTACGCCCATAAGAGCAAGCACTTGCCAGTCGCTAAGCGAACAGGCCCACTCTTTCAATCCTTCCAGCTTGCCACTTGCGTAGGCAGCACCAACATAGGCACCAATAGAGCAACCTGCTACCACGTCAATTTTAACGCCGAGTTTTTCTAGTGCTTCAATGATACCAATGTGAGTCCAGCCCCTTGCGGCACCGGCACCTAACGCAAGTCCAATTTTCATTTACTTCGGTTCCATAATGTTTATAACTTCAATAGCATTATCTTCATCACTGAAGTCCGTACTATTTTCTGTAGTAAAAGAAGGTTCATCGAACCCGATATCGCCATCTTCAACTGGGCCGTCTTGGGTAGCTATCGCTTTAAAATCATAAAGGTTGCTGTCGATTAAATGTGAAGGTGCTACGTTTTGAAGCGCACGAAACATCGACTCTATACGGCCTGGGAAGCGACGGTTCCAGTCTTGAAGCATAGCCTTTATGTTTTGGCGCTGTAGATTTTCTTGTGAACCACAAAGATTACATGGAATAATCGGAAATTCAACGGCCTGAGAATATTTCTCAATGTCTTTTTCTGTGCAGTATGCTAACGGACGAATGACGATGTGTTCACCGTTGTCGCTCACCAGTTTTGGCGGCATGGATTTTAGCTTGCCACCATGGAACATATTGAGGAAGAATGTTTCTAGCATGTCGTCGCGGTGATGACCTAATGCAATTTTAGTGGCACCAAGTTCTTTTGCTGTGCGGTACAAAATACCACGGCGCAAGCGAGAACAGAGGGAGCATGTCGTCTTTCCCTCTGGAATTTTGTCTTTAACAATCGAGTAGGTGTCTTCTTCTACAATTTTGTAGTCAACGCCAATGCTCTTTAGATATTCAGGCAAGATATGTTCTGGGAAACCAGGCTGCTTTTGATCAAGATTAACCGCAACGATATCAAAGTGAATAGGCGCAATCTTCTTTAAAAACAATAGAATATCAAGCATGGTGTAGCTGTCTTTACCGCCAGATAAGCACACCATGACTTTGTCGTTGTTTTCAATCATACCGAAATCGCCAATGGCTTTACCCACATTCCGGCGAAGTCGTTTCTGAAGTTTGTTGAAGTTGTACTTTTGCTTACTTTGCGCAGCATTTAATGGCGACGCGTCAGCACTGTTTGTGCCTAAACTCATAATTAACTAGCTTAGTTTGTGATAAAGCCACCATTATACATTAAAGCGCCTTTTCGAGACCATGCCTGTGAAGTTAATTTTGTTGGTGGCGTACCGTGTTCGCTGCTACATAAGGCTGATGTAAAGATTACACCGATAATGGTGACACAAATCCATCAGGCTTAATGGCGAGTACATCGCAATTCAGTTCGTCAATCACGTGTTCTGCAGTGTTACCAATTAGGGCCGCTGAAATACCTACACGCCCCACGGTGCCTATTACGACTAGCTCTGCATCTAGTGTTTTTGCCACTTGAGGAATGACCTTTTCTGGCAATCCTTCTCTTACTACACATTTGTTTTCAGGGATACCATACTTCAACGCGTGACTTCGCATTTCCTTTAAATGGTGATTTTTTACCGCATCGTGATAGGTATCGGGGTCGAACTCAGGCACTTCTATGGCAATGTTTAGAGGCGTTGACGGGTAGCTGTTCACCAAATTAACGTTACCTTTTAGTAAGGATGCGTAGTCATTAGCAATGAGGGTAAGTTTGTCGTTTAGTGCGGCGTGTTCATCGTCTTCGCTGCCTACGTTTACCGCAGCAATAATCTCTCCGCCTTCTGGCCAGCCGTGCTCTTTAACGAGCAGCACGGGGCGAGGGCACTTACGCATTAAATGCCAGTCTGTAGGCGTGAAAATGACAGAAGCAAGATCGTCGTGCTTTTTGGTTGCCTTTACCACTATATCGATCTGGTTGTTTAGGGTGTAGTAAATGATCGACTCATACGCACGATTATTCCACTCTACAACTATGTCAGTTTCTGTGAACCCTTGTTCTCTTAAGTGGGTCGCTAACCATTTAGCGTGCTCTTTCGTTACCGCATCGCGCATTGACTCGCGTTCATCGGGGCTAAGCATCGTCGCCATATCATAAGATAAATCATAAACCACCATCATAGCGATAACTGAAGCGCCCGTTTTTGAAGCGAGTTCATAAGCTCGGCTAAGTGCAGGTTGGTTATCGCGCTCGGCATCTACCACGGCCAGAATTCGTTTACACTCAATCATAACGTCCCCTTAACTACGAAACTTAGTAGCGGCTGTCCAAATCGATGTTCTTTAACAAATAGCTCATAATAACTATAATCGACATTGTGAAAAACGTAAGTTGTTTTAGATCAAGAATTTTACAAGCCAGTTATTAAGCATTGATATTTATGTTCATTAAACACATAGAGGGGCGGAAAGGGATAGACGTTAGAAGGAGCTGAATGTTACAAAACGTTATTGCATAAAAAAGCGCGCATTACGCGCGCATTGTCGAGACAAAAAAACATCATCCGCAGACAACGCTTGGACCGTTTAGCGCTGCTAATTTAGTGTTGAGTAGATCGAAATCTACAATAGTGATTAGTTTTCCGTCCACTTTTATGATGTTGTCTTTTTGAAAACGACTTAACAGACGACTAATGGTTTCTATCGTCAATCCTAAATAGTTTCCAATTTCGTTACGCGTCATGGTTAAGTGGAATTCTCTGTGCGAAAAACCACGCTCCTCAAAGCGCTGCGACAAATGTGAAATGAAGTACAATAGACGCTCTTCGGCAGTGCGCTTGTTTAAAAGCATGATCATGTCGTGATCTTGTTTTATTTCCGCGCTCATGAAGCTCATAATCTGGTGGCGAAGCTTTGGAAATTGTACTGACATTTCGTCGAGGGTTTCGTAGGGCAGTTCACAGACCATGGCGGTTTCTAAGGCAGAGGTATAACTTTGATGTCTGTTTTCCCGTAAGGCATCAAAACCAATAATGTCACCAGGAAAATGGAAGCCTGTAATCTGTTCTTCACCTTCAGTATTAGTTACGAAAGATTTAAATGAGCCAGTTCTCACAGCGAATAGAGAACGGAACTTATCGCCAGTTTGAATAAGCGTATCACCTTTGTGAAGCGGCTTTTTACGCTCGATTATATCGTCAAGAGACTCAATTTCTGTCTTGTTTAACGCCACCGGTAAACATAAGTGACTAAAACTACAGTTTTGACAGTGAATAGAAAATTGGCTTCCTTTGCTCATAATGCACGCTCTCTAAAAGAATACCGGACAATAATACACCCATTTTTAAACGATTGCTTCATGAATAACATAAGCGGCATATATTGCCATCATTACTGCAATTATTTGTCTAAAATGATGGTGCTGAAAACTACGCATAATATATTGGCTGCCAGCGCTTGCAGCGAGCAAGGTGGGTAATGTACCTAAACCGAAGAAAAACATAGTAGCAGCACCTTCAAGCGCATTACCCGCTGCCAGTGACCAAGTCAGTGTTGAATACACGAGTCCACAAGGCAACCAGCCCCAGATAAACCCATAAGGTATGGCACTAAAAGGAGTTTTGAACGGCAAAAAGCGCTTAGATAACGGCTGGAGTTTGGAAAAGAGTCCTTTACCTGCATTTTCAAGTAGCGCTAAGCCTGTCCACCACTTGCCCAAATAGCAGGCTAACAGAAGCAACATAACTCCGCTAAGTAGAGAAAGGGCATAGTTGGCAAGGGGGATATAGTCTGCTGCTATTTTTCCAAGTGCTCCGGTCATTGCGCCAGCGATGGTATAGCTCACTATACGCCCCATGTTATAGGCAAGGGTATAGGGCAGTGCTGAAGCGCCTTTAGGCGATACCATCCTGAGCGCCGCGACTATTCCACCGCACATACCTACACAGTGCACACCGCCTGCTAAGCCAATTAGAAAGGCCGAGAAGTAATTAATCCCTTCCATGTGGCGCTTGGCTTTTATCTATTTTACTGTCTTGCAGTTGCTTGCGTTGCTCAGCGAGCTTTTTTTCTTCAGGCGGAAGATCATCGTCAAACAGTATGCTGTAACCCTGACGGTCTAAGTCTTCAAATTGATTGGTTTTCACCGCCCAAAAGAATATCACGATAGCAACGGCAACGATAATGATGGCGATTGGAATCAATACGTAAATAATACTCATGCTATTTGCTCAAAAGTCGCGTTGAGTTTGTAACTACAATAATACTGCTTAACGACATACCAACAACAGCCATCCATGGAGAAAGTAGTCCAGATACGGCGAAAGGTAAGATCAAGACGTTGTAACCTACCGACCAACCAATATTTTGCCTTATTTTTTGCTTCACTTGATGCGCAGTTCGAATAAGTTCTGGCACAGAAAGCAACTGATCGCCAAGTAATATCACGTCGGCGGCAGTTTTAGCCACGTCGGTGGCATTACCCACTGCAATCGCCACATCAGCACTGGCAAGAACAGGCGCGTCGTTGATACCGTCACCCATCATCATCACTTTGGCACCAGATTGCTGCATAGCTTGAACGGTTTCGTACTTTTGCTCTGGTGTTAGGCCACCTTTAGCCGTCGAAATAGGCAGTGTTGCGGTAAGCGCGTTAACGTTTTGTTGTGTGTCACCACTCAAAACGGCAAGGGTATGGCTTGTAGCTAATATATCGAGCGTTTCTTGCGTATCTTCTCTCAGCGTATCCTTCACTTCATACGCCGCCATAATATGTCCCTTAACCGTAAGAAACACGTTAGCTGAAGGGAAGTCATCAATGAGTTTTAGCTGTGATTCGTTAACGCTGAATGCTGCAGAACCCATAGAAAACAACGTGTCATTGATTTCACCACTGATACCGCCTCCTGGTGTGACGTTAAAATTAGTCACTTTGTGAAGAGGGCATTCGCTAGAATCGACACTACCGCGAGAGGCCTTATTTTCGCTAAGGGCTATTTTCTCGCTAAGGGCTTTATCCTCATTAAAGGCTTTGGCAATTGGATGTTCAGACCGTAATTCTAAAGCGCGGGCAATTGATAGCGCACTATCACTATCCACGCCGTCTGCATACCAGGCATTTGTAATAGTAAACTTGCCTTTTGTGAGCGTACCGGTTTTGTCTAACGCGATGGTATCAATGTCTGTAATTTGTTCTAGCGCATCAGCGCGTTTTAGTAAGATACCTTGCCTGTTTAACTTTGCCATAGCGCAGGTTAACGCTGATGGTGTAGCCAATCCCAATGCGCAAGGGCAGGTTGCAACCAGCACTGATATAGTGATCCAAAATGCCTCGTCGCTACCCTGATACGCCCAAAAGCCATAGGTTAACGCTGATATTAGCAGTACTGCAGTAACGAAGTATCGAGAGAAATTATCGGCTATCTGTGCTGCTTTGGGCTTGCTTGCCATGGCGCTTGCCTGAAGCCTTACAATTTGATTTACCAGTGCATTTTTGAGAGTTTGCGTAACCGTAATGGTTAAGCTGCCATCTTGGCAGACTGTACCGCCGTACACAGGGCTTTTGTTTGATTTTCGTACAGGATTAAATTCACCGGTAAGCATAGACTCATCAACCGCCGCGTTGCCGTCGCTTACCACCCCATCAATGGGGACTGTTTCACCAGGCTTCACCAGTACCACGTCGTCAATTTTTAGCTGCTTAGCCAGACACTCGGTTAGGCTACCATCGGGCATTACTTTAGTAGCTGATACGGGCACATACTGCATCATATTGGCAGAAATCTGTGCGGCGCGATGGCGGCTGCGATGTTCTAAAAATCGGCTAAGTAACAGCAGAAAAATAAACATGCAAATGGATTCAAAATACACTTCACCTTGCTCTAATACAGTAGAGCGAATGCCAGCAATGTAAGTACCGAATATGGCGAGTGTAACCGGCACATCCATATTAACCGTTTTGGCGCTTAGCGCTTTAGCGGCGCCCACATAAAAGGTGCTGCCTGAATACAGCACCACAGGTGTAGTAAGCGTAAGGGCAACCCAGTAAAAATATTGGCGGGTCTCTAACTCAATGGCGCCAAACCAGTCAAAATACAGGCCTGTCATCAGCATCATCACCTGCATGGTCATAATGCCAGCAAGGCCAAGCTTTTTCAGAAAGGTCTTTTGTTCGCGCTTATAACTGGCTTCGTGCTCGTCGGGGTGAAATGGCGACCCAACATAACCAATGCGTTTCAGCGTAGAAAGAATTTGGCTAAGCTTTATTTGAAACGGTGACCAAGTAACTAAAGCGCGGCGCTCTTGAACGTTTACTGCTACTTGCTTAATGCCTTCAACTTTTGACAGCTGCTTTTCGATAAGCCAGCCACACGCAGCGCACGTAATACCCTCAAGAGTCAGCTGAATTTGCTTATCTTGCCCCTCTTCAAAAACAAACTCTTCTTGAAGGGAAGGGTCGTCGTATACCTTGAGTTTGTCTAGGGTTTCTAAAATCCCATCGTCAGATTTTTGCGCCGGCTCTGTTCTAAACTGGTAATAGTCCTCTAGACCGTTATCGACGATAGCTTCTGCGACTGCCAAACAGCCTGGGCAGCACATATCCCGTTGTTGCCCTAATATGACGGTAGTAAATTTTCCATCATCGGATTCCGCAACGGGCAAACCGCAATGGTAACAGTCGTGCTTGGCCATTATGGATTGAATTTCATTTTGCCAGAGTGGGGCAGATAGACGGTATTTTGAATTTTCCAGCTATCATCAATGGGTGTTAGCGATACACGCCATTTACCATCAAGGTTTTCTTCGACAAAACCGCGATAAATACCGTTAGCGTCGCGACTCAATAAAACGCTAACATCGCGCTCTTCTAGCGTTACGTGATAGAAACTTAATTTAACCGCGTTACCTTCTTGAGGAATCCCCGAATGGAACTGTAGTGCGATGCTACCGCCTTCAATGGTTAAATCGGTGGTAATGTTTAAACGGCGGGCGATGGCTTCTTTGTCCAATCGCGCATTAATTGCTTTTCCTTCCTTGTAGTAGTCGTCTACCACCAGGCTATCTTCGGTAGAAATAGCAAGGTTTAACAATACGCCACCCATGATGAGGGTAATAATAGGAACGGCAATTAAAAACCAGGGCCAGAACTCTTTATACCAGGGACTATTCATCGAAATTTTTTCTCGTATTTACTTTACTAGCAAGGTCGCTAACAACATTTCTATTATTACTACCGAAAAAACTGTGTTTAAGCCGCTAATAACAATAAATTTAGTGTTGGTCACACAAGCCTTTAGCGCGCAAAAAATTGTTCGCTACGGCACTCTCTATATGGCTGTATTTTCTCATAAAAAAAGCCCCGTAGTAACGAGGCTTTTTAAGATATTTAATGATTTAAATCATTAATCATTTGAAAGGCTGTAAACGTACGCTGCAACAACGTGAATTTTGTCGTCACCCAAGGTTTTCTTGAATGAAGGCATCACACCGTTACGACCGTAAGTAAGCGTTTCAGTTACCGCTCTGTGGCTGCCGCCATATAGCCAGATGTTGTCGGTAAGATTTGGTGCACCAAGCATTTGGTTACCCTTACCGTCCATACCGTGACAAGCCGCACATGCTGCGAAACGCGCCTTACCTGCTTCGGCAAGCTGAGGATCTACATCGCGACCGCTTAGGCTAAGTACGTAGTTAACCACTTCTTCGATACCGTCTTCACCCATAGCGTCAAGCCATGCTGGCATTGCTGCTTTACGACCAAGCGTAAGGGTTTCAACGATTTTCGCACCTGAACCACCGTACAACCAGTCATTGTCCGTTAGGTTAGGGAAGCCGCCGTTTTGACCACGTGCATCAGAACCGTGACACTGAGAGCAATTTTGTAGGAACAAACGCTGACCTACTTTATTTGCTTCTGGGTCTCTAGCCAATTCTTCAACAGGAACTTGTGCGTACGCTTCGAAGATCGGATCGAACTTCTCAGCAGCAAAATCTAGTTCACGGTCATATTCTACTAGGTAGCCTTGCTCTTTAGCGTCAATACGCGCCTGAGCTGACTCTTCTAGCGATTGAATATTTTGGTTAGAGCTCTTCCAACCCAAAATACCCTCATACGCACCTAGGCCAGGATAAAGCGCTAGGTATAAAAAGCCCCAAACGATGGTCATGTAGAACATAATTGTCCACCAGCGAGGAAGTTGATTATTCAACTCCTCAATACCATCGAATTTGTGGCCCATTGACTCACCTTCAGGTACGCCGGTCTTGTTAGCAAGGGTCCAGCGTAGAAGGAAGTAGCAACCAATGATTAACCCTAGGGTTATCACTGAAATCCAAATTGTCCAAAACATACTCATGAGTTCGAGACTCCTGCTAATCTTCTTTTGATTTTTCTTTTTCTTCGTCTGCAAACGGTAGGTTTGCTGCTTCGTCGAATTTCTTCTTGTTGCGGCCGCTAAACGCCCACCACACGACTCCGATGAAGCTTACAAAGACGATGACAGTAAAAATGCTGCCTACAATTCCCTGGTCCATATTATTTCAAATGTGTGCCAAGAGATTGTAGATAAGCAATAAGGGCTTGCATTTCCGTTTTACCCTGTACTGCCGCTTTCGCACCCGCGATATCTTCGTCGGTATACGGAACGCCAAATCCACGGAATACTTCCATTTTTTCAGCTGTTAATTCGCCATTAAGCGTGTTTTCCGCAAGCCAAGGGAAACCTGGCATGTTCGACTCTGGTACCACGTTACGAGGATTAAGCAGGTGAACTCGGTGCCATTCGTCGCTGTAACGACCACCAACACGTGCCAGATCTGGACCAGTACGCTTAGAACCCCAAAGGAAAGGGTGCTCCCATACTGATTCGCCAGCAACGCTGTAGTGACCATAACGCTCTGTTTCAGCGCGGAATGGACGGATCATCTGGCTGTGACAACCTACACAACCTTCACGGATGTAGATATCACGGCCTTCAAGCTCAAGCGCGGTATATGGACGTAAGCCTGTTACCGGTTCCATGGTTTGCTGTTGAAACATCAACGGCGTAATTTGAACCATGGCACCGAAGCTGATAGCGATAAGGATTAATACCGTTAACAGACCAACGTTTTTTTCAATTAACTCATGTGCGTTTTTCATTATTCGTCTCCTTTACTACGCCGGCTGAGTCGCTGGATCTGCAGCGATACTGCCTTTAGGGGCACGAACGGTTTTCCATGTGTTGTATGCCATAACAAGCATACCCGCTACCACGAAACAACCACCAATGAAACGAACCACATAGAAAGGCTTAGACGCTTCTAATGACTCAACAAAGCTGTAGGTTAACGTACCGTCTGCATTTACTGCACGCCACATTAGACCCTGTAGTACACCAGACATCCACATTGCTACGATATATAACACAACACCGATAGTGGCGAACCAGAAGTGCACGTTAACTAGCTTGGTGCTATACATAGCGCGCTGACCGAATAGCACTGGAATTAAGTGGTAAATTGAACCAATTGAAACCATTGCAACCCAACCTAGAGCACCAGAGTGTACGTGACCAATTGTCCAGTCAGTGTAGTGAGACAGTGCATTAACGGTCTTAATTGCCATCATTGGACCTTCGAAGGTAGACATACCGTAGAAAGACAATGAAACAATAAGGAAACGCAATACTGGGTCGGTGCGAAGTTTATGCCACGCGCCAGATAACGTCATAATACCGTTAATCATACCACCCCAAGATGGAACGAATAGGATAATAGACATCACCATACCTAATGACTGAGTCCAGTCTGGTAGGGCAGTGTAGTGAAGGTGGTGAGGACCAGCCCAGATATACAGAGAGATAAGTGCCCAGAAGTGAACAATTGAAAGTCTGTATGAATAAACCGGGCGACCAGCTTGCTTAGGTACGAAGTAGTACATCATACCAAGGAAGCCCGCAGTTAGGAAAAAGCCTACCGCGTTATGGCCGTACCACCACTGCATCATAGCGTCTACTGCGCCTGCATACAGTGAATACGATTTAGTGAAAGATACCGGAATTGCCATGCTGTTACCAATATGAAGAATTGCAACAGTTAACATGAACGCGCCTAAGAACCAGTTTGCAACATAAATGTGCGAAACTTTACGGATGACTAGGGTTCCGAAGAAGTTAATGATATAAGCGACCCAAACCAGTGCCAAAAGGATATCAATTGGCCATTCTAGTTCAGCGTATTCTTTTGAGCTGGTTAAACCCATAGGCAGGGTGATAACAGCTAAAACGATAACGGCTTGCCAGCCCCAAAAGGTAAATGCGGCAAGTTTGTCACTGAACAGTCTTACCTGGCAGGTACGCTGAACGATGTAGTACGACGTTGCAAATAGCGCACAGCCGCCGAAGGCAAAAATAACGGCGTTAGTGTGCAACGGACGCAAACGTGAGAATGTTAGCCATGGTGTGTCAAAGTTAAGCATAGGTGCAAATAACTGCGCGGCAATAAATACCCCTAGGCCCATACCAATGATACCCCAGACTATGGTCATGATGGTAAATTGCCTAACTACTTTATAATTGTAGTCAGGTTGTGCTTGGCTTATTTCACTCATTTTAATGAATCTTCCACTTCAAATGAACTATGGTCTCCAACTGCCGGAATAGTGCGGTCGAGACGTGTATCAGCTAAGGAATAACGCTTCACACCGAGCTCGGAAAGAGTAATAATTATTGTCTCCAAGCCAGTTGGTACGCGGATGATAAGGTTTTTAATTACAAAAAGATACCATAAACTACCTAAGCTTGATCTCCGTCAATGAAGAAATACACAAAATTTAAGAAATGCTAAATAACGATAACAATAAACGATCAAAATATTTACATTCGCAGCTGCCGTTAGTGGCAATTATTGTTGTAGCCGTGTGTGTATACCTTGCACATAAACTCCAGTCATCAGTGTTAAAAGACACAGATGTAGTTAATGGAATAGGAAATAGCTGCAACTTTGTCAATGAAACTTGCGAATTCTTAATTGACGATAAGCTGTCGATTGCCTCTTTTTCTACCAAGCCTGAACCTGAAGAGTCCGTAACGGTCAAGCTTCTCGTTCCCGTCGGGGTGGAGATTGAAAGCGCATGGATTGAGGGCGTAAACATGTACATGGGTAAAATTCCTGTATTGTTAGATGATGACGGGGAAGGAAATTGGTCAGGTTGGTTTATGTTAGGCAGTTGTAGTGAGCCGGTAATGAAGTGGCAGCTACGTTTGAATATTAAAGATAAAGAAAGCCCCAGTTATCTGTATTTCGTGACTCAGCAGTAACTGTTCAAAGAGGAATAACACGCTTTAAAGATAAAGGTAGTAAACGAGCACAAAAAAGGCCGCTTTTACGACCTTTCATTATCAATTATCTGTAAACTATGGCTTCGTCGCTTTTTATTACATTTGCGACTGCAGGTAGTTTTGAATGCCTAAGCGCTTAATAAGACCAAGTTGCTGCTCTAGCCAGTGTGCGTGATCCATCTCAGTATCGTCTAATAGCACAATTAGCATATCGCGGGTCACATAGTCTTTCTCAGTTTCACAAAGTGCAATAACCTCTCGTAACTTTGCGTCAACTTCATACTCCACCCGTAAATCGCTCTCAAGCATTTCAGGTACATCTTTACCTACCTTGAAGCCTGTACGCTTCGTCATGTCAGGCGTACCTTCTAAAAACAGCATGCGCTCAATTAGCTTAGTGGCATGTCCACGCTCGTCATCAAATTCGTGATCGATACGTTCGTAAAGCTTATTCAGACCCCAATCGAGATACATCTGAGAGTGAATGAAATACTGATCCATGGCGGCTAACTCGTAAGAGAGTAGTTCGTTTAAGCCATTGATGATTGCTTGGTTACCTTTCATTAGTCATCTCCCATTACTTGCGCTTGAAGGTAGTTTTCTATACCCATCGCATCAATTTGGTATTCTTGCGTCTCAATCCAGTCTAGGTGCTCTTCCTCATATTCAAGAAGGTCTTCTAGCAGATCACGAGAGACATAATCTTGTTTTTCTTCGCATAAGGCGATGGCGTCGCGAAGTAGTGGAAGCTGTTCCTTTTGAAAACGCGCATCACATGACAGCATTTCAACGGTGTCTTCACCAATATAAAGCTTGCCTAACGCTTGAAGATTAGGAAGGCCCTCAAGGAATAAAATGCGCTCGATAAGATCGTCCGCTTGCTTCATGTCCTTGATCGACTTTTTATAATTTTTTTCGTTAAGTTCAGAAAAACCCCAGTTTTTGAACATACGAGCGTGCAGAAAGTATTGATTTATCGAAGTAAGTTCACTTGTAAGTACTTCGTTCAACTTTGCAACAACTTGTTTATCACCTTGCATTGTGTAAACCCTATTAACGTATTTGCGTGAAGTTTAGTCTAAACATGTGTGGATGTCAAAAAAGTCTTTGTATAACAGATATTTACAAACGATAACGTTTCTCAATTCATCCATTGTTCGCATTTAGAACAGCATTACTGTTGTGAATGGGCATAAGCGAGGCTCTCTTCCGCAAAACCAAGACCAGCCTCCGTGAAAAAGTTAAAAACTTTATCAACACCGTTTTCCAGTAAATGTGATACTTCATCTTCATAGCGTGCTATGGCCGCAACTTTTCCAGTATAGCCCGCGTTTTTAAGCTGACGTGTGATGTTTATTGAGTCTTGAATAGAAGGCAGAGCAAGGAGAACGAGCTGAATTTGTTTGATATCCAGATTATCCCATAAATCGACGTCTTCACCATCACCGCATATTACGTTTAGTCCTTCGTCAGATAGTTCTTTCACTTTTACCCGATCGGCATCCATTCCCCATACGCTCACATCGCTCAACTTAGACAGCGCATTGAAGGCTCCGCGACCGACACGCCCCATTCCTAGCACTAAAAATTCGGCATTGTGAAGAGTAGGATAAATATCTTCTTTTAAGCGTTTATCCTTTTCAAAACGTTTAATGGTGTGTTTATGTTTGTGGTATTGGGAATGTGAATTGCGATAGAGCACACTGGTAATAACGAATGAAATAGATACGGCTAAAGCAATAACCACTAACCATGTATTTGCTAATAAGCCTAACGAAACGGCTAGCGCGCCAACAATAAGCCCAAATTCACTGTAATTTGAAAGCACTAAGCTGCTTAGGTACGCTGTTCGTCCACGAAGGCGTAGCGAAGTAAATAGGCCAAAAAAGAGTGCTGCTTTCAACGGTATAAATAAACAGAAGACAATAGCTAGAGCTATCATACTAAAATCGGGAAGGGCGGTAAGACCGATAGTGAGGAAGAAGCCGATTAAGAATAGGTCTTTGAAGCTAAGTAAGGATTTTGCTAGTTCTGACGCTTTTTCGTGTTGCGCTAACATAATACCGAAGATAAGCGCCCCTAAATCGCCTTTTATATTAACAAGCTCAAACAAATGATAGCCACCGAGTGCGAGGATAAAACCTGTAAGTGGCAGCAGTTCGCCGTGTCCTGACTTATTAATCATTTTGTTTATGATTGGCGTTGCTGGAAATAAGGCTAATAAGGCGAGCGCCCACACTGAGGGTAGCTTGCCTGTAGCTGCTACAAGAAATATTACAGCAAAAACGTCCTGCATAACCAAAATGCCGATGGCTAGCCGACCGTGGCGAGTTTTACTTTCGCCACTTTCTTCTAATACTTTAACCACGCATACTGTGCTACTGAAACTAAGGGCAAAAGCGATAAGCGCAGCGCTTTTCCAAGTAAGCCCGTCTACGAAACTAGCTGCAACCGCACCTAAAACGTAAACGAAGCAGGTAATTATTCCCACCCATAACAAGGTGTGAGAAACGCTTCCAGCCCAAACCTCTCGGCGGCTTAAATCGCGGATGTTAAGTTTCAGGCCAATAGTGAAGAGCATAATGGTAATGCCCAAGTTGGCTATTTGGGTTAAATCGTCAGTGAGCGTATAGCCTGCAAAATTTAATAAGAAGCCAGCTACCAAGTAGCCAACTAAAGGAGGAATGCCAATAAGTTTGACCGTTAAGCCGCAGGCAAATGCGAAAAGAAGAAATGCATACTCCATGAATTACCTTTCAGAAAATGTTGAACGTAAAATCCGTTACCCTTTATAAGTCATAGCACCTATTGACCAGTGATAGCTACAATTGACAAATCGCTTAGTCAAGACACAAATTGAAGACTAATAGACTAGCATGCAATGGCTTTTTTTCGCAGCTAAAAAAGCATTGAAGTACGATGAATAGGTAACGCGTAACCAAATTTAACTATGGCTTGATGCGGTACATTACAAAGATATATCAGCAGCTTATCATCCAATTGAATCTGGTTACCGATTTTAAGTGTATTGAACATGGATGTAGGCATATTATTTTGTATAGGTATGATCAAAGATAAAGAAGGACTTTAAATGCGTTTAACAATTCTCACCGTGCTAACCTTGTTGGTCGCTATTAATGTTGTGATCGGTTTACTGTGGGCTCCAGTGTGGTGGTTTTTACTTTTATCAGTCACGCTATTGATTTTTGGTCTATTTGACGCTTTTCAAACGAAGCATGCCATTTTAAAAAATTTTCCATTAATTGGCAGGGTGCGTTGGACTGTCGAGGGACTCAGGCCCTACATTCAACAATACATCATCGAGACTGATACCAGCGGCGCACCTATCTCTCGTATGTTTAGGTCTATCGTGTATCAAAGGGCAAAAAACAGCAGAGAAACTGTTCCTTTCGGTACTCAGCTAGATACGTATAAAGAGGGTTATGAGTGGATTGGCCATTCCTTATCTGCTCGCGAAGTGGAAGACATGGATGAAGATCCCCGAGTAACGGTAGGTGGTCCCCATTGCAAAAAGCCGTATCGTGCAAGCATACTTAACATAAGCGCAATGAGCTTCGGAAGCTTGTCAAAAAATGCCATTTTGGCGCTAAATAAAGGCGCTGCTAAAGGCGGTTTTTATCATAATACGGGCGAGGGCGGTTTAACCCCGTATCACCTCGAAAACGGTGGCGATATCGTATGGCAAATTGGAACAGGGTACTTTGGTTGTAGAAGTAAAGATGGTGGTTTCGACCCTGTCCTTTTTGAAGAAAAAGCCAAACTCGACAATGTTAAAATGGTAGAGATTAAGCTAAGCCAGGGTGCCAAACCTGGACATGGCGGTATTTTACCTGCGTATAAAAATACGCCTGAAATAGCCAAGATACGAGGTGTGGAACCAGGGACTCAGGTCGATTCTCCCCCTAGACACAAGGCGTTTTCAACGCCGTTAGAAATGGTTGATTTTATAAGCCAATTGCGCGAATTAAGTGGACATAAACCGGTAGGAATTAAGCTTGCGCTAGGCAGGAAGAGTGAGTTTATTGCTATGTGTAAGGCGATGGTAGAAAAAGGCGTTACACCAGATTTTATTACCGTCGACGGTGGCGAAGGCGGTACGGGTGCTGCCCCGCTAGAATATACTAATTCTATTGGTTTTCCTCTTCGTGAGGCATTGGCATTTGTCGACGATTGCCTTACAGGCTTCGGGATCCGCGATAGCATTAAGATTATTGCTTCTGGAAAAATAATCACCGCCTTCCAGTTGGCTAAAAATCTGAGTTTAGGTGCAGACTTGTGTAATAGTGCTCGAGGAATGATGTTAGCACTTGGTTGTGTACAGTCGTTATCATGCAATACGAATAAATGTCCCACTGGTGTAGCAACGCAGGATCCTAAGCTTGCCAAAGGCTTAAACGTTGAAGACAAGTATGAGCGTGTGTACCGTTTTCATCAAAAGACTATTCATGCGTTAATGGATATCTTGTCATCTACCGGGCATGTGAAAACAAGCGAACTAAATCGTACTCATATTTTCAGGCGTGTTGACCAATGTCATATTGCGCGTTACGACGAAATTTTTCCACTGGTAAAAACAGGGAGCTTTTTGACTGATGAAGTACCCGAGCGATTTAAGTTACATTTACAAGAGGCCAACGCGGGAAGTTTTATGCCGTGTAGTTTACTGGCAGAAATAGAGAAAGAAACGAAGGCCGTATAGCATACTTCTACTTAACGTGATGATAAACAAAAAGCCTAACTCTCTTCGAAACTATCAATTAAGAGTTAGGCTAAGTGAGCTTCAACCTCTATTCCGCTTTTTTCTCAGGAATACGCAGTTGATAAAGGCGGTAATCACTGGTTCTATATGGCGTTACTTTATATTTGGGTTGTAAGTAAGCCACTAAATCTATTAGTTCAGATACCGTAAGTTCGTCATTTATTATCCGCATCAACGAGACACCGTCTTCACTGGTAAAACTGGCAGGCTGACGTGGGGTGAGCTTATGTGATGGGTTGATAATGCTGGTAACCAGTTCTGCATATGTCGTTATTCTTCCGCTGCTGCCTCCCAAAGGAATGGGCTTTGCTATTAAATACTGTGCATTTTTACGCTCTTTTTCTCCGGCAATTCTATGACAGTCCTGGCACTGATATTTTTTAAAAACCTGATAACCTTTTTCCATATCACCTTCGGGCAGACTGAATCCCCGAGGCGATTTTGGTCCTTGATCACAGGCAAATAGTAGAAGCGACACTATTACTATTATTATGGTTCTCATATTTACACCCCTCACTAAATTTTACTATTTACGAAATGTAGTACATAAATCAAGTATGGATAATTTTGAGGGGTAAACATTGACCTAGCGCAAAGTATAATAATTTTTGTGGTTCTATTATGTGGTACGAATAATAAATGGAATGTTAAAACCACTACTACCTAAACTGTTAAGGAGCGCCACCATGCAAGGTTACGATACAATATTAGTCCCTATTGATGTTTATTCTGACTACGAATTAGTTGTAGAAAAAGCCATCGCGATAGCGGGTAATAGCCACAAAATTCACTTGCTTTATGTCGCATACCCGCAAACCAACGTAGAGCCCTATGGGCTATTTTTAGAGCGTGATTTTTCGGAAGAAGTCAGAGAACAGGCACTAAGACAATTAAAAGATGTTGCTTCTAAACACGATATTCCTTACAGCCACGTGAACGTAGAGATTGGTTCACCCGCCGATGAAATACACCACATGGCCGAGAAAATTAACGCTGATCTCATTGTTGTAGGTACGCATGGTCAGAGTGGTCTTCGCTTGTTGCTTGGCTCCACGGCAAATGCGGTTTTACACGGTGTTAAAACAGATGTGTTGGCAGTCAAGGTGTAATTAGACTATGCGCGTTTAATTAAAGACCTAAGTGGAAGGTACCCAAAAATAAAACCTTTAATCGTCATGTAGATGTAATGATTGTTCGCTAGCATAGTGGTTTTTTAGTAAATACTAAACATGATGGTAAAACGAAAAGGATTAACTAGGCTTCTTTACGCGTCTTACTATTCGTTGAAAGGATTGCGCTCAGCGTTCCTAAGCGAAGCCGCGGTTAGGCAAGAAGTTTTCACAATGTTTATATTGATACCCGTCGCTTTTCTTTCAGAAGTTACAAGCATCGAGCGAATTTTGCTTGTTATGTCACTATTGGTTGTGCTGATAACGGAGCTGCTCAACACCGCTGTCGAAAAGCTCTGTGACCATGTAAGCACAGATACACACCTGCTTATCGGGAGAGCAAAAGACATTGGTTCCGCGGCAGTTTTTGTCAGTTTGGCCTTAGCATGTTTTACTTGGCTTACCATTCTTTGGTAGGGCAAGCATGTTTTGGGCTAAAACATTGCTTGCAGCTATAAGTATAAACAAAATAACGTCTTTCAAGCTCGATGGTCAAAAGGCCGTCATAGGGCTTTTATCTTTTGATCGCAGGTTTCAGAAACTAATGTTCGAATGGTGCTGTCTAAATTCTTGATATGAGAATAGTGCAGTGAAGTTTCGCCGCCGTTATTCAAATCTTTAATCGTAAAGACAACATCATCGCCTCGTGACGTAACACAAATTCTTACGTATTCGTCGGATTGGACAAGTGGGACATGAAGATAAAGAGGCTCGTTGTGAGAGTTTAAATACTCGACTGCCGCTTCTTGAGATTTAAAATGGTCTTGCTTTTCAGGCTGGATCTTCCATGAAGAAGATTGAACCACCATTTCTGCAAGTAACTTTCCGTGCTTAGTATCTATTGCGCTGCTCATATAAAACTCCATTCATTAACGCGTCACTGACCTATGCAAAAGTGCATCATCTACATGGAAGATGACTCTATTTTAAGGAACAATGTGTGAAGAATACGCAATTACTACGCACGAAAAATCATTTCAGATTTAAACATGTGTAAATAGAGTTGGTGAGTTGTGCGTAATATTAGAATTATTGGTTATGCGTAACCTTTATGGAGCTATACTTTTGATATTTTTGAATTTATCTTTTTCGTTTCGCCGAAAGTTTCGCCATTCCGCCCCGCTTTACATTAGCTTGTTTTGTATAGTGGCCGGGCATTTCTGGTGACTGCCAACCGCCAGCAAGCTGAAGTTCAGGTAAAGTCGCACCATCTTCGGCAAGAGAAACAGCGCCTCCAACTCGACCGCTATGAGGGGTAATATTTTCGCTAATACCTGCGCGCCGGGCAATTCGTTGCCAAACTCTGTAAACACTAGAGTAATTTAAAACGTTAGCGTGGTGGCTTGGAACATGTTCGTCGAACGGCAAAAGTGCCGTTTTATGATTCGTTAGTCGTCTGAAAAGAATGCCTTTATGTAGGCTTCGTAAATCGGAAGGAAGGCGTTGCTGTTTAGTTTTTGGGTCGATGTTCGCTTCATTAATATACTCTTGTACCATTGAAATTGTACTTGCAGACACGTAGCGATATTGACCCTGACCGGACTGATCACTTTTCGAGGATGCAACGAGTAAGGTATTATTTCGTGCGGATATATCTTCAACACAAATGCGCACGACTTCGTCTGCTCGAAGCAGTGCATCGAACATCAAATTGATGATTGCAAGGTCACGAAGTTCTAATAATGAATCAGGTATTACCGCATTATTGATCTGTTCAACCATATCAATGGTTAGCGGCACTGCTTGTTTTTGAGACAGACGAAACTTTTTGTTCTCAATTAGCGACAGACGAATGAAGTCCCTTAAATATGCCGACCTTATTATTGGATTGGGTAACTTCGCAACACCCAATAATTTACTCAGTGCTGAGAGACGACGCTTTATGGTTCTATAGGCTAGGGGAGAACGACATAGCTCTTCCACGTAGTGCTTAATGCAGCATTCGTTATGTTCGAAGTCGTTTTTAAAACTCTCTATTCCGGCTTGCTTACAAAATATGGCGAACTCATTATAATCGCTGATGTAAGCGCGTTGCGTATTATAAGGTAGCTTAGTGAAAATATCGCGGTAATAACTCTCAAAGCTATTGTTTGAAAATACGCTTTCATTGGGTAGCAATGCCTGCTGGGTTAATATCGGTTTCGAGAAGCTTTCGTCAAATTCATTGCTGTTAACAGTAACATCTTGAATACTAGAAAATTGCGACGGTGTGCTAAATCTATCGTCTTCATCTTTTATTCTGTGCGATGGTGAGTGGAAATTATTAGGTTTAGAAGGCATTGAATCACCTAGTTGTTGTGTACCACTAAGAGTATGTTATATATCCTCGATGATTTGTAACGCATTGAATATATTATATATAACGCGCGATAACAGTGAATGTTATGTGTAGACTTCGTCAGCAAATGTAAACATATTACTCGATATAAAGTGCTTATATTTCAGAACGCCACTTTATCATATAACTGTATATTTAAACAGTCGTGTAGAAAAGCTTATGTGAGTGCAAGGCTTACCATTAACACTGCTAACAATTGAGACGTCAAATATTGGCTTTATAATGTTGATTTAACTTGCTTTATACAGTTGCTTCACGGTTTCAATAGACCAGAATTTATACCAGTCTGCATAGATAATGGGTATTACTAAATATAGTTTACTCAAACTACTTCAACATCTGTTTTTGAAAACTCCTATAAGTGGCCTAAAGCGCCACCAACATGATAAATGTCGTCGACCATGCAAGCATGAAGCTATTTCGAAAAAAGCTTTGTTGCCCTTGAATGTTAAGTTGGGCAGGGTTTTACACAGCTAACGATTACCGTATTTTGAGCCAAGCGATTGGTCAATAATTTGACATGGTTAAATTTTGTACTACTTTTTAATTCTCACAGAGAGAAAAAGGAACAAAGGATGTCGAATTTTACACTCGAAAAACAAATGCATCGGTATGGTCTAAGTATAGATGATGTTTGCAAATGTGATGGCTACGACGGACCCACCAGAATCGGAGCTTCAGGCGCCGGTTCTAATATTAAACCAGTTAAGACGCTTCAAACCTCAAATCTCGATGAAATGAAGAAATGGGCAGGCAATGATGACGCTCTGTACGCCAGCGGACAAATCAAACAAGGGCCTGAAGCGCCAGATCACGATGCAAAAGAATTTAGTGCAGATAGCATAGACAAACTTACTCCGGACCAAAGAGAAAAGTTGATAAAAGGTGCTGAGGCTTATGTTTGGGGCGATTCTTCAAAAGCAAAAGCCTGGAAGCCTACAATAGAGAAATTCTTTGCTCCCTTCTCGGTTGCCGTTTCAGCGGTTCAGGACATCACCGTTACGCCTGCAAATCCGTGGATAATTGATAACCCTCCAGGCTCAGTCATTAATGTTGGTACCGTGACCGTTGAAGAAGGCGGAGAGATCATTATTAAATCTAGCGTCAAGATTAATATAGAAAAACTCGTCCAGAAATAAGGAAGTTACGATGACTGTCAGAACAATTTCAAACATAGGTACTCCTGGGACAGATGGTACTGGTGGCCAGGCAGGCGGAGATGGTAAAGAAGGAAATAAAGGCTCAAGCGGGCCGGGCAAAAACTGGAATGGGTCCTGTAGCGGAAACGGAGGAAAAGGATCATCTGGAGGAGACGGAGATCCCGGCCTGCCAGGAACTTCGGGTTCTTCAGGCGGTTCCAGCCCTACGGCAACCTTAAATGTTGGGGCAATTATCGGAGATATAAATATTGAGAACGCTGGTGGCGCCGGTGGAAACGGTGGTGCAGGTGGCACTGGCGGTGCAGGTGGTAAAGGTGGAGCGGGTGGCAGTGGCGGTTGCGGATCTGCCGGAAGTCAGGGAGCTGGCGGCAATGGTGGTGTCGGAGGGGCTGGTGGAGATGGCGGCGATGGTGGTGCTGGAGGCACATTTACTGTAGTTTACACGACGCTCAGTCCAACCGCCAATATTACCACCAGCAATGTACAGGCCACTGGAGGAAAAGGTGGTGCTGGCGGTGCTGGTGGCAGCGCTGGTAGCGGTAACCCATCAGGCTCATCAGGCAGTGGTGGTGCCGCAGGTTCACCTGGCGCACCAGGAAGAGCTGGGGTTATAAATCTCGTACCAGATTCATAATCGATATGACGGTCGCTAACGACGTCAGAGCGTTAGCCCCTGCTTCTGAACGCCTTGGTATTGTCAATCAAAAGGCATTTGAAGTTGAGCTTAATACTCTGCTACCGAAATCTACTTGGTCGAACACATCCGGCTATTCAGCGCTTAACGGTAATGGTTCGCCTATAGAGTTGTGTGTCTCCGCGAGCAAAAATAACATCAGAGGAAGACTGGTGGTCGACCCCTGCTATTCAATGCGAAGCGAAATAAGATTTCATTCTGCATGGGCAACCGCGCTTAATCTTGCACAACTTAGGGCGCCTGAATTATTCCCCATATTGAAGACGACTCGATTACTAATGGGTAGCTGGTGTTTACCTGAACAATTCTCAGAGGGTCCTCTTTGGTTGGCTTCCGTACCCGGGTCTCACGGTATGGCTATTTATTGTGATTCTCAGCCTTTGGGTGATAAGGCGAAATTACTGATCAATGACTGGCTGAAATTCATTACGCCGGAATCCATTGGTTACTTCCAGCCACTATTGCGACAGGAAGATAACGTCAAACTGTGTAGCTTTGGTATAGAAGGGTATAACCTCGAGGATGCCAGAGTTAAGATTTATTTTCGCCTAACGTGTGATAGCAATCTGCAAACTATCGGAGTGACGGAATTGTATAGCGCACCGATAATCGACTGGCTAAAAATAGCAATTCCTCGCGGAGAGATTCATCCTGACGGGTTAGTGCTTTCTATATCTGCGCCTTTGAATGGGACTGGTCCAACCGATGCCAAAGCAGATGTTTGTGGGCACTGCGTCGCTCATTCTCTTGATGAGTGGGACCGTATTTTTGCAGATATTCCAGGTGCGAAAGGCCTACCACGCTTTGCTGAGTCACTTAATGACGACCAAATTTCAGTTGCCTTTGCCGGTTTGGGGGTTACCTCAAATTCAGATGCTAGAGTCAACGTCTATTTGCAGGCGGTTCGTTAATTATGTCTTTCGGAAACGCGGTCGAAAAGGCGGTTGACTTTATCGTTGCTGCACAACAGCAAGGGCAGTGGGAAGACTACGACTTACCCGTCGGTGTCTCTACGGAGTGGGTGACGGGTTTCATTGGTTGGACATTGGCTGATGTTGGCATTCACTGGCAACATAGTAAGGCCGAAAACGCCGCTCACTTGGCTGCCCAATGGCTGAACGAACATCGCAGTTATCCTATTGGTTGGGGATACAATGCTCACACCGGGCCGGACTCTGATTCGACAGCTTGCGTTATCGCTTTGATGGATACCCTCGACTATCCCGTTAACCATGATGATCGCCAGTTTTTAAGAAATGCTTGGCGAGAAACTGCTGGCTTTACAACATACGTTGAAGGCGACGGGGCTTGGTCTGAACCTCATCTGGATATCTTGTGGCCGGCATTAAAATCAGCGCAGCTAGATGCACCTGAGAAACGTTGGCAAAGTCTACACGATAGATTGCATGCAAACTTCAATAGTTGTACAGGTTGGGAGGGGTACTGGTGGAACGGCCCATGGTATTGCACCTATCACCTGCTGATGGCATCTCACTGGCACGGCGAAAAAAACCGATTCATTGTTACACCGGAACCCGGACCTTTGTCCGTGCACTCTTATAGCAGTGCGGGTTGGATTGCTGGGTCTCTGATGCTATCAGGGCATAGTGGTGCGGGTATCGAGTTGTTTCAGCAAATAATGACTATGCAAAGAGCTGACGGTTCATGGGATAGTAGCCCGGACTTAAGAGTGACCAATCCAGCAATTTCAATTCCAGATGACTCTCCTCAGTCCGGACAACTCTATGCAGATGAAAACCGCTTAATGACGACAGCATCTATTTTGCAGGCCCTTTGCAGTGCGCCGACCAATACAGCGTTGGCTTAGGGAAAATAAAGCTCGACAGCAAGTCAAACAATTGACAAGGAGTTAGCAAAATGAGTAATCAAATTTCAATATTAGCGAATGGTACTAATGGCCTAGATGGCGTCGATGGTAAAAATGGAGATCCTGGTTTGAATGGCCTAAAAGGCGTATCAGGAAAGTGCAACTGGAGTTCTTCCTGTGACCCCGCTACGTCCGGCCACAATGGAAGCAATGGAGGACAGGGGACAGATGGTACTTCTGGGGAAAATGGGAGTAATGCTCCATCGATATCCCTAAACATCGAAGTGTTGAGTTGTGACCTTTTATCAATCGAATGCAAAGGCGGAGATGGCGGGCTTGCCGGTAAAGGAGGAAATGGCGGTGCTGGGGGAAATGGTGGCGCTGGAGGGGATGGTGACAAAGCAGGTACGCATTGCACGACAGGTGGTAATGGTGGAGATGCAGGTGACGGTGGTAACGGAGGAAATGCCGGCAATGGGGGAAAAGGCGGTAATGGTGGCAATGTCACGGTATGGGTAAACCAGAAACAGGGTAGAGCGGACGTTGTGGCCTCAGTAACAGGTGGCAGTGGACAGGCCGGAGGAGTCGGCGGCGCTTACGGTGAGCCGGGTACACCAGGTGCTGCTGGTACAGGCACCTGCAGTGGTAAGCCGGGACCTTCTGCAGGAAATTCGGGTACAACAGGGACGCCCGGAAGCGCCGGAGAACCTGGGGCGGCAGGAAATTCAGGAACATTCATAACTAAACATCTGAACAATCGCAGCTAATCAGCGCTAACCACTACAGGGATTGACATGATGGTTTCTTACGACAAAACACTCTCGGTATCACTGCAACAATTAGCCTCATTGGGAATGGGAGACCTAGCCAACCTTATTATCAAAGGCTTGCCGTCCCCCTGGAGTCTGATAAATACTAAAGTGGGCAGTGGGATTCAAGCGTACACCTGTATTGGAAATTTCATCGGCGCGACAAATCAAATTGCACTTGTATTGGGGGCTGATTGGACTGGGTTTCTGAACAAGATATCTCTTCAAGGGTATCCTGCTTTGAGGCAGCAGCCTCTTTCCACATCAATCATATCTGACCCGGATGGTTCTGATAATTTACAGGCGAATATTGAAAGCTCACTTCAGAATATGCGCTGTCTCAGTCAGTGGGCACAAAACCAACTGCACCCCGGAGCTAAATTACTACAGAGCCTTAAAATTCAGGATGCTCCTGCTCAGGTATCAACGGAAACGGTTAACTTTAACGGACCGTTGCAGTCTTTGTATATGAGTCTGCGGGAAGATATTTGGGATTTGATGCAAACCGCAGCTTCTTTTGTCGCTCCCGCCAACACAGAGTTAATGATTTGCGGGCAAGGCATAGGTGCTGCATTCGCACAACTTGCCGCTTATGACTTTAGACCTGACAAAGATAAAATAAGTATTAAATTTAAAGATATTAGACTTTACACCTACTCAACACCACTCAACGCCAGCACTAAATTTAAGGCACTGTTTGAGAAAAGTATTTCTGACGCCTGGGTTGTAAATGCTGGCATTAGCCCCGTGGTGGATTTTTTTCCTACCGAGCCGACAGTGGATGAGCAGGGCAATCCACTGGCACAATTGGGCACTAATATGCCTGTTGATGCAACGTTACCGCAATTCGACGCCCCATGGTGGGAGCGAAGCGGGCCATTTTACACTGATGTATTAAATACAGAAACGACGAGTCCTAACCCGGAAGGAGCTCATTCCACATCAGCCAATGGTTACGACGCGCAACTGTCGTATGTTCTTACGCAACTATGCGCAGCGGCAGCGAAGCGGGCGCAGCATCCTCAATCATCCGCCAACCTCCCTTCGTCCTGGTCCCTGGTAAAAGCCTTTCCAGAGTGTGATCCATGGGTCAGTGTCTTTCAGAGGCCCAGCCCTGGACTTTATGCTGTCGTGTTTCGCAGTGACATCTCTTATGCAGAGGTAATGAATAATCTAGCTAATTCGTTAGCCGCTGTGATTGATTGGTTGCCACGTATGGCTAGCGCCCATGGTGGGGCGTACAAAATATATAACGATATTCGTACAGATCTTAGGTCTTACCTTCAAGGCCTGAACTTGTCTGAGAACGAGTTAGTTGTTGCCGGTCACGGGCTTGGAGCGATGACAGCGATGGTCGCCTCTTTGGATCTGAATACGAACACACTTACTAACAGCACTAAAATCTACGCATATTGTTACGGAAGTCCCGCTGCATCAGGATGGGATTTGAAATTTAACTTCCCAGATTTGGTCGATAACGTTTTTCTGGTTAAACGGATACAGGATGTTATTCAGAAGGTTACCTGGAATAGCCTCTTAACCCGGTACGGTACAGAAATTACATTGAGTGGAACAACAGGGTTTGATGGCGTCTCTTTTCATTCCATCAATACCTATATTGCACTGCTGGATCCATCAGACTAAGAGAGCAATAGAATGACCACCAATACAATACCGTCATCAGAGATTGATCCGCTTCTACTTTCATTGGGTCAACTGGTAGGCATCATCAAGGTTTCTGATGGTTCAGTAGAGCTGCAGTCAGATTGGTTTTCAGACCCATTTACAGTCTCTCAGCAGACTATCAAAAATAATCCTGAGGCATTTGTAGCGACAATTACTCAGTTATTGGGAGAGGTGGGAGGTAACGCTCTTGGAATACCCGTTACCGATCCGGCATTATTGGGCACCTGGTACCCCCTTAATTTTAGCTCTACTAACAGTGGTCTGTATCTGGTCAGTTATCCTTCACCAGATAATGACGAGATACTTGTAATTGGCTTTGGGACCTTGGTGCAATGGCAGCATCCAGACAAAAAAGATTCAGACAATAATTTTACAGCCCCCTTTGAAAATGTATCTGATGATGCCAATCAAGTAGGTCCCGATTCTGTAAAAATACTAGCCTGGGGATTAATCCCTCTTGTGGAACTAGGTGCAGGAGAGTTTACGCTCGCGCTAGGTCAGAGAGGCAGGCCCTTCTCTATAGGGGCTTCTATTGAAGGTGGGGATAGTCAGCGGCTGTTTGATGGTGTAGATATCTCGTTGCAGGGTATTAAAACATCTGCCTCAATTGACCTTGGCAGCGCTAACCCTATCGACTTGTCTCTGGTATTTATGGATCTCAAGTTACCCAACGTATTAGAAGCGAGAGATATTTCATTGGTAGAGTTGGCAGCTCTATCCGATCAGGAAATATTGTCCACAGTTGCCTCCATAGCATTATCTGCATTAGCACAGACCGGTATCGACAAAGATAAACTTTCCTACGTATTACCTGTGTTTGGTCTGGCTAAGAATGTGCCAGATGTTGACGGAGAAGTGCCACTGCTAGATTGGGTGAGTATGGCCAAAGCTGCCTTGAACAATGGCAATCCGGTCTCTCCTATACTGGCGTGGTTTGCTTACTTAGTCGACGATAGTGAAGCCGGAAAAGCCTGGCTGACAGCCTTAGGGCACCTCATTGGTTCCGTAGCACCGAGTATCACTGGTACTGGAACGCGAAACGATCCCCTTGCTCTGACCTTAGCAAGTATCGATGAAGTCGGTAGCTTCCAGTTCACCCTTGGCTACCAGACCAACGCGCAGGGAACAAGGCAGTTCTATCCTGGCGTCGTATTTACAGCCCAGCCTCAGAGAATGGGGGGCTCTGACGATTATGTGCTGTTGATGAACGCGGCATTGGAACTGGGACAGATGAATCTCGATTTGAACGGTTCTCTCTCCTCTCAGCCCGACTCGTTACAGGGTGAAGCGGGGTTCGTCTTTCAACGAGGTAAGCCCGATGAGTTGCTGGTCGATATTGCTTCGCCAAAACTGTCAGTGGGTAATGTAAGAGCGGGTATAGCATTGGCTAATGGCATGCAACTACAGCCCGACTTTGAGCTGACAAATGTCACTACCGAGAACGGCAACTATGCCAGCTTAAACTTGCTAAACCTTGAGCAAATCGCTGAGGTTGGTGTTGATTCTCTGATTGCTGGGATCGTTAAAAAGCTTGAAGAGCTGTTGAGTATTCAAGGGCAGAGTAACGTTGCGTTCGGTACCTCAATTGGCACCATTATCGGGCTGGTCCCGCCTGCGTTACCTGATGGGGCTTCATGGCCTGCGACGCCTCCTTTGTCAAAAGACGGACTGTTGAAGTCTTTAGCGAACCCCATCGAAGCCATGACCGCTTACTACAGTAGCTTACTGAGTGAAAATGCAGGCGACAAATTAGCCTTTACTTACATGGTTGAGGCATTTGGTTCGTTATTGGCTGAGGCAGGAGGCCCAGCAATTAATGTTTCCGGTAGTGGAACCGAGTTATCACCCTGGAAAGTCAGTCTTGCTTCCAGCCCTATAAGTTTACTGATTTTTCAACAGGAAGGGCCCACTGGAACAAAAAACAAATTACTGACATTGGGGTTTGAGGTAAATCCTCCTTTAGAGTTTGCCGGACTGCCCACACTGGATCTTGATATAACTGTACATGCAGTGCGGCTTGGGATCGGAAATGTAGTTGACGCTAAATGGCTGCCAAAAGTGGGCGCTACTCTTGCTATAAATCAAACATTGGAATCGCCAACTATTGCAGGAGCTAAGATTACCGCTGATAGCGTTAGCATGGATGTCGGCTGGGGCAACGGGTCAGACTGGGTCTGGAACATGAAGGTTGAGAAGCCTTCCATTGTCATAGGTCAGGATAGCTTGTCACTTAACGAAAACCTGGAGTTCAGTGATACCGATCAACTAAACCGGTTAATGACGCAAAGTAACTTTGCCACTTTACTGGTTCGTGTGATGGGTCTATTTATTGCTAGAACCTCTCAACCATCAGCGCTGGCAATAGATGGCATCCTTGGATTGTTACCTGATCTGGGCGCGCATTTACCGTCTGAAATTAACTGGCCAGATGATATGCCAGTTCTGGCACCGAGTGATTTCAACGACCCCGTTGGTGTTCTACAAGCTCAACTGCAGGCTATAACGGCTGAACCTGCCAATCTAAAAGCCGCAACTACTCTCGCTGCTTGGGCAATAACAAATGGTCAGTCTGTTCCTGAAATAAGGGGGAATGGGAACCTTCCTCAGCCGTTACAAATGCCCCTTGGCTTTGCCTCGGGATTCAACTTGTTGATTTTCAGCGGGAGGTCAGACAGCCTTGGCCTCGGGTTAGGCCGGCCGTTCACCGCTGAGCCTGTTTTTGGTGTGCAGGTTGATACTGACATTCAATTGCTAGCTGGGGAAGTTCCCTTGGGAGACAGCAGCATAAGCGACCAAAACACCCCTTGTTTGCAAATGTCTGTTACCTTCACTTCCACTAACGGTAAGGTTACTACCTTTGACGGCAAAGATATAGATGGGCTGGTATTCAAGGTGGTTTTAGGTCTGGACAACGGACTAGTAGTAACACCCGAGACATTCCTCCTATCCGGTAGCGATCTGCTATCAATGGGCAGTCATGCCCAGGCCTATTTTGGCGCGCTGAACGATGCATTTGCTCATGTGATTAAAAACCTAGAAGGCAATGAAACCTTTGAAAATTCCTATACCCTTTTTGCAGATCTCGGTCTTGTATTAAAAGACAAGTCAGGCATATCCACCGAGGGATGGAATGCTTTATTTGCAAATCCGCTTAATTGGCTTACAAACGGTTTGGTCGAGGTTCTTAGCAATAAGGATAGCAGAGCTAATCTTTTCACGTTGATACAGCAAATGCTGGGTATCAAAGTGCCAGCTATTCCGGATCAAGTGTTGGACATTTTGTCCGCTCTGGGACTTCTGACAACCCGTTCACTTGGTTATGCTCCGGTGCCAGAAGCAATCATACAGTTAGCTTCTTCGCCAGTCAGCACTCTGACCAATGCATTTGAAGAATTGATGAATGACAGCGAAAAACTTCTGGTATTAACCAGCGCTATCGCTGGTTCGGATGAGGGAGAATTTGGACCGTTCAATTGGCAGATAGCGAACGGTAATCAAATCCAGATAAAAACAGCAGATTCCATTGCAGTAGGTTCGCTGGTGGAACTGACCGGTGTTGTTTCGATGAATCTGAGTAATAGAATTATCAGTGCCGGTGTTAACGTTTATGTGCCACAGGTACGGATGTCTTTTGTACCTGAAATTAACTGGCGCGTAGGCCAGTCACCTCAGACGTTGCCGCTGGAGGTTGATGTATTATGGGGAGATGGACAGGAGCCTTCTGCACCAGAGCTGACCCTCTACCCATTTGATCAACAAAAATTTATACAACAGGTTACGGCATTAGGACCGTACCAGACCGTTTCCAGTTTTGTGACGATGTTGTTGGACCAACACGTTATCAAACCTTACCCATTAGCGGCGGTATTAATGGAAGGGCTTGGGCTGTTGGTCAAACAGGGGGATCAACTGACCTTTAAGTCTCTGCTGGGGCTATTTGATAATCCTGTTGACTGGTTGTTATCGGGATCAGTATTTGGTTCAGACGGAACTCTGGACATCAGACGGCTTGCTACCTTGTTGAAAGACATACCAAATGTAACCGGAAATGGCATTACTGTCTCTCAGCTACCGGCAGGTCAGACGGGCGTTTCGGTAACCGGGCTACCCTATGGTGTACACCTGCATTTTGCGGTGGATGAGGTGGAACCGGATAATCTTAATTTTGTGACTTCTGTAACAGCATCTACGTCGATCTCTCAGGGGGTTGCTGATGTGACGTTGCATTCAGCCATAAGACTTAATCGCACCTTCCAGCCTGGCATTACCGGAAATATCAAAGTACTACAAAACACTACTCAGACCTACGCACAAACTGGATTTGACAAAGGCTTTAACCTGAGCATTGGACAGACCGATGGAGCTACTCTGCAATTGGTACCTTTTGCCGGTTGGCAAGCACTGATTGAAGCCGCCACCGCCATTGCAATTCAAGCACTGATCCAAAAAATCACCAGCCAAATACTCACTGAACTGGAAAACAGCAGTGCTAGTGACTTTGTCAAGCGCCTGCGAGTGGCTGGCGGCACAAACCAATTGGATGTTAAAGCGCTGGTAGACGAGCTTAGCCAGGCCCAGTCAACAGAAGATATTCTTGATAAAGCACTTTCCTGGTTAAATGTAAGATTGTCTGACGCCGGTGCAAGAGGCACCGCTCAGGCTATAACTACTTTATTGGACGGGCTTATTCCTGGCACAATTGCGCCTGAAAGTGGGTTGGTGAGTTGGGCGCCAAGTAATAAAATTCCAATCACTTTGCTAAGTGGCCGTGACGACAAAGGACTGTTGGGGTTCTGGGCTGAAATCGACTTCCCGGATACAGGATTACTGGATGTCACCTTGTCTCGTTCTGGTGTAGGTGTTGATCCAGCCAATAATTTTGATGTCAATTTCAGCTTTGGACTTGACCTTCAGGTACCGATAATTCTACAGAACAATGGACCAGCAATTCAGATGGCGTTTGATGCCAGCAATAACAGATTCAACATGCTGTTTGACCCTCAGCAGGACAATGGAAAAGCGTCTCAACTGAAGGTTGAGCTGTTACCTGAATTTTTTAAAGAGACAACACTTTCAGAGTGGTTGGTCAGCGTACTTAAATGGGTAGTGCCTCGTTACGGTTCGATAGTATTGCTGGACATAACTCAGGTTAAGAACTGGTTGGACAGCCAATTGGTTGACCAAGACAAAGCGCCGACACCGGCAGATCTGCTTGTGGGTAGCGGACTTATCGAGAAAGTACAAAGCAACTATGTACTGACCAGTATTGATGATCTGTTAAAGCTGACCCCACAGCGATTTATTGGAGGTTTTCTGTCAGCGTTGCTCGAAAACCCTATAAAAGTGCTGACCATTGGGAAAGATGGTGGAGTATGGCTAGATAAAAACTCAGAGCTCGGCTATGGCGTAAGGCTTAAGGCCAATGATATTACTGTCGATGCTCTGCCGAATGTTACCTTCCAGCTCGGGGCTGAAGAAAACCGTTGGATAGAAAAGAGTGGTGAATCAGGCGCTGAAACCCCGCAGCCAGGTTTAGCTGCTTACTTACCTATTTCTGATGCACCTGATTTCACACCGGACTTTGCGGGAATGTCCTTGGTGATGTCGAATGTTGGTCTGGATATACATGGTAAAAATCAGTCTCCATTGGTATCGATTTCGCGTTTTTCAATGGAGCGAATCAGCCCTAGAACGTTATTGCAAGTTACTTTTGACGATACCAGCAAGACTGTAATTGGTGGCAGTCTAGAATTTCATAACCTTGGTTGGGCACTGTCCCCTAATAGTTTACCGCAAACCTCTAAAGTTAATCCAGTGGCCGCAAACCTGCTGGGAAGTGGCAGTTCACCGGATTCTGAAAATCCACCCACTGACCCGACTTTCAGCGCAATTGCAGCTTATACCCACCCGGGGCAATTCTGGGCAGGGTTACAAAATGCCTCCGGCGATGTAGTTGATCAGGTAATCATCCCAATCCAGCAGTCTTTCGGTCCTCTGACTGTGCAGCAGATATCAGCCATGTGGAAAAACGCTGATACAAAACTTGGCGTTGGCTTTACCGGTGGATTGGATATCAGTGCACTGTCTATGACGGTCTTTGACTTGTCGGTGGGCGTGGACGTAAGCAACCCGTTGTCTCTCGATTCATATGATCTTGACCTCAGAGGGCTGGCGGTTACGTTTAATGCAGGTTCTGTCGACATCGCGGGAGGTCTGGTTAAGGTTGGTACAGGGCAGGATGTCCTCTACAATGGCGCCATCAACGTGAACATCGGACGGTTTGGTATTTCTGCAGTAGGTTCTTATGGACTGATGACGGATACCGTTACCAACAAAAAACATCCATCCTTCTTCGTTTTTGCTGCTAGCGGCTTTCCAATTGGAGGCCCTCCAGCTTTTTTCATAAAAGGTTTTTCAGGAGGTTTTGCCTACAATCGTTCATTGAAGTTACCACAACCGGATGCGGTCCAGAACTTCATCCTGGTAGAAGCTGCCAGTGACCCTGAAGCTATTTTTGGTGTTGATCCGACACCCAGCCAGGCTCTCAGTAAAATGTCTGAGGTCATTAGCCCAGAAGTGGGTTCTTATTGGATGGCTGCCGGACTGCACTTTACCAGTTACTCATTGATAGATACCACAGCGCTTGCTGTCGTTGAGTTCGGCAATAACCTTTCGGTATCCTTGCTGGGCGTGTCCACTATTAGCCAACCTCCGCTGGTCAAAGATCCTGGCAAAGCTTTGATGTTTGCGCAACTGGGTATAGTGATTACGGTCGATATCACCAAAGGCTCGCTGATTGCCCAGGCGCAATTGACGCCGGCCTCGTTCGTTTTAGACAAAAATTGTAAAATCAGCGGTGGATTCGTATTGGCTATCTGGTGGTCTCCGAATAAGCATTCCGGTGATTTCTGTCTTTCATTGGGGGGGTATAATGCGAACTATACACCGCCTGATTATTATCCTGTCGTTCCGCGGCTAAGGTTGCGTTGGCCGATAGCAGGAGCCAGTATACTAGGTGAAGCATATTTTGCTCTTACTCCCAATGCCGTGATGGCTGGTGGTAGACTGGAATTAGAATTCAAAGAAGGCCCGTTAAGAGCCTGGTTTAAATCCAATGCAGATTTTATTATCGCTTGGAAGCCATTCTATTATGATGTAGACATTTCCATCAGTATCGGGGCGGCTTTAACTACTAAATTGTTGGGTACTACCATCACCCTGAAAGCTGAATTAGGTGCAGCCTTGCACCTATGGGGGCCGCCAACCGCAGGTATAGTCACTGTCAACTGGTATGTGATTTCATTCAGTATTCCCATTGGTGATCAGAATCCGAATTTGGACAACAAACCGCTCGGCTCATGGGATGAATTTGCCAAAAACTTCCTGCCACCACCTACAAAGCCAGACACTAAAAAGTTAGTTAATGCTTCGACCGAAAAACAAGAGGTGCTGAAGCTACAAATCTCCAAAGGCTTAATTGAAGGAGAAGCCAATACTGATGTATGGACCATGCAACGAATTGGCTTTGAGTTACGGGCGGATTCGGCGGTACCAGGGACCAAAGCTATTGCGGGCAACCTGAGGCCGTTAAACTGTGACGCTAAATTGGGCGTGCGCCCTATGGATGTTTCAACACTGACATCCGAATTAACCTTCATACTGACTTCACAGGGCACTAATGTCACCATAGACAGCTCTACCTTCGATATCAATGCTTACAATGCAAACAGCCCAATGGGCTTGTGGGCTACTACGCAACTGAAAACCAAAACTGCACCCGCCACTAACACCGTAATACCGGATACGATGACGAGCGTTGCTATTATCGGCCAGCGTTATAAGTATTCTGGTGAACTGGGTCCTGCAAATTTGTCTGTGTTTAATACTGAAAAGCTTTGTGATATGAACCTTCCATTATCACTGAATGTGCCTTTCTCCTCTGAAGAACCGTTACCGCAGATAAACCCAATCCATACTGTAATGACCACTGTTATGGAAAAAGGGGTAGTACAGTTGCGAAATGATATTCTAGCTGCATTGCAGCAACGTAAATTACACGCGCCTTTAAATCCCGACTTGTATGTTATGTCTAGTCAGGGGAGCAACATTTTCCAGGCTCCGCCAGTTTTGGCGAAACTGGGACAGACCCTTGCCCAATCTTCAACCAGTGTCTTGACCCGTTCCTTGCGATCTACGGCTGATGTTGTTGCACCACAATCTTTATCAGCTCCGGTATGTTTGGGAGGGGCTCGTCGATATGCCGGTAGATTGAGAGTCGACGGGAATGGGCGAATCGCTCGCCGGCCAACAACCGCCAATTGGGTTAATGCGCAAAGTATGGGGGTTAACCCAAGCCTTAGACGTGGAAGCGTTGCGTTGTATTCCATCGACGCCAATGCTCCTCATACAGTTGATGTCAGTGGTGAGTTAGGCGTTAGAGTGATCGGTTTTGATGAGCGACAAGAGCCAGCCTGTATTATCCAGCATTCAACAGAAGACCAGATGAAGATCGAGTTGCCTGACGGTTTAGAGCATGCAGCGGTTTGCGGCGCAGATAACTATTCTAGTATTGCCGGGTGGCAAATTGGTAGCAAACTAGTGAGAGTCAATCCTCGTTACTTACTAGGAGATGATTGCTTGGTTAAACCCCAGGCCATTATTCGAAGTTCGCGTGTTAATGAAAATGATATTTGCTGTGCGGAACACATGTTGTCGGAAAATCAACTGGAATACGCAGAAGGACGCAAGCAGGGCTGGGTTACAACTTGGCTTCCTGAACATCATGATAGGGCGTGTGTACTGCTAGGTTGCGATGCAGATGGCGTGGAGTACGCGGTCGTGGAAAAAAATGAAAATGGAAAACTACGTCGCCGCCAACTGAACCCGTTGTTGTCTCACGAAAGCAGTCTAGCGTGTCAGACTGCCAATTTTGATATTTCAGGCTTGGCTTTGGATGGTTGGGTACGCTTGATGGTTCGCGCAACAAAAGAAAATCAACTGAATGGCGTTATCAGTTATAGCGGAAACAGTGGTATGAATGCAGAAGGTACCTCAAAAGACGAAGTGAGGTGTCTCGGGCAAGATGCTCACTGCCTAAAAAGGCCAGTTAACGTTAACGTGCGATTGGTACAGCAAGGAGGTTGAAAAATGAGTAATACTGTAGGTCCTCAAAGTGGTCTGCTATCAGGCGAAATAACGTTTTATGACTCAAGTCAAGCCCCCCTCAAGTCGGCGAGTTATGAGTTAACAGTAACCCAAAGTATAGATATTGGGCCTGAAGGCGATAATCCTCCGGATTACACGGCAACACAGTCGTTGGAAGTAACAGCGTCTCGATTCAGCATTCAACCTAACGATTTACAGTCGGTGTACCCTCCCGGAAATCACGCCGGCAATTTTGCCGAGGTATTACCCCACGTTGTGTTAACTCAGGATTTACCTTGGGCAAGGCCAATTGTGCCGGACGATATTACAGACAATACTCCCTGGTTGGCATTGTTAGTAGTGCATGATTCTGAAAAAGAAAAAATTAAAGGCCCTGTCACAGAAACAGTTGCTACCCTAGTTAACCCCTCAAACAACACAGTTGTTCCCGATCTTCCCAATTTAACTTCTGAAGAAGAGAAAACGCAGGTCCAATTAATGCAGGTAGACTTAACATTTTTTAAAGCAATTGCACCTTCTCTATCTGATTTGCCATTTTTAACCCATGTCCGCAAAGTCGATACCACTGACAAGGTTACCGGACTGGCTAACGGAATGTGGTCAATGGTTGTGGCGAATCGGCTACCTGCGTCTTCTGAGGATTCGGCACATACAAACACCGTCTATCTGGTGTCACTTGAAGGACACAGCCAACATTTAGCAGGTTCTTCAGTCAGTGGTGATATGATTAATCTCGCAGTGTTGGCTCAATGGCAGTTTACAGTTTCGTCTTTTCCGGGAGACTTTCTCAGTCTGTTACAAAACATCAGAAAAACTGACCAGAACCAGGTGTTGCGAATGCCCTCTGAATCGGTAGCCGGTGATTCTTATGCCCAGAAAGCAGCAGAAGAAGCCATCAGTCTCGGATTTGTCCCGACACAAACTCGGTTACTGGAAGGCGAGCAGACCACTGCATGGTTGAGGGGCGTGCTGACGCCCTGGCCTAATAGGGAAGACCCACTGGAAACCAGTTACAGCGTTTCCGACCATGCTATTCGATATAATCCTGAAAATGGAATGTTTGATTTCACTTATGCTTCTGCCTGGCAAATTGGACGGCTATTGGCTTTATCAGATTCTAATTTCGTAAATCAGATGCAAATCTGGCGACAACAGCAAACACTTGAGCAGCAATCTAGGATGGAAGCCAGCATGGTAGGACACCAGCTAAAGGCAACTAATCTGGCCCCGGAGCAGAGTTTGCAAAGTTCTCCTGCCAGTAGTGCAGCTCATATGCTCAATCTATGTTTGTGTGATGTAACTGTGCCTCAAATAAATCAACGTCGCATGCGGGCTTGTAAAAACAGTGCAGACCATCTTCCAGATAAGGAAAAGGTGCAGAGTGCTGTTGCTGAGGGTGCTGACCCGCTTGAGTATATTATGGCTCAGTTGGGCTTTTATGAAGGAAAAGAATGATGAAGAGTTGGAAGTCCAGGGAAATAGCAGCTCAGCAGTTAGTGAAACAGGCCAACAACAGTAGTGCGGAAGATATTCCTATTCCGATACAAGCCTGGCTTTCAAGGCTTTACCTGCTATACGGTGTGCCTTTTGAATATCTGGTCCCCGATTATCGCATGCTGCCTTTCGAATCAATTCGTTGGTCGTTTATGGACATTAACTGGCTGGAACGAGCGATGGATGGTGCATTATCGATAGGACGAACAGGGTCAATTAAACTGTTATCTGATATCAATCAGCAGAAAAGCCTGACTAAGATTGTGCATGGAGAAGCCCAGAAACTACGTAGCCAGCTACGTCAGGTGGAGGTGCCAGATCAGGTTAGTGATGGTGGTGTGGTAACAGTCATGTTGATTCGTTCTTCACTGGTGGGCGGGTATCCAGGTATGGAGGTGATTGGTTTGGACGCTTCTGGAAAAAAAATTAATCTGCTTCGAATGGATCCTCTGGCCAAAGATGTGTTGTTAGTTATTTTCGAAGACCTGCCAGCTGAAGTGAAGTTAATTGAACCTTCTGAAGGCATTCATTTTGGCATCAGAAACGATACTGGTATTCCTGGTTGCCAAGGTGGCACCGCAGACGGTGCTTATACCTTTGTCAGAAGCCTTCAAGCAGGCAAAATTGGTGCTCAAATCGAGCAAAGCAGTACAGCCGTGCGCTCACAGGTGTTTTTTCGTAATGACGACGCAACTACAGGTGTATTAGACATCCAGCGAAGTCTTGCTGAATTAAAATGCTGGCTGAATAAAACTGATGACTGGCCGCATAATGTGGACTTGTCGGCAGCAGATTTTGCCGTGGAAATGATCAGGAGTCCAGGATTGCAGGTGTTTAAGCCAGCGTCAAACTTTCCCTCTGATGAAGGAGAGAACCAATGAATTCCGCTTTGTGGTCAGGTCCGCGGTTACTGGTGCCGATGACCGTTGATGCATTAGCGCTGGGGACGCCCAACTTAAGACAAATTACAGCGGATTTCTCTCAGGTTGGTGTGGACTACACGCAGTTGCGAAATACTGACAATCCAGTGCCCACCCCCGCCGCTTTTAAGGTGGCATCGGGAACAGGGGTTCCGCAAACTGGGGTTGAATTACACTGGACTATTCCTACAGGCCTTAGAGCAGGTAAATCAACCCCCGAAGGTGTTGAGTTTCCGTTGCTTCCCAACCGCTGGTTAGTGATCCGCACTGTCATATTGAAAGACGCCACAGCAGATACGCCACCAACAATTAAGGCCTGGTTACTACAAAGTGATAAAGAGGATTTACAGGAAGGTCAGTCAGCCTGGCCAGATCCGGATTCACAACAAAAATATACTTTTATTGGGGTTGCGAATGAACTTTCAGTGCCTGTGGATGATGAACCGTCTTCCGTCAAAAAACTCTACTCCATGGCGCCTGGAGCACCAGCGTTTGCAGTAACTTATCAGTCTGCTCAAAACGTACTGGCTTTTTACGATCCTATGGCGTCACTGGAGAGCTCTATCGCTGATGTGTCGTTCTCTGTTTTCGGTTTTTTCAACCCCACTGGTTGGGACCCTTTGTTAGGTGTTTCAAATGAGAATAAGCAAGGGTTTACTGAGCAACAGCAATGGCAACAAAATATTTCCAACTTAAATATGCAGGTAGGAGATGGCAGTGCACAGTCACTGATTGATGCACAAGCTGCCTGGCAGCAATGGGCCAAACAAAACGGTGTCGAACCCACTTCATTGCCAGAGGCACAACAAGATTTACCCGGTCAGTTGCTTCCCTTCGGAGCGGTTCAGAAACTTAGTTGGCAAGGCATAGATTTTTTCTATGAAAATGACAACATCCCACACTCTGGTCAGATCCCAGTGGCAATTGGCAATACACCCAGTGAAGCGTTGGGCACCTGGTTGAACGAACAAATACCTGACTCCCATGTTTCGGGATATTCGATTGAACGTTTGATTCAGGCAGTGATGACAGACTCTATCAGTACCTTTTTAACCAACGTTGTCACTTTTGAATTTACCAACGCTGGACTTACGTTTGGAGGCAGCTCGGGTGGTTCAGTAACTGTTGTAAGCTTGCCTGACGACAACAATTCCAATCAGACGATTATCCCACTTGATCACCAGCAAACAGCAGCTTTAACAGATTTAAACGCCGCAGAAGTAAAATTAAACCGTTTAACTGATGCCTTGCGTTCTAGGCAATGGTCTTTGTTTGCGGCTCAATGGAAATTGACGCGAAAACCTGGCAACACAACGGTTCAAAGTGCAATTACGTCACTGACCGCGCAGATAGCAGCACTTAGCAGTGATTTTGCTAATACAACACAAAGCGTCAGTGATCTTCGTTCAGAACTTAATGCTTTACTTGGTTCTGAATATGTGGCCAGCTTGCAACCCACAGATCAATTTCAGTTAACTAACGACCCTGTGATCTTGTGTGCTTCTGTCAGAACTGATGACAAAATAGTAAACCGCAGCCTAGATAAGAAAGAGCTTGAATGCAGGATGAGTGGTCAATATCTGACTGGTTTTGAAATGGCTGTCGATGGCTCACGGCCCGCTTCGGTGGCCGCAGAGGACTTAGCCGATAAATTGGATTTATCGTTTTTAGAAAACACGAACATTCCTTTAGAGGCCAAATTTATCTTGCTTGAATCCTTGATGCTCGATCCTGGTTTACAGCCTTGGTTGGCGTCGCTTTGGCTTAAAGCTGAAGGCGGTGGGCCCGCCATAGCCGATGTGGAAGCGGCGATCAAAAACATTCAGTCCGCTGTAAAAGCGGCGCCTGCATTGGATGATGCTTTGTCTGCGCAACTCATGGCGGACGTTTCCGGTTTTGACGGAGTTGCACCAGATCCAATGGCCAATCAGGATTGGGAGCAACCATGGACGCCCGTCTATATTGCCTGGGAAGGTGAATGGCACCCGACCAGTACCACACCTGCTGAAGGATTAAATGACTGGGAACTGGGAGAGATAGATTTTGAATGGCAATCGACCACCGTTTCTTCTACGTCCTACAACTATAATGGCAGGACGTTAGTTAATTCAGACGCCCCATCGATTCTGGCATCTCGAATAGACGTCTTATTACAAATCCCAGACCTTAAAATTGCAGATTTTGTCCGCAATGATTTAGAAAAAGTTTCCCGACTGTTGCTGACATCGGATATCGTTGTTCAATCTCTGAGTGGTTTTAGTGATGCTCTTATCCAGCGCTCGGTTTCAGAGGCTGAAGGTAACCAGCAAGAGGGAGCGACGCCTGATAATGCAGTAGTACCAGCACCTCCAGTAAGTGGCGTCCCGCCATTTCTTCCAATTCGATCCGGCCATCTGGCGCTGTCGAAACTCTGGGTGTTGGATAGTTGGGGCCAGACATTTAAAGCCGAAGCGAACAATGGGTATATCGTACCTATCCGCTCTGAGTCTATGGTGACACCCGGTGGTGACACTAATCGGATTTATGCGCAGTTGCCACCCAGATTGACCCAACCTGCACGAATCGAATTCAATTTGATTGACGCAACATCAGAACCGCCAACACCGAGCAACTCCTCTGATGATACCACGCCAGTCTGTGGCTTTATTGCTGCAGATTTCTTAAGTGGTGGTTTATTAGTTTTTGATAGTGAAGGGTTTGCTCAAGGTGTCATTCTTCCCATTATAAAAGATGTCGGTACAGGGGTTCGCTGGGAAGCAGCACCTGGCATTAATGTACCTTTAGGCAGTCGCCCGAATCTTAAAAACAGACACCTGCAAGCCATGATTGATGGCATTCTGGAACAAACTGAACGTGGTGTTGATGCTTTAGGTGAGCTATTAGACCTGATGGATGGAGTGAGTCATTTTGCAACTCAAGGGGATTACACGAAAAGTAATCTGTCAATTCTGATCGGGGAGCCTTTGGCTGTAGTGAGAGCCAGCGTCACGCTAGAGCTTAGCGGAGACCCGCTTTGTGACCAGGCTTATGATAATACTGACAAGCAGGTGACAAATGGCTATACAGAGGTTTCTTTTCCCGTCCGTGTCGGCGATATGGGGCTACCAGAAAGCGGTGTGACAGGTTTTTACTTTAATGACGATTACGCAAATATCAATGCCGTCTATGGATATAATCCGAACATTGCAACATTACGTAGAGCGGCCAGCCGAGGCCCTGATGCTTTCAATGAAGTAGCCACACAGAATTCTGAAGACTTCACTCTGGAGGACGAATTGCAATATGTGAAGTTAAATAAACTGGTACCTGTAACGGCGACAGAAAGTACGCAATATCTCGGAACCAATACACCGCCGCCTGAAAGGTCGCCCGGTATGCTGACTGTATTAATGGAACCTTTTGCACAGTTGCCCATAATCATGGGGTATTTGCCGATTCAGATTCGCCAGCTTCAGCCTGGAGTCATCAATACTGCATTAGCCAATCTTCAATACATAACCCGTGCAGGTCCAATGTTGGTAAATCCTAATAACGTAAGTATGCCTCTACCTGCAGATATTAAAGGTACGTGGGATTATGTCTGGCGAGATAGTGTCACTACTTGGACAGATAGCAAAGTAGCAAATAAGGATTCTAAGGCGTCACTCGCCCCAATGCCTTTACAACTCTACTGGGGTTGGATGCGCCTGTCGGGAGCATTTTCTTTAACTCCCGAGAACACTGCTATTCCCGAATTTGCACCAACCCCGGAACGACTTATGAACACTTCAACAGTTCAGGTTCCAGACCTGAAATACACGCTAAGCCCGACGTCGGTTTTGATCAATCAGACCACGTCAATTCAAATTGAAATTGAAAATATTAGCGGCGGAGATATCGCCGTGGGGTTTGACTTTTCAATAAGCATTAATTTGCCTGTTGGCGCCTGCGTTTCAGATTTGATTGAAGAAGGTCAACAAACGGGGGTATCAGCCTCGGCTATAGACAGGAACTGGACAACACAGGTCCTGCCTACGGACTCAAAAGTGACCATCATTGTTCAGGCTTTGCGACCGTTTAGCTGGGGAAACGGCGACAACTTTATCCTGTTAATTGATCAAATTGCGGTAAACGGTGTTCAAGGAAGCGACAGTGTGACTGTTACAGCTCAGGCAAGTGAAGGTAGCGAAAAAGGAACATCAACGCCTTTGCTGCTTAGTAAAATTGCAGCAGGATTAACCATCTCTGCCTATGCGAATCCCGAGAAGGTGGGAGCCACTGAATATACGGAAATTTTCTGGACCGCCACAGAAGGTGCAAAAGTGGAGTTGATCAGTAATCAACCAACTCAATCTGAGGTTCTCAAAGGCGACGGCCCGGTATTTTCAGGCAAGTTTAAAGTGAAGCCAAATCAGGATGCCAAGCAGACATTTTATTCAGTCGAAGTACAAAATGCGGGTAATACGAAACGCGAAAGCACAGTAGTTATTGTAAATTTATTACCACCTGCGGTTAATAGCTTTTCTGCTGAGAGTACCGATAACCTGCAGTTTAATCAGCCAGTTAGTCTATTCTGGGACAACAGCTACGCAACTTCCTCTTCAATTTTACCGGGAGAACCAAGCGTACCTCTAAAGGCGAATAAGCCTGACGGTTTCGAATATACGCCTTCAAATCACATGAATGCCAATGATGTTTCACTGACACTGACCTTGTTTGCTACGGCACCACTACAGCCAACTGCCAAGAGCGACCCACTAGTACTCAATTTCGCGTTAGCTGAAATAGTTTACTTTTGTTACAAATCTATGGATCCCAGCGAAGGCGTGACAGTACCTGAGACCAAAAATGCCAATCCGTTTCAATTAGTGAATTCAGATGGTGTCTGGACTCTCACAGTTACAGGGCCAGGAGGCCCACTGACACGCACTATCGGCGGTGATCAACCTGAAGTGCGTTACTTCGGTCCTGCCTATAAGACCTTAAGTGATCCGCAACAAGTCTCCTTAAACTATTGGGTAAATGAATTTAAAGCGGGTGATGAGCTGATATTGCAACCGACGGGGCAACAACTTACACCTGACAATACAGGCAAAGGAAGTGTAGACGTAAACGTTTCAGAAACCACCGAATACACCTTAGAAGCAACGCTTTCAGGAATAAAAATTAATAATACCATCACTGTAACTTTGCATAGCTAGAGGACAGGAATAGTGACGGCCGTAATAACCTTTAATGATATCCCAGCTCAAAATCACATGTTTAAGTATGAAAGGCTGGGCCAAATGGCGTTGGAAAACAGACGACTTTATTGCAATCGGCATGGTTATACCTTTATTAGTGAAGTTGAAATAGCTCGGGACAGACCTGCATGCTGGGCGAAAATACCTGCGATTCTGAAAGCGTTTGAAAAGCATGATTGGGTACTATGGGCAGATAGTGATACGCTGATCTTTGACCATTCTCGTCGCATTGAAGATTTTTTCAACGCTAAGTTTGATTTAATTGTTCAGTCCCACGACCATTACTACGAGCTGATGGGTCTCGACCCAACAGTGGGTTATGAAATGATGCCGATCAATACAGGCGTTTTTTTAATTCGCAATACAACCTGGTCTAAATGGTTGCTGGCGGAGGCATATAAGCAACAACAATTCATCTGCTACAACAAAATATGGAATGGCATCGGTGAACAAGAAGCGATGATCGCTGTACTGCAACAACACCCTGATGGATTAAAAAAGGTGGGTTATGTAGAAAATCTGCAAAACCATCCTAAGTATTATCAATCCGGTGATATGTTTGTGCACTTCTACGGCAGTTATTCTCGCCACTATATACCAATGGATGAATGCGAAAAGGTGCTAACAAAATGGGAAAATGCCAACGCCACGGGCAGCACCTTTCCCGATGATATAGAACGTTTTCACTGGTGCTCAATCCAGACCAAGCAACCAGACTCCTCTATGGAGAGAGATGACTTAGATACTTATTTGTATACACCGGAAGATATTGGAATTATTTCCAGTTGAAAGCTAAATAGTTACAAGGACTTTGGAAATGGCTGAAAATTCTCACTTTTTACGCTGGTACGAACTGGATTATCGGGAGCTTGAACGGTATCACCCTGATGGCGCAAAGGATCTTTTAGTCGGTAAAAAAGATGGATTTTTAGTGCGTGATGTTTTGTCACAACAAGAAGCAGAAGCACTAGCATCATGTACGGAAAGCTTAAGTGTGAATTTACAATTTCCAATGCCATTTGGGTTCATTTGCGGAGAGCCGTTGATGGTTAGCCAGGCAGACCGCAAGCCTTATTTCGAAAATGCCAGAAGATATCGGCATGAATTAATAGAAAACTGTGGATTTGATTTTGACGCGCGCCTTGTAGAAGTTTTTTCGAAGCTTTCTGGTCAACAGGAAGTGGCTATTCCGCAATCGGCGACGGGAGATATCTACGGCGCTTCAGTCATTCGGGTGATAGAGCCACATACATACGGTTTACACGCCCATTCCGGAAATGAATTTATTAATGAATACGAGTCAATGTCGGAACTTGCTGATAAAGCTAACTTGTATAATCAGTTAAGTTATTTTGTCGTTTTGCGAGCGCCGGAATTAGGTGGGGAATTATGCTTGTACGACCTTGAATGGGAACAGACGCCGGCAGAAGTGCATTCTAACCGCTACCCACATTTTAGCTTGGCAAGAGATGACTATTTTGAAAGGTTTGAAAAACATTACATCCGCCCACAGGTAGGTGATTTGATCTACTTTGCCGGAGGGCGAATCTGGCATCAGGTCTGTCCCGTAATCGGTCTTTATGAACGTATTACGATCGGTGGATTTACCAGTTTTTCCAATGACGATAAAGATTTATATATATGGAGTTGACGGATACCACAAAAGCACCTGAATTGATGTTAACTGGGCTAAGCGGTCACACTAATATTTCGGTGGTAGATGCAAGTGAAAACCCGGCTATTACACCAGGTGGCATAGTGGACAGCGAGGGCAGGAAAATTACAGGAATTTTGTTTCCTGGATTTCTGAGTCACAATAGTGTTGAAAAACTTATAAATATTACCCAAGCGGAAACCGCACCCGTTGAAAAGCAGCAGCAATTTGACGGTGTATTTGGTTGGGGCCCCAATCTATGGCAACTACAGGCACTCAATAATTCTCATGAAGCGCGCGAGAGTGTAAAACAGTGGGATAATTATATTAATTCAGTTCTACCTTCAGGCGTACCTGAAAGTATATTGTCTCGGCTCGCACTTGTAGCTAAAAAAAGTGCTGTTCAACGACTCGTTTCCGAGAATTTTACAATGCCATGGATAACATTGCGTGTAATGAAAAATGGTGGTTATCTGGGTACTCATGCCCATTTGGAGTTTTACCAAAAGGGCATGCCGTATGCCGATTCAACGGTATTATCGAATTTGTTGCCAGGCTTTGAATTAAGCTGTCTTCTCATGCTACAAAACGCACAATCGGGTGGGCGATTAAAACTATATGATGCCGCCTATCCAGCAACTCCTGATGAACTGGCACAAGCAGTTCAGAAGGAGATTGAAATGCCTGCTGGAAGCCTATTAGTTTTTGACGCTGCACATGTATACCACGAGGTAACGCCTGTGGTTGGAAGCGAACGGATCACCGCAGGGTTTTGGTTGAGCTATTCAAAAGATAAAGCGGAACTTTTTGCATGGTCTTAAATTTCCCGGTAGCTAAATTAAGTTAGCTATTAAAAAATTCAATCAATTCGCCAAATTGGTCTTATAGATTGCTCTCGCGAACCAGCCAGTTTTAATGATTTTTCAGATTGATAGAGAACTGACATTCATTAAAAGCAAAAATCCCAGCTAGGAGTGAGCAAAAGGATTTAGGGAAAGGGCAGGGGGTACCCCACGTGAAAAGAACACTGTTTTTGTAAGAAACAATTAACCGAATGAATGACATCTTTACCTGAAGGAATTTTGACGACGGTGATATGGTATGACCTTTCCCAAAAAATAACACCATTGCATTAATGGGATTTCAATAAACTGGAGACAATGGAGAACTCAACAAGAAAAACGTTACAGCGAAGAACAAATCATTAGGGCAATCCTTCAAAAAGTTTTAGCTCTGCTAAAATAAAAACTTTGAATTATCACGCATGATAAGTGTAATTATCATGCGTGAACGTAGAATGGCACATTGTATATGGTTGTATATATAGACACTTGCACTAATTATCAGACTTGCGATTAGTTTGACGTCCACCGTAACAAAAACACATATTTAGTGTAGCTTTAATATTGCCTTATTTGCTTTTTTTTACTTATTTTAAATCGTGCGCTACGTAAAATCTACAGGGTTAGACCCTCAAACATGCCTCAGATTTTACGTAGCGTCGCCCGTATTTTGAGCAGGTTGCTTGAGCTATTTTCAGGTGGATTTGGCTCACACAACTCAATACTATCTTCGGCGTTTTACTGAAGAACTGCATTTAAACATGTGACCTCTCAATTTTAGTAAGAAAGAATAGGTGATAGCAAATTTACTTTTAATAAGCGCGTCTCTTAATGATAATTCAACTTGTCTGAGCCAAATGTGGCTATCTACAAGATGTAAAACCATGTTTAAGCACCTCCAAAAATTGACGTCTAACAGGTCTTTCTGTCAATTCATCATTATTTAAAATTAGGATGCATGTCGAATTATAGTAAGTAACGAGACAGTAGAGCCCCGAATTATAATAGAGTTATATAAACTACATTAACTGAATTAATAGCAGGTCATATCTACTAATTGAACAACTGGCTACCAATTTGGCGTAGGTAAGTCTTAGCAACGCATCACTGGCACTGTTTGATAAACATATATATTGTATTTAACATAATATACATTATGCGCAATTGAGTATGTAGACGATTAGGCCGATGATGTCACTCTATTCAAATGCTTTGTTGACTGTGAATACTTACAGACTTTTATGCGTGGCTGCTGTTTCAATATTTCGGCCTAATCGCGCTTGCTTGAAATGTTGCAGTACTCTTTATTGAAACTTGCTCTGAAATTTGGATTTAGATGTGGAATATAGAAATCGTGCGCTTCGTGAAATCTGGAGCATTGAACCTCGCAAGATATATTTTCATTCACGTAGCGTCACGTCAGTTTTATTCAAGTGAGCTGTCGGTAAAATAATTAGTTAAAAAGCCTCTATCATAGTATTAATAATTTCAGCTTAAAATTGAGCTTGGATTTTTTGGCTATCAAGAAAGTTAATCTATTTTTTTATTTTTGGTTAATCAGAGTGAGTTTACTACATTACAAAAAATTCGATTAGTCGTTTACGCAGAATATATATTATTTGAGAAATAAAGATAATAGAGTCTTCCAAACTATTTAATTCAAGTGATTTAGCCAGTGGCAATTAACACATTTAGTTATCGCTATAAACGTGCTCAATTCGTTGAATATCGTCTTCGTAATCTAGCGCTAATTTTGCACGTTCGTAACTTTGTTTTGCTAACTTAGACGCCGCCTCAAAGAAGTCTTTTTCTAGTCGTGTACCTTCACTTTTAAAACACGCTTTAATCGTTTTTAGCGACTTTTGAATACGTATAGCCACTTCAATATTGGCTGCACCATCACGGGCAATGGATGTATAAGCGTCATCAAATAGGTCATTCACATTCAACGCTGGCAATGACACACGATCATATTTGAATTCCTCATCTTCAGTGTCTTTCCTTGTTGAATTCTTTAGTTCGGACTTAGGCTTATGCCACAACAACATAAGGCGTGTAATACTGCTTAACGTATTTATCGCTGTGCCGTGGTCATTAACTGAAGGTGATAATGCTCGAGATGCTATTTCGGCTAGTACGATAAAGCCAAAGCGAGGATCTGCCTCAAAGGATCTAGATTCACCGATAGTAAATGCACCAACAATTTCATCTGATACTACCTTTTTATTAGAGTATGCGATGGCGCGTTCTGGTGAGACAAACTCACCCGGCAGCATGACTACATTGATGAAGCCATCGTTTTTTTCAGCCCACAGTTGAAGTTTGGCAATGTCTATAAGCTGGATGTAGCCTACTTGCCTTGTAAAAATGGCGTAAGTCCCCTGCTCTTTTATTTTCTCATGAGGTACGGCTCCTAAGCACGGCATGTCTATTCTATTTTTGATAGCGCGTGTCGTTGCGCTCTCTACTTTTAACAGCGTTGACCCTACGCGCCCTAAACGTGCAACACTGTCTACCCACCGTATAAATGTCAAAATAACTATCGAAAAAGCCAGACACGTTAAACAAAATAAGATAAAGAGCCCGGCTTCATCAAAAAAAGCTTGAGTCATTGCGGTAAGCGCAACTGCGCTATAAATAAAGGCGCCAATAAAAACGGATAATGCATTTTGTGATACATCATCAGATATTATAAGGCTTAGCGAACGAGGCGTTGACGAGCGACTGGCTGAAGCGTAAGCGTTGACCATGGTGCCTGCAGAAAATGTGGCGATCACCATCATGCTAGATGCCATTATCGAAAGCAGCGTTTCAACCGATTCGGGTTTTATTTTCGGAATATGCTCAGCCAACGACGTGCCGTCTGCAACCTTCGCCACGAATACAGCAAGGATTGATAATAAACAAAATCCTAGAGGTTTTACCCAGAGCTTTTCTTTTACGCTATAAAGAAGAAAACGCAATCTATCTACGGTAATCGGTGCTTCCACTACACACTCCTTGTATTTTATCTTGTCTTAAACGTACTGCAAGAAACAACTGATCGACAACCCCGCTGTAAAAAAGATGTTTATATGTAGCGCAATTTTAGTAGAGCGCTTTTTCTAATCGTTTTATTTGCTCTCAGCGTTTTTTCGGTTTCCTGAGCAACGCTTTGAGCAATAACGCACGCTTTCCCAGTTCTTTTCCCATTTTTTTCGCCATGTAAAAGGCCTTTCACAGACTGGGCATATTTTAGTGGGTAAGTCAGACTTCTTCATTTTTGGTCAGTTTACTAAGAAATATCGAAGCATCTTGCTTCATGGTCTCAATATTTTCTTCCTTCATACGCCCGTAAGTCTTATATATCATCGCCATACGGTGATTGTTGCTTAGCTTTTCTTTGTGCTTGTCAATAAAATGCCAATAAAGATAGTTGAATGGACAAGCTTTTGGCCCTGTTTTTTTAGAAACCTGATACCCGCAATTTTTGCAATAGTTACTCATTTTATTGATATAACTACCGCTCGCCACATACGGCTTGCTGGCTAAGTGCCCGCCGTCACTGTATAAAATCATACCTGCCACGTTGGGAAGTTCTACCCATTCATAGGCATCGGCATACACAAGTAGATACCAGGCTTGAACGTCTTCAGGGCTGAGCTCTGTTAGTAAGCTGAAGTTGCCGATCACCATAAGTCGTTGTATATGATGGGCATAAGCGTTTTGTTTAGTCTCTTTTATACATTGGCGCATGCAGTTCATATTGGTTTGGGCGTTCCAAAAGAACGAAGGAAGTGCGCGGCTGTTATTGAAGTAGTTATCCGTTTTCAGATTTGGCATAAAGTGCCAATAGAAGCCTCTCACATACTCGCGCCAACCCAGTACCTGACGAATAAATCCTTCAGCAGAATTTAGTGGAACTTGTCCTGCGTAGTACGCTTGTTCAGCGGCTTGTATCGCTTCTTTAGGCGTCAACAAACCACAGTTCAGATAAAACGCAATATGCGAATGATAAAGCCAAGGTTTACCCTCAACCATGGCATCTTGATACTGACCGAAGTTTGGCAGCCTTTCTTCTATGAAAATGTTTAGAACGGCTAATGCGTCTTGCCGCGTAACCGCAAAATGAAAATTATCAATATCGCCAAAATGGTCGCTGAATTCGTTTTTGACTAACTCGATAACGTCAGAAGTAATATCGTCAACGTCAAACGTTGTGTGCTTTGGTACTTTGTGGGTTTCTGGCATAGACTCGCGATTTTGAGCATCATAATTCCACTTTCCTCCAACGGGATTTTTCCCGTCCATAAGTACGTTATGCTTACAACGCATTTCTCGGTAAAAAAACTCCATACGAAGCTGCTTTTTACCTTCAGCCCAGTCGGTGAATTCCTTTGGAGTTGAAAGAAAACGGTTGTCTTGGCAGATAGTAACGGGGATGCCAAGCACGTTTTCCCATTGTTCCATACTTTTTAGCAAACGGTACTCGCCCGGCATGGTGACTTTTACTGCATCATAACCATTTTCACTGATTTCGTGTTTAACTTGAGCTAGTAAATCGCCTTTGTTATTCCCATCATTATATTTAACGTAGCTGACGTTAAAGTTGTTGTCACGCAAAGCCTTTGCAAAATGGCGCATGGCGCTAAACAAAAACGCTATTTTTTTCTTATGGTGTTTCACGTAAGTCGCTTCCTCACGTACTTCTGCCATTAAAATAGTGTCTTCGCTTTTGACTGCCTCAACGATAGCGGGCAATGTTTCGGTAAGCTGATCGCCCAATACTAAAATCAGTGTTGCCATACCCTACTCTTTTATTTGCTGAAACGCATCAAGGGCACGCTGCCTAGACGCTTTCAAATCAACAATAGGCTTCGGGTACTCCTTACCAAGCTCTATGCCTGCTTCTTTCAATATCGCACTGGGTGCTTCCCAAGGTTTATGAATGTACTTATCCGAGAGCTCGTTTAGTTCTGGGCAATATTTACGAACATAGTTACCTTTCTTATCAAACTTCTCACCTTGGAGTATTGGATTAAAGATCCTAAAGTAAGGCGCAGCGTCTGCCCCCGAACCTGCAACCCATTGCCAACTGGCACTGTTACTGGCGAGGTCAGCGTCTAACAAGGTGTCCCAAAACCATCTTTCGCCTTCATGCCAGCTAAGCAATAAATTTTTAACCAGAAAAGACCCTACAATCATGCGCACTCGATTATGCATATAGCCTGTTTGCCATAGTTCTCGCATGCCAGCGTCGACAATAGGAATGCCGGTACTCCCTGTCTTCCACGCTTTTAGTGCTTTAGCATCTGTGCGCCAGGGAAATTTATCGAATTTCTCGTTGAAATTTTTATTTGGCAGCGTTGGAAAGTGAAACAGCAAGTAGTAGCTAAACTCTCGCCAGCCTAGCTCGCTCAAGTAGGTCTCAATGCTTTTGTCTTCGCTATTTCCAAATTTGTCTTTTATCGCATACCAAACCTGGTTTGGTGAAACTTCGCCAAAATGCAAATGCGGAGATAAGCGAGATGTTCCCCTGACAGAGGGAATATCTCTTCCGTCTTTGTATTTACGCGCGGCGTTTTCGATAAAATCAGCTAGATTGTCTGCGGCACCGTCTTCGCCCGGCGCCCATTGGCTAGCGATAATGTCATCCCATTTAACCGCAGGTAACAAACCTAACGAGTCTAAATCGTCACCTTTATTTGCTACGTCAGCATAGGTAATGCGTGCAGGCGGCGACTTCGGATAACGCGGTTCTTCAACTTGCAGGCAGCCCTTTTTGTAATAAGGCGTAAACACGCGATACGGTGTTCCGTCTTTTTTCAACACCTTCATTGGTTCCCAAAGTAAACTTCCGTTGCAGCTGTGTGCTTCGTAATCGCTGTCGATAAGTGTCTGCTTAATTGCCTTGTCACGATTTATTTGCCACGGCTCGTAGCATCGGTTCCAAAAAATTCCACTTGCATTGAACGCTTCCATTAATTTCGGAATAAGAACCTGCGGATCACCACTAAATATTTGCAAGTGGCCGTTAAGACGTTTATTGAGTGAGGTTAAAGAATGATGTAGCCACCATTTACTTGCGCCGCCTGGTTCTCGCCCGTTAGGAGACGAATTGTCATAGATGTAGATGGGTACTATTTTGCCCATATCGCATGCTGCATTTAAAGCCGGATTATCTTTTACGCGGAGGTCTTGTCTAAACCACATGATGCTCACAGGAACCGTCACTTTTTTTCCTCAGGCGTTGTGCCAAATTTAAATGTTATTCGTATGTTTTACGAAGTAAAGCGGATTCAAGATCCCTGTAATTCACAAAAAAACGCTCAAAATTAGTATGATAAATCAACAAACTAACGTTAAATGTTCAAATGTTCATCAGCGGGGATTGTTCTGGTTCCGGCATGACTTAAGGCTTCACGATAATGCGGCTATCTCCGCGTTGTGTAACGCGGTCAGCGAAGTTACGTTCGTTTATATCTTTGATGACGATAACTTTACCTCAAACGCTTTTGGATTCGCCCCCATGGGTGGGCATAGAAAGACTTTCCTTATACAAACCTTGGTTGATTTAAAACGTCAATTAAAAAAATTGGGGCATGACCTACTTGTTGTCAAAGGTAGCTCTGCTAAGTGTTTAGTTGAATTGCTTAAGTCGGGGCATTTTTCTCATCTTGGCGTAAGCGAACATTGTGGTTTTAACGAGATAGCACAGCTCAATACAATAAAACGTTTCTTTAAAACGTTAACGGTTATCGAAACCGCAACGTTTGGTCTATTTGATGCACAAACTTTTCCGTTCAGTATTGAAAATATGCCTGACGTTTTTAGCCCGTTTCGCAGAAAAGTAGAGAAGCATTGCAAACCATTGTCGGTTCATTCTGTTATCGACAATTTGCCATGTCCATTTACGCCACAAATAGACGCATGTTTTCTACTCACCCTTGATGTTGATTTACCCGGGCCTTCTGCATCATCGTTTGTTGGTGGCGAAACCGCGGCACTTTGTCACTTAAATACTTACCTTTTTGATTGGCATGCTGCAGCATCATACAAAGAAACCCGTAACGCATTAGATTCATGGCAAGACAGTACAAAATTATCAGCTTGGCTTGCTAACGGATCGCTTTCAGCGAGAGAAGTAATCAGGCAAGTCCAGTATTTTGAAGAAACCGTTGAAAAAAATGACTCTACCTACTGGATATACTTTGAGCTACTCTGGCGCGAATTTTTTCATTGGTTACAGTGTAAGAATGGAGCGAGATGGTTTCGCTTTGGTGGTATTCAGGATAAAGCACCGTCGACAAAGCATTGTCCCGAAGTCTTCGCACGTTGGTGCGAAGGTAAAACTGGTTATCCAATCGTAGATGCCTGTATGCGCCAACTTGCAGAAACTGGCTATATGTCAAATCGCGGCAGACAACTTGTTGCTAGCTGCTTTGTTCATGAACTTCAACAGGACTGGCGATACGGTGCTGCGTGGTTTGAGCATCAATTAATCGATTACGATGTTGGAAGTAATTGGGGAAATTGGCTTTATCTCGCGGGCGTTGGAAGCGACCCTCGCGGACACAGACAATTCAACTTGCAAAAGCAAACCGAGATTTATGACTCTGCAGGTCAATTTCGTAATAAATGGCTATAGCTAATTGGCCGTATAATGTTCGTAACCCCCAAAGAGTCCGTCACCGTTATCTGGTTAAAGCGAGACCTACGCTTACGTGATCACGAGCCTCTTTATCGCGCTGTTGAAGCTCACGAAAAAGTGCTTCTACTCTTTTGCTGGGAGCCATCACTCATTGCTGACCCACATATGGACGTTCGGCATTGGCGCTTTATTCAGCAAAGTATCGATGACATCAATAGTCAAATACCAGCACCTTCTGGCGTTTTGACTTTGCACTGCGAAGTAGTCGAAGCATTTAAACTCATTGCACAACATTACAATATTTCAGCGGTTAGGAGTTACCAAGAAACCGGCCTGAAGGTTACGTATAACCGAGATAAAACTGTATCTAGCTATCTGAAAAGTAATGACATTTCATTTTTTGAATCTCAATATGGTGCAGTAATACGTGGGTTGTCGCATCGCGCGCAGTGGAAGCATAATTGGACGCATCATTTTGCAAAAGCCACCTATGATTTTGATTTAGACAAAACAAACTGGGTTAATTGGCGCGAACATTCAGCTATGTCTATTGCGTCGAAATCACTCGATAAGTTGGCTGACTTCGTTAAACCAAGCCTTAATGTAGCGAAAAGTTTTCCTGAAAATTATTTAGATAAATTAGTAAGCGAAAGGCCGTGCAGAAACGAGGCCATACCCGCCTTTGCTGAAATGCAGCCCGGCGGCGAAAAGCGTGCTTGGCAGGTTTTAAAAGATTTTTTTAAAGCACGGGGGAAGTACTATCATCAGCATATTTCTATGCCAGAGAATGCTAGACGCGCATGTTCGCGATTAAGCCCTTATCTTGCTTGGGGTAATATATCAATCAAGCAAGTGTACCAGTACGTTTTGATTCAGAAGCAAAAGAAAAGGTCGCTTCCAGCTACGCAAAAAATGCAATGGAACCGCGCCCTATCAGCTTTCACATCAAGACTACACTGGCACTGCCATTTTATTCAGAAATTTGAAAGCGAGCACAGCATAGAGTGGCGACCTATGAATAGCGCTTACGACAAATTTCCTTTTATAGATGGCCCTGAAGCTGAGCGGCGTTTTTATCGTTGGGCTACTGGCCAAACCGGATATCCGCTGGTTGACGCTTGCATGCGAGCATTAAAACATACCGGGTATATAAATTTTCGAATGCGCGCGATGGTCACTAGCTTTTTATGTCATCACCTTAATGTTCACTGGTTAAAAGCGGCTCATTATCTAGCAACCCAGTTCTTAGACTTTGAACCCGGCATCCATTACCCTCAAATACAAATGCAAGCGAGTGTCACTGGTATTCATACAGTGCGTCTTTATAATCCTGCGACACAGTCACAAAAATTAGATCCTCAAGGCATATTTATAAAGAAGTGGGTACCGGAGTTGGTAAACTTACCTAGTGTAGCGGTTCATGCGCCCTACTTGTTACCGCCACTGGAAGCACAAATGCTAGACTTCGATATCGACCGCGATTATGTTACACCAATTATTGATATCGCTCAGAACAATCGACTGACTGCCAAACGGTTATGGGATTATCGAGAACGGGATGACTCGGTTAAAGAGGCGAAACGTATAATTGAGCGGCACACCATGCAAAATAGCCCAAGCCGCGCTTGGCTAAAAACAAAAACCAACAAAACCGCCTAACGATTATTTTTTCTAAGCCATTCGTTTAAAAGTTTAATTTGACCGCATTTGTACGCTGCATACATTAGCCTCATAGCATTAGACATGGCTTCACTATCTGTCCAACCAGTTTTTTCGCGTATTTCGTCATAGCACGCCTTTGCTTCAGGGCTCACGTAGCCCCTAACAAGCTTCTTTCCTGCGTCTTTCTGTCTTTCCCTAAAACGACGTTGCTTGTCAGCGTTAGCCTTAGCTTTATCTAAAGGGCTTTTTTTAACGACTTTTTTTGTCATTTGTTCTGTCATAGTTTTCACACAAAGGTACGGTATTGTGAAGCGTAGCATAATCGCTGCTTACAAATTGCGTTTGTAGGGCGATATTTGTACGGAGTTAATTGACTTAGCGTATATTAGCACGCGTTTTTCTTCAGAAAAATGACTGTTCAGAGTTGTTTGGCGTACAACTGTTCGCTAAATTAGCAACGTCACTTTAATTACAACAATGAGTTGGGAATGTCAGAGAAGAAAAGTAGTTTTAACAAAGAAGATTTATTGGCATGTAGCCGTGGGGAAATGTTTGGCCCAGGTAACAGTCAGCTTCCCGCACCTAACATGCTTATGATGGACCGTGTGGTCTCAATAACGGAAGATGGCGGTGAGCATGGTAAAGGCGAAATTATCGCTGAATTAGATATTACGCCCGATTTATGGTTTTTTGATTGTCACTTCCCAGGCGACCCAGTAATGCCTGGCTGTCTAGGCTTAGATGCCATGTGGCAATTGGTTGGGTTCTTTTTAGGTTGGAGTGGCGGTCCTGGTAAAGGTCGCGCTTTAGGTGTAGGCGAAGTGAAATTTACCGGCCAGATCCTTCCAACTGCTAAAAAGGTAACCTATAAAATCACTATGAAGCGTGTGATAAAGCGTAAGCTGTTTATGGGTATGGCAGATGGCTCAGTAGAAGTTGATGGCCGTGAAATTTATGTAGCGAAAGATTTGAAAGTTGGATTATTCCAAGATACATCGAACTTTTAGAGAGTCTACGTAGCATTATTTAACATATTTAACACAACGAAAAAGCCCCTTTTCAGGGGCTTTCCTTTTGCATAATCAGTTCATAAAAGAGAAGTGTTATTTAACACTTAAACCTAAGTGTCTGTCTTCTACCGCCTCGCGCCATCCACCCAACCACTGTGAACGTGCATCGTTTTGCTGAAATGGACAATTTTCCTTTGAACGACCGCTGATGCCAGCTTGATAGCCTTTTGAATGGGCGCGCGTCAGTTTATCTCTTTTTTGTCTTTTCATTGATTAGCCTCTTTTGTTTGTTGAAAGTACAACAAATCATTTTCTCGAGCGCTCTACATCATTTCGGTTGATAGTGCCGGAAAAGTGATTGCGTACATTACTGTGATAGTGCAATTCACCAAATGGTTCAAGAAAAATAAAAAATAAAAGGGCTTGACAAAATTTAAATAAATGAAGTTTCGATGAAAGTTATGTTACATTTTTTATGCATAAATACGTCTGTTTTTACGCTTTTTGAGCATAAAAAAAGCCACTTACGAGTGGCTCTTTTATAATACTTACATATTCACCGGTGGAAGCGCTATTTTTTTATACGTCTACGTAAAAATACCGCAGTAAACAGCCCCAAAAATGCGAGCAATCCTGTGGCTGCACCTTTTCGCTCGTAGGGCAATTCGTCATCGGGTATTTCACATTCGTCTATAGAACCGTTTGCCAACGGAGAAAGTTTAACCGCAACGATAGTGTCAACGTCTTCTGTTTCGCCGTTAGCGTTGATTATATCAGCGCCCGTTACATACTTGTTTGTTGTTTTTATTCTCGCATTCGCGATGATTTCATTATCATCATTGATATCAACCGCTTCAACTAGCTCATACGGGTTATCGCAAGAAACTAAATCATTTAAGTTAGTAAATTCTTCTGTGTCTATGTTGTACATAAACGCGGCGCTTTCACGAAGAGTATCACTGGTCGCGTCTACGTCAGCCTTACCAACCACGATATTGTTGTTGTTAATAGCATTCGCTGTTACACCGGAGCTAACAAAGAAACCATTTGGGTAATGTTGTTCTTGGGTATCAAGATTATAAACAAACATTCTAGAGCGTGCGATATCACTTTGTGAACGAAGCACTGCACCTGTCACCCAGTTTTCATCGTTAATAGCGATAGCTTGGCTTATAATATTTTCTTCTCGCGGGAGTAACTCAATCGTTTCACCATCTCTGAACACTGTTGCGACACGTTCACTTTCAGTTCTGCCTGAAGAATTTGGACGGGTAATCGTGATGCGTTCGCCCGTTAGCCCTTCACCTACCGCGATGCCCTGTGAATTTATATCGTAAGCATAGGTGTAATAATGCTGCTCATCATCTTCTTCTGGTTCAAATAATAACGGGTACGTGTCAGTACTTATTACGTCACCATTGACATCTAGCTGCCATATCGTTGCATTGACTTCAGACAGTAGAACAAACGTGGGCAAAAAGTCTGCAGATGAGTTAATGAACCCGCTGGAAATACGCGGAACAGCAAAATCTCCACTGTAAATAGAGAATAAACAACGACCTTCAGGGATATCCGCACGTTGCTCATCATCTGCACAGGCTTCTACAAGTTCTGTGACTTCCTCCCTGAAGCTCACGGTACTAAATCCTGCAACCTGCAAGTTAGCATTAATTGAACGAGCTGAAGAGAAGCCTCCCGCTGTTGTGTCGATAGCTTGTAAAATTTTCGTTTCACCAGAAACTTGTACGAAACCCTGTTCGGCCGATTCTGGGTAGGTATAGTTTAACGTATCGCCATTTTCATTCTCGTAAGCATCCAGAACGACAAATGCCGTGGAGTCTCCGACTATAAAGTTACCGTTAAGACTATCTCTGCCAATCGTCTCAACCGAGTGGGTGTAATCGTTAAATTTGTCAGTAACTTTGTCTAAACCGGGTACTAATGAAAAGTCTTGTGTATCAGTTTCAAATGTTCTCCACGTAGCGAGTTTTTGCCCCGTCAAGCGGGTTGGTGAGGAAATCAGAAAGTTAACGATGGTGTTGTAATCTCTATCGGTAAACACGCCTTGTCGCGCATCATCTTCGTTTTCTAAACTATCACCATATTGATCAAAAAAGCTTGTGTCTTCTTCAAGCTGGTCGACGTCGATAGGCGGATTAAACTCCAATTGTGCTACAGACAACATTTTTCCTGAGTTATCGATGGACCGGGCGAAATTGTTTCTAGCGGTATCCTGTAAAGGAAGAGGCGTCACTGAATAGGTCGCGGCGAATGCCGAAACACTTCCTGTTGCCAACAGAACGGCGGCGGCAAGCTGAGTTCGTTTCATTTAAAATCCTATTTACTGCTGATTATCTTCCAGCATACTTTCTAGTTCATCCCAGCGCGCATATTTCTGGGAAAGTAATTCTTCTTTATCTGCCAGTTCAGCTAAGGCTTTGGCAGTAACGTCGCTGTCTTGTTTGAAAAAGTCTGGGTCGTTAACCTTCTCCTGCATAGTCTCAAGTTCTTCCTCAAGTGTTTCTAGCTCCTTCGGTAAGGACTCAAGTTCACGCTGGTCTTTGTATGATAGCTTTTTCGTCTTACGGGGAGAAGACTTAGCACTAGGACTGCCTGAAGCTAAATTAGTTTCATTCTTTACCTTGGCTTTTTCTTCCTTTTCGATTTGCTGACGCTTTTCCTGTTGCTCTTTATACCAGTTTTCTACGTCAGTGAAACCCCCAATGAATTCTCGAAGTAATCCATTGCCTTCAAAAACTACGCTGCTATTTGCCACATTATCCACAAACTCCCTATCGTGGCTTACTAAAAGTACCGTGCCGGCATATTCATTGAGCAACGTCTCGAGCATTTCTAAGGTCTCGACATCTAAGTCGTTGGTTGGCTCATCCAACACCAAAACATTGCTCGGTTTAAGCATTAATTTTGCCAGCATTAAGCGGTTTTTTTCTCCACCAGATAGTGACTTAACCGGAGCATTAACGCGTTCGGGCGTAAATAAATAATCTTGTAGATAGCTGATCACATGGCGCGGGTGGCCATTTACCATCAGGTCGCGTTTACCGTCGCCTACCGCATCAATAACAGACTTTTCCAAGTCCAGCCCGTGGCGGTGCTGATCAAAGTAAGCAACTTCAAGGTTGGTGCCTTGTTTGCAGTTGCCACTATCGGGTTGCAATTCACCTAACAAGAGCTTGATAAGTGTACTTTTACCGCTTCCGTTAGGGCCAATAAGGGCAAGCTTGTCACCTCGCAGAACATTCAAGTTTAACCCTTTTACGATGGGTTTATCTTCAATGCTATAGCTCAAGTCTTTTACTTCAAACACCATTTTTCCAGAGCGCGCGCCCTGATGTTGGTTTACTACTGCATTGCCTTGAACTGCTCTGCGCGCTTTTCGCTCTTCGCGTAGTTTTTTCAGCGCTCTTACTCGGCCTTCGTTGCGGGTACGGCGGGCTTTAATGCCTTGGCGGATCCACACTTCTTCTTGTGCTAGTTTCTTATCAAACTCAGCGTTCTGCGACGCTTCAACTTCTAAATCGTGCTGTTTTTTTTCAAGATAGGTTTCGTAATTACCCGGATAGCTGGTAACAGACCCGCGATCAAGATCAATAATACGTGTGGCCATAGCGCGTATGAACGCACGGTCATGACTTACAAATACAATCGCACCTTGGTAATTACTCAAGCTGGATTCAAGCCAGCGGATCATTTCGATATCAAGGTGGTTGGTCGGTTCATCCAACAGTAATAAGTCAGGCTGGCGTACTAGAGCACGAGCAAGCGCGGCTTTTCTGCGCCATCCCCCAGAAAGAGTAGATAACGATATCTCAGGGTCTAGCTTTAGCATGGTTAGCGTCTGTTCAATTTGCTGTTCAAATTGCCACGCGTCTCTGGCTTCTAATTGCTCTTGCAACCGCTGAAGCTTATTTAAGTTAGCTTCACTAGGGTCTTCACCAACGATACGGGTTTGATGAAAATAAGCCTTCAGGGTTTCCCCTACGTCTGATAAGCCTTCGGCAACATAGTCAAAAAGCGTCACATCGGTGGTTTGAGGCGGGTCCTGCTCTAAGCGCGCAATGACCGTATTATTTTCAATTATACGCTGCCCATCGTCGGCAATAATATCGCCAGCGATAACTTTCATTAACGTTGATTTACCACTACCGTTGCGACCTACTAGGCACACGCGCTCTTTAGGCTGAACAACCAGTTCGACACCGTCTAACAGCGGCGGATTTCCATAAATAACAGTGATGTTTTTTAACTGCAAAATGCTCACTGAAGAAACTCCTCTAAATCAGCTGCTGTGAAAGGCCAGCCAATTTCTTTTTCGTTATCTGCCCGTTTTAAAACGGGGATCCTTGCACCGTACAAATGGTAAAGCTCGGTGCTTGTGCGAATGTTTACTTTTTCTATATCAAGCGATGAAAACATAGACGTTTGCTGCAGTTCAACATCGGCTAAGTCGCACAGGCTACATTGGGGCCCGGTGTAGAAATAAATTCTCATGAACTTAGTACCCAGCACTGATGGATGTTGCCTTTGCGGGCAAAATCTTCAGGAATCGTGTCTTTGGTAATATTGTCTACTGACAAGCCCAGTTCACTGATGGCTGATTCGTCTAGCTTAAAGCCACGCTTGTTGTTAGAGAAAATGATGATCCCCTGCTCTTTTAAGCACGCTTTAGCGTCGGTCAGCATTTTCACGTGGTCGCGCTGCACATCCCATGTATTTTGCATTCGCTTCGAATTTGAAAATGACGGTGGGTCGATAAAAATCAAGTCGTACTTACCTTTGTGCGAAGCTAACCATGTAGTGCAATCAGCCTGTATAAAGGCGTGTGGGCAGCTTAATTTATTTAGCGCCACATTCTTCTTTGCCCACTCTAAATAGGTGTTAGACATATCTACAGTAGTTACAGACTTTGCACCGCCCATAGCGGCAAAAACCGACACACTGCCCGTATATGAAAACAGGTTCAGCACGTCTTTGTCCTGAGATAATGCTTTTACTTTTTGACGGGTATTACGGTGATCTAAGAAAAGCCCCGTGTCTAAGTAGTCAGTAAGGTTAACCAAGAAACGCGCGTCATTTTCAAACACTTCCATCATGTCGCCAGACTGGTTAATTTTCTCGTATTGCTTTGTACCTTTTTGTTGGCTACGCACTTTTAGCGCGATGTGTTTGGGTGACACACCGGTTACGGCAGGCAAATGTAGTAACACTTCTTGCAAACGTTTACGGGCCTTGTCTTCAGACACGGTTTTTGGTGGTGCGTACTCTTGAACGACTAGCCAATCACCATACCTATCTACTGCCACGTTGTAGTCCGGCAAGTCAGCATCGTAAATGCGGTAGCAGTTAGTGTTAGCGTTTTTAATCCAGCCTTTCATGCGTTTAAGGTTTTTCTTCAAACGATTAGCAAACTCGTGATTACTTGCATCTTCACTAAACTGAACCGTGTTTTCTTCATTTAAAACATAATTCGCTAAACGGCATTCTAGCTTACCGTTATTCATAGCATAGTCTTTGCTGGCGCGTAGCTTAAGCACGCGCAGCAAATCGCGATTACTGCTAAGCAGCGACACATGCCACCCTTTCCACGCTTCTTTAAAACGCTTACCCCAATCACTAAATAGTGGTATTAACGATGTTAGCTCGCCCAAACGTTCTCCGTAAGGAGGGTTTGATACAACGTAGCCTGACGTGGAAACGGGTGGGGAGGACTTTGTCGCGTCTTGTTGAGAAAACGAAATATCGTTAAACACACCGGCAAAATCAGCGTTTGCTTTCGCAATGGCTACCATTTTACGGCTGAAGTCACCCGCGTAAATACCGCCGCAGCTAGGCTTCTGAGCGGAAATAGCTTGTTCTACCAAATCATCCCAAAGCTTTGCTTCGTGGCCAAGCCACTTAGTAAAGCCCCAATAAAGGCGCTTAATACCTGGCGCAATGTTGCGTGCAATGTAGGCCGCTTCAATAGCAATGGTGCCCGAGCCGCACATTGGGTCAACCAATGGTGCATCGGTATTCTCGGTCCAGCCGCTACGCATTAACATTGCGCTTGCGATATGCTCTTTAAGCGGCGCGTCACCCGTTTCTTGTCGGTACGCACGCTGGTGCAAGCTGGCACCAGCCAAATCGATGCCTAAAATTACGTTATCGCGATGCAGCCTTGCATATACAGAGATATCAGGGTTTTTACGCTCAACAGAGGGGCGTGGTAAGCTCTGCTCAACGAAAGAATCGACGATGGCGTCTTTTACTCGTACAGCACCAAATTGGGTATTTTTTATGGCAAAGTTTGTGCCGATAAACTGCACAGATAAGGTATGATGTGAATCCATCTGCATTTGCCAGTCAACACCCATAGCCGTGTTATATAGCGCATCTGCATCGCCTGCTTTACCTGATGCAAGCACCCAAATTACACGGTTGGCTAAGCGTGACCATAGGCAAAGTTTATATGCATCCTCTTTTGAGCCTTCAAACTGAATAGTGCCAGGCCCTTGTTTAATTTGCGCTTCAGGGCATAGGCTTAGCACTTCTTGTTTTAATAGTTCGTCAAGACCGCGACTGGTAGTAACCAGAATAGTATTCATTCATATACCTGTTTTTGATGGACGTGCTTTACATTAAAAAGCACGTACACGAGAGATTGGTTCGGATGTATTATAACGCGTTTACGATGCGTTTAACGAGCGATGGACCTTGATAAATAAAAGCCGAGTAGACCTGCACCAGAGAAGCGCCAGCATCTAAACGGGCTTGTGCCGCGTCTGGTGAATCAATGCCGCCAACGCCGATGATTGGAATAGCTCGGTCTAGCGCTTTACTAAGCTTGCGGGTTACTTCTAAGCTCATATCAGTCATAACAGAACCGCTTAAGCCGCCCATTTCTTCAGCGTGTTTCAACCCTGTAACGGCGTCACGCGATAATGTGGTATTGGTGGCAATCACACCGTCCATTTTGCTGTTAATTAGCGAAGCAGCAATACTGTCAATTTCAACATCGCTTAAATCAGGCGCAATTTTGATAAATAACGGGACATATTTACCGTGGGTTTGCGTTAACGTTTCTTGCGCAGCCTTTAACCCTGCTAATAGTTTATCTAGCGCTTCACCGTATTGAAGGTTTCTTAGGCCAGGTGTGTTCGGTGACGAAATGTTGATAGTGACGTAGCTTGCGTAAGGATAAACTTTGTTTAAGCAAATCAGGTAATCGTCAAGCGCATTCGCTTCTTCGGTATCTTTGTTTTTACCAATATTAATACCAATAGGCCCTTTAAACTGAGCCTTTTTCACTTGTTCGACAAGATGATCAACACCTTTATTATTAAATCCCATGCGATTAATAATAGCGTGCTTTTCAGGAATTCTGAATAAACGAGGTTTTGGGTTTCCTGCCTGCGGACGAGGCGTTACCGTGCCTATCTCAACAAAACCAAATCCCATGCTGGCAAATGCGTCAATACAATCGCCGTTCTTATCAAGCCCAGCGGCGAGTCCTACCGGGTTATTGAAGGTCATACCTGCAACGGTAACGGGCTTTTCAATCGTCGGTGTGCTGTACATCCATTTCAGCGGGGTATGTTGGGTCTTGTTTAACCAGTTAATGGTGAAATCGTGACTTTTTTCAGGTTCACACTGAAGCAAGAATTTTTGCACTAGAGATTGCATGGTTATTATTACCGCTCGCTAATTAAGGGCCTGTTGATCATCAACGTATATTGCGCTCGTATGAGGTTTACTTTTACAAACGATGCTGCAAAAACGTACAGCAATGTTCAATCGGCTAATAAAAAGCCCTGATAAACAGGGCTTAAATCATTAAGGTGCGTGTATTCTAATGGTTAGACTTCACGCTTAAAAGCATCAATTCACGTAAAGCGACAGAAAATTTCGCAAATTCGTGTGTTGTGCTGGTCTTAAACTCTGACATCATGTGATACCAACGCTTAAGCAGTACTTGATTGCTTTCAATCCACTCATCTAAAATTTGGTCGGCATCACTTGCGTCTTCGCGAGAAGCTAAAAGATTGGCAGCGATCGAACGCTGCTGCCAATCCAACTCTTCTCGATACGAGGCGCGGGCCAATGCTTGCCAATGGTTGCTTACCGCCTGATTGTTTATCTGATCTAAGAACCAGTGTAGCTCTAAACGAGAACCTAGTTGATAGTAAAGCTTAGCCACTACATCAGTATCATGCTTATCAGCCTCTACAATTTGCGCAAGGTCGAAACTTGAGAACATATTAGAGAAGCTTGCTACTTGGTAAGCGATATCTTCAGGAACGCCTTTGTCGATATATTTCTGCGTTACAGTTTCGAGCTGAGCATATTCACTTTGAACAAGATAGTTTTGTAGGTTCTTCGATAAGATATCGAAGGTGCCGCGATAGCTTGCAATGGCTTCTTCAATCGATTGTGACTTATTGCCGTGGCGAATATACCAACGAGACGCACGTCGCATAATTCTACGCGCTTCATCCAGCATTTTAAGCTGTAGCTGTGCTGGAATTACATTATCTAGCTCTTCGATGCGCTCCCATAGTGTCTTCATATTGAAGATACCGTGAACAATGGCATATGCGTCAGCAATTTCGCTCACACTTGCACCCGTTTCTTCCTGCATTCTGAACACGAAGTTAAGGCCCATGTCATTAACCATGTTATTGGTTAACTTAGTAGCTATAATTTCGCTTCTAAGCGGATGCTGCTGCATATGTGTAGCGAATTTTTCGCGAAGCACTTTAGGGAACGCTTCTACCAACAACTTACCGTGGTAAGGATTGTCGGTAATTTCCGGAATATTAAGCGCATCTTTAAGTACCATTTTGCCGTAGGCAATGAGTACGCTTAGCTCTGGGCGTGTTAAACCTTGATCCGTAGCTACGCGATCGGAAATCTCATCGTCACTTGGAATAAATTCCAATTCACGGTTTAGCTGACCTTCACGCTCAAGTCCGTGAATAAAGCGAAGCTGCTCTTTAAGTTGCTTAACGCCAGCTAACTCAGTAATAGATATAGACTGAGTCTGACGGTAGCAGTCTTTCAGTACAATGCGACTTACGTCGTCAGTCATATCGTAGAGCAGCTTGTTACGTTGTTTAAGCGTGAGTTCACCGTCGTTAACTAAACTGTTAAGCAAGATTTTTATGTTAACTTCGTTATCCGAGCAATCAACACCACCAACGTTGTCAATAAAGTCAGTATTAACACGGCCACCGTTAGATGCATACTCAATACGACCTAACTGAGTTAGACCTAAGTTACCGCCCTCGCCTACGATTTTAGCTTGTACGTCACGACCATTTACGCGTAGGTCATCGTTAGCGCGGTCACCTACGTCTGAGTGAGATTCTTTCTTGCTCTTAATATACGTACCAATACCGCCGTTCCACAGTAGGTCGACAGGCATTTTCAATATATTGTGAATAAGCTCGTTAGGCGTCATGGTTAACTGACGTGTACCCAACCACTTTTTCATTTCAGGCGTAAGCTTGATAGATTTTGACGCGCGACTAAATACGCCACCGCCTTTTGAAATAAGCTTACTGTCGTAGTCTTCCCAGCTTAGGCTAGGGTTTTCGAACAGACGCTGACGCTCTTTATAACTGGCTGCCGCGTCTGGATTTGGGTCAAAGAAAATGTGTAAGTGGTTGAATGCCGCAATGAGTCGGGTGTGCTTTGAAAGCAGCATACCGTTGCCGAATACGTCCCCCGCCATGTCACCTACACCTACAGCGGTAAAATCGGTGGTCTGACAATCGATGCCAATTTCTCTGAAGTGACGCTTAACTGATTCCCATCCGCCGCGTGCAGTAATACCCATTTTCTTATGGTCGTAACCAATGCTTCCGCCTGATGCAAATGCATCACCTAGCCAGAAACCAAACTCTTCTGCTATACCATTTGCAATATCAGAGAAAGTCGCCGTGCCTTTATCTGCAGCAACAACCAAGTAAGGGTCGTCATCGTCCAAGCGAACCACATCTTTTGGTGGAACAATCTCGCCATTTACGATGTTATCAGTGATGTCTAACAAGCTGGTGATAAAGGTGCGGTAACACGCTTGACCTTCAGCTTGAATCGCCGCGCGGCCTTCACCTACTGGCAAATTTTTACAAACAAAGCCACCTTTTGCACCAACAGGGACAATAACTGTATTTTTAACCTGCTGTGCTTTAACCAAACCCAGTACTTCGGTTCTGAAATCTTCTTGGCGGTCAGACCAACGCAGGCCCCCACGGGCCACTTTACCGCCGCGAAGGTGAACACCTTCAACGCGAGGGCTGTACACAAAGATTTCGAATTTTGGTAACGGCAGCGGCATGTCAGGGATCAGTTCAGGCATCATCTTAAACGATACGTATGACTTCTCGTTGCCCGCGGCGTCCGCCTGGTAGAAGTTTGTACGTAGCGTTGCAGACATCATGTCTAGGTAACGACGGATAATTCGGTCGTCATCAAGGTTGCTTACGTTATCTAACTGTTCCTTGATGGTCTCTAGTAAAGCCTCTTCTTTTTTCTCATTACGCTTTTTCTTAGGGTTAAAGCGCTGGTCAAAAAAGTCTACAAGTAAACGAGCAATGTCTGGATAGTTAGCTAGCGTGTTCGCGATATAGTCACGGCTAAATGAACTACCAGTCTGGCGCATGTATTTAGCATAGGCGCGCAATACCGTTACCTTACGGCCAGTCATATTTGCACCAAGAATAAGACGGTTAAATGCGTCGTCTTCTAGCGTTTTGTACCATACCTTAGCAAAGGCATCTTGGAAGAGAATTTGAGCGTTCTCCATGTCAAAGTGTTGACCACTCTTATGCAACATGGTGAAGTCCATTACCCAATTGCGTTCACCTTCTGAACACGTGACTTTATAAGGGCTTTCATCGATTACGCGTAACCCAAAATTTTCAAGCATGGGTAACACGTCTGACAAATGAATAGGTTCTGCACGGTGGAAAAGCTTAAGCTTAACAACTTGGCTGTCTGCGTCTTCTTCTTGAGGGCGATAAAACAACATATCCAGTGTGTGGTTGTCGTCTAACGTTTCTAATTTACCAATGTCTACAAGCGCTGCTGATGGCAGATTGTGTTCCATGTAGCTGCGAGAAAAAGCGTTGTTATATTTACGCTCCAACGCTTTACCTGATGCTTCACCATGCGCCGCTGAAATAGCTGACGCCAGTCTGTCATTCCAGGTTTTCGTCAACTCAATAATGTTTTGCTCTATTTCCTTCACATCGAATTCCGCGTTGTTGTCGTTGACTCTGGCAATGTAATGCGTTCGGGCATACACAGACTCTGAGAAGAACGTAGTAAATTCAACTTCTTCTGTTGCGCCTAATGACGCTTTAAGTAGCGCTTGGGTCTCTTTGCGTAACTGGGTGTTATAGCGTTCTCTTGGTACAAATACCATACAAGAGAAAAAGCGACCAAAGATATCTTTTCGAATGAATAAACGAGAAATACCTCGCTCTTGCATTTGGAAAATACCCATCACGATTTGCGCTAGCTCTTCCGCTGGCGTTTGTAGTAACTCGTCACGTGGGTAAGTTTCGATAATATTCGCGAAGGCTTTATAAGCGTGAGTTCCTGGCTCGAAACCAGACAGTTCACAAATGCGTTTGATTTTTTCGCGTAAAATCGGAAGCTGAGTTACGCTGTTGTTATAAAATGATGCAGAGTACAAGCCTAAGAAGCGGTGCTCACCAACAACCTGACCTTCTTTGTTAAACACCTTCACGCCTACATAGTCCATATATGCAGGACGGTGTACTCGCGCGCGTGAGTTTGTTTTGGTCAGAATTAATGGGTTTTTGCTCAACGCTTCGGCACGGGCCGACGCAGGCAAGCGAGATAACAAACGCTCACGATCGTTAACCGAGTTTTTAAGCAAGCCCAAACTGGTATCGTTTTGAGGGATCCACCTATGGTCACCCTCAATCGCTTTAACGTCATAATAACGGTAACCCATCATCGTGAAGTTGTGATCGCCTAACCATTCTAGGTAAGCTTTAGTTTGCTTTTTCGCTTCTGCAGACACTGGCCAGTTAAATTTTGCGTTGTTTTTAATGACGTCCTGGAGGGTGTTCGTCATACCTTGCCAGTCTTGCACTGCCAAAGAGACTTCATCAACGACAGAATGGAGTTCTTGAGTTAATGCATCAATATCTTTTTTCGATGTTTGTGTATCGATTTCAATAAAGATAACCGTTTCTTTTTTAGCACCTTCGATAGATTTCCCCGGCTCTGCAAACGCTTCAACTTTATTCGCGCCGTCGCGTTTAATGCCAATGGGACTATGAAGGAACAAGTGTGCGGTGATGTTTAATCGGTTTAGCAACATGCGCACAGAGTCAACCAAGAAAGGCATGTCAGACACAATAATCTCTACTATTGTGTGGCTTGAGTGCCAGCCGTGTTTGGCTATTTCAGGGTTGAATACACGAATGTATGGCGTTGTATGTTCAAACTTCGCCAAACCATTCCATAAACTAAGTGTTGCACCGTAAAGGTCGCTGTCGTTGCGATTTTCTAAGTCATCGCTTGATATATTTTTATACAACAGACGTCCGAATTGCTGCACAAGAGACTTCTGCTTGGTATCTACCTTTTTGTCGATAAGTGCAAATACATTGTCTAGCAGTACTGAGTGTCGCTGTGAGGTGACTGTCATTTGTTAACCTTTTTTGAATGTCGTAATACCAATCAAACTTGGTATAAGTGCCGAGTACCTAACTATTTTCTCTAATAAATGACGCTAATGAAAGCCCATTCTTAACCTTATATTAACAGCATAGATAAGTATGCAGAAAACACCCAAAAAAAAGGGCCTAAAGGCCCTTTTTTATGCTTAGCTATGCAAAAATATTTTATGCATCAGGGTCATTCTTGTTCCACCATAGGAATCTTGCTAGTGCAGGCAGTACAATTATTGCTCCAAGCATGTTCACGACGAACATAAATGTGAGCAAAATGCCCATATCCATTTGGAACTTAAGCGAAGAGAATACCCAGGTGCTTACGCCAATTGCTAACGTAATACCGGTAAATAAAACAGCACTTCCACGTTCTTTCAACGCAGCAAAATATGCTTCCTGAACGGTGGCACCTTTCTTCAGCATTAAGCTCTTAGTAGAAAGTATATAAATACCATAGTCCACGCCGATACCCACGCCAAGTGCGATAACTGGTAACGTAGAAACGGTGAGGCCAATTTGCAAGTATGTCATGAGTGCCTGTGCTAATACAGACACAACATACAGCGGGATAACCACTACAAGTGTAGCACGTAAAGAACGGAAGCTAATTAGGCACAACGCAATGACGGCGCCAAACACGTACAACATCATAGGATCTTGCGCTGCACTCACCGCTTCGTTGGTTGCCGCCATTACGCCTACCGGCCCAGAAGCAAGACTAAACTTCATATCGTCAGTTTGATACTCATCGCGATAAGCTTTAACAGCATCAACAACACGAGAAATGGTTTCCGCCTTGTGGTCTTCCATAAACAGAATAATAGGCATGACCGAGCAGTCGCCATTTAGCAAACCTGACGACGTTGGTACGCGGGAAATAGCCTGCACCAACGTTTGCTGGTTACGCGGAAGTACTTGCCATTTAACATTACCTTCGTTGTAACCTGCATTAACGATTTTGGCTACAGATGCCAACGAAACTGCCGATTGAACACCTTGTACGTTTTCCATTTTCCACTGAAAGTCGTCCATGGCTTTCATCACGCTGTGTGACGTACAGGCCTCTGGTGTGGTTTCAACTAAAATAGAAATGTAATCTACCGTAACTTCGTACTTGTCGGTAATAAGGAAAGTATCTTGGTTGTAGCGTGACGTCTCATGCAGAGCTGGTGCGCCAGCGTGTAGGTCCCCTATCTTCATATTCTGAGCTTGGAAATGTCCAAATACGAATAGGATAGCAGTAACAAGTAGAATTATTGCCGCAGGCTTCTTTCGTGAACAAGCCGCAATGACTTCCCAAAATTTGGAGTTAGCGTTTTCTTTACCCGCGAATTTTTCAACGTATTTCTGATCAAGTTTTAAGAAGCTCATCAGCACAGGTAGCAGTAACAGGTTAGTAAGAATAATTACCGCTACACCCATACTTGCCGTTATTGCCAACTCGCGAATAATACCAATATCAATTACCAATAACGTCATAAAACCCACCGTATCAGATAACAGGGCAATTCCGCCTGGAACCAACAAGTTTCTGAATGCCGCCATAGACGCACGTTTAGCGCCAATACCGGTTACAGCTTGCTTTTCAACTGCGTTAATCATCTGTACGCCGTGGCTCACTCCGATGGCAAATACTAAGAACGGTACCAATATAGACATGGGGTCCATACCAAAGCCAATTGAAGTAAGCAGGCCCAACTGCCAGATAACGGCTATGATTGAGCAAATCAAAGGTAATAGCGTTAGCATGATACTTCTAGAGAAGAAGTACACCATGATGGCAGTAATCGCGATAGCAATGGCGAAAAAGATCAACACATCTTTTGCTCCATCGGCCACATCGCCAATCATTTTCGCAAAACCAATGATATGAATAGACGTATTTTCATTTTCATATTGACCGCGAAGCTGCTCTTCAAGCTCTGCGGCTAACGCCAAGGTATTTAGCGGCTCGCCCGTTTGCGGGTCTATATCGAGCAGTTGCGCTGTTACCATTGCACAGCTGTAATCACTAGATACTTGTCTTCCGACTATATTTGCCTTTTCTACATTCGCCGCCACCAACTCCAATGCTTCTGGGCTTGCAGAGTTAAAGTCCGCAGGAATGACTGGCCCGCCGGCAAAACCGCCTTCCACAATTTCAGTAAAGCGAGTTGAAGGAGAGAAAAGCGAGATAACTAGCGAACGGTTAACCCCATTGATAAAGAAGAGCTGGTCGTGAACATTCTTTAAGGTATCGAAGAAGTTTTGATTATAGATATCATCGTTTTTATCACACACCGAAACCAAGATGTTGTTGGCTCCACCAAAATCCTGGCGGTGCTCAATGTAGGTTTTCATGTATTCGTGATTTAACGGTATATTCTTTTCAAACCCTGCGTCTAAGCGCATTTGAGAAGCTTGGTAACCTAGGAACACTGTCGCTATGGCAAACAGGGCCACGACAATCTTGCGGTTTCCAAATACTAATTTTTCAAGAAAATGGGTCATTGTTCTTATACTGCCCTATTTTAAATTCAACGTTTTAATGCCATTTGCAGTTACGGCTATGTTTTTACCATTAAACTGTGTTGCATTAAGAAGCGCGGCTTTGTCTTTAATTTGAGAAACTACAATGCCCTCGTCTGCCTCGCAATCCGAAACGGATGCGTAAGGGTCTCGCATACTCGTAGGAAGCGGTCGCTGTGCGCTAACCATCATGCCGTTGTTGCCTAATGCATAAACCTTAGACTCAGAACCAATTAGAATTGAATTAAGTGTGCTAGTGGAACAGGTTTGTACATACTCCCACTCACCTTCATTTGTGTTTACAAATATGTTTCCGCGAAGGCCCACGGCGAGTACGGTATTTTCATCAAGCGGCTTAATATCGAAAAAAGACCCAGTATAGTCGACGTAATATCGCTCCCACGATTCGCCCATATTGTTACTTTTTGCTAGCAGTCCAGCTTCACCCGCCAGGTAAAGCGTATCACCGTCAAGGGTAATTCGGTTTAAATGCGGTAAAATAGATTCAAGTTCTTGCTGATAGAAGTCTTCATCTTCTTTTCGAATATCCTCAAGATATTCTTGGTCCATTGGGTCAAGCAGACTGGCATGACGCTCTGCTGTCCACGTTTTTCCACCGTCTAAGGTTCGATAGAACAAGCCATAGGCACCTGTAGCAATACCTTGCTTTTCATTGAAGAATAAAACGTCTAGAAATGGGCGCTGAAGGTCAGGTTGGAAATTTTGTATCTCCCACGTCTCGCCTTTATCTGAAGAATGAAGAATGACAGCGTCGTGACCTACTGCCCAAATATTATCACCCACAACGGTAGTCGCTGTAAGCGTTGACTGTGTTGGTACGGCTTTTTGATTAAATGCCTCACCATCTTCTGAAACTAACACGTGACCGCGTTCACCGACAATAACGACAAATTTATCAGCGTCTATGTCCAAAAGAACTGATTGCTCGACCAATGGTGCCATGAATGCTTCTTCGGCGAATGCAGTTGTAGAGTAATTAACTGCGAAAGTGGCGGCAATGCACGCTGCAATGGTTTTTTTCATAATTAACCATTCCCCCTATTTATAATTGTCTGCATACAAAAACGGCTGGCAATTGCCAACCGTTTGTTGTGTAAGGCGATTAGCGCATACCTTCTCGTCGTAACGCCTGAGGTGTGAATTCCACATCTCGTGGGCGTACGGTGAAATCGTACATCTCTTCTTCGTTGTCTAGGCCAATGGCTAGGTAACGACGTGAATTCAAATCATGGTACACATCCAACGTAGACCACTGGGTAGGTACTTCATAATAGTTCACACCATACGCTACACCAACGCGATAAAGTTCGCCACGATTATCATACATATCAGCAACTTGAATCTGCCAGCTGTCTTCATCAATGAAGAATACACGCTTCTGGTAAATATGGCGGAAACCGTCTTTCAATGTGGCTTCTACTTCCCAAACGCGGTGCTTTTCCCAACGTGTTAAGTCTGGGTTAACGTGGTTTGGCTTTAAGATTTCATCGTACTTCGCATTATCTGAATGAAGTGCATAGTTGTTGTACGCAACGAACATTTCTTTTTTACCCACCAACTTCCAGTTGTAGCGGTTAGGTGAGCCGTTGAACATATCAAAGTCATCAGTAGTACGAAGACCATCTGCTGCGGTTCCAGGAGTATCGTAAGCAATGTTTGGTGCTAGACGTACACGGCGCTGACCGGTGTTGTATGTCCATGCTTTACGCGGCTCTTTAACTTGATCGACCGTTTCGTGAACAAGTAGAGCTGTACCCGCCAAACGCGCAGGTTGGGTTACTTTTTGCTTGAACATAAACAGCACGTTTTCGTCTGTCAGCTTCTCTGGTGTAGCTCCTTCCTCTGCGTACTTAATTAACAGCTGCTCGTCAAAACCGATTACGTTGTAATCTCCGCCAGTTGTTACTGCAGCTTGACCACCGTTACGCTGAACCGCTTCACCACGATAACGTAAGATATGATTCCATATTGCTTCTAATCCGTTCTGAGGAATTGGGAAAGGAATACCTAATACGGCGCCTTTTATCCCGTTACCTTCATCGAGTAATTCTGCACGAGTCGCATTTACTTTGGTCGCATCATAGATAGCTTGTGGGTTTGATGCAGAACGACGGGTTGGATAAACGGGCATACGGAAAGTGTCGGGGTATGCTTCAAAGAGTTTTTTCTGACCCTCAGATAAAAAGTCCGCGTACTCTTTGTAGTTTTGTGCAGTAATTTCAAACAGCACCTTGTCTTCTGGATAAGGATCTGGATGGTGGTCACCCACGGCATATCCGGCAGGCGCGGAGGTAATACCACCTGTCCACGCTGGAATGCTGCCGTCAGCATTACCTGCTTTCATTGCGCCCAGTGGCGTCAACTCGTTACCTAGTTTGTTAGCATCTGCCTCAGACACCTTGGCCATTGCACTTGCACCTGACAACGCAAGTGACATAGCCGCAGCGATAATTCCTACTTTTCTAATCATAAATACCACTCTTAGATTGCATATTTGATGTTAAATGAAACGAAGTCTCTGTCTGATAGCGCATTAGTAGTACCAATACCGCCCCAGAAAGCGCTGTACGACGCCGTTGCAGACCACTTGCTTAAGTAGTCGAACGTAAAAGAAAGTGCAGCAGACTTAACATCTTCTGTGAAAAGGAATAGAGGATCTGGTGTGGTACCCTCTACATCGTGAGAGAACGTTGCACGAACACGAAGATTCATACCCGCGAATATAGAGTTATATTCGGCATTTGCGAGTAGGCGGTAACCCCACGCATCGTCAGTTGCAAATGGGTTTGTCTCCGGCCCGTCAGAAAGAGCTTGGTGTAAACCTTCGCGATTATTGCCATTTATAGGCTCTAGTGACGCTGTACGAGCAGTACCCGGTGCATTCAAACGAATAACGTCTGGATCTGGCATATCAACAATATTGACATAACCTACTTCACCAAGAAGTACAAAATTGTCAGCGCCAAATTTAGGTCCGAATACATGTGAGGCTGTAAATTGCATCTGCCACGTATCGGAAAATAAAAAGCCTTCTGCTGTCTCGCCAGGGCCTACCGTTCTACCAATGTTGTTTAGCTGTGAAATGCCTTGCAAATCTGGGCGACGTAGATCAGCTATATCTGAATTTGCTAACTGTTCAGGCATACCCATATAAAGTAGTTCTACATCATCAATTTGAAGAGGTTCATCCACGCGATAAGCAAATTCACCTGCAAGCGCTGTAGTGCCGATATTGGTGTTGAAACTCATACCGTACAGTTTAATATCTTCAGGGTAGAAAAATTGAGATTGGGTAAATACTCCAAGCTCAGTGATATTATCCCTCGTTATTTCATTCGCTTGGATGAAAGCAAGATCCTGCGAAATACCTGCAAATGAAAAATCTGATGTAACACCAGATATGAGAGGGCGCTGGCTGTGATAATTTATGTGGTAAAAGCTAAACTCAGTCTCATTTAAGTTTTCAGCAAACCACGTCAACCTCAAGCCATACTGTCCCTGGTCATCAGCATAGTTATGCGCTTCATCAGAAAAACCGCGAACGGCGACTTTCGTACCATACAAAGCATAGGCGCCAATAAGATCGGTAGCGGGAGTTCCTGCATTCATTAAATCGCCGTACTGATTTAGAACGCTCAATAGATGGTTTAAATCAATATCAGGGTTACCACTAAAACCAAGCTGGACGTTCTGGCGCTGACCGCCCTCGCCCGCAAAATCGTTGCCGGCAAAGTAACTGCCTGATACTGGTAGCCAACTTTCTTGCCACTCATACTGGTAGTAGCCAGAAACACTAACCGTATCTGTCAAGCCAAGTGAAGCGTATACCATTCCTACTGGTAAGAAAACTTCACGCAGCTCTGCACCCGGTGCTCGGGCGCGAGTCACGTCAACCGGGTTGGTTGTGTTAATACCGTGCTGGATAAACGTACTCTCACCCCAGCTGATAACCTGACGTCCTACACGAAGTGTGAGTGGTTTATCTCCAATCCACCAGTCACCGTAGAAAAACGCATCATATAGGCGTACGTCTGTACAAAGTAAATCCTCTGCTTCTGGATCTTGACACAAGTCGTATTGGTTACCCGTAATTGGGTTAGAGTATGGACGGTCGCCGTCCATCTGTTCAAAGTCGTAGAACCAGAAACCACGGGCGAAGAAACCATAATCGCCAAAGTTGATGTCTAATTCGTGAGTACCTGAAATTTGTGTTGCAAATGCATCTCCAGGATCGTGCGCTAAGTTGCCAAGGTCACCATTAGTAGAGTAGCCGCCATCTGCTAACCCCCACACATCGCCACTTGAATATAAAGGATTGAAAGCTGCATGATAACCGCTCCAGTCAAACTGAGGATGGTTACTGTTACCTATTAGGTCGTAATCTCTTGCCTCTGTTCGAATACTCGTAGCTAATGTGAATGTCGAATCTAAAGAAATATTTACATCACCTACTTGCCAGTTTGCAGCGTGTGCTGGTACTGCAGCAGCACCAAGCAGAGAGAGAACTCCCGCTGCTACCGGTGATATCTTAAAAGCGCTAGGCCCGTTTTTCATATTTTTATACTCCCAAGTCGATGTGACTTAATACGTGACATCATGACCAACCATAACGATTAACAAAATCATTACATCATTTTGCCATAACCGCAAGAACTAATCCTACCAGTTAACAAAATTTACAACATTAGACGTATCAAATAGTTATTGCTTTATTGTGAGTATAAAAGGCATTTATAAACTTGCAGAAAAAATGCACAGATTTATTGGAAAAATATTGTGTAGGTTATTTAGTGGCTTTAGACGAATTTAAGGAAACGCGTTATCGCCACCGCGGGTATCGTGGCCGGCTTCAGAAGAGAATACTTTGTGTAGGAAAAGGCGCTAAGCGAGCCTTTCGAAAGATTTAATTTTCTTGTTAGCATCAACAACCATCTTAAAACGACCTTTGATACCATTAGGTTTAACAAATGGCCTTAGCCGGTTGGTTGGCACTTGGACGCTTAGACCTGATTCACTCACCATGACTACATCAGGCATAGACGGGATGTAAAGCACCTCACATTGCTCGTAAGGTGCGTTAACAGAAAAGTAAAAAACCGTGTCAGTATGATTAGTGCTTGTCATAAGCAAGGCTTTTACTTACTTTCTCAAATAGATCCTTACTTAATCCTTTGTGGTTAAGTAACCGACCAAGTTGCTGTTTCATGTGAACTTGGTGTTCGCTTGCATATCCCTGCCATTGGGTTAACGGAGTTACAATGCGAGCTGCAACCTGAGGATTGACCGCATCTAATTTAAGTAAATAATCGGTGACGAACTTATAGCCACTGCCATCCACTGCGTGGAATCTTTCACTATTGTAGAAAGCGAAACTGCCAATAACCGAGCGAACGCGATTTGGGTTACTCATTGCAAACTGCGGGTGCTCACACAACATAGTGATAGTTGCAAAGATGTCGTCTCGATTTTGTGTAGCGTGAAGTGCGAACCATTTATCCAAAACAAGCGGGTCGTGATTCCACGATTCCTCGAAATGAGCCATCAAACTGTCGAATGTCGAGGCACTACAGTGTTGCGCGCTTCTAAGTGCACCCAGTGTATCCGTCATATTATCAGCGGTTTCAAACTGAGAAACCACAATATGCTCGTGCTGGGGTAACCGCGCTAAGTGTGCAAGCACGACATTTTTGCAGCGACGTTGATTCACTGCTTCCTGCGTGTAGCAATACGCACCTTTCTCAATATTTTCGAAGACTTGTATTAGCTCTTTTTCGAGTGCGCGAGCAAACTGGTCACAAAACGCTTTTCTCGCTTTCGAAAGTGCGGAAACGTTTATGTTGCTTCTGCTTTGGCACAGAGTTTCAAACGAAGGTATGACTAAACATTCACCCAGCAATTCAAGATTATTCTGCTCTTGGGCAATAGCTTGTTTAACACCGTTCCAAATGTCGTTACTAATCGCAGAACCCGGCGACGCTTCCAATTGCTTCACGCAACGGTCATACAACGTCTGCATTGCATCCCAACGGTTGAATGGGTCCTTCGCATATTTGAAGATGGTAAGTAAAGCGTCTGTCCCCAATGGGTTATCCACTTTCGCTGGCGCCGAGAAGTTACCTAATACTACAGGTGTTAAATCTGCGGTTTCTGCATTTACAGTAAAACGCGTAGAAGCATCTTTTAAGATAATCATGCCGTTTTGAATTAGCGACTCGTTATCTGTGTAGCTATTCCCATCATCATCAATAATCTCGATATTTACAGGAATATATAGAGGGAGCTTTACTTTCTGATCGGAGGTTGAAGGCGTATTTTGTGACAGTGTAAAGCTATGCTTAACACTACCACTTTCAACAGTTTCAGTACTGTGTGCTACAGAGATAACCGGCGTACCAGACTGACTATACCAGCGCGAAAACTGGGTCAAATCTAAATCAGTGGCAGATTGCATGGCTGAAATGAAATCATCACAGGTGACCGCCTGACCGTCGTGTCTTCTAAAGTACTCGTCCATGCCACGCCTGAAGCCTTCTGGCCCCAATAATGTGTGGAACATGCGAATAACTTCAGCGCCTTTGTCATAAACCGTCACCGTGTAGAAGTTGTTCATTTCGATGACTTCTTCTGGACGAATTGGGTGACTCATTGCACTCGCATCTTCTGCAAACTGGTGTTCTCGCATAACACGAACGTGCTTTATACGATTACTTAACGCAGACGTCATATCAGCGCTGAACTGTTGGTCTCTGAATACAGTGAGCCCCTCTTTAAGGCTTAGCTGGAACCAATCCCGACAAGTAACTCGGTTACCGGTCCAGTTGTGGAAGTACTCGTGCGCGATAACCGACTCAACATTGAAAAAGTCATCGTCGGTAGCACTTTTTTGATCGGCTAAAACGAACTTACTGTTAAACACATTTAAACCTTTGTTTTCCATCGCTCCCATATTGAAGAAATCGACGGCAACAATCATGTAAATATCTAAATCGTACTCTAAACCGAACACATCTTCGTCCCACTTCATCGCCCGCTTGAGCGATTCTAATGCGAAGACACCTTGAGACTTTTTGCCTTTATCAACATACAGTTCTAGTGCAACCTCTTTGCCGCTAGTGGTGGTGTAGCTATCGGTAAGTAAATCGAAGTCACCGGCAACTAGAGCAAAAAGGTAGCAAGGTTTTGGATGTGGGTCGTGCCATTTAACAAAATGTGCATTGTCGTCTATGTCGCCTTTTTCTACAGGATTACCGTTAGCAAGTAGCATAGGAACTGATTTATCGGCTACCACGGTTACCGTGTAGACTGCTAAAACATCGGGGCGGTCCATGAAATAGGTAATACGGCGAAATCCTTCTGCTTCGCACTGCGTGCAATAAGCTCCATCAGATAAATACAAGCCTTCCAACGCTTTGTTCTGTTCAGGGGCAATGGTATTGGCAATTTCTAAGACGAACTCATCAAGTTCGGTAACTACGCTTAAAGCGCTATCTGTTACCGTGTATTCATCATCAGATAGATGCGTACTGTTAATAGAAATAGAATCTAGCGATAAATTATCGCCATCAAGTACTAATGGACTATCGTGCGCGCCATTACGAGTGACGGACAACGTGCTAATAACCTTGGTTTGCGTTGGGTGTAGCGTTATATGTAGGTCAACTGTCGCTATTGAAAAAGCGGGCGGCTGATAATCCGCCCGACGTTTAGCTTGAACTGACATAGATCCTCCTAGAAGAAAGCCTACGTGGGTTTATATGGAACGTTTTATTAAACTGTACCTTTGCTGTTTATTTCTACATGATGGGGCGTAATTCTTAGAATCTTTATACCTAAATACGCATAAACGACAGCAAGGATCGGGTTAATTACGTTAAAGAAAGCATAAAATACGTAATCGAACGGATTTACTAATAAGACACTGTGCATGTACGCACCACAGGTGTTCCAAGGAATTAGTGGAGACGTCAATGTACCGCCATCTTCCAAGCTGCGAGAAAGATTCAACTGGTCTAGGCCACGTTTTTTGAACTCTTCCTTGTACATACGGCCAGGCATCACGATTGAAATGTACTGATCGGCAGTAACCAAGTTAGTACCAAAACAGGTAAGAATAGTTCGACTTACCATATCCCCGGCAGATTTCGCGCCAACGAGTATGGCTGAAACTGCACGCTTTAATAGCCCAACACGCTCTAATACTGCACCGAATGACATGGCACAAATTATCAGCCAAATGGTATTTAACATGGAAGACATACCTCCCCGAGAAAGGAGACTATTTAAATTCTCATCAGGTGTTGAAAAACTCACGCCGTCAAACAACGCGGTCCATACCACTTTAAGCGCGCCCACATTTGCTGCATCTTCGCTGCTTGCCATAGACGTAACTACTTCCCACTGGAATACTACCGCCCATATACCACCTAAAAGTGCGCCGATAAAAACTGCAGGGAAAGCCGGCATCTTTTTAATCGCTAAGGTGAGCAAAACAACAAGAGGAATAAGCAAATGCCAACCCAAGTCAAAAGACTGATTAAGCAAGAGCTGCATCTGCTCAATACGCTCTGCTTTGGCTTCACCAACTTCGCTAAAGCCAAGTACCGTAAATAGAATAAGCGCAATAACAAAGCTTGGAATAGTCGTCCAAAGCATGTAGCGAATGTGTTCGAATAAATCGGTACCTGCGACGGCAGGTGCTAAGTTTGTAGTTTCAGATAAAGGCGAGATTTTATCGCCAAAGTACGCACCAGAAACCACTGCCCCAGCTGTGATAGCGGCTGACATTTCCATACCCGCTGAAACACCCATTAACGCTACACCCACCGTAGCCGCGGTAGTCCACGAACTGCCAATACTCATGGCGACCACCGCACATATAAGACACGCAGCCGCATAGAAAAAAGAAGGGTTAAGCAACTCTAAACCAAAATAAATAAGCGTGGGTACGGTTCCAGCAAGCATCCACGTCCCTATGAGAGACCCCACGGCTAGCAAGATTAGGCAGGCGCCTAAAGACATTGAGATACCGTCTACAATGCCTTTTTCGATTGTTTTCCAGCTATAGCCATTTTTCATACCGATAATGGCGGCTAAGCCCATAGCCAAAAGTAATGCAATTTGGTTTGGACCGTAAGAAGAGTTATCGGCAAACAAATAAACTGCGCTTCCCATCATAATCACTAGCGCTAAGATAGGAAGTATTGCATCGAGAAGTGACGGCGTTTTTATTTCTTTATTCGTCATTGTCGTTTTTAAAAACCTTATTATTGTATTCGTAACGCGTTAAGCGTACTGTCCGCGCTCGTCAGAGTGTTTTAAAATACTGAGCGATAGAACATTAGCGCAATGATAACAGGACACACGAAGCGTACATACCAAGGCCAAATTTTCCAGAACATGCTGTGTTCAGCAAACTGATCACCTTGTTTAAGTTCCTCAAGTATCGCATCTCTGCGCCACACCCACCCCGCAAAAATACACAAGGCTAGCCCTAGTAAAGGTTGGCTATACTCAGTGGTTAATGCAATAACAAAACCAAACAAGGTTTCAAAATTTAAAATGATGATGCAGCTTAATACAAAGATGACCGATGCCATAAATAACACGGCCTTTTTACGTTGAAGACCTTTACTTTCTACCATAAACGCAACGGGAACTTCTAACATTGAAATTGAAGACGTGACGGCAGCAATCGCCATTAGCGCGAAAAAGGTAAAGGCAACGAAAAGGCCAACGCTACCAATGGTATCAAACAGTGCTGGTAGTACTTTAAAAATAAGCGTGTCACCTTGGATTAATGCACCATCTGGTGTGAAGATTTCAACGCCATTGTTTAATGCAACGTACATGGCCGGAATGATAAGCATACCCGCTATAACCGCAACACCGATATCTACTAGCGCTACAGATGCGCCAATACTCGGAAGGTTTTCACTCTTACTCAGATATGAGCCATAGACCAACATGGTACCTACACCTAGCGACATTGAGAAAAATGCTTGTCCCATGGCGTTAATTAACAAGTCTGGGTCTAGAACACGAGAGAAGTCAGGCACTAAGTATGCTGACCAACCTTCCACGGCACCAGGTTGGAGGCTCACATAAACAATCAATGCAAGGATAAGAATAACCAAAGTGGGCATAAGTCGCACTGACCATTTTTCAATTCCTGATTTAACGCCACCCACCACAATAAATGCAGTTAGCGCCATAAAAAAGAAACAAAAAATAACGTTACGCGTAACTGATGATGTGAGTAGCCAATCGCTTGCATTGGTTAATCCCACCATGCTAACGGCTGCATCGGCAAAATAAACCAACATCCATCCGCCTACAATAGCGTAAAACGCGAGGATAAGTGACACAGTAACACAGCCCCAAATACCCGTGAGCCTTCCGACGAAATTACCTGATATTTTACCTAACGCATCAACCATATTCGAACGGGAACTACGTCCGATAATAAGTTCTGCCATAAGTACGGGATAAGCGAGAACGAAAGCAAGAAGTAAATATACGAGAACAAATGCTGCACCGCCATTACTTGCTACCTTTGTAGGAAAGCCCCAAATATTACCTAGTCCTACTGCTGAGCCTGCCGCCGCTAGCACGAACCCTATTCGAGAGGAAAATTCGCCTCTGATAGCCATGTTATTTCCCTTTATTATTGTTTTAATAATTTATAGACACAAAAAAAGGGCTGGCCCTAGACCAGCCCTTTTTTCTAATCACTTAGTTTCTTGTGATAGCGTAACGACCTGTTTCGATCATGTCGAATGTAATGTTGGCTGCCTCGTCCAAGAATGGATCTAATTCTTCCATATCTTCAGGTAGGTCGTCCAATGTTGTGACAGTTTCCATGCCCATTCGCTGTAAACGTTCATTAGCACGTGCAAGCGACTTCTCTTCCGCTTCTTTCTTCTCTGCTTCGCGGACAGACTTCACCAAGGAAATGAAGTTTTTATCTTTGTTTTCTTTATATTCTTCTATGTCGTCTTGAATATACGAAAATTCAGGATCTTGCAAAATTCGCTTGTTGTGTTTTGCCGTTAACACATCAAGTGCAGCGGTATCATCTGCGAATGTTGTATAGTTAGCACGGTTAATGCTATCCCAAGGTAATGCATTTTCCGCTTGGCTTTCCCCCCACTCAGCCGGTTCTACTGCTGATGGATAAAGAATATCTGGAATTACCCCTTTGTGCTGAGTGCTGCCGCCATCGATGCGATAAAACTTGGCAATAGTAAACTGAACACTACCTAATGGGTTATCGTAAAGGTCATAAATTTTGCCTAAACCGCGATGCTGCTGTACTGTCCCTTTCCCGAAGGTTTGTTCACCTACGATCAGAGCACGGTTGTAGTCTTGCATCGCTGCCGCAAAAATCTCTGAAGCAGACGCGCTATATCTGTCAACTAATACGGTTAACGGGCCATCGTAAGCCACTTCGCCATCTGTATCACGGTTAACGCTCACTTTGCTTTGACCGTATCGAATTTGAACTACCGGGCCTTTTTCGATAAATAGGCCTGTAAGTAACGTTGCTTCGGTTAAAGAACCACCGCCATTACCACGTAGGTCTACGATAACGCCTTTAACGTTTTGCGCTTTCAAGCTTTCAATTTCTTTAGCAACATCCACACTAAGGTTGTTGTAAAAGCTTGGTATGGTGATTACACCTAAAGGCTCACCCGCGTGAGGGCCAGTCTCTGGCACATACACTTCCGATTTGGCTGCGCGATCTTCTAACTTAATTTTATCGCGAGTAAGGCTAACAACTGACGTGGTTTTTGCGTCAGTCGCTCCTTTTTCAACTTGTAAACGAACGGTACTCCCTTTCGGGCCTTTAATTAACTCAACCACTTCGTCCAATCGCCAACCAATCACATCGACGAACTCTTCGTCGTCTTGCGCTACGCCAACGATTTTATCTTCTGGTTTAATTGCGCCAGACTCGTCCGCAGGACCGCCAGGTACAACACTTTTGATTACAGTATAATCATCTTCGCTTTGTAATACCGCACCAATACCTTCAAACGACAAGTTCATGTCCATTTGAAAACGCTCAGCGTTACGCGGAGATAAGTAACTGGTGTGAGCTTCAATTGTACGTGCGAATGCATTCATTGCAGTTTGAAAAACATCTTCGCTCTTTGCTTGCTTGGTACGTTTAATCGCTCGCGTATAGCGTTTGGTAAGAAGTTCTTTTGCCTCTTCCCACGTTTTGTCTGCAAGTATTAGATTCAACGCGTCGTATTTAACACGTTGACGCCAAATTTCATCCAACTCAGCTTTATTAGCAGGCCATTCCGCATCTTCTCTGTCGTAAAAGAATTTATCGCCTTCTTTTTCAAAGTCAAACGGCCCCTTCTCTAACAGCGCAAGTGCGAATTCATAACGCTCAATGCGTCGTTTCGCGCTTACGTTGTACATATCATAGGCAACAGAGAGGTTGCCTTTACTCAGCGCATCATCAAATAACGTGCGGTATTTCTCAAAACCAACTACGTCTGATAACAATAGCACTTGCTTGTTGTGATCTAGTGAATCGATAAAGCGCTGATAAACTCGAGCTGACAGTAAATCATCCAACGATATTTCCTTGTAGTGCGCCCTGGTGAAGAGTGCGCTTACTCGCTTAGCTGCAACACTGTGTTGAGATTCCTGTTGTAAAATAGGAAGCTCGTCTACCTCAGGTGTTGACGTAACGGCGCCTGCTCCTACCCCAACGGTAAGAAAAGCACTGGCGATGGAAATTCGAAGGATGTCTCTCATATTTTACGACCTCTTGGAGCGTGCCAAACGTAAAGTGTCTGCGTTTACTTTCACTACCATGCCTGAGTCTAATTGAACGTGAATGCCATCTTTAGCTACTTCGGTAATTACTGCAGGCATAGGTGCTTTACCTAACTTAACGGTAACTTGCGTACCTTGCTGTAAATCACTATCTGTCAATTTCGCAGGTGGTGTATTGTTTGGTCTGTTATTTTTCGGTTTAGTTCCGCGCTTAGTATCAGCATGGTCCGAATTTGCAGATTTTTCACCTTTTGGACGATTGAATTGACGTTTATCTTTTCGCTTAGGCTGCTGAGCTAGCTTAGCTTTACGCTTTTCAGCCGCCTTCGCTTTGCTTTCTGCTAACTGCTGCTGCGCATGATCAGCATGTTCTTTTTCAATTGCATCGCCTTCAACGCCGTCTAAATCTACACGATTTACACCTTCTTTGATGCTATGAAGATAGCGCCAGCTGTTGGTGTAATGTCGAAGTGTAGAGCGAAGTAAGGTTTTGCTAACGCGTTCCTCTTCTTCTAAACGTATGGCAAGATCTTGAAAAATACCGATCTTAAGTGGGCGTGCCTCGCCTTCAATGCTAAAACATTTCGGAAAGGTCTCTGCAAGGAAAGCTATCACTTCCTTACTGTTGGTAAACTTCTCTGGTGATTCCATTAACTTTCTAAATTATTCAGGAGATTTCGTCGTTACTTGCATCATCCCAAGTTGCCAGCGTGTGGTCAACCCAATCAAGCAATTCGTCGTCATCTATTTCTAATAAATGCTTATCTTGTTGCCAAGATTCCCATGCGTAGTGCAAAATTTGCTCTAAACGCTGTGTTTCAATATCTTCTTCTGCATTGTCGTACACCGCATGTAAGATAAAATTTAAACGTTCAGATGCCTCATCTGGGTCATCGTGAAAGTCTTCCATATCTTCATACGTGGATAAAACAACGTGAATATCAACACTGGATTTCATAATTATTTCTGCGAATCCATGAGAATTTGAGCAATTTCAACGAGCCCTTTTTCGTCTTCTTCGGTAAAGCGTTCAAAAACAGGGCTGTCGATATCGAGTACGCCAATCAGCACATCGTTTAGCACTAGCGGAACCACAATCTCAGAGTTTGACGCAGCATCACAGGCAATGTGACCATCGAACTGATGAACGTCTGCTATACGCTGAACAGTTCTGCTGCTTGCGCTCGTACCGCAAACACCTTTACCGAGCGGGATGCGAATACAGGCTGGTTGCCCCTGAAATGGACCGAGTACCAACTGGTCCTCTTTAAATAGGTAAAAACCTGCCCAATTCACCTCTTCGAGGCTATTGAAAAGCAGCGCACTTATATTTGCCATGTTAGCGATAAGATCGTGTTCGCCAGAAATCAAGCTCTTTGCCTGGTTTATTAACTGACCGTACTGTTGTTCTTTCAAACGAATTTCCTGCTATTGAACAATATTAAAAGACACATTAACACGCGCTTCGATGCGCTCTTGGCCAGGTAAAGACATAGACATGTCTTTGGCAAAAGCTTCTGCGCGCATTACTGGAATCGGCATATTGCCACCAGATTCTGAGATTGCAACAACTTCACCTACTTCAACCTCTAATTCTTTTGCTAATAACTGTGCACGTTGCTTTGCGTCTTTAACAGCCGCAATCAATGCTTTTTGGTAAGCATCGCCCTCGCCAACTGATATAAAATTAAATTGTTGGATACGATCAACACCACGTTTCAGCACGCCATCTAATACTTTGTCGTAAGTTTCAAGCTCAGTAGAAGTAACAGTTATATCTCGTGACAACGTGAAGCCCTCTTGCTGGCGGCCTTGAGGTGTATTGATATAGCGGGGTTGTAAGCGTACTTGCATACTTTGAATATGCTTTTCTTCTATACCCTGATTAAGCAAGAATTTGACAATAGAGCGTAAGTCCAAATCTAGTTGAGTATTCAATTTACCTACTGTATTTCCTTCTTCTTCAACAACGAGCGTTACTGAATAGGCGTTTGGTGTCACTTCTACCGCACCTACGCCTTGAACATTGATAACCGCATCTTGTGCGGCCTGTACAGAAACTACTGGTGTGCTAAGAGCAATGATTGATGAGGCCAGAAGTGCTTTTACAAATACACTTTTTTCCGTTATGTGAGATTTGGCAAGCGTAAACATTTTCATAGTGTTTCCTTTTTAATGGCGCCTTTAAATACGTTACCTAAAGATTAAATGTTTAGAACTGAACAGTTTATGAATATATACAACGAGTGAAACCTTAACACTGTTCGGAGGCAAGAACAGATATAACTTCGCCGAGATACGTTTTTTTTAAGCCAAGGCCCACATTGAGACAGTTCGAAGCAGAAAATTGAACTAGAGTGATGTGCTAAGTGGTTAAGAGCCAACCGTTCAGTCGAGCACATTACTGAACGTGTTGGCTGTAATTATGCTTTTTTTATTTAAGCACAGTACGCAATGCAGCAAGACAGTGATCAATATTTCTTGGCTTACACGCATAACCCATAAGACCAATTCGCCACACTTTACCTGCATGCTCGCCTAAACCGGCGCCGATTTCTAAATTGAAATCTTCAAGCAATTGCTTACGTACGGCAGCATCATCTATGCCGTCTGGAATTTTCACTACATTTAACTGAGGCAAACGATAAGCACTGTCTACCATTAGTTCTAGCCCAAGTTCACTTAAGCCCAGCGCAAGCTTTTCGTGACCCAATGCATGACGCTGCCACGCGTTTTCCAGACCTTCTTCTTTTAAAATAAGAAGTGCTTCGTACATGGCATACATGCTGTTGACAGGTGCAGTATGATGGTAAGCACGCTTTGCGCCCTGCCCCCAGTAACCAACAATCAAGTTCATGTCTAAAAACCAACTTTGTACTTTTGTTTTTCGGTTTTGGATAACGTTAACCGCGTTTTCACTAAATGAAACGGGAGAGATACCCGGCACGCAACTTAAACACTTCTGCGATCCTGAATAAATAGCATCAATGCCCCAAGCGTCAACGTCTAACTCGATACCACCAAGTGAGGTAACTGCATCTACAATGCTCAGGCAATCATACTTTTTGGCTAGTTCACAAAGCGCTTTGGCTTCATTGCGTACGCCTGTTGATGTTTCGGCATGCACAAAGGCGAGGATCTTGATATCCGGATTGGCCTTAAGGGTGTCCTCTACCACATTAAGGTCAGTTTGCTCGCCCCATGTATTGTTGACGGTAATGGCTTCACCACCACAACGCTCTACGTTTTCGACCATTCGATTACCAAATACGCCGTTAATACACACAAGTACCTTATCGCCTGGTTCTATAAGATTAACAAAACATGCTTCCATTCCTGCTGAGCCCGGAGCAGAAATAGGCATAGTTAAGGCATTTTCAGTTTTAAATGCGTATTGTAAAAGCTGTTTGGTTTGGTCCATTAACTCAATGAATAATGGATCGAGATGGCCAAGTGTGGGTCTCGCCATAGCGTTTAGAATTCTAGGGTTGACATCGGATGGCCCAGGACCCATTAATGTGCGTTCAGGGGGAATAAAAGTAGAAAATGATTGCATAGTCCATCCTCGTATCAATGTAAGAGCCTGTTTTTAGAGTCAGTATCATGCATGTTAAGCATGAACGTTTTCGACATACTACAAGGATAATGGCATGGCACAACCGCCTGTTTTCAACATAACTAATATGAATGAAAGTATCTCTATTTATTTAATAAAGGCATACCACACTCATCATTTATAAAGTGGATAAAATATGCACAAGGTGTGGGTGTAAACTGTACAGACATTTACCCGAAAGAGATCACGTCGGACCAGTTTGTAGTTAATTGATTACTAAGACAATAGTTCTACAATTTAACTTTTACTAAGGGTGTAAGATAAAATTCACACAGAAACTGTTTATAATTTGAACAGATGTATTCTATACTCATTGTTCGTTTAAAAGATTTTATTTAAACTCTCCTGTGTAAAAGTTAGCGCACGGCTCAGCAATGAGCCATTCCCCTAGGCCCGGAACGTTTGTTCTGGGCATTTTTTATGGGGAATCAAAATGTCTCGAAAGGGCAAGTTTAAAGTGTCAGCTATCTACTGCCTTTAATGAGGACTTATAGGTCTTAGCGTTGTTGACGTAGTGGTCAGCAGACGCTCTCAGTTTTAGTTCGACATTCTCATCCAATTCTCTGATAACTTTACCAGGCGCCCCTACAACTAAACTGTAATCTGGAATTTCCATGTTCTGCGTTATCAAGGCGTTAGCGCCAATAATGCAATACTTTCCAATTTTTGCACCGTTTAAAACGACAGCGTTAATGCCTATCAACGAATAGTCACCTATTTCACAACCATGCAGCATAACTTTGTGACCTACTGTTACCCCTTTCCCAAGCACTAAGGGAATACCTGCATCGGTGTGTAATACGCTCCCATCTTGGATATTTGTATTTTCACCTACGATTATTTTGTCCATATCACCACGTATTACCGCATTGAACCAGACGCTTGTACCCGCTTTTAGTTCCACATTGCCGATAACATGTGCGCCAGGCGCTATGAATGTATCGTCGTGGACCTGCGGCAACGTTGGGCCTAACTTATAGCGCATAACGCTCTCCTTATTCGTCTACTTTTCTCATGAGCCCCTCTTGCATAGTTGATGCTATGAGTTCTCCACTTTGGCTGAAAATTTGTCCACGAACCAATCCTCTAGAACCACCACTGAAAGGGCTTTCCATCGCATATAACATCCATTCATTCATGTTGATTGGACGATGGAACCACATGGCGTGATCGATGGTCGCAATGCGAAGTGATTTATCCGTGACTGCAACACCGTGTGGCTGAAGGGATGTGCTAAGAAAATGGTAATCTGATGCGTAAGCGAGCGCAGCTTGATGAATGGCAAGTGACGCATTCATCGTGTCTCTTGCTTTCAACCAGATGTAACGGGTCGGCTCACGCTTGGCTGAATGATACGAATTAGCCGCATCTATGGTACGAATATCTACAGGCTTGTGGTAACTTAGTGCCTCCTGCATAGGCCGTGCAATTTTGTTAAAATTAGCTTCGTAGAATTCTATATCGGACTGCACGTCTTCTGGCACAGGCACATCTGGCATTGTTGGGTTTTGATGTTCCATACCTTCTTGCGGCACTTGGAATGACGCGGTCATATAGAAAATATTTCTACCATCCTGAATGGCCTTTACTCGTCGTGCAGAGAAACTTCTACCATCTCGCACTACTTCAACATCGTAAACCACTGGCTTTTTAGCATCGCCGGGTAGCAAAAAATAGGTATGAAAAGAGTGAGCCACTCTACCTGGTTCTACCGTTTCATATGCTGCTGCCAATGCTTGACCCAAGACCTGTCCACCAAACAACGCTCTAAAGCCTAAATCCCAGCTTTGACCCCGATAAATACCAGCTTCCACTGTTTCAAGTTCAAAAAGTGACGATAGTTTTATTTCAGACATGTTGTGCGTTCTCTTCAATAACTGCTTTTGGGTTTCGCGGATAATACTTTTCAGGCAACTTTGCTTTATGTTCAAAAAAGCGCGTATCTTTATAGGGTAACTTCATAAACCCTGAAATGCCTAACCCTTTTATTTTGGGAATTTTCTGAACGAGTTGCGCTAATAATGTTTGGAAGCGCTCTTTTTGGTTGTGATCAAGCAAGGTGTAATAGTTATGGATTTTCAAATGCCTTGGTAATGCTTCAAATATAATACAACCAGTGTGATGTATTGTATTAAGTTGGACGATGGTGTCGATTATCTCCTGAGGCAGCTTAAGTAATTCATCCGGATCATCGCCATCTTCAAAGTATGAGTGAGTTCGGCTTTCATCTTTTTGTGCAGAAATCCGTGATAGCTCATAGGGAATAAACATACCGCCGACCGGTTTAAAGTCTTTATATTCACTTTCGCGCTCAATATGCAGGGTGTTTTTGGCGTTAAACATACAACACTTGAAGACTGCGGGCTTGTGAATAGCCCTTGCTAAATTAATGACATTATTAACTGCTAAATCAAACGCAGCTTTCATTGATTCATCATACAAGTTCAAGCTTGAATCGACATATATACCTTCTGGCTCCCAGCGCACGGCCATACCGCCAACTACAGGGTAACGGCCGAGTCTGCTTATTGCAGAAACAAATGCTTTTTCGGTATCGCCCATTCCTTGTAGATAGTTTTTGTAATAGCGGTCAAATTGCGCATCATCTATATAGCGAAGTTCCTCTACGTCTTTCTCATCTAATGAATCAGACAGTCTGGCCTGTTGACGTAAGTAAGATTTTCGAGAGCTGTAAACAACGGTTTCAATATCAGCACGGTTTTGTGTGTGGGCCAGCCATGTAGGTATTAACGGTGTGTACAGTGCTGGCTTGTCTTGTGTGAAAACCATATTCTTCAAAACGTGCAGGTGATTAAACAGGTAATCTCCGCCTTGTCTTCTTTTTACCGCATCCTCACTGAGCATGTGCTCAAGGATATTAGCAAGCATTTTGGGAAGGCCAAGGGATGATGGCGTAATAACTTTGCTTCCGTAACGACACGACTGCCCTGATGCCAATGCATATAATGTGCTGGCCAAGCCTTGTTCATCGAAACGCGGGCTGGAAAGTGCGCCATTAAGCTGCTCCTCGCCAATAAAATAAACATCGCCAAGTCGCGCGTTGGTTTGATGCAATTCACCCGACATTAAATCCATCACGTTGTTACCCACATACTGTCCGGTAATGTCGGTTTGTGCGAACACTGAAGAGCCCCAATCTATCAACCCTACCGATTCTTTTTCAGCATCCCAAACCAGATTCGAGGGTTTTATGTCTCCGTGCACAATAGGTTTAATTTCTCCATTCTCACTGTATTGGCGAAAACTGGATAAAAGTTCGCCGACCTGCACTGCAATTTTGACGATAATGCGGGGCGATAGTGGGCCTGTTTTCAAGCTGACTTTTTCTAAGTCTTCGCCAGGTGCGCGCCCCATGACTAAGATAGATTGTTTACGTATTTGTTGATACTCAATAAATCGGGGTACAAATTCGTGATTAACATGAGAAAGCATAAACGCTTCCTCTTCTAATCTGTCCTGCACGTGCTGCGGCAACGTTATTCGGGAAAACTTAAATACCCGTGATTCACCGCTAGGCGCATTTCCTGCGAACGCAAAACCAAAGGCCCCTTTCCCTAAAAGTTCGATGTCACTGTACCCCAACCCTTCTAGCTGAGAAATACACAGGTTTACCCAGTCTTTTAATTTTTTTGCATCCGCGTGCGAGAGCAAATATATCGATTGCTCGTCAGGGATATAGAAATGTTTTAGGCCTTTGAGTTGCGACATGTTTTTTACTTCACGCTTTTAGTGACTCATTTGAAACGGATTAATCAGCAACAATACGCTTACCATTGTTAAACTGCACAGCAATCAATTATCTTCGTTTATCCAGGTAACATGCGCTGTAGCGTGATAACCCGTTTCATCGGCACCTAACATACCAACAACGCTTTCTAACGCGCTCTCTAAATTAGCATCTAATTGCCAAGGCGGGTTTAAAACGAATACGCCCGAACCATACATTCCGGCATCAGCGGTATTTTCTGCCACGCATATTTCTGCTTTAAAACAGGGTTTACCTAATGCTGCAAGCTTTTCGCACATAGCTTCACTTGCACCACTTTTGGCGCCAGCCCTCTCTGACAATAGTGGATACCACACTACGATTTGTGCCTGCTGCCAGCGTTTAAATACCTGTTCCACACCCTTAACAAGGTCGCTATATTCATTCACGCGCTCATAAGGAGGGTCGATTAAAATAGCACCGCGATTGGGTTTAGGTGGCGTGAGTGCACGAAGCCCTTCATATCCGTCTCGTTTATGTACGTGGCTATTAAGGGTGCGTAAACGGGATACGTTGTTGTCTAATTTATCGAATTCCGCAGGGTGAAGTTCCATAAGGTGTAAGTTATCACCATCTCTTTTGGCCTTTGCACTTATTGCCGGTGAGCCCGGGTATTGCTGCTGCGCTAAAAAAGGTTCACACAACGATAGATAGTCGGCCAACAAGCTTGGCAATTCCTGGGCGCTTTTGTCATCTATAAGTAAACGAGAAATACCTGTCTCGTACTCTTTATTTTTTGACGACATTGCGTCGGTTAAATCGTACGCGCCTGCGCCTGCGTGCGTGTCGAAAAGCGTGAAAGGTTTATCTTTTTTCTTTAATGCGTTGATTACGCCAACCCAACAAAGATGTTTAATAACATCAGCGTGGTTACCCGCATGAAAGGCGTGTTGATAACTAAGCACAAAACCTCAGTAAAATTCTTGTTTGTTTATAGTGCGATATAATAACGCCATCGCGCTTTGAGGTATACAAAACAAAAAAGGCCAATAGTTTTACTATTGGCCCTTTTAAATTATTACTAGTGCAACTTAAATTGCTTTGAATGGTTTTACTTAAGGTGCATTAACATTTTTTCTGGCTGTGTTAGGTAACTCATCCATAGATTATTGAATCGCACCATAGTCGCACCATCAATAATACGGTGGTCGCCAGACCAGTTTACCGCCATGATACTTTGCGCGCGAACGTTCCCTTCATCATCAAAACGCGGAAGTTTCTGCGTTTTACCGAGAGCAACAATGGCAGCTTCTGGCTTATTGATTACTGGCGTAGCGGTAATACCGCCTATTGCACCAATATTAGAGATACTAATCGTACCGCCTTTTAGATGCTCGCCAGCCACGCGCCCTGCTCTAGCTTGCTCGATAATATCCTGCATCTGAACAGCAATATCTAAAAGCGAGAGGTCTTGTACACGCTTAATATTCGGTACAAGCAAACCAATTTTAGCGTCTACTGCAAAACCAATATTGTGATCTGCGAAGTAACTTATCTCAGTGGCGTCTTCGTTAAGCTGACTGTTAATTACAGGGAACTCATTAAGTGCCAATGACATTGCTTTAACGAAAAAAGGCATAAAGCTGAGTTTTACGTTTTTCGCTTCAAATTCAGGTTTAAGCAGCTTGCGTAGCGCTATCAGGTTGTCCATTACCAACTCGTCACTTACTGTGAAGTGCGGGATAGTATAGACCGAAGCCGACATTTGCTTCGCCATAGCTGCATGAATACCGCGTACTTTTTCTGTTCTAACGCTGCCTTTAAGCACAGGGCTTGTGCTATTCGAATCACCTTTTTCTGCGGTAGATGAGCTTGGCGCAGAAAATGACGTATTTTGAGACGACGTGTCAACATTCGAATGTTGTATATTCAACACGTCAGACTTAAGGATCCGCCCTTTTTTACCAGAGCCTTCCACAGAAGAAAGGTCGATATTCTTTTCTCTTGCAACACGTCTTACCGCGGGGCTAGCCAACACCTTACCTTCTATAGCAACAGGTGGCTCGTATTCGCCGTCGGTGAATTTTGACGGAGCAACTTGCGTTGATTGCTGATTTGAACCGTTTGTTTGCGTGTTCACCGAGCTTTGAGATGCAACACTTGAAGCGCTGTTGTTTGCCGATGGTGATTCGTCATTAGAACCGCTAGTAGTTGTGGCTTCACCGGCAACTTCTAGCGCAAACAATGCACTATGTACTTTCGCTATATCGCCTTGCGCGTAATAAAGACGATGCACGGTACCTGCGTTTTTAGCAGGGATCTCTACCACGGCTTTGTCGGTCATCACTTCTACAACGGCTTGGTCTTCCTTAATTTCATCACCTTCGGCCACGTTCCATTTCACAATTTCGCACTCGACAATACCCTCACCAATATCTGGCAGAATAAAGTCTTCGATGTGCTTGCCGTTTGAAGCGCCTGGAGAGGCACTGTCATTCGCTGTCTCTGCTTCAGACGCATTGTCTTTTACTACTGCTTGCGCGCCTTCTTGAGTATCTGAGTTAGCGTCGGCATCATCTGGCGTCATAGAGAAAAGCGGCGCGTGCACTTTAGCAATATCGCCTACCGCGTAATGCAGTTTATTAACCACACCCGCATGCATTGCGGGAATTTGCACGGTAGCTTTGTCGGTCATTACTTCCGCGACAGGTTGATCTTCTTCAATATGTTCACCTTCAGAAACTAACCATTCCAGAAGTTCACATTCAACTATACCTTCACCAATGTCCGGTAAGATAAATTCAATTGTCATTTCATCGTCCCCCGGCTTAATAGTGAAGCGTACGTTTTACGGCTTCGTACGTCTTCGTTTCATCTGGCATATATTCTTTTTCGTGCGCCAAAGGATACGGCGTATCTAAACCACACACTCTAGCAATAGGCGCTTCAAGGTATAAGAAACAACGTTCCTGAATGCTCGCAGCAATTTCACTCGCAAAGCCACCCGTTAGCGGAGCTTCGTGATTTATCAGTAGGCGGCCTGTTTTCATTACAGATTGCATAACCGTTTCAACGTCCCACGGTAATATGCTGCGTAAATCGATGATTTCACACGACACGCCATCTTCAAGAGCCATTTCTGAAGCTTTTTGCAGAATTTCTATTTGCGCGCCCCATCCCAGTAACGTGATATCGCTACCTTCTTGAACAATATCTGCCTTACCTAACGGTAGTTCGTAATCTTCTTCAGGAACTTCCGACACCGAAGCGCGGTAAAGACGCTTAGGCTCCATAAATAATACGGGGTTTTTATCGCGAATAGATGCAAGCAACAGACCTTTCGCCTGGTATGGGTCTCGAGGAATAACAATTTTTAATCCCGGGCAGTGAGCGAAAAACGCCTCTGGTGATTGACTGTGATAATGACCGCCAGCAATACCTCCTCCGTAAGGTGTACGAATGGTAAGCGTACCTACATCGAACTGACCGCCTGAACGATAGCGCCATTTAGCCGTCTCATTCACAATTTGGTCAAACGCAGGGAAAATGTAATCACCGAATTGAATTTCAGCAACAGGTACAGAGCCCTGTGATGCCAACCCGTTGGCGAAGCCGATAATGCCTTGCTCAGTAAGTGGCGTGTTAAAGCAACGTGCTTTTCCGAACTTTTCCTGAAGATGACTGGTCGCACGGAATACGCCACCAAAATGACCTACGTCTTCACCAAAGACCATTACTTTTTCATCTTCGGTCATGGCTGTGATGAGTGCATTGTTAATCGCTTGAAGTAGATTCATCTTAGCCATTACTTTACTCTCCCAGCTGTTTTAGGGTACATCTTCGGGTACTTCTTAATATGCGCTTTCAGTTCACTGAGTTGTTCTTTTAAGTGCCAAGGCGGTGTGTCGTATACATCTTCGACAATGTCTTCAATGGCACATACGTCTGTCTTTTCACAACTCTTCATTGCTGCTAATACGTCTTGTCTTGCTTTATCGACGCGCTTTTGATTCTCAGTTTCGTCAAACCAGCCTTTGCTTTCTAACCATTTCGCCATACGAGCAATAGGATCTTTTGTACGCCACTTATCTTCTTCTTCACGAGAGCGATAACCTGTTGGGTCGTCTGACGTGGAGTGCGCCGCTAAGCGATAAGTCATGGCTTCAATAAGTACAGGACATTTCTCTTCAATGGCAATACGACGGGCTTCCTTTGTAGCTGCATAAATAGCTAGCGCATCGTTACCGTCAACACGGATCGTTTTAATACCGTAACCTAAGCCACGAGAAGCAATGCCGTCACCCACGAATTGCTCTTCTGCTGGTGTTGAAATGGCATAGCCATTATTACGGCAAAAGAAGATAACTGGGCAGTTGAGTACCGCCGCCATATTCAACCCTGCATGAAAGTCTCCTTCTGACGCAGCACCTTCACCAAAGTAACAGATGGTGACGACATCTTTACCCGACATTTTCTGGCCATAAGCGTAACCAGATGCTTGAGGGATTTGTGTGCCTAACGGTGATGATATGGTCATAAAGTTGAGTGGCTTGTCACCATAATGGATAGGCATTTGACGTCCTTTGTTCGGGTCGTCCTTATTACTAAACATTTGGTTCATAAACTGTTCTGTGGTGTATCCGCGGTAAGCTAAGGCGCCCTGTTCACGGTATTGGGACATTATCATATCGTCGTCGGATAACGCAGCAGCGCTTGCCACTGAAGCTGCTTCTTCACCTGTACTCGCTAGGTAAAAGCTGATGCGACCTTGACGCTGAGCGCCGACCATGCGTTCATCCAATACACGAATGTAATGCATTGTATTAAATATTTTTAATGCTTCGAGTTTATCGATATTTGGTTCAACAGCTTTTTCAATCAATTTTCCTTCAGCAGAGAGAATTTGTAGCATAGGAATGTCTACAACCCCTTTAGAGATTATTTCGACCTTATTTGTTGTTTTTACATCGGCCAAATGATTTCTGTCTTTCACGTTTGTTCCCCTTAATTATGAGGGTTATTTGCAACTGATAGTGATGACAATATGCTAGTTGAGAAAATGAAGGAGCGTCTTCCTTATTCGAAGCGCTTTTTATAGTAGGAAGAAATAGCCATACTCATATGACCAGATAAAAAAGGATAATCCTCCTAAAAAAGTAAAACATATGTAAACATAATGAAAACACAGTAGGATAGAGCTTTCATCACAGTAAACGATTAGAGCAACTTTGCTCACATCAACCTGAAAAGCTATTTAGTCAGATCATAAAAAATGCAAATAAAGCCCACTTCTCAGTGGTTAAGTCTAGACTTATAACACTCACTACGGCTTCTGAAATGTTACAAAATATGTAAATTATGTATTTTCGAAATACACATTACATAACCATTTTTTTTGTGCTAACAATAAACAGGTCACAACGATACGTTGCACTCTAATAAAGGCGAATGACCTTTACGCAAACAAAATAAATCGTTGGGCTCCAGGGAAATATTCACACGAGAATAATTATGAAAAAAACACTAATTAGTACGGTAGTAGCGACAGCACTTGCTGGCTCAGCGTTCGGTGCTCTAGCAACATCCACACCAATTTCTGGGTACAGCGTTGAACAAAAGGATGCTATCGAAGCGACGTATAACAAGAAAAACATTCTGGCAAATGCTATTAAAACAAGTAGCGATAGTGTACGAGTAATTGTCCAGTTAAACGATGCGCCAATGGCGCAATTTAGCGCCGTAAACCCCAAAATTAGTAGCATGGCTGCCCACCAAGGGCAAAAGGTTAACTTTAAGTCAAACGCCGCAAAAGAATACAAATCGTTTCTAGAAACACAACAGCAGTCTGTAATCCAGTCTATTAAGTCATTTGACAAGTCTTTTAAAGCTGATCTTATGTACACCGCAGCTTTCAACGGTTTTGCCGGTGTTGTTTCAAAAAGTGCACTAGACAAGCTTTCGAGTATTCCTTCGGTTAAAGCGGTATACCCGGATTTAATTCATCACGCGCAAATGGATGCGAGTTTAGACCTAATCGGTGCGATTGAGACGTGGGAGCAATTTGGTGGTAAAGAAAACGCAGGGGCAGGAATAAAAGTTGCTATCATCGACAGTGGTATTCGCCCAGAGAACCCTTTGTTTAGCGGCGACAACTTTGCTGCGCTCCCTGCTGAATCCTTACCTACTGACGATTACTGTTCAGAAGTAGAAGGCTTTTGTAACAATAAGCTTATTGTTGCTCGAGCGGCAGATATCGTCGAAGGTTTCCCTGTAGTTGAAGAAGAATACGAAAGCCCATTAGGGTTTAACGGACATGGCACTCACGTTGCAGGTACTGCAGTAGGTAATTACGGTGTAATGGCAGAGCGCGATGGTGCAGAAGCCGAAATTTCGGGTGTTGCCCCTGCTGCTTACCTGATGGTGTACAAGGGACTCTATGCTACAACAGACGACCCTACCTCTTCGAGTGGAGCTTCTTCAATGCTTCTTTCGATGCTTGAAGCCGCGCTCACTGACGGCGCTGATATCGTAAACAACTCATGGGGCGGTGGCGCTGGCGGTAATCCAAATGGCTCTATTTACGAAGATGTATTGGAAGCTATGCACGATGCTGGCGTTGTAACCGTATTTGCTGCAGGTAACGATGGCCCAGGCGTAAGCACAATTGGCTGTCCCGGTTGTTCGGATGATGTACTCACTGTTGCTAACACGACAACAAATCGACTGTTTGCAAACGAAGTTACAATTGAGGGTGATACTGAAATTGGCGCAATTCCAGCTATTTACACTGTAGGAAACCCAGGCATCGTATTCGACAGCGATATTACATCACCCATCATTTACGCGAGTGAACTCGACACAGCGAATGTTGAGGGGTGTGATCCTTTTGCTGACGGCGCATTTGAAGGTGCTATTGCACTTATCAGCCGCGGTACATGCGGTTTTAGAGATAAAATACAACATGCAGAAGCTGCTGGTGCGACAGCGGTTTTGATTCACAATGTTGACGGCCGTGGCGAGGCGCCAATCCCGATGGGAGGGCTATCCGATACACAAACCATTCCATCATTAATGCTTCCTGCGACATCGGGACAAGCGCTAGCTGAATTAGCGGTGGCAACCGATGCGCCACTAAACGTAACAATAGGCAGTGATATTGTTCGCGTAGTATCGGAAGGCCTTGCTGATATTATGAATGAAAGTAGCTCGCGAGGTCCAAATGGCGATCCGACGTTCCTTAAGCCGAATATCGCGGCGCCGGGAACACGCATTTTTTCTGGCGAATCTCCTGACGCCCCTGGACATATTGATAAGAGCTTTTCATTTAAAAGCGGAACTTCGATGGCTTCGCCACACGTAGCCGGTGCGGCTGCTTTGCTTAAGCAAATGCACCCAGATTGGACTGCGCAACAAATAAAAAGCGCGCTAGTTACGTCTTCTGTTCGTGATGTGTTAAAAGAGGATGCGGCAACACCAGCTGATAACTTCGATATGGGTGCTGGTCGTCTGGATCTACCACGTGCAACTACAGTTGAGCTTACTTACAGCGATTTGAGTCTTGTTGATGGTAGCTGCTACCTTAATTGCGAGATGTCTATCACTGTTACAAACACTAGCGACGAGGAAGTGACAGTTGATGCTACTGCGATGTTCAACGATCCTGCAATAGTAGCCCAAGTGACACCTAAGGTCGCAACGCTACCAGCTGGTGCTTCGGCTGAAATCATGTTAGCCCTTGATGTAACGACTGCGACTTCAGCGCAATGGTCATTTGGTGGAATTAATTGGGCCGACACTGATGATTTAACCACAGACTATTTCATTCCGGTTGCTGTTTATCCCGTTAGCAGCGATGAACCTACGTTATTTGATAGTGAGGTCAGCAGTCAAATTGCAGAAGAAGGCGAATTTGTAGTTACTAAGGCTTACGCTACAAATACTGAAGTCACTGGCATGATTAGTATTACCAGTGAAATTGACCGCAAATATGCGATAGACCCATCAACCATTTCCGCAGTCAAAAATGGAAATCAGGAACCGGTTACTTACGATGCTGATAGCAGAACAGTCCACTGGGAAGGTGCATTGAATACAGCGTCTTTTGCTATGACGCCTGACACGGCTATCAGCGATGCTTTAGCGGGCTTTGATATATCAGGTTATCTCTCCATGCAATTTGTAGGAGGAACCTCACCGCTAGAATGTTCAACTGATTGTGATGATACCTCTATTGAGATAGGTTTACCCCGCCCTATCACTTACCTTGGCAGTGAGTATACAACGATGCAAATATCATCGAATGGTTTTGTGTCATTAGGTACAAGTTCGGGTAGTACTACTTCTCGCGACCCAGATATACTTCCTGATCTTAATGAGCCAAACAACGTTATCGCACCATTTTGGACTGATCTTGATTTAGAAGGTGGAGCAACTGGAACTGGACGAATCTGGACAGCTAATCTTGCTGGAGCAACCGGCCATTTTGTTGTTGAGTGGGAAAATGCACAGATTTGGGATAACGATGGTACAAGCGTAAACTTCCAACTTTGGTTTGAGTATGAAACTGGGAACGTTAGTTTTGTTTATGGTCCAATGAGCGCACCAATTCACGATACCGTTATCGGTGCTGAAAATATCTCGGGTAGCGTAGGTATTACATTGGGTTCATATATGAATGAAGTTGAGCAAGGAATCATTCCAGTAGAGGGCGATGAGTATCTGTTAACTTCTAGTGCTGGTGATGAGGTAACTGTTAGTTACGGTGGAACGGTTATCCCAGCAAGCGAATACATGGATGATATGTTGACGGTAAACGAAGATGCTTCAATTACAGCAAACATTCTCGCAAACGAAATGGATGACACTATCCTAAATAAGTTTACGATGAATTCTCTTTCAGGGAACTTCCGTACTTTCTCGCCAATAACCATTGACAAAGCGCCTGTCGATCCTTCAACCGTAGAAGTTACTACAGATCCTGCAAACGGTACTGTAACAGTAAACGACGACGGCACCGTAACCTATGCGCCTGATGCAGATTTCTTTGGTGAAGACTCATTCACGTACACAGTACGTGTGCAAGGTACAACTGATGATAACCAACAGCCGGTCGAAGGTGATATCGTTGGCGAAGGTACAGTGACCGTAGCAGTTGCAGGCATACAGGATGCGCCCGTCATCTCTGTATCGGCTCCATCAAGCGTAACCGAGGGAGACTCATACACGGTAACGGCGTCCGCTAACGATGCTGACGGTGACGATGTGACCATTACTATCAATGGTATAGAAACAACGTCAATCACGGCGCAAGCGCCTAGCCATGAGCAATCAAGTAGCATAACGGTTCAAGTAACGGCTACCGATGGTATTGAAACTACGACCGAAAACGTAACTATCCAGGTGAACGATAAGTCAAGTGGTTCAATGGGCTGGATTGCATTATTGCTAGCTCCAGCAGTTTACTTGCGTAGACGTATGAAACGTTCATAACGTTGTCTCAATAAGAGAAAAGGCCGCAAATGCGGCCTTTTTTTAATCGTCTTGAGAAAGTTGCTGTAGGTGCTGCGACATGCGCTTACTGGGTTGGACGCCCAATTCTCTGAATTTTTCTATTTGCCTAACTAGGTTTCCTCGCCCACTGGTTAGTTTATTCATAGCTTGCTCATAGTTAGCGTGGGCGGAATCCATTGATTTACCCACTTTTTCCATATCAGATACAAAACCAACGAACTTATCATACAGCTTGGCCGCTTGTTCTGCGATAAGCTGCGCGTTTTGATTTTGATACTCGTACTGCCATATATTGTTTATCGTTCGAAGCGCGACTAACAAGTTAGTGGGACTAACCAGCATAATGTTGTGGTTAAGCGCCATAGTGACTAAATCAGGCTCTTCTTCAATTGCTATCAAGAAGGCTGGCTCGATAGGAATAAACAGCAACACGTAATCGAGTGTTTTTAGGCCTTTTAGTGTTTGGTAATCTTTTGCACCCAAGCCCTTAATATGTCCTTTTATTGAAGCCACGTGCTGACTTAAAAATTGTGCTTTTTCTGTTTCTTCATCGCAATTGTAATACCGTTCATAGGCGGCCAAACTTACCTTTGAATCAATAATCACATCTTTGTCATTCGGCAAGTGCACCACGACATCTGGCTGAAAACGCTTACCATGTTCAGATGTTGCTGACTTTTGTGTTTCAAATTCGTGTCCCTCACGTAAACCTGATTCCTTTAGGATACGTTCAAGCACTACTTCTCCCCAATTTCCTTGTTTTTTATTGTCGCCTTTAAGCGCGTTGGTTAGTGCCGTTGCCTCTTCGGTTATTTTTTGATTCAGAGCCTTTAAACTTAATATTTCGGTCTTAAGAGACGCTCGCTCCTGCCCCTCGCGTATGTGCTGCTCTGATATTTGTCGCTTGAAACCATCCAATTCATTTTTAAACGGTGCTAACACCGCTTCTATATTGTGTTTAGTTTGTTGAGTGTAACGCTGCTGCTTTTCTTCAAATATGCGGTTTGCTAGATTCTCAAATTGAGTTTGCAGGCGCTGCTCCGATGCGTTCATCGATGCCAACTTATCTTCATGAGCGGCATGAAGTGCTTGAATTCTTGCTTGGTGAGCTTCATTTTGCGCTTGAAGTTTGGCGTTTGTAATGCGTTCGTTATTCAGCTCATTTTCTAATTGGTTACTATAATGGGTAATTTGCGACAACTTTGCTGAAATAACTTGGCCACGGACAAACAAAAAGACTGCAAAAGCACACAGGCTGAAAAAGGTGACTAAAAAAGCAATGGGTTCGCTAGTGATGAAGTTGGTTAACATAGTGCAGATTCATACTGTTATTTTGTACAGCACTATAAACAAAATTAAGCAAAGATACCAATTCGTGTTTTGGTTGAATGACCAAGAAGTGAAGCAGTGAGCAGATAAGACGTAAAATTGATTGAAGTGTAAAAATAGAAACGGGTGCTTTCACACCCGTTTTAACAGCTTAATAAAGCGCTTAAATGTATAGACTTCTTTCTTGAACTTTATTTAGAAAGCGAGGCATCAAGTTCTTCAATTTTTGCTTTCCAAATGGCTGGGCCATTTTTATGAGCATTGGCACCCGTGCTGTCTACGGCAACGGTTACCGGCATATCTTCTACGTCGAACTCGTAAATTGCTTCCATACCTAAATCTTCAAACGCAACAACGCGAGATTTCTTAATTGCTTTTGACACAAGGTAGGCTGCACCACCCACTGCCATTAGGTAAACTGCCTTATGCTTAGCAATGGAGTCAACCGTAGCTGGCCCACGTTCTGCTTTACCAATCATGCCAATAAGGCCTGTTTTCTCAAGCATCATGTCGGTAAACTTATCCATACGCGTAGCCGTTGTTGGGCCAGCAGGACCAACTACTTCGTCACCGACCGCATCAACCGGACCTACGTAGTAGATAAAACGGTTAGTTAAGTCAACGCCTTCTGGTAACCCTTCACCGTTTTCCATCATGGTTTGAATGCGTTTGTGCGCCGCATCACGACCCGTAAGCATTTTTCCTGAAAGTAATACCGTTTCTCCAACTTGCCACTCTTGGATATCTTCTTTGGTTACTTCATCAAGGTTAACGCGGCGGGTGTTTTCACCCACTTCCCAGGTTACTTCAGGCCAGTCTTCTAGTTTTGGTGGCGTTAACTCCGCTGGGCCCGAACCATCAAGATAGAAGTGCGCATGACGGGTTGCTGCACAGTTAGGGATCATTGCAACTGGCTTCGACGCAGCATGAGTAGGTAGAGACTTAATTTTAACGTCAACAACGGTCGTTAAACCACCTAGCCCTTGGGCACCGATACCAAGCTTGTTAACGCGGTCAAAAATTTCTAAACGAAGCTTTTCGTCGGTGTTTTGTGGGCCGCGTTCAATAAGCTCTTGAATGTCGACAGGGTCCATAAGGCTCTCTTTTGCAAGTACCGCTGCTTTTTCAGCAGTACCGCCAATACCGATACCCAGCATTCCTGGCGGACACCAGCCTGCACCCATGGTCGGCAATGTTTTTACTACCCAATCCGCAATATCATCACTTGGGTTTAGCATTACCATTTTAGATTTATTTTCTGAACCACCGCCTTTAGCGGCGATCATCACTTCAATTTTCTCGCCCGCTACCATGTCGATGTGTACAACAGATGGCGTATTGTCTTTTGTGTTTTTACGCGCGCCCGCAGGATCAGCAACAATTGATGCCCGTAGCGGGTTATCTGGGTTTAGATATGCACGACGTGTACCTTCATCGACCATTTCTTGAACGGTCATGTCAGTCTTGTCCCACGTAACACCCATACCAACTTTAACAAAACACGTCACAATGCCCGTGTCTTGGCACAAGGGGCGTTTACCCTCTGCCGACATACGCGAATTAATAAGAATTTGTGCCATCGCGTCTTTTGCGGCTTGGCTTTGTTCTTTTTTATAGGCCTCTTCTACGGCTTTCACGTAATCAAGGGGGTGATAATAAGAAATGAATTGCAGGGCATCTTCAATGCTGTCAATGAAGTCTTGTTGACGGATAACGGTCATGGCATCCTCTTTTTATTTGGCTTTCGTGGTCTTAGCTAACTAAAAAAGCGTATACTAGCGCATCTAGTGACAACGCACCAAGTAAAACCATGTGCTTGAGGATAATTCCAGTTATTTTTAGAAACTATGTAAGTGGAATACCTAAACAGCTAGCCTGACGCTATCTGCAAATAGTCCTTGTTTATTAGTACCTGTAAGAAATAAAAGGCAAATTTCGCTTATTACAAGCGCAAAACGCCCATGATAAAAAGAAGTTCAGAAAATACCTATGTCAAACGCAGACACCATTCACGTTCATATTTCCCGTTACACCCCAGAGGCGTTAGTCAATGCAATACCAATAAACTGGCAGCAAAATGCACCTGTCTTTAACGCTTTGTTTGAACGCGTATCTGCCCTACCTTATTCGATTTTATTAGATACTTCAGGCTCGTCGAAAAGCGAAGGCCGTTTTAACATTATGGCCTTTTCCCCAACCATGGTTATAGAAGCTAAAGGCGGCACAGTTGAACTTATAGATGTACAAAACTCAACACGTCAAGCGCTTGCTTTACCCCCCTTTGAGGCGGTTCAAGCCAAATTATATGCACGCGTATCAAATGTGAAATTGCACGCCAGTTTTGATACCGCACACCTCCCTTTTATTGTTGGTGTAGCAGGTATGGCTGGGTATGACACTGGCCGATTTTATGAAACAATGCCCAACATTGCTAAAGACGACTACAACACACCTGATTTCGCAGTCGGCCTTTATCTTTGCTCGTTTATTGAAGACACACAAACAGGGTATATTTACTATTGCTCTGCTGATAACCGCCCACTAGATCATGTTTTCTCTTCATTCGAAAACCAAAGTTCATCAACTCCTTTTAAGCTAACATCTCAATTTGAATCAAATTTGTCGAAAGACGCCTATGAAGCTTGTTTAGATAGAATACACGCCTACTTGCGCGCAGGCGATTGCTATCAAGTGAACATGGCGCAGCGCTTTAGTGCAGGCTTTGAAGGTAACCTTTGGCAAGCTTATTGTGAGCTACGCGATCAAAACCAAGCGCCGTTTTCTGCTTTTTTTAATCTTCCCCAAGGCAGTATTGCGTCCATTTCGCCAGAAAGGTTTTTACGCGTTAAGAATGGCTTTGTAGAAACTAAACCCATCAAAGGAACCCGCCCTCGTTTCAAAGACAAAGTAAAAGATGCTGAAAGCGCGCAAAGTCTGCTTGTCGCAGAAAAGGACCGTGCAGAAAACCTTATGATTGTTGATCTTCTACGCAACGACATTTCTAAGCATTGTCGGCCACATTCGGTGAAGGTACCTGCACTTTTTGCGCTTGAAAGCTATGAAGCCGTCCACCATTTAGTAAGTACAGTAACGGGCGAATTAAATAAGGCTTCATCGCCCTTAGAATTACTTGCATCGGCATTTCCCGGTGGTTCTATAACTGGAGCACCTAAAATACGTGCCATGGAAGTTATTGATGAACTTGAGCCACATCGCCGCAATATTTACTGTGGCAGCGTGTTTTATATGGGCTTTCGTGAAGATATGGATTCGAGTATTTGTATAAGAACCGTTTTGGCTGAAAACCATAAGTTACATTGCTGGGCAGGTGGTGGTATTGTGCTAGATTCGGTTCCAAGCGAGGAGTATCAAGAGACCCTTGATAAAGTGTCTAAAATACTTCCGGTACTTGAATCTATTAATCAATAGCATTTGCAGTAAGGTCACTGACAGGGTAATCAATTCGGTTGTGAATATACAGTAATGACAAAGAACGAATTTCTATCACAGTTTCATCATTTAAGGCAGCCGCTCATCGAGCCAGATTTTCCTTTGAGGAAAACAGGCAGGCCCGCTGCGGTTCTGATTCCACTGATAGATTATGGCAATTCGCTTCAATTATTGCTTACAGAGCGAGCTCACCACCTCAAGCACCACCCTGGCCAAATAAGTTTTCCTGGCGGTGCGGTTGATGATACTGACAATTCCTTTTTCGATGCTGCGCTTCGCGAAGCGGAGGAAGAAGTTGGGTTGCCCGCCAGTTACGTTGAAGTAGTGGGAATGCTGCCAAAATACCGAACAATTAGTGGTTATGAAATTGCGCCTGTTGTTGGCTTCGTGGCCCCTGACTTTACGCCGGTTATTGATAAAAATGAAGTAGAGAGTGCTTTTGAAGTGCCGCTAGCGCACGTATTAAATAGAAAAAATCACTTAGTTCATACCACACATCGTGACAAAAAAGCCTTTCCTATTTATTTTATACCGTGGAAAAGCCGCATGATTTGGGGAGCAACGGCGGCGATGTTGCGAAACCTTTCCCATCATATTCACCCTTAATCCTTATTATTATTTTCTACCAAACCACTTTTGCCTTCACTATAAAGTAAACTTTACAGCATATTAGCAAAACTAATCCCTATATTAGCTTTTCTGTATTGTGGTTTTCACATGGCGGATGCATGATCACATTATTATTTTGTTTTAATTTTGAAAGTTTATGATTAGTGTATTTGATATGTTCAGCGTGGGCATCGGTCCATCAAGTTCGCACACCGTAGGTCCCATGAAAGCGGGCGCCGAGTTTGTTTCTGAACTTGCTGAGGATACTGCGCTTTTCGAATCTGTAGATAGCGTAAAGGTTGAGTTGTTTGGCTCACTTGGCCAAACAGGTATTGGCCACGGCACTGGAAAAGCCGTTATTCTTGGCCTACTGGGAGAGTTGCCAGATGCTATTGACGTAGACAGTATCGAGGCAAAACTTGAGGAAATACATAACACTGAAAAGCTCAGCCTCAACAATCAGAAATTGGTGCGCTTTCCCAACAAAAATGCCATTGTGTTTCACCGCCGTAAAACGCTTCCAAAGCATGCAAATGCTTTAACGTTCTATGCGTACGCAAGAGATGAGATTGTTAAACAGCAAACCTACTACAGTATTGGTGGTGGCTTCATTATTAAAGACGAAGACTTCGATGCGACCAAAGCGCATGCTGCTAGTCTTCAGGCTTCAGTGCCCTTCCCTTTCAAAACAGCAGGTGACCTTCTTACGTTGTGTAAAACGAACGGCTTAAGCATCAGTTCTTTGATGTTACGTAATGAATCAACATTCAGACCTAAACACGAAGTGAAGCAACAGCTTCACAGCATTTGGATGGTAATGAAAGCTTGTATACAGCGCGGTATTGAAAGCGAAGGCATTTTACCCGGCGGTTTGAAAGTTGTTCGACGCGCACCAGGCTTATACCGCCGCCTTCAAACTGAGCATACCAACGACCCAATGCAAACTATGGATTGGGTAAACTTGTTTGCTTTAGCCGTAAATGAAGAAAACGCGGCTGGCGGCCGTGTTGTTACCGCGCCGACAAATGGTGCAGCGGGGATTATTCCGGCTGTTCTTCAGTACGTAGATAAATTTATTCGACCTGTTGATGAAGAGGTAGCGAGCCGTTTCCTTCTCACCGCAGGTGCTATCGGTATTCTTTATAAAGAAAATGCGTCGATTTCTGGTGCTGAAGTAGGTTGCCAAGGTGAAGTTGGCGTTGCTTGTTCAATGGCAGCAGGTGCCCTTGCAGAAATTATGGGGGGTACAGCTGCATCGGTTGAAAATGCCGCTGAAATCGGTATGGAGCACAATCTTGGTCTTACTTGCGATCCTGTAGGTGGTCTTGTTCAGGTTCCATGTATTGAGCGTAATGCCATGGGCGCCATTAAAGCTATTAATGCATCGCGACTCGCGCTACGCGGAACTGGTGATCAAAAAGTATCGCTTGATAAGGTCATTAAGACCATGCGTGATACTGGTAATGATATGAAAACGAAATATAAAGAGACGGCGAGAGGCGGACTCGCAGTAAATATTATCGAATGTTAGCGGCTCATTCGTAATTGACATGGTGTTAAGTTAAAAAGGGGCTGATAACCCCTTTTTAACAAAAAAGTGTCAGCGTATACCAGAACTCATCAAGGGTTTCATTGAGCGCCGCGTTTACTTTACAGGAAGCGTTACGCCTTTAAACATTTTTTCCACCTCTTCATTATTTTTCAGCATCATAGCCTTCTCAACCTTGTCCTTAGTCAGGTGAGGTGCAAAACGCTCAATAAAGTCGTACATATAACTTCTTAAGAACGACCCTTTTCTGAAACCAATTTTTGTGGTGCTGTAATCGAACAGGTGGCTTGCATCTATTTTAACAAGATCATCATCTAACTCTTCACTTACCGCCATCGACGCTATAACGCCAATACCTACACCTAGGCGAACATAGGTTTTTATAACGTCTGCATCTGTTGCTGTAAACACAATTTTGGGCGTTAGTCCTGCTCTTTCGAACGCTTGATCTAACTCAGAGCGCCCTGTAAAACCGAAAACGTAGGTGACTAATGGATATTTAGCAATATCTGAAATATCAATGGTGCCCTTTTTCGACAGTGGATGGTCCTTATTTACGATGACGCTTCGGTTCCAGTGATAGCATGGAAGCATGACCAAATCGTTGTAAAGGTGAAGCGCTTCGGTGGCGATAGCAAAATCAGCTTCACCTTTAGCAGCTAAGTCACTAATTTGAGAAGGCGTACCCTGGTGCATGTGTAGAGAAACTTTTGGGTATTTGCTCATAAATCCTTGAATCACATCGGGTAACGCATAGCGGGCTTGCGTATGGGTAGTCGCGATATTGAGCTTACCTTGGTCTGGAAGCGTATGTTCCCTAGCTACCGCTTTTATGCTTTCTACTTTCGCCAGAATTTCCCGGGCGATATTAATTACATCGTTACCCGCGTCTGTGACATGGGTTAAATGCTTGCCACTACGGCCAAAAATCTGAACGCCTAGTTCATCTTCCAACATACGAACTTGTTTACTAATACCTGGCTGTGAGGTATATAAACTTTCTGCTGTTGCCGACACATTCAAATTGTTGTTAAGGACTTCTACAATATACCGTAGTTGCTGTAGCTTCATATTTTACACCGATTTATGCGATAGACTGACACTATACTTTGTTCGTTATAACCAAAACCACCTCTTTTTACTAGTTGCTATTACTAAATTGGCATTATAAAGTTGAAAATAATTGAATTTTTATATTTTCGAGTGGTAATTATTCGCCTTTGTCCGTTTTCTTCTACATTATGGATAGGTGGTTAAAAAGCACGGTGTTTAATAGACAATGAGTAGCAGTAAACAAGTAACATCTACAATCGATTTTTCTTCGGTATTAGCAGCCGCAGTACACGACATGAAAAACTCACTGTTTTTGCTTATTCAATCTATTGAAACGCTAAGCGATACACTTTCCCCTCAAGACGAGAAGGCCAGAGAACAGGTCGCAAGTGTCCATTATGAAGCATCTAGGCTCAATACAAACCTGGTCCAAATACTCTCTTTATACCGAGCAGAACTAGAAAGTTTGCCAATTACTGTCGATGAAAGTTTCATTAAAGACCTGGTTGAGGATGTTGTGGGCTCTAATGCGTTATACGTATCTCAAAAGAATATTGAGATCAGTGTAGCTATTGACGATGACCTCAATTGGTATTTAGACAGTGAATTAATTTATTTGTTATTGAACGATGTAATTATTAACGCTATGCGTTATGGCACATCTAAAATACTTGTAAGCGCGAATGTCGACGAAAATGAATTCATGACGATCCAAGTCGAAGATGACGGTCATGGCTACCCCCAAGCTATGCTATTAAAAAGCCACGAAAAACTTCGTGACTTTGAATTGAGTCAAGGGCGAACTGGCCTGGGATTATTTTTTGCTAAGTTAATAGCAAACGCACATTCGCAAGGGGGAAAATTTGGCTCAATCGCTCTTTCAAATGGTGGAAGTCTCGGTGGAAGTGTATTTGAAGTGAAAATACCGTAAGATTGACCGATAACATTGGGTAATACATAAAGTAACGCTCGCACGTAGTAATACGTTAACGTTATAAAAAATAAAAAACAGACGGAAACACACGCATGTACGTGATTATTATTATATTAATTGTTGTGTTGCTAATCGCAGCTATCTTCATCAATGCAATGCAACAACATCGTCAAAAGCAGGAAGCTGAGCGCAGAACAGAACTCGCCAAGCAACGTACGATTGTTGACGAAACTGAAAACGTTATCAGCGCCTGTGTAAACATGCCGGTTTCATCTCGCATTATGGGAATACTTCACAACCGCATTCTCAATGCCTTGAAAGTAATGAATGAGTTATCTAGTACAGCGGATTTAAAGCAACGGATTTCAAGCTGTGAACAAGCGACGGCCGCAGCGCTTTCAGACAACAGCGGCACTGTTAGTGACTTTTCGCTACCTGACAGCGATAAGATGATTATTCAGTATATTCAGGCCGTTAAAAAATTACGCATTATTCTTCGTTCTGAATATAGCAAAGGGCAAATCGATTCAAAAGTGTTCATGGAAGAAGATAAACAGCTTGAACGTTTGCAGGTAAAAGTGAACGTAGAAACACTGATAAAACGTGGCCGCGCTGCTCTTCAAACGAATATGCTTGGATCAGCAAGGCAGTACTTTGAGAAAGCAAAAAACGCACTAGAAAATCAAAACCAACAAGACGATTATTCTACGTCAAAACTCGCTTACCTCAATGAATTGCTACACGAAATACAAAGTAATCTTAAGAGCGTGAACGAAAAAGATCGTGCTAAGAAACAGGAGGAAGAGAGAGACGAGTTGGACGAGTTATTCGCGCCGAAGAAAAAGTGGTAAGTCGCAACGGTTATTAAACAGTGCGCATTGTGGCTCACGCATAATGCGCAACCGCCAAGTCCCACATGGACTGAGCGGGTAACGACAGACCTTTTCGCGCATGTCTGATTATTCCAATATTTTTTACAAGTGGCTCATCACAAATTTCTTTGGCCACTAGCCCCAAGCTTTCCATTTGAGCCTTACAAATAGCTGGCATGATAGATATGCCTAAACCATTTTGAATAAGCTTGCCGATCGTAGAGAGTTGGCCCGTTTCAGCAATAATATTTAGCTCGCCATACTGTGCCAGCTTCGATTGGGTCCATTGGCGCACTGCAGATCCCCTATTCATCATTACTAACGGAAGTTGTTGGCAGTCTTTCCAATGTAAATCGTTAACAAAGTGAGATGATAGCGTTTGGTTGGCCACCGCAACAAATTCATCAGCAAACAAACTTTTAAACACTAAACCATCTTTACGCTCTGGTTCAAATGAAAAGCCGATTTCGCTGCGACCAGTCGTCACTTCATGGATGACCTGCTCCATCACTACATCGACTATTCGTAAGTTTACGTTTGGAATACGTTGGTGAAAAACTGACAAGATATCCGGTAGGTGAGACTCTGCAAATGACGGCATAGCGCATACCGTAAGCTTTCCCTTCGCCATAGCAAATAGATTTTGAATGTCAGAGAAAGTGTTGTCCCAATCATGTAGCAGCCTTAAAGCATTTGGAAATAAAACCTCGCCCTCTGGCGTTAAGCTTACATTGCGTGTGTTACGTTGAAACAGTTTACCGCCCAATTGCTCTTCCATTTTCTTAATAGCAGATGAAAGTGCTGGCTGAGTTAAGTGTAAGTTAACCGCGGCTTCAGCAAAAGTTGAAGATTTGGCCACTTCTACAAATGCCTTTATTTGACGATAAGAAACATCCATAAGCTTATGTGTATGGCTCCAACTATTGATAAACATTATTTATTAATTGGAAGATTAATTCGATTTTACAAATAACACAACAACCTTGATACTTATTTTTAACAAAATCATTGGAGATAAAGAATGGCAGGGTTTAACAAAGTTGTATCCTCGTACAACGAAGCCATGGCTGGACTAGAAGATGGTATGACAGTCATTGCGGGAGGATTTGGCTTATGCGGAATACCAGAAGGTCTTATAGCACAAATAAAAAAAATGGGGACGACCGGCCTTACTGTCGTTTCAAATAATTGTGGCGTAGATGGTTTTGGCTTAGGGCTTTTACTTGAAGACAAACAAATAGTGAAAATGGTGTCTTCTTATGTTGGCGAAAATGCGCTATTTGAAAAGCAGTTGCTTGATGGCGAACTAGAAGTGGAGCTTACGCCACAAGGTACGCTGGCCGAAAAGATGCGTGCTGGTGGTGCCGGTATCCCCGCATTTTATACCGCAACAGGTTACGGCACGCCGGTCGGCGAAGGTAAAGAGGTAAAAGAATTCAACGGTCGCCCGTACATTCTTGAACACGCCATCACTGGAGACTTTGCCATTGTCAAAGCATGGAAAGCAGATACTTTCGGAAACTGTATTTATCGCTATACCGCGCAAAACTTCAATCCTATGGCGGCTACGGCTGGCAAAATCACTGTTGTAGAAGCGGAAGAAATTGTAGCGCCTGGCGAGTTGAACCCGAGCGAAATCCATACTCCAGGCATCTATGTAAACAGAGTCATTCAAGGTTCATTCGAAAAACGTATTGAGCGTCGAGTCGTTAGCAAGGAATCAGTGTAATGCTTAGTAGAGAACAAATAGCAATGCGCGTAGCACAAGAATTCAAAGATGGTGACTACGTAAATTTGGGCATAGGCATCCCTACCCTGGCGGCTAATTATGTACCCGATGATATTAGCGTAATGTTGCAGTCAGAAAATGGCCTGTTGGGTATGGGGCGTTACCCGACTGAAAGTGAAATTGACGCTGACATGATAAACGCAGGTAAAGAGACAGTAACGGCCATAACGGGTGCGTCAATCTTTAGCAGCGCTGAAAGCTTCGCTATGATCCGAGGCGGTCACGTAGATTTCACTGTACTTGGTGCATTTGAAGTTGATGTATCGGGCAATATTGCTTCTTGGATGATACCAGGTAAATTAGTTAAAGGTATGGGCGGCGCCATGGACTTAGTTGCCGGCGCAAAAAACATAATCGTTACCATGACCCATACCGACAAACATGGTAACCCTAAGCTGCTTAGCAAATGCTCATTACCGTTAACCGGTGTGAACTGTATCACACGCATAATTACTGACTTAGCAGTACTATGTGTTGAAGGTGGCGCTTTTGTTCTGCAAGAGCGTGCACCAGGTGTAAGCGTGGACGAAATAAAAGAGAAAACCGGAGGAAAGCTTGTCATTCCGGAAGATGTTACAGAAATGCGTCTTTAGCCATCACGTTTAATTATGCTTAGTCGAGTCGCGCTTACCCGTTGCCAACGCTATTTTGGGGTAGGCGCGAGTGGTTTAGTCTCCTCACGCTTAAACTTTAACGTTGTTTTTTGCTTGTTAGTCGCTAGCGCCATAAGCACATGCGTTCAGTTCGCAAATATTTAAGCCTGTCCCAATAAACCTTTAAATGAAACGTGCATTAAGGGATAATGCGCCCGAATGTTATTTTAATAAGGTTACCCGTTCTTGCTAGTTACTGATTTACCAGTTCACCACAAAATTATTTCAAAGCTCGAAACAAAAAACATTTCGACGCTAACCGAAATTCAAGAGCGCACTATGCTGCCTGCAATTCAGGGCAAGGATATTATTGCGTCATCAAAAACTGGGTCAGGTAAAACCTTCGCCTTTTTAGTGCCAGCTATTAATAGGCTAATGTCGCAAAAAGCGCTTAGCCGACAAGACCCACGTGCACTTATTCTTGCACCAACCCGCGAACTAGCCAAACAAGTTTTCATTGAAGCAAAATCAATGTGTACGGGTTTGAATCTTACTTGCTCACTCATCGTCGGTGGTGAGAACTATAACGACCAGGTTAAAGCCCTTCGTAGGAACCCACATATTATTGTAGGTACCGCAGGTCGTGTAGCTGACCACCTTTTAGATAAAAGTGTATATTTAAACGGTTTAGAGTTGCTTATTTTTGATGAAGCCGACCGTATGTTAGATTTGGGTTTTTCTGCGCAGCTTAAAATGATTAATGATTATGCTGATCACAGAAAACGCCAAACCATGCTGTTTTCTGCCACGCTCGATAACATTGAGCTTAAGCATATGACGACCCAGCTCACCAAAAGCGCAGTGCGTGTGGCTGTAGGTGATTCGACGGCAGAACATGGTGACATCGTTCAACACTGTTTTTTTGCTGACAACGTTGATAACAAAGACCAAATTTTGCAGTATGAACTGATCAATCGTACATACAACCAAGCTATTGTTTTTACAGCCACCCGTGAAGACACTGACAGAATTGCAACCCTATTGAACGCACAGAACTTAGAAGCCATTGCCCTTCGTGGTGATATGTTACAGAATCAACGTGCGGCGGTTATGAGTGCATTCGCACGCGGTCAACACAGTATTCTGGTTACCACAGATCTTGCATCTCGCGGACTGGATCTGTCTAAGGTGGGGTTAGTCGTTAACTTCGACCTTCCCAAAAATGCAGATGAATATATTCATCGCATTGGTCGTACAGGACGAGCAGGTCAAAAAGGTGAAGCTTTCTCGCTAATTGGTCCTCGCGATTGGAACAGTTTCGAAGGGCTAAAGAACCACCTTCAATATGCTCTAGAATGTTCGGCGCACAACGAATTTTCGGCATCATTTAAAGGGTTTACGCCGAAGAAAAAAGTGGCCAAAAAAGCAAACGCTCAAAATGGTAAGAAGCGTGTAGTAAAGCCAGCAAAACATGGCGCAAATAAACGTGTAGATACGATGTCTGGTGAGGATGTTGGCATGGCTCCTATAAAACGAAAACCGAGACAGACGCCGTCGAATGATGACGAGTAGATAATTATTGTTCGGTGAGTAACCTTTGTTGCCGCTAATCTATGCTTTGTTTAGCGGTAAACAACGGCCCCCTCCGTTTTAATGCTCATTTTCTTACGTTCAAGTTCTTTTTATACTCTTCGGTATGTGCTTTAATGTGTAGATATAAGAAGCAGTTAACCTTCTGATTTATGGATTTATCCCGATAGTTTTCAAGACTATCTAAGCCTTTTTAAAATGGATTTTAAAAACATGAAATTGTTTAAGCTTGTTTCTTTAACACTGGTTGTCATGATTATATTTCTGGTATTTTTTTATGAAAAAGTAATAGCCAGTGTTTTGCTACCACAATATATAAACTGGGCGCATGAAACAGATAAAAAAGGTTTGGAAATAGGTACGCCGTTGAACGAAAAAGAAATGGCGCTAGCAGCAAAGATAGGCATCAAATACCCAGCAAAAGTTAGAGTTGTTTATGTCGATGAAGTACCCTACCCCTACGAAAATTTTGCCTTGAAAGTTTTTGGCGAGACCGTGGGTCTTGTTGGCGAAGGCATCATAAACAACGCACAAGTTTTTGGCTATTCAATTTACGCTCGCAAAGATTTTAAGCTCAATAGACCTAAATTAGCCCATGAATTAGTACATGTGTTACAAATTGAGCGAGCCAGTTTAGGTGAAGTTGTTACCCAACATTTTTTCGATATGGCACAGTATGGATACGATGACGCACCGTTAGAAGTGGAAGCTGCTAAAGCTAATAAAAGATACAGGGCCGATTGGTAAACCACATACAGCTTCGTTTGCTTTTAATAGATACCAATTTTGTATTCTCGCATAAGAAGACTCTATACAGGAACGGAAGTTAGAGCCCACCTGTCAAAACAAGCGATGCTATACAAGCGAACAATATTGTATTCACCTAACCTATTGAATTATCCAAATATTGTGTTTATTCTGAACGATGAAGAGCTTTAGTCTTACTTGGATACTTCACGTGCTTACTAATAGTGAACATTAATATCGTAGACTGCCAATAATAACGAGTGACGGAAACGATCACTGAATTAAAAGTGTGAATATAGATGTTGATTGATAGCAAATCAAAAAACAATAAACCTTCGTGGGCGGAGGAAAAACTGTCTCAAATTCCCACTATGGTGAGTGACATTTCACGCAAAATATCAGAGTATCGAAAAAGTTATCTTGAGCTCGTTAAAGATGCAGAAGTGTTTTTCGAGGACTACCCACAGAACTACCGTCAACTTAACGCGCTCAAACGGAAGGTGAAAACTTACCAAGGTCAAATTGAGTACATAGAGAATTATCGAAAGGATAAAGGAAAATACCCTTCGATAAAAGGCCAACCTTCTGTTCAGCGTTACATGGCGCGTTTGGTAGCTCAGCAAACACAATGTGACAACGAACTGCGCGCGTTAGAAGACGAGCTGCGCGTGAAAAGTAACGAGCGCTATGAGCATCTAGACCAACTTACTGATTACATGCTCAACCTACTTAACGGTGAAAGAACGTTTAGCCAATTTTTAGGTACCATTGCACTTTCAACACCGTCGCCAAAAGAAAAAGTGAGGCACATCAGAAATGAGCGTTACAAGCCGATTTATATTACGGCGTTAACCATTGCTTTGTTTGAAGAGTTGCGCCTAAAGTCCACTTTTGTAACACAGTATTTAAAAGAGGAACTCGACAAGCTATTTCCCAAAGGTGAGCGTTTTAGTCTGATGGTCGATAAAGGTTTGAATGGTGCAAGTAATCTCACATTTAACCCAATGCCTGCCGACATTAAAATGGCTTATCGTGAAAACGTATTGAAGCCCATCGCAAAAGCGGCATTGCTGCAATCAATAGGCATGCATAGTCCTGAAGCTAGCCAACTACTGGGTGATGATCGCTATCGCAAACTCAATCATAAAGAACGAACAAAACTATTAGCTATCATCGAAAAGAAAACGGCTGATTACATTAAGCTAGGTGTGGGCGTCCCAACCATTAAATACGTCAGTAGAGCGCACAAAGATGTGTTCGATAGCCATGAAAGAAGACAGCTCGATTTCATGCTTCAAATACTGGAATCGCTGAAAGCAGAGCGTCATGAATTAGGCGATTTACTGCGAATTCCTATGACCTACGCATCATTTTTGCTTTCTACAAAGGAAGATTTTGATTATCAACAAATTTATCGAGCCTACGATATTTTAGATCAGGGTCGAGTCGACAAGCATTACCGTGCAGAACATGTGACTGCATTTTTGAACATGGTAGGCCGTTTTCCTTTAGGCTCTGGTTTATATGTCATTCAACAAGAATCAGGGCAAATAGAGAAAGCAATTGTGTCGTCTTTATATCCTGATAATGTTGATGAACCAATATGCAAAATTATCACGCGCAGACAAATTCAGTTTTTAAGCCAAACTGAATTAATCATTTCTAAAAAGTCCAATCTCTTCTTTGAAGAATGCAGAGAAGACAGCCATTACGACTCCGAGCTTTTCCTATTGCGATATAAGAACGAGTACACATGGAATGCAACTGATGTATGGGAAAACCAAGTTCCTGCCATAGAGTTTTGGAAGCGAGATGATAAACGCCGATATAATGGCGTATTTCATTCAAATTCTTATTAGAAAGACTAGGCGACAAGATTCAGTGAAGCCTTAAGCGCCATTCAAGACATAAAAAAACGAGTGCCTGGAGGCACTCGTTTTCACTTATTCTTTCGCGCGGCTTAGTTATAAACTCATACACTTAGCAAAGCGTAGAAAAAATTCAATGATCGATGCGTTTTACCAATTATAAAATTAGTATTCCCACCATCCTTCTTGCCACCACTCCAAAAACTCTTCAAAGTCAATGTAACCGTCGTCGTTACTATCGATAAGCTTAAAACCTTCATGTACGTGGCTCGCTTTCGTTTTTGGTGAAATAACGGTTAGAAGCTCAATGAACTCCGGCAAATCGATTTGGCCGTTACCATCACGATCAAAAAAGCTGAAGTCTTTTCTAATTTCTTCAATTTTAGATTCTGAAAGTTGAGTGCTCACTCGCATTCCTTTTTTCAACTGCAATAAACACGAGTGTAACGCCCTTCTTTCTAGCTGTCTACGCTTGATTTTCTTTTGCTTTAAGTGCGCGTAAACGTTGAGCTTCTGCTTTTTCTTTACGCTTTTGTTCCATAGTCAAACGCGCTTCGGTGCCTACGTGCTCTTGTTGGCGCTCTTTGGCCAATTGAACTTGCTTTTCACGTTCTCTAAAGCGTGCTATTTGCTCTTCAGTATGCGTACCAAAGCAGTGTGGACAGCTTACGCCAGGCTCATACTTATCGCTTTGCTTATCTTCTTCAGTAATAGGAAGTCTGCAGGCATAACACTGCTCGTATTGACTCTTCTCTAAGTCATGGTTTACTGCAACGCGATTATCAAATACAAAGCAATCGCCTTCCCACAATGACTCTTCTTTCGGTACATCTTCGAGATACTGCAGTATGCCGCCTTCTAAGTGATAAACCTCGTCAAACCCCTGCTCTTTCAAATAAGCTGTAGACTTTTCACAGCGTATTCCACCTGTACAGAACATCGCTACCTTTTTGTTTTTTGACGGGTCAAGCTCTTTCGCTACGTATTCAGGAAACTCGCGAAACGTGTCCGTTTTAGGGTCGATAGCATTTTTGAACGTACCAATTTCAATTTCATAACCGTTGCGTGTATCAATTACCGTCACGTCTGGGTCGCTAATCAATGCATTCCAGTCTTTAGGTTTAACATAGGTACCTACGGTTTTGCGCGGGTCGATACCTTCTACGCCCATTGTCACAATTTCTTTTTTAAGTTTCACCTTAGTGCGATAGAACGGCTGTTCATCGTGAAGCGACTCTTTATAAGAAATAGGATTGATGCGTTCATCGCTATTTAAGTACGCGAGCAACGCGTCGATGCCCTCTCGAGTGCCAGAAACGGTACCGTTGATGCCTTCGTGGGCAAGAAGAAGTGTACCTTTGATACCATTAGCTTCCATGGTTTCTAGAAGCGGCTGGCGAATTTCTTTGAAGTTTTCAAGCGCAACGAACTTATACATTGCGCATACAATATATTTAGACATATTTTAACCTTTGCTGATTGGAGCGTAAGACCAGTGCAAAAATGCGGCGCGCAATATAACAAAAAAGAGTGGTAAAAACTAGGGTGGATATAATTAACGAGGGCACGCCAATAGGACTATTAACACGCGCTAGGCAGTATTTTCAAAGGATGTGGAGCCTTGTGGGTTATTTTGTTCTCTATTTCTATTTTCGTCTCGCGACGCGAGAATATCATAAAACAGCGTATTGTCTTCCTTTACGGTGTTTGCATAGTGTTTTTTTAACCGCTTTTGTGTTGCCAAGCTACAGTTATCTAGCACCTCATTAGGTAATCGTTTTGCATTATCAGTCTGTGATAGCGGTGTGGGATTCATGCTTAAGTATAACCTAGCCGTTGTATAGTCTTGAGAGACTAACGTAGACAAAACATGTATCCTGTCCCAATCGCCTTCATTTATCGCTAACGATGGGCGCCTATAATGATTTAACGATGCTAGCTGCTCTTCAATGCTATTCTTATTTTCAGTATCTGAAGTTATCGCTTCAATTTCGAACGGCTCAGCCACACTGTGTTGCTGCATGGCCAGGTACAAAGAGAATATCGCGCCCTGTGCCGAAGCGCGAGCAAGCACACCACTACGCTCCCAGTAAATACTGGGGTCAATAGGTGTCTGTTCGTTCACTATAGCTGTATCAGATGACATTCATTGTTATTTATATCTTTCCATATTATGTTTTCGGCAAGACAATGTTTTTCTTAAGCTTATTATTAAAAATTAGATATACTCTTATACAATATTCGCGCGCTTACTCATGGATGTGAAATGCAATTTAGCAACAAACAAGTACTGATTGTTGAAGATCAACGTCCTTTCCTTCTTCTTCTAAAAGGGTTAATGCATTCAATGGGCGCGTCTGACGTAGTCACAAAGTCGTCTGCCGAACAAGCGGTATCGCTGTGTAGAAAACACAAGTTCGATATTGTTATTTGTGATTTACACTTAGGGGCTGACAATAAAACCGGCTATGAGCTCATTGAAGAGTTGCGCATTCGCAGGCTCATCAGTCCAACTTCAGTGTTCATACTAATTAGTGCCGACAGTGCTCGGCCTGTAGTTTTAGGCAGTATTGAGCGCCGACCAGACGATTTTCTCATTAAACCCTTTTCTCAAGTACAGCTGAAGTCTCGTATTGTTCGCGCATGGCAAAAACGACAGTTTCTTCAAAAAGCGTTGAATTTTATTGAACAGGGTGAATTAAATAGTGCTATCGATCATATTGAAGCGTTACTAGACGCACCTTCCCATTATAAAGGGCACTGTGAACAGCTATTAGTGGAACTCTATTGGCGCATTGAGCAGCCACATAAAGCGTTAGATGTGCTAAGTGATTATATTGATAAACAACCGGTGCTGTGGGCACAAATAGCAATTGGAAAAACCTACTTGCTTTTAAAGGAACATGAAAAAGCGATATCAATTGCCAAAAGGACACTAAAGCGCAACCGATTCAATGCTGATGCACACGATATTCTTGCACAAGCTCATCAGGCCATGTCGGCAGGCGAGGAAGCCTTAGATTCAATAAAAGAAGCAATTAAGCTCTCCCCCTACTCTATACCCAGGCATTTTAAAGCTTGTGATATAGGTAGACAGAACGGTGATTTAGTGCTCGCGGCCAACTCAAGCCATGCGATTTGGGATTTATCTAAACGAACCGTTCATCAAACCAGTTTGCACTGGTGCGGTATTATTCGCAGCCTGTTAGACGTTGCAGAGTTTGCAGACGATAAACGGCAACGCAATAAGTTTCAACAAGAAGCATTACTTACGTTGCAACGAGGAAAGTTTGATGAGCACCTTCAAAAAATAGACCGAGATTTTGACGTAGATATTTTTGGTACAATCGTGAATGCTAGAATTAGCGCTATTGACGGTAAACTGATTGATGCTAAACGTCACCTAACTACGTCACAAACGCTTCTTAACGAAAAGTACACCGAGGTTCCTACTGCATTTATTCCTGACAGCATAAACGTTATGTACAAGTTAGGAGAATTTGATGATGCATTACAGTTAGGTGAACTTTTAACCTCAAGACAAGAGGAACTCGACCAAAACAGTTTAAACATGCTCAATGCACAGGCGTTAAACACTCGAAAGAGTTTAGCAAGTTATCAACAGTTTAACCGGGAAGGCATACAGCACTATCAAAATCAAGATTACGAGCGAGCAAAAGCCTCGTTTGCCCTAGCTCAAGGTTTTGCCCCTGTAAATACGGGCGTTGCACTCAATTTGCTTCAATGTCTTCTGCAAATTGCAATTAAGGAAGGTAAATCAGAAATGAAACTCGTCAACGAATGTAAGCGATTGTTCAAATTGATTGACGACATGACACTCAAGCAACCTTATAAAGAGAAATACACTAGCTTAAGAGAGGAGCTCTCTAAATATATAGGGTTTTAAAATTTTATCTTTTGCATTTTTCTAACCAGAGAGCTTTTTATAATGTACCTTTAGGCTCAGCTTTTCAAACCGCAATACTTCTCGATCTATTTAAACAACGACTCCAAATAATAAGCGGAACAACACCGCCTGCAACCTCTATGTGTTTATGCTAAGACGCGGTGTTTTCTCTCTATAGTTTTTTTACATTAAAATTTCGCTCCCCCCCTTTTGCAACTTCACCCTTACAACTGTATATTTATACATGCTTTAACGTAGTTTGTTACTTCCGTTTAAAAAGAATGGGGGTTCTAATGAGCTGTTTGATTGTGATTGCTTATAGGAAATTATCATCTGCGATGCATGATAGACTGATACAAAAACTCGAAATCCTGTCCGATGCAGCAAAATATGACGCTTCATGCGCAAGTGGTTCAGCAGGAAAACGTCAACCGGGTAAAACCGATAAAAGCGGTATAGGTTCTCTTACCGGTGGCTCGGGAATATGCCATAGCTTCACACCTGATGGTCGATGCGTTTCTTTGTTAAAGATTCTGATGACCAACTATTGTATTTACGATTGTCATTATTGCATCAATAGAGTATCCAGCAACGTTCAACGTGCTCGGTTTACTGTGAAGGAAACGATAGATTTAACCCTGAATTTTTATAAACGTAATTACATTGAAGGTTTGTTTTTAAGCTCAGGTATTGTTGGTTCTCCCGATATAACCATGGAAAGCATGGTTCGTATTGCGAAATCCTTAAGGCTAGACCACGGGTTTAAAGGATATATACACCTAAAAACCATTCCGAACGCGTCATCAGAATTACAAGCCGAAGCTGGCTTGTATGCAGATAGGCTCAGTATTAACGTAGAGATGCCAACTCAGTCTTCGTTAAACAGGTATGCACCTGAAAAAGATCTTAGCAATATTCACGACTCGATGAATGTGCTAAAAGACAAAATTGCAGAACATAAAGTTGATCAAACATATTCGGGAAAACGCCCTCCTCGTTTTGCACCAGGCGGCCAATCTACGCAGATGATCATTGGAGCCGATGGTTCGAACGATAAAACGATATTAGGAACAAGCGTTAAGTTATATAGCCAACAAAAGCTACGCCGAGTTTACTATTCTGCTTTTTCCCCTATTCCTGATGCTTCAGACGTTTTGCCACTTAAACCTGCGCCATTACTAAGGGAGCACCGTCTTTATCAGGCTGATTGGCTTTTGCGTTTCTATGGTTTCGGCTTGGATGAAATCTTGCAAGATGACATGTTAGACATGGACTACGACCCTAAGCTCTCATGGGCTTTGCGAAATCGTCACATATTTCCGATTGATCTCAATACAGCGGATAAGCAGCTTCTATTGCGCGTGCCCGGCCTTGGAGCGCGCACGGTACAAAAAATCTTGTCTATCAGACGCAATACAAAATTAAATTGGGTTGACCTCACAAAGATGCGCCTTCCACTCAAGAAGTTAAAGCCATTTGTCAAAGTGGGAGATTACTTCCCCGATATACATTTACTCGATAGCAATAATTTCGAACTTCAGTTTAAGGAGCCTAAACAGTTCGAGTTATTCAGCGCGTAAATGTGCTAATCGCATAGGTTGTATTAAAAGTAGTGTAAAAGCGGTATTAAAATGAAATCTATTGCAATTACTTCGGTACCTGGTTTTGATGAATGGCGAGAAGCATCTCGCGAATGCTTATCTCAACACATAGCGCCTGAAGATATTATTTGGAAAAGCGTACATACCTTACAAGAAGACCTTTTTGGTGACATGGGAGAAAACGCTGAGAAAAAAAAGGTACAACGTAACCATACTATCCCTAAACCAGTCTTAACGCTTATAAAATACGCATTGTGTCATACAGATGATAGTAAATTTTCACTGTGTTACCGGGTGTTGTGGCGTGTTGTTTACGAAAACAAAAAACTAATTCAGTTGAAAACTGACGGAGATGTAATTCAGCTCTATGCCATGGCGAAAGCAGTCAAACGTGATGCATATAAAATGAGTGCGTTTTTGAGATTTAGAGAAGTAAAATTGGCGGGCCAAGAGCATTTCGTTGCATGGTATGAACCAGAGCACTTTAGTTTAGAGATTAACCTCAGTTTCTTCCAAACCCGCTTTAAGAACATGCGGTGGTCCATTTTGACTCCCTATCGTGCTGCTCATTGGGATACTGAAACCCTTGTACTAGAAGATAATCCAGATTCAAGTGCAGCTCCCGATGAAGACCGAATTGAAAAGTACTGGTTGACCTATTATGCAAATATATTTAACCCCGCTCGCATTAAGACAAATGCAATGCTTAATCAAATGCCTAAGAAGTATTGGAAAAATATGCCTGAAACGTCGTTAATAGGCGATATGATTAAACAATCAGACGCTCGGGTGCGAAAAATGATCAGTAACGAAGATTAATACTGATGGCAATTCATGCTATAAGCACTTTTGCGACTAAGCTGTGCTTGTCATCATTTGCTCTTATATATTTAATTACATAGCTAAATCAATGCTGGCTATTTCGTGTTAGGTACTGCGATTACTTCCTGTAAAGCGTTTTTCCACCTGAAAAGCAGCAGATTATTGAACTCCCTATATTCACGCTTAAATACTCAGGCTTGAAAACGCCGTCAGTGTCAATAGCCCCCTACTTATTAATGGCGCGGCTAATAAAAAGCTGTACTATTAACTAGCCTATAGCGACCATATTTTTTGCCCCAAAAGCTGTTGAATAAGCATAAAGTGATATTTGGTAATTTATATTTGAGAAGTTAGTCAAGTTCACATAAGGTATAATAAACTTTTAAAAAACATAAAATTGTCAGGATGCAATACGCAAGACGTTGGGCACTTTGAGCCTCTATTTAATGTTAAATTAGCGAGAAGTAAAAATGCTTAGAGACGGTGCTATTTTGGTTTCCAAATTTGAGTGGTAAAAAAGGATGATGCTTAAGTTGTTCTTTTGGGCTTGGCTACTAATAACACTCGGTTGTTCGCCCCTGAGTTTAGCAGTGACCATTGTAACCGACACTAAAAATATGTTCGATGTCATTGCGCATAATACCCCCCCTAGAAATTTTCCCGAAGAAGTCTACAACAAGGTTCTTACTCAATTATCCGTAGACAAATTGCTGTTTGCTCCTCATGAACGTATCGCTACGCTAATGTCTGGAGAAGATCCTATGTGCGTTCCGCAAAGGTTAAAGACAGCGGTCAGAAAAAAGGTTTATGTGTTTAGTCACCCCACAGATTTCTTTTTCAACCGACGACTTTATCAGCACAAAAGTAGTAAGCCTCTTAATCAAAAATTTCTCGACAGCAGTGGAAACGTCATAGATTTAGTGGACATGTTGGTATCTTCATCAGAATACACTTTACTTCTAGGCGCTGACCATTCATACGGAGATTTCTTAGATGATATTATCGCGAATATTCCTCGCGATAGCCTGTATATCAGACACGGTATCGATCCTTATTTCTCAATGCTCGAAATGTTGTCCAAAGGCCGAGTAGACTTTTATCTATCTTACCCCAGCATTATGAGGAGTATCACGGAGATGGAAAACTTACGCAGCTATGGAATTGCCGGTATCCCCGCTTATGAAGCAGGCCATTTAATGTGTAATGATTTAGAAGGGAGCCGCGCTTTTCTCAACGCTTTTAATGATGTTCTAGCGTCACTTTATCAATCTGGTGAGTTCGTCAATTTCGCGAAAAAGTACATGTCAGAAGACGAGTGGGCTCAGCTCAAGCGTATTGTTGAAAATACGCTCTGAAAAGGTCATTGTATTCAAATTTTCTCTTAGTCAGACATTACGGTAACCACTGCCCGCGATGTCGATGTTTACGTTCTAATTTAAATCGCCGCGATACTCGTTGATGACCTGGATGTGGATGAGTAACGAAGAACTCGATTACGATTTTTCAAATAGGTCTTTTTTAGTTTGGTTTTGGTGACACCGGTTGATTGTTTTCTGCCCTTTCAGCAAAATCGGCAACATCATCTTGTGTTCTGATAGCTGGCTTTATTCTGCCATCACTGTTAAAGAAAAGGTATTCGGCTGCGACATGCCGCTGTCGCCCACATGCCGAATCTATATCCAGCCATCGATGATAAAATAAAATCCATTGTCCTTTATATTGAACAATAGAGTGGTGATTATTACTGTTAGCTTCTTGCTCCATAAATTTACCCTGATATGTCCAAGGGCCTTTTGGAGATGTACTCGTATAGTAGGTAAGCACGCGGTTGTTTTCAGGCATGGTAAAGTAGTAAAGATCATTGCGCTTAAATACCCAAGGACCTTCCATTTTTGGCTCGTATCCCCCCATGTCCATTTTTTCTAGCGTTCCTTTAATACCGCGCATGTCATCAGACATTTCTACCACGTGATAATCGAAGCCTTGGGCATGAACATACAAATACGCCTTTCCGTCGTCGTCAATAAATAAACTAGGATCATTAGCATAGGGCTCACTCCATAATGGCTTGCCTATTTCGTCTTTGAAAGGTCCTGTAGGCGAATCACTTTCAGCTATACCAATTCCCATCCACTTTGTGCTGTTTTCTGGGTTTACTCTGTCTTTGTGACCTGTACCAGCGGGAAAAACCAAATAATACTTCCCATTCTTATATGCCGCATCAGGAGCCCACGCATAGTTATCTGCCCATGAAATATCATCAACTGACAAGCTCGGCCCATGATTGGTCCAATTTACTAAATCGTCAGACGAAAAGGTGTACCAATCCTTCATCCAGAAATCTTCTTGGCACTCAAGGTCATGAGACGTGTACAGATACATTCTTCCATCTTCCCACACATGACCGGACGGATCTGCGGTTCTTAAGCCTTTACCTAATTGAAGTGGATTTTTAGCGAAAGTAATAAATGAAGTAGCAATGAGCAACCCGAAACAGAATTTCCTGAACACGCTGCGAGACTCCTAACGATATAGAGAATTTTTACGCTAACAACTTGCTAACTAAACAGCTATATTTTCTAGAAATTCTTTCAAAAATATTCAAATAAGAATATTAGAGCGCGCTAGGTTACAACATTGATGGGGTTAAAATGATAGTGAAATCTATTTTCATAGGGTATCAGTTAAACGGTGAATTGCCGCCTGCCTGGGGTTGTCTAAATCTGCTCGTTATAGTGTCAAACACGCATAAACCACTTGTGCTTAGCCTGTTTACTGCAAGACAACAACACATATCACATTCATTCGTCAAGGCCCATTTTTTTCCTCACCTCTTTTGCCCACTGTGGGCGGGACTGTTCGTAAGCCCAAATATTTGCGGGTAGTTTAATTTTACTGTTCGCTTGTTTTAATGCATTGAACATTGCTGCATTCAACCTTGAAATTTCTCTACAGTATCAATCAAGTCTTCTATGTTATCAATGAGCACTTCTCGTTGCTTGTTAGTGAGCGTAGTAAATATTTCAGATATTAAAGTCGCGCTTACTGTCATATTGTGCGCGCTACTTTGCTTATAAATATCGCTTTTATAGCTATCAGGGTTTTGCATCAATATAATGAGTTCGGCTTCAAAGCTATCATTTGATTTTCGTGTAACAAACAGCTTTCGTGCTGCATTCTGTATTTTCCTTCGATAGGTTAGCCACTCGCCGCCAGTAGGAACAAATTGTGTAGCATAGGTGCTTACAATTTGCTTCTGCTCGCTCGTTAGCTTTCCTATGCGTTCACTGATAGCCTCTTCTATACGTTCTATTCGTTCTTCTAAGCGCTCTTTTTCAGACTTGTTGAGTGTTTCGTCACGCTCTTCTTCTTCCTCCTGGTTATCTTTTTCTAGCGCTGCGAAAAGTGAAACAACTTGTTCGTCGTCAAGTGTTTTAGCAATTTCTGCTAATTGTGGGCTGACTTCATCACGCACGCGTTCCCAGTGCGCTCTTGCTAATTCAAGATTGCTATAAACACTATTGGAGTCTAAGGTGCCGTTTTGAATCTGACTTTTTATGCTCTCTAACTGTGCTTTGTAACGTGTAAGTTCACTTTCTTTGTGCCAGTTCAGCCAATTTCTCAAATAAATATCAAACTTCTCTTCTTGCCCATCTTTAAGTTCAATGTAATCGTCTAAATACCAATATACCCACCAGTCCAAGTTGTTATAGGCCAACTTTGAACTACATGATGTAAGAAAAATCAGGAAGAATAGAACCAATAAAGAACGCATAACATATCCTTTTTACGTTAACTACGCTGTGGTGAGTAAATCCGCTTAATACTGTGTGGTTAAAAATTGAATTTTACTTTGATATTGCGCAACAAATACATGTAATAGTGCACTTTACGTTACACAGCCTTTACTCTACTTTAATGTCATTGCCTGTAAAAAGAAGGATTTTAATGTGTCAAAACGTGTCGCTATATTAACGTCTGGCGGCGATGCCCCAGGTATGAACGCCTGTATTCGCGCCACAATTATTGCGTGTCAGAAAGCTGATTTTACATTGCTTGGATATAAACATGGTTACAATGGCCTACTCCAGCAAGAGTACATATCGCTTTCTCTCGACTCTACCCATAACCTTATTCAACAAGGGGGCACTATTTTACATAGTGCACGCTGTAAAGAATTTAAACAGACTGAAGGACTAGTTAAAGCAACTGAAAACTTAACACAAGCAAATATTGATACTCTGATTGTCATTGGTGGTGACGGTTCGTTTCGTGGAGCGTCAAAGTTGAGTGAACATTGGAATGGTCAAATCATCGGTATTCCCGGTACCATTGACAATGATATAGCTGGTACAGACGCTACCATTGGATATTACACTGCTATAGACACCGCAATGAGTTCTATAGACAAGGTTCGAGATACGGCGGATGCTTTCGAGAGAATTTTTCTTGTAGAAGTTATGGGACGTAACGCTGGGTTCTTAGCGCTTAATGCCGCGCTGTCTTCCGCAGCAGACTATGTGGTGGTTCCAGAGTTCTTCACGTCTGCTGATGCTGAAACACAAAAAATAGTGACGCAAATAAAAGCGCAGAGACGATTAAAAGGACCTGTCAGTTTCATTGTGGTAGTGGCTGAAAACGTATGGCCAAACGGTTTGTTGGGCTTAACTGAAGCGCTACAGCAATATGATATTAATGACGTACGACCGGTAACCTTAGGTCATGTGCAGCGCGGTGGTTCACCGGTAGCACAAGACCGCTTACTTGCCACTACGCTAGGCGAATTCGCTATCAGTTTAGTAGGCAAAGATGTAACGAACGTTATGGTTGGTGAAGTGAACCAGCGCCCTGTAACCGTACCCCTGTCAGATACCTGGGAAAACACCAAGCCGCTCAACGAAGCACGTGTTGACGCTATGCGTACGCTTATGAACGAACGATATCGTAGCGAATGAATGTACGCACAAGTGACGGGTTAACTGATAAAGTACAACAAAGCTAACACAAATAAAAAAGGCGTGGTTTAAGAAAACAACGCCTTTTTCGTATAGGAACTTACACTAAGCCTTACATCTTCATTGCGGCTTTAACTTTGTCTCGATGGCTACGGCTTACTTTAAGCTCAGTATCATTTTGAAGTATTAAGTGATACTCACCACTAATATGACTCACTAACTTTTTAACAAAGCGAATGTTAGCAATAGCTGAACGATGCACGCGAACGAAGAATTGTGGGTTTAATTCTTGTTCAAGCTCTTTCATGGTTTTACGCATTATGTGCATGCCATCTAAAGCATGTACACACATGTAATCGCCTGCAGCATCAATCCACTGAATGTCTTGTACGTTAACACGGGTAACTTCTGAGCCATCTTTAATGGCTAATACATCTGGATACGGGTTGGTTTCGACCGGTTCACCATTTGCCAACTTACGCAGAATCTCTTCGCAATCATCGCCAGTAAGTTCAGCAACAAGGCTAACCAGCTTTTGCGACTGCTCGTCCTGATGCTGAGTTGAAAAGTATTCGCGCACTTTGTCTAACGCCGCCCCTAACCGCTCGTCGTCTGCCGGCTTTAACAGATAATCTAACGCATGTACATCAAACGCTTTAATGGCGTAGCTATCATAAGCTGTTACAAAAACAATCATGGGAATTGGTTGCTTCAATTCACGCAGTTTATGAATGACCTGAAAGCCGTTCAACCCCGGCATTTGAATATCTAAAAACACCAAATCTGGACGATGTTGAGAAATGCTGCTAACAGCTTCAAGCCCGTTTTGACATTCGGCAAGCACCTGCACATCTTCATGTCGCTCTAGCCTGGCACGAAGACCTCTCCGCGCTAAAGGTTCGTCGTCCACTACAATGGTTTTTATCACTTGCTTTGTCATGTTATACGTCCTTAACTTCATAAGGTATGCGAATTCTAACTCGCACACCAGAAGGCTGATTGTGTTCTATAGAGAATGCAAAATTACGATGATAAAGGGATTGCAAACGTTCTTTTATATTGGCTAAGCCCACCCCGTTTTCACGACTGAGCGTGCCATTCTTAATATCGGCGCCTGGACCGTTATCAGCAACATCCATTAATAAATCATTACCAAAGGTACGTGCCGTTATCGAAATACGTCCACCATTTTGCATTTTAGATATGGCGTGTTTTATAGAATTTTCAATAATTGGCTGTAATATCATGCTAGGAACAAGAGCGCTTTCACAGCCTTCATCGATGTCCCATAGCACTTCTAGACGATCGTCAAAACGCACTTTTTCTATTTCTAAATAAAGTCGCAATGCTTTTATTTCCTGTCCCAGCGGAACGCGCTTTATTGGGTCGTTATCTAAAGAGTAACGCAAGAAGTCGCTTAAGCGGGAAACCATGGCCTCAGCGGTATCATTCTCTTTCAAAAGAATTAGGGTTGAAATAGCATTTAACGTATTAAACAGAAAATGGGGATTAAGCTGATAACGCAGCATCTTAATATGCGCTTGATGCGCCATAGTGCTGGCCTTAAGCGCGTTTTGCTTCTCTTTTTGAAGCATCTGGAAGTTTTTAATGCCGAAATACACGCCACTCCAACAACCCACCATAATCAGTGAATTTATTGTGTTGGTAAAATACATATACCATTCGTCTGGGCGGTACCCGTGCTTATAAATTTCCCAGTAATTAATATTTTTTACCACGGCCCATAATAGGGCAATCAAATAACACGACACTATTACGATAATGAGCATGTTAAGCGGAGACTGTTTTCTCGCCCAACGATAGATATAGCGAAGCGGAATGGTTAATAACCATCCTGCATATGCATTAAGCATGATGATGAAAACCCAGATTGGCCTTACATCATGAAGAAATGATCCAATGTAATATATTATTGCAAACCCTGCCCAGCCTGCGCTGTGCAGCGTCCAAAATAAACGCTCATTACTTTCTATTACACGCTGAAAGCGACTCACAACATTCCCAATTTAAAAACTTATAAAATGATTATACGCTAGCCTTGTCCCTACCCAAGCGTCTTGGTCGTGCCACTCATGCCTCCTGTCGCAGAGCAAAATCTTGAAATTGGACATGTTTTGGCTTGCTTAATTGATTGGGAAAGCTCAGTAACTAATCTTCAGCCTTTTGAGCCAATGTACCCACCACCAGGCGGGACCAATTAACAAAAAGCGTACGTCGTCAAGAAATGAAGGCTTTTTACCTTCTATGTGATGTCCAATAAACTGCAACACCCACATTACGACAAACAGTACGAGGGAAAAAAACCATACTGAAATATTGAAGTGATTTAGCGCATTCACTGCACCAAAACACAAAATTGTTAATAGTGTCATTGCTGCGCCTATCGGGCCAGACAACATAAAATAATAATACAATACGGGGACAGCTATGATATGCGCCCACGTGATGTCAAAATGTGCTATCACCTCAGGTACCGGCAAACTCCAAAGCAAACCTATCGTGACGAAATAAATGCTGGGTACTGCAATGGCGTGAATTATAATATTGGTCTTGTTTTGGTGACTTTCACCGTATTGCATTAACAGTCGCTCAATACTTCTCATGTCTATCCCCTCTGCCTGATATTTTGATTATTATCCAAAGCGCACCCAACCGTTGTTGACCTAAGTTAACAATGTGTGTCGGGACAACAGCGTTTTTATCAATTTCTGATCACAGGTAAAGGCGAGCCCATAATAAACCACGTCATTGTCAAGCTTGTGGTTTTTAACTTTTGCAGTAAGCGCTACTTCTTTACCGTCTAACGAATAGTGTAGTGTAACCTCCGCTTCATCAAGCACTACTGGCCAATTTGGTTTAACCTGTAATGCGACTTTGCAGCCTTTTTCGCTTAAATCTATAATGATTCCTATTATATTTTCATCGCTGGGATACACGTCAGCTTCTAATCTAACAGAAATGCCAAGCTGGGCACGTTTTACCGAACGAAGCCCGATGCTTTCAATACGTTTCGGAAACGTTGTAATAAGTAAACCTGAAGGCTTGGAAAGCAATTTGAGTACTTTTACTTTAAACGCAATGACTTCACCGGTATCCCCTTCAAGCACAGATCGCACCACAATATCATTACCTACGGTTAGCGCATCTCTTGTGGTTATCCATTTTGCCGATGTTGGAATATGAAAAAGCAAACATTCGTTAATGAGCATGCCAACGTAATCCGTTTTTACACGCTTTGACGCTGCCGGCATAGCAATTTGTAAATCTACCTTATCGCCAGGTACCAAGGTGCGCAACGAATCCAATCGGTCTTCGTTTAGTAGATTGCTTTGTATTTTTTCAGCCATTTATCTTTGTTATTGCTGGGTTTAATATTAATTAACCCAATGTACGCATCAATCAAAAACTTATCAACAATACGATGGAAAACGGCATTTAATATACGTAAAAATTAACCGTTAATACCTAGCAATCTATTGGGATTCACCCGATAGATTGATATAGTTAAGAGATAGTTTTACTCATCTTTCGGACGTTTATGAGTTCTATTCTTCACTATACGTTAACCATTTCAAATTGGCGTGCTCATCAATTTACTGTTGCGCTGAAGATCCCCAAACATACTGACTCTTCGCTAGTCCTCTCCTTACCTAGCTGGATCCCAGGTAGCTATATGGTTCGTGACTTTGCAAAAAGTATCGTCGAGCTAAATGCAAATGTTACTGTAAATAAAAGTGTCGACAATTTTGAAGATGAAAGAATAAACAGCCTCTCCGTAACTAAGCTAGATAAACAAACCTGGCGAGTGCACACGGATGGAAAACCTTGTACGGTCTATTACACCATTTACGCCAATGACTTATCTATTCGTTCTGCTTTTATGAACGACCAATATGCGTTTATCAATGGCACCAGCGCATTTCTTAGCGTTTCTGGGTTTGAAAATGTGCCTTGTGAAGTGGACATTGAGCTTAACGACAGCGATTCATCAACCGCAAACTGGAAGGCTTACACGTCTATGCCTTCTCGCAGTGAAAGTAATAGCGCGTCGTGCTGGTACTTTAAAGAAAAAAATTACAATGAACTCATTGATCATCCTATTTATGTTGGCATTGCAGATACGCACAGCTTTGATGTTGACGGCATCACTTTTACTTTGCTTTTCTCAGGTAATAACAATATTGATTATGAACGCATAGCGGATGACTTAGCGCCGATATGTAAGCACCACCTAGATTTGTTTGGTGCTCCACATCCTATTAATCACTACCTGTTTATGACACTGCTAGCAGATAACGGCTTCGGCGGTTTAGAGCATAAGCACTCAACTGCGTTGCTGTACCCTCGCTTTGACCTTCCTCAAGTTGGTGAAAGTGAGAAAAAAACCGATAGCTACATCACATTTCTAGGTTTGTGCAGTCACGAATTTTTCCACACATGGCACGTGAAGCGCATTAAACCTAGCGTAATGGTAAAACCAGACTTGTCTCAGGAAACGTACACCAATCAACTGTGGATTTATGAGGGGTTCACCAGCTTCTATGACGATGTAACCCTTGCAAGAGCTGGCCTTATTGAACCGCAAAAGTACCTTGATATTGTTGCGCAAAATGTTAGTCGACTTTTACAAAACGCGGGGCGCTTCAAACAAAGTGCAGCTGAAAGCAGCTTCGACGCATGGACAAAGTTTTATAAGCAAGATGCCAGCGCTACTAACAATATCGTTAGTTATTACACCAAGGGAGGCATTATAGCCCTTGGCTTGGATTTATTGCTTCGCAAACAGTCAAAAAACAAAGTTAATTTAGATACCTTGATGCAGTTATTGTGGAAACACTATGGCGTGGATGAAAAAGGTACGCCTGATGACGTGATCCAAAATCTATGTACAACGCATTTTGGTATTGATGTTTCAGAATACTTAAATCGCGTGGTGTATGGCACAGACGATGTAGAATTGGCTTCGTTAGTATCTGAAATGGGCGTTTACTATGCGGTTCGTGCTCGCGTGTCAGGTGAAGATAAAGGGGGGGCTTCCTCGCTGCCTGCCATTAAAAATCAGCTTGGCGCCACGTTAAAACCAGCTGCCTTCGGGCTTACTGTAATGCAGGTTTTTGAAGGTCTTGCCGCCATGGAGGCAGGTATTCTCTTAAACGATGTCATCATTGCGTTAAACGGCCACGTTGTAAATGCCCAAAAGCTTCAGCGCCTGTTAGATAATGCCCAAACGTCAAAGGTAGATTTAACGCTTATTCGAGATGGGCGACTTCTAACGCTGCCTCTTGAGGTAACCGAGGCTCGAAAAGAAATGGCTTACTTTGAAATCACTGATGAAGAAAAGCTAAATCAGTGGCTGGGAAGATAACATCAACCTGTAATTAAAACACTAAAAAGGCGCTTTGAGGGTTTACCTGAAAGCGCCTTTTTCTTTGTGAATGTCAAAGCTAAATGTTACTGTTCTGGCGACCCCGACATTATAGTATGGGGATCTAAGCGAATGTTGCCTAAATTTATTCGCCAATCTAGATGCGGGCCTGTAGAGCGCCCTGTCGAGCCTATTGTACCAATCTGCTCGCCTTGTTTAACCGCTTCCCCCACTTCTACCGTTATAGTATCCATGTGAAGAAACGTAGAAAACACACGCATGCCGTGGTCTAGAATCAAGGTGTTACCCGAATAGTAGAGATCATCAGCCATCGTCACCACACCATCTACTGGCGCATACACTGGCGTACCTGTTTCATTGGCGATATCCAAACCATAATGCGGCCATTTCGGCACACCGTTTAGAATGCGCTGACTACCGTAAACACCAGTGATAACGCCTTTTGCTGGCCATGCAAACCGAGTGAACAGTGCGTCCAAATCAGTATTGCCGCTTCGTGCTTTTGCCACGTTGACATTGTCTTTCTTTATACGCGCCGTCACTTCTGCTGGCGGCGCGACCATTTTTTGCTCTAGTCCATCAATTCGCTGAATGTTGTATTCGCGTTTTTCAAGGGTAATGTCACGCTGCCACCTTTGACCGTTATCTAATTCTACAACCAGCGTTTGCTGAAGTGGTGCTTCCCTTTCAAAACCGACCACAAATTTTCCATCTTTATTTGTTTGAACGGTTTCGCCATTAAGCGTTACCTTGGCCCCTGCGGGTGCTTGCCCGCGTAGCAGAGCACCTTGCGTAAACTTGCCGTTCAGCGCTACGTCTATTTGCTCTTGACCCAATAACACATTGGTCTGGTCGTTTACCTCAGCAGCCGCAGCAGCAAGTAACATGGAAGCAGCTGCACTAAGCGCCACCACACAATTCAATATACGAGATATTGGATTGCGTGATGTGGCTTTTGAAAGCGTGAATGTCATCGTTAATTCCCTCACCTATAACTAGCAGTAAACGAGCGTTAACCTTTTACTGTGGCGCCTTTACCTACGCCCTCGTAAGCGATGACTTGGCAAACACCATCTGGTGTACGCTTCTTTTGCTCTTCCAAAAGATATTGCGCCAAACACTCAACGGTTGAGTCGGTTTCAATGACTTCACAATCTGACTTAGGAATTAATAATTCAAAATAGCCCTGTGATGACTCGTATGCGAAACAGTAGTAATCCGTTTCGTTTGCGACTTCACCTTTAAGCTTTCTTTCACTGTAGGCAATTTCGTCTTCACGGGTTGCTATATAGATGTCAGCCCAGCGGTCAGCCCAATATTGCTGACTTTCACTACATACATTACCGTTAAGAATAATATCAATTCGCGAACGATGACCGTGTGCTATACGTTGGCAATTACCATCGTGCTTTTTAAGCCCGTGAGTATAGTGGTAATAAGGAGAGTTAATAACTTCTTCACGCAAATGCAGCGTTATGTTTTCAACGTTTTCAGGAAGGTGCGTCGCCAACACTTCTTTTAAGTAAACGCCAACAGACTCCATGTTTATCTCATCAGAATAAACAAACGCATATGCTTCAGCTGGGCAATGTAACATAATGCTACGCCCATCACTGCAGGTAAAGCGGGTTTCAACCTGTTCAGAATCGTCATCGTGAATGACCTCTGAACCGCTGTACTCAGCAGGTACAAGCAACTTGTGGTCAACATACTCGTCGATTAGTCGCTTTAAGTTCTTTTTCACGTGACCAAAATCTTGAACCATGCTCTCTTCGTTGAGTTCACCGTCTAAAATAACATCGACAATCCAGCTTTCACCCACCATGCCGCGCGTTGGGCATAGGTAAGAAAAGTCCATAACTGTCAAATCATTTACAAATAATTGCATAACACCCTTGAATCGAGTTTATTTTCTACTAACTAGTATACGTTTTTTATCTTCGCTTCGCAGCGACTAGTCCATTGAAGATTGGCGATTAAGCTGATCTTTTAAATTGGGTGGAATTCCGCGAATAGTTAACGTGTCCGTAGCCGGGTCGTAAAACACCCTATCCCCCATTAACTTGCGTTCGAAGCTTAGCGAAATACCACCGCCCTGTCCGGTAAACTTCGCTAATTGTTTTAGCGCAGCTGGATCGGGCTGTATTTCTTTTTCTAGCGGTACGTCCATAGACTGAGTAAACGCTGAAAAGTTACTGCTTGTTTCTTCGTTTTGTGGAAGTCTGTTAGCCAGTTCATCTACTGATAAACTCTCGCCCGCATCAATCTTTTCTTTAAAGTACGATTTCACTTCTTCTCTGTGCTGATGCTGTTCTTGAGGGTCTAGAGACTCACTGGCAAGGTAGGCATCAACTGTAGAGATCAATTGTTTATTTTGCTGTTTAACATCCACCAACTCTTCACAGCCAACAAACTGCATAAAGAAGTCAGATACCTTTCGCCCCATTCTACCTTTAATGAAACTAACGTAACGCTGCTGCTCTGGCTGAATGTCCCACTGGGTTAAATCGAATCGCACAGCGAGCTGCATTTTTGCCAAATCTAGGTGTTCACGAGCAGAAAGATCTAAGGAGTTGGTCACTTCAACGTGCGAACGAGTATTTAGCAGCGCAATCATCAGATACTGTGTCGCTAAATATTCGTACTGGCAGAAAATGAGAAAGCCGGTTTCTACTGTACCCGTTTCAGCCAATGTACGAACTAAGCGGTTGGTCGCTGACACTGAAAACGCATGAAATGCATCTTCAACGTTATCACCTGCCGCTTTTTGAATATCCACGTATTGCTTAAGGCCTTCCGCAAACTCTGCCACGTTCTCGGTGCTTTTTTGCGTAGTCGCTTCGCCTTCTTCGTTTTCCACTTTTGCTTCGCGCGTGACTTCCGTCACGAAGTGGCCAACGCCTTTTCCAGGCTTAGCGTTGAAACTGTGGTTTATTTGATGGGCAAGAAGCTCGATTTCCGGTGTTACTGCCAAGCAGTTATCACGGGGAATGGCTTCAATTTTCTCTTCTTTGTTTACTATCAATCGATGTACAACAAAGTGATGAATCAGTGCACTCATAGAGTATCGGGTGTCCTGTTGCTTAAAAAGTGTCAGAAATATCCAAAGAATTGCGGGATTTTAGAATGAATGATTGTACTCACTCAAACAACGATTATAATCATTTTACGTGTAAAACCATTCTTTTTATCAAAGAAATCATAAAAAAGAGGCGTAGCAATGCCCCAACAAAGCCGCTATAGCAACGACGAATTCGAAACGCTAATGAATAACGTTATTCTAACCCTTGAAGAAGGCGGTGCAAACCGTGATCTTTCACTTATGGTGTTAGGCAATGTCATAACGCACATTTTAAATACTCAGGTAGCCCCTGAAAATCGCGAAGCCATGGCAACGCAATTTGCCGACGTACTCAAGAAAAGCGTTAAAAATAGCTAAGGGATAGCATGATACTTGCCGAATCACCTCGTCGCCAGCGTGTTACTAAACTGGTAAATTGGGGGCACTGGTTTGCCTTGGCGAATATTATCATCGCCATTGTTATTGCCTCTATTTTTGTTTTTTCATCACCTATGCCTGGCACCGGTGTCGGCACGCTATATCTATTAGCCAACTGGTTTGGTCATATTGGGTTTATGACCTTTTTCGGCTTTGTTATCTTTATCCTCCCTCTTTGTTATTTAGTTAACAACCCCAGAGTCATAAAAGTTAGCGCATCTATTATTGCAGCAGTGGGTTTAGCACTCTTGGCTTTCGATGCATTGCTGTTTAACCGCACAGGCTTTCACTTTAGTTTTCATTCCGCGGATTTACTGCGCAATGAAGCACAGTCGACAATGGCGATAGAAAGCTGGCAGCAATGGGTATTCTTATTTCTGCTTTTTATTGTGTGGCTTGGCTTCCAGTTGGTGTTAGCTAATGCAATATGGAAACGTGTTGAACGCTTTACACGCCATAAAGTAGGCATTCCTGTTGCTACATTCTTTGTTAGCTGCTTCGTTACTAGTCACGCCATTCATGTGTGGGCTGATGCCAAGTTGTATCAACCTATCATTAAGCAAGACAACATGTTTCCGCTTTCTTATCCTGCAACGGCGAAAACGACGATGTCGCGGTATGGCTTACTCGATTTAGCTGCCTATGAAGAAAGAAAGCAACTACAATTCAACCCAGATATTCACAATATTACTTACCCAGCCGAGCCAGTTTATTGCTCTATTGAAACCAGTAGAAATTTAACCGTGGCTGTCCAAATAGATAATGAACAGACGGTGGACCTAAGCAATATCAAGCGCAATACTCTTAACAAGATGGACAATTACTACTCGACGGCCAGTAGCATAGAAGGCTTGATGACCACTACGCTATTTGGTGTACCCGAGATATATCAAGACGCGTTATCTCAAAAGCGTCCAGTGTTATTAGCGCTTCCTTTGGGGTCTGGCATGCCAGTGTCGATTCACAGCGACGAAGCATTACCTCTGCCTCAATTAGCGGGATATTTGCAGCCACTTAGCAACAATCACGACGGTCTCCACATTGCCTTTTTAAAAAGTGTTGATATCGAAAGCTATGTGAAAAATACTTTGGCACGTAAACACGATGTAATAGTTGCTACCGGCTTTGGTAGCGAAAGCGGTAAAGGTGCGCTTTACAGCACCCTTAAGTTTAACGCCAGTTTAGCCAGCACAGAAGATTTAGCGCCAACCATTTTAGACGCGCTCGGGTGCAATGCTCCCACTACCTTCTATTCTACAGGTCAGAGCTTACTTTCTCCTTCAAGGCCTTGGCTTGTTAGCACCTCTGGTGAACGTATTGTTGTTTTTCATGATAATAAGCGTACGGACGTTCTGAGCAACGGCAGCTATGAAATAAGTGACATGGCAACCGGTAAGCGCAGTAAAGAAGCGCTCAATGTAGACTTATTGAGTCAAGCTATTAAACACTTATCTAGATTCTCTACACAGAATTAATAAAAATAGCGGCAGACTAAGGAAGGTCTGCCGTGTATCGCTTTGATGTTGTAGATCAACTGCTTGTTATGGTTACGCATAACCCGACATCTAATTGTATTTCTTAAAAAAAGCAGTGACCCGGCACTGCTACGGGCTACCGGTCAAAACGAGTTCCCCACATACATTGTGTTAAACCGCACGAAACAAGTACAAACTATACTTGTAGGAAGTCACGCTTCAGAGGAATGGCTGTCTCCCCATCGACAGAACTGATGGGTAATCCATTATAGATATTACTGTGGTGTTTTTTGCCATAGCTGAATATGGAAGTCTGCCGTGACGCTTTTCAACGTTTCAACAATCTCATCGATTTTGCCGTTTGGAAGCTTCCAATAAAACGGCGTCATTTTAATAAGTGCCAGCGCATGTTCTTCGCTTTCGAATTGGATAGGAAAGGAAAAACATTCATTGTAAACCCGTGTAAGCCCATCTCGTTCTTGGTTGTCGATTTCATGCTGTCTTGGATTGTCGTACACCTGCTGTTTAAGCTCAAACAGGTGCTCAGGCGCAGGATCGACCGTCACTAAAAGGCCATTGTTTTTAAGAGCCCTCACATATTCTTCATTACTACCTGGTGCAAAAACCTGAATCATCACGTCTTGCGAGTTACTGCTTAGGGGTAAATCGAAACTGCTAGCAACAACGAACTGTGCTTGCTTGTACGCTTTAGCTGCCAGCTCTACTGCGATTTTGGCGATATCGCTACCTGCTCCTTCAACCTTTAAACCATTCGCTGAAAGTCCTTGTACCATCGCATCCAAGTAACTCCCCTCACCACAACCCGCGTCATAAACCTTTATGGCATTCTTTGATGCTTCTTCATTGGCTGCCGTTTCATTTAGTACCTTTTCCACCAGCGTCACTAATTTATCTTTCAACGGCTTATAGGCATTTAATTGGTGGAATTCCCTTCTGGCTCTTACCATTGCTTTGTCATCACCCGGAAGTTTCGATTTTTTAAATTGAACAGGCAAAAGGTTAACGTAACCAGATTTCGCTTTATCGAAGGTATGGTTGTTTTCGCAGCGAATAGGCGTTGTATGTAATGAGATAGGGAGTTTACAAAGTGGGCAGTGCCACATGACAGGTTCTTTTTACTGAGAATTTGCCGTAAAGGATATCAAAATTGATGCCTTTACGGCAATACAAGACACTATTTACCAACTTAAGTCAGCATGCACCAATAGCCCTTATGTGCTTATTTTGCAGCCCTTATAATTACAACTTGGCCAAAGGATGTTCCTCTTTAGCCCAAGGCGAAGTGAAGAAATGTTCGATTACGTCGTCCGGCACTTCATCTACCGTTTTATACTTCCACTGTGGTGACATGTCTTTATCAATCAAAAGCGCTCTTACGCCTTCTTGAAATTCACCACTTTCACCGCATCGACAGGACATATCCGCTTCCATTCTAAAACAGTCAGCCAATGTCATATTCGCGCCTTTCTTACATTGCTCGAATACCAAATGCATAGTGATAGGAGAACCTTTGGCTAAGGTGCTTTGCGCTCTCTGTAACCACTTATTCTCACTCATGTCTGCGTTAAGAATGGCATGAACTACGTCGGTAACATTGTCAGCCGAACACAAGCCATTAATAAGTGCCATATTCGGCTCAACGTTGCCTCTTGGCATTTCTTCAGGTGTTTTCATTTTATCGATGATATTCGCAACAGAAGAAGCCAGACTCTCGCTGTCGGTCTTTTCCCACGAGTATTCTACAAGGCTATTAAGCAAAGCGTCTTTTTCGGAACTAGCAAGCAAACTGTCTGCAAGTCCTAAAAAGCAAGCATCGGTGCCATTCATTTGCCCACCCGTTAAACCCAAGAAAAGACCCGCTTTGCCAGGTAAGCGAGGTAGAAAATAGCTTCCGCCTACGTCCGGATACAAACCTATCGTAATTTCCGGCATAGCAAGACGAGAGGTTTCGGTTACTATTCGATGGCTTGCACCGCATAGAAGCCCCATGCCACCGCCCATAACAATTCCACTGCCCCATACAACAATGGGCTTACTGTAATTGTGAATAGTATAATCTAGCGTGTACTCAGTTTCGAAAAATGTTTCTAAGAAAGCTGGAATTTGCCCATTAGCTTCCACCATCGATTTATACATCGAAACAATGTCGCCACCAGCGCAAAAAGCTTTTTCGCCTGCTGCATCAATCACCACAGCCACAATATCGTTGCGAGACTGCCACTGCTGAAGCGCGTCAAGCATGATGCCAGCCATTTCCAAATCCAATGCATTTAATGCCTTTGGCTTGTTCAGCGTTAATCGGCCTATTGTGTAGTCGTTGCTAGACGTCTTGATTTCATCAACAATGACTACCGATTCCACATCTGCCATTTCTATTCCTTTTCATTGCCATTAAATCATGCCCGAATTGATTCTTATCGAGATCTACTACAGTACACTTCTCTCTTCTGACAGCAAGCGTCTACCAATAATTACGCGCATAATTTCATTGGTACCTTCCAATATTTGATGTACACGAACATCTCTGAAATGACGCTCCAACGGATACTCTTTGATATAACCATACCCACCGTGTAGCTGAAGGGCATCGTTACACACGTTGAAGCCTACATCGGTTGCGAACCTTTTTGCCATAGCACAATAGGTGGTTTTATCTGGGTCGTTATTATCAAGCCTACAAGCCGCCATACGTACCATTTGTCTCGCTGCAACAAGTTCAGTTGCCATATCAGCCAACTTAAACTGAAGCGCTTGGAAACCTGCAATAGGTTTACCAAACTGCTCTCGTTCGTTCATGTAATCGCGTGCAACGTTTAGCGCCTGCTGTGCTGTTCCTACCGAGCAGGTTGCAATATTAATTCGGCCTCCATCAAGACCTTGCATGGCCATTTTAAAGCCTTGCCCTTCCTCGCCAAGTAACCAACTTTTATCCAATTTCACGTTATCAAATGTGACCATACGCGTGGGTTGTGCATTCCATCCCATTTTTTCTTCGGCTTTGCCGTACTCAATCCCGTCGGTATTAGCCGGAACCGCGAATGCTGATACGCCTTTTGGGCCATCTCCTCCGGTACGCGCCATAATTACAAGCACATCGGTACTGCCTGCACCAGAGATAAATACCTTCGACCCGTTGAGCACAAATCCATTGTCAGTTTTCGTCGCTTTTGTTTTAAGCGAGGCAGCATCTGAACCTGCCCCCGGTTCCGTCAGACAATAAGATGCAAGTTTGTCACCTGTTACAAGTTGGTCGCACCACATCGTTTTAACTTCACTGCTGCCCCAAGTAGCAATCATCCATGTCGCCATGTTGTGAATGGTTAACATAGCTGCCGTCGTTGTACACCCCATTGAAAGCTGTTCAAAGATAATAGAAGAATCAAGCCTCGATAAACCAAGACCACCAGCATTTTCAGGTGCATATAACCCACAAAAACCTAATTCCCCTGCTTTTTTTATTGCGTCTACGGGGAAATGGTGCTCTCTGTCCCACATAGCAGCATGAGGCGCCAGCTCTTGTAGAGCGAATTGACGAGCGGTTTCTTCAAACGCTAACTGATCATCGGTTAATTCAAAATTCATAAGGCTTATCCTCAATTGATTTGCTTTTGAACTACAATAACCAATACCTACCCCTTACGTAAACGTAAAGGTAAATATTTGTTTAAATATTATTAATATTAATGTAAATATTTTATGACGAGAAAGGCGGCTCTATGTTGATCCAACTACGAGGGTGCAAAAACTTATCCCTATAACTAATGCACTTTTATCTTCTCACTGTTAAGCTAACTTAATGAATGTTTATCTTGTTTAGTCGCCGTGGAATTCAGAATAGCCATAGTAGAAGACAATGCTACTGCTCGAACCACACTTCGAGGGCATTTAATGTCAATAGCTAACTTATCAATAAGTAGCTTTGCATCTGGTATAGAACTAAAAGCGGCACTTAAAAAGCAAAACTTTGAACTTCTGCTTATGGATTATCATTTAGGCCACGGCAAAACTGGCGTAGAGTGGATCCAGAATTTAAGGAAAACAGGCTTTATAAGACCTAGCACAGGTATTATTTTCTTAACCTCAGATCGCTCCCCTCAGAGCATAGGCCGTATAATGGACTTGCAACCCGATGTCTTGCTTATTAAGCCTTATACGATTGCTTCTTTAACGCGTCAAATTAACCATTACTTGAGTTTTCGAGAATTTGTCAAAAATGTGTTGCATGCGTTGGATAACAAGCTTCTTGACCGCGCTCTTAGTGTCGTTAGAGCTAAAATTTCGGAAGGTATACCCCCTCGCCTCGTTGCAGATATCAGAAAACTTTATGCACGCCTTCTTGTTGAAAACGGTGATTTGCAACGAGCGTTGAGTATATATGACGATGTCCTAACCCGTTCTGACAAAGTCCTTTGGGCACAGTGGGGAAAGGTGAAATGCCAATATGCCTCAGGTCAATGGCCACATTGTAAAAGCCATTTAAGTCAAATGGTTAATTCAAGCTTGGCTCGCGATAAAGCGTTTGAATGGCTAGCATCCATATCCTTTGAACAAAACTCCTACGATCAGGTAGAGAAATACTTAAACGAAATTAAATTCAGCGAACTTAGCTTACCAGCAGCAAAATTAAAAACTATTGCCTACCATAAGCAAGACAGGGTCATTGAAGCCATCGATCTTTTACAGAAAAAACGGGCTATGCATCGAAGCGCAAAAGATCGATTCAATGACTTTACGTTTGAACTCGCTGAGTTCTATTTGTTTCTTGCACAAGAGTCACTTGAAACAAATAGACAGGAAAGTTTGTCTCAGGCTCGAAAATTAGTAGGCATTGCCGGAAGAAGCCAGGGTGACCCTCAAACGTTACAAAAAAGAGATTATCTTCTCGCTTTTTCGGCAGTGCTGGATGGCGACCTAGAGAAAGCGGCACATTTACTTGAAAGCGACTACATTGACAATTATTTGCGTACTGAGCCGTCAACACTCGTTATTGCTGCAAAAGTGCATCACAGTCTGGGAGATGAACGCAAAGCGGGTGAATTACTCTTGATGGCCAAACACAAGAACGCGGAATTACAAGCTATCTCCGAACAGGTGATGAATGAAGAGTTGATCTTTTCTGGCGGGGAGCGGTTAGGTTTAAACCACGAACAAGCCATTTCTATTAACGAAACCGGCACACAGCTTTTTATAGAGGGGGTGTTTAATAAGGCAATGGGACATTTCTATGATGCCTTCCAGCTTTCTCCTGACACTGCCGCGTTTGGCTTAAACCTTCTTCAGTGCATGATTGAGGCAGACATTGGTGTTTACCGCAAATATAACATCAGACAATTGCTCGACAAGATTACCTCACTTTCTATGAATGACATTAATAAAGCCCGTTTAGAGCAACTCACTCTTTCTGCCCAAGAACAAGCGCTGTAATAATTCTTGCTCCGTTGACCTGAACTACTGGCGAGAAAATGCGTTGTTGAATGACAACACATTTTCTCAGTTCGTTTCTCTTTGCTACCTTGCTTAGTGCATCACGAATCAGGAAGTATAAGCAGACCTGTAATGCACCTTAATACCTTTATTTATTTTAGTCGAGTTAGTAAGCTGGACGTATCCCAACGGCCGCCCCCAAGCTTTTGAACATCAGCATAATATTGATCAACCAGTGCCGTTAGCGCCAAAGTCGAGCCGTTTTTTCTAGCTTCATCCAATGCTATGCTTAAGTCTTTTCGCATCCAATCAACAGCAAATCCAAAATCGAAACTATTATTTAGCATGGTACTGGCCCTATTTTCCATCTGCCACGACTGCGCTGCGCCTTTGCTAATCACATCAATCACCGCATTACAATCTAGCCCAGCACGCTGGCCAAAATGGAGTGCTTCGGCCAAGCCTTGTACGATACCGGCAATACAAATTTGATTCATCATTTTCGCCAGTTGACCACTGCCACTCTTTCCGAGTAACTGGCTGTGGCGCGCGTAATGTGCCATTACCGGCTCTACGTTGTTGTATACATCTTCATCGCCACCGACCATTATAGTCAGCTGTCCATTCTCAGCCCCTGCCTGGCCGCCAGAAACTGGCGCGTCTAAGAAGCCAATTTGCTTATCGAGGCAGCGCGCATAAAGTTCTCTGGCGATATCGGCTGATGCTGTTGTGTGATCGACAAGCACACTGCCCGATTTCATTACGGCTAATGCCTGAGTGCCCACCTCTTTTACATCGTTGTCATTACCCACACACATAAATACGATATCAGCGCCCTTACATGCTTGAGAAACGGTATCGCTTGCAATGACACTGGTGCCAACTGTGCCATACGTCGATAGCCAGTCCTGCGCTTTTTGAGATGTACGATTATAAACAGTGACCGAATAGCCAGCTTTGCTCAAATGTCCTGCCATAGGAAACCCCATTACACCCAAGCCTAAAAAACTCACTTTCAAATTACTCATACAAAATATACTCTAGATACTTAACAAAGATGTTTGGATTACCTAAGAGTAACAGACTTAACAACAACAAAAATATAGGAAAATAATTTTGACGCTCTATGAACACGCTATTACGTTGAACAGCGGTGAACAAACTACCCTTGAACGCTATAAAGGAAAGGTGTTACTCATCGTGAATACAGCGAGCAAATGTGGCTTTACTCCTCAATACGAAGGACTAGAGTCGCTTTATAAAAACTACAACGATAAAGGCTTTGAAATTTTAGGATTCCCTTGCGACCAATTCGGACATCAAGAACCGGGTAGCGATGAGGATATTGCTCAATTCTGTAGCCTCAATTTTGGTGTTTCGTTCCCTTTATTTAAGAAAACGAATGTTAATGGACCAGATGCCAACCCGCTTTTTGAGCAATTGAAACATGACGCCCCCGGCCTTCTTGGCACGAATCGTATTAAGTGGAATTTCACTAAGTTCTTAGTTTCCGACCAAGGTAAAGTGTTAAAACGTTACGCCCCTACTGTAAAACCAGAAGCTATTGAAAAAGATATCGCGAAGCTACTTCCAGCACAGTAATCTCGTGCTCGACATAAAAAGTACGTTGTTATAGAAGTAGCATTCGAGCATATTGAGTACGCGGGTTTTATAAGGCAAAGTCAGCGTGTGCTATATGAGTCGTGGTAGTGTATTTGAAGATACACAAAGCGTTAGTGCTGAATCTGCTCAGCTACTTTTGTTGATCTAAATCTACGTAATTTGAATGTTAACGTGTTAAGTTTTAGTCGTTTAAAACGACTCAACTGAGCACTAGAATGAATACCACTACGCGCAAAAAAGCACAGTCAGATCTCAGCGACCTACGAAACAAAAAAATCGCTTTTTTTAGTACCCGCCCTTATGAACACATTCTATTTTCTGATTTACTGGAAGATCTGAACGATGCAAACCATGAACCTGTTAACGCCACATTCTTTGAACATCCATTAAACGCATCAACCGCAGCTAGCTGCAAGGGATACAGTGATGTTGTTGTGTTTGTTAATGACGACATCAACAAGGCTACAATTGACGTATTGAGATGCTGTGGTGTTAAACATGTGGCGCTTCGATGTGCTGGCTTTAATAATGTTGATGTGGATGCAGCTGCCAAGGCTGGTATTACTGTAAGTCGTGTACCCGCCTATAGCCCTGAAACGGTGGCCGAACACACACTGGCGCTTATTCTTACATTGAACCGCAAAACACATAAAGCATACAACAGGGTTCGTGAGGGTAACTTCAACCTTGGCGGATTAATGGGTTTTACCCTTCACGGTAAAACCGTAGGGGTCATTGGCACAGGCAAAATTGGTAAAGCGGTCATACGAATACTTATGGGGTTCGGTTGTCAGGTACTTTGCTTCGACCCATGCCCCAATGATGATGTCACGGTAATGGGTGCCAAATATGTCCCACTCAATAAACTATTAGAAGAAAGCGTTATTGTCACCCTTCACTGCCCACTTAACCAACAGAGTCATCATATAATTAATACTGAAAGCATTGATAAGATGCCCCACGGCGTCATGCTTATTAATACGTCTCGAGGCGGGCTTGTCGATGACAATGCCATTATAAAAGGGCTTAAATCGAAAAAAATTGGATATTTAGGGCTAGATGTCTACGAGAGGGAATCTGAACTCTTTTTTAACGATCACTCACAAGAAATTATTCAGGATGACATTTTTCAGCGCTTAACCACGTTTCCCAACGTTTTAATAACTGGCCATCAAGGTTTTTTCACGCAAGAAGCCCTAAATGAAATTGCCGTGACTACACTGAATAATATTATGACCGGAGACAACACGCTATAGTGAGTAAAACGTAGCAACTAGGTATTGACCAATGTTCAACCAGCTCAACAAACCGGGTTACGCTTTTTCTAGGATTAGCTGAAAGTACTTCCCAAGCCATAGGTAAGGCGCTTTCTTGTGATACTGACGCTCTAATGCAAGTAAGTCGTCAAATTTACTGGATTGATGGGTAATATCTCGCATGTAATCGTGAAAACAACGAATGCCTGCTTTATCAACGATATTAAAGCCCAGTGACTCACAATGTTCAACCACATGCATTGCACTTAGCGGCTGCTTTGGATTCAACCTGACTTGCTTTTTTACTTTCATCCCTTTCGCAATATAATCAAAATTGCCGTAAATGGCATTGGCAAATAAATTCGCATCTCGGTTAAAAAAGCTAAGGCTTAAACGAGCACCGGGCTTCATGCGCTCATACATAAAGTCAATAGCATCGAATGGTGCATCCAACCACTCGAGTACTGCATGGCAAATAACTAAGTCAAAACTGCCCAGATCTTCAATTTGCTGTAAAAACTGATGCCTAATTGTGATATTAGCCGCATCAGCAAGCAAAATCTCAGCTTGTTTAAGCACATCCCTTGACGCATCAGTTAGCACGACGGAATGACCTTTCGACGCAATGTGCGCAGTCATAACACCAGTTCCCCCGCCAATTTCAATAGCGCGAATTGGCGTTGCTAAATACGGCTCGAGAACATCACACAACAACGTATGTCTTAACTTTCCCTTTGTGGTGCCGTATATATTGTTGACGAACTTTTCTGCAATACCATCGAAGATACGATCGTTATTCATATACCACAGCCACCGTTAAGCAGGGTTACTAATGTCAACAAAATCAACAGATACCTCGAATTGCTGCGCAATATGTTCGCCTAAAGATTTCACACCGTAGCGTTCAGTAGCATGGTGCCCGGCGGCAAAAAAGGTAATTCCCATTTCCCTTGCAGTGTGAACCGTTTGTTCAGATACTTCGCCAGTAATAAAAGCATCCACGCCAAGTTCAACGGCTTGTTCAATAAAACCCTGCCCTCCTCCTGTACACCAAGCAAGCGTTGAAATAGGTTTTGATACTGGCCCTTCTATCAGAACATCTCTACCCAACAATTGCTGTAACTTGTTCTGTAACGCTGCTCCTTCAATTTCTTCCTCAAAATTTCCATGCATAACAACACCAACAGGCTTCACACCACTCACCGCACGTATATTTTGAATGCCTAATAGCGATGCAAGTTGTCGGTTGTTGCCAAATTCAGGGTGTACATCCAGTGGGAGGTGATACGCAAATAAATTGACATTATTTGATAGTAGCGCTTGAAGGCGGCGCTTTTTCATACCGGCAATCACTTGTGACTCACCTTTCCAAAAATAACCATGGTGAACAATTAGCGCATCGGCTTTGGCTTCAATGGCGGCATCAACGAGTGCTTGTGACGCAGTAACACCCGTTACTATCTTTTCAATTTTACTTGCGCCCTCTACCTGTAAACCATTGGGGCAATAATCACTGATTTCGCTAACCCTTAACATTCCATCAAGATAATTTTGTAGTTCTAGGCGGGTAATAGACACAAGTCCTCCGGTTGAAAGTTAGACAAATTGTTCAAAAAACGTTATAAGGAGACGCGAACGTTTAGCATTATACCTGTAATTAGACAAATGTGAGCGGTGAGTAGGTCCAATTTTGTTTTTGCGACACCTGCTTGCTTAGTCATTACGCTGGGCGAGATTTTGTCAGCGTTATAGCAATTACATACGTCGCATAGCGTTCGTCATCTTAACAAAATAAAGAGCAAAAAAGCATGGCAAACTTAGACAAAGACGCTGTGGTAGCAGCATTTACCGCGGCTTACAAAAAGGCAAACGGCAAAGCACCATCAATTGAGAGTAAAAGTGGATGGTACAGTGTAGACGGCGGTAAAAATGTACGCCTAGCACAACTTCATGAAATGACAGAGTCGTTAGTATCTGGTTCACCTGACATCACAAGTAAGAACGAAAAGAAGAAAACATCAAAGAGTGAAGCAAAAGCCGCGGCTAAGCCAGCTCAGAAAAAAACACATTCAAAAAAGTCTGGGTTCTCAGTTAAAGATTTTTGGGCTGAAAAACTCAACGCAGAAACGCCTGGCGCTATCGTCCCTCGATAATTTGCGCAAGGCGCTATCGTCAAAGCTCAATATATTTCACGTAACATGTGTGCTCTAAACGACACTTTTGTTACGTGAGCGCGCTACTTTCTGATATTACCTAGTATTGGCGACAAACTAGCCATAGTAAGAGCTTAATTAAATTAACTACCAGCAAGCCCTTGGGCAACGAACGGCACAAGGTGTTGGATAACTTCTTTTATGTCGACATGCTTATGAAAGTCAGACTCAGCAATTTCTGTTAACGCTTGGCTCGACGCCATCGAAAATACAAAGCTTCCCATCGCAAAATGCAATCGCCAGAACAACTCTTCCTCTGGTAGTTCAGGAAGACAATGCCTAATGGCGTCGACAAGAGCACGGATACAATCACCGTAATCGTTCATTAGAAACCTACGCAAGTGCCCTTGTGTTTCGTTGTATCCACGTCCCAGCAACTTAACAAACGTTGCAGTGCCCTGCTCCGAAATGGTATTAAGATTTAACATAGGAGGGATCAGCGAATATAAGAGTTGCTCAACGCCTTTAGCACCTTCAAGGGGTGACAAGGACGCTAAGCAAGATTCTATTTGTGGCATTAGGTGATCAAAGTACCGTTTAAACACAGCCTGAATTAAATTTTTCTTACTGCCGAAATGATAGTTCACCGACGCCAAGTTCACTTCAGCTCTTGCGGTAATTTCTCGCATAGATGTTTGCGTGAATCCACTTTGAGAAAATAAGTACTCTGCCGCATCTAATATATCGGTTTTAGTATGCCGTGCCATATTCTTTTTATTATCTTTTTAAGGTTAAAAATTTAACGTTCGTTTGTGTTTATAATCTTTCTTATCGGTCCTGCATATTTAAACACAAACGAATTTTCGCTATTAAAACCAGTAACGCGCTTTACTCATTAATTTCATAAACACGCGTTCAACAACATTCGCTGCCGACATTCCTAGCTTCTCCGCTACATTTTTCTTCACCGCATATTTAACACTAAATATTTCACGCGCTGGATAATGAGAAAGAATATAGTCATCAGACGTTGTAATGTCGTCGACCAAACCAAGAGACTTTGCTTTAACACCTGGCCAGTACTCACCTGTTGCGACTTTATCTATGTCCATATCTGGGCGCTGGCTTTGAACAAAGTCTTTGAACAGCACGTGAATTTCTTCAATTTCTTCTTTGAATTTCGCGCGACCTTCATCATTATTCTCACCGAATACCGTCAGTGTACGTTTGAATTCCCCAGCTGTATGTTGTTCAAACTCGATATCATTTTTCTTCAGTAGCTTGTTGAAGTTAGGCAACTGAGCCAGAACGCCTATGCTGCCAATGTAGGCAAATTGGGAGGCAAGCAATTTATCTGCAACACAAGCCATCATATAGCCACCGCTTGCGGCTACCTTATCAACCGCAATCGTTAAATTAAGGCCCTTTTCCTTAATACGCTGAAGTTGCGACGCCGCAAGTCCATAACCATGTACAACGCCACCGCCACTTTCAAGGCGCACCAAAACTTCGTCTTCTTTATTCGCGACACACAGAATGGCGGTAATTTCTTCACGTAAATGCTCGACTTCATTAGCATCCATAGACCCTTTAAAGTCAATGACATAAAGTCGAGATTTTTCAGGCCCTTCACCTTGCGCTTTGTCTTTCTCTTTACTTTTTGTTTTCGCTTCTTTTTTCTGTTCCTTTGCCAGCTTCTTTAATGCATTTTTATCTAACAGAACCTGTTTCGCGTAGTTTGTGATGTCTTTCAACTGCTCAGAAATAGACACGATCTCAAGTTGCCCTTTCCCGTGTTTTTGCTTACTCGCTACACCGACAATGGTCGATATAACCACTACGAAAGCAATAACTAGTGTCACTGCCTTAGCAACAAACAAACCGTACTCGTACAAAAACTCCAAACTTTACTCCTAGTAAAATAGTTGGGTAAGCGTCGTTGTTTACCCACAACGTAAATAGCGGCCATGCCTTTTATAAGGCAAAGCCGCTGTTCTCATTACGTTATAATACCAGTCTCGTCTTATTCTGACGATAGGGTAACTTGCTCAATCTTGTTAGCCTCTATCTCCTCGTCTGTAAAGAAGATATCTCTTAGCGTAGGCTGTGTTGAATAAAGTTGAGTTTGATCTAAGAAATGCTCACTGCCGTACTTGCGAGACTGTGAATAGGTTAAAATCCCCCGCCCCTTAGGACCCTCATCAGTAAAGCTAATGACCATCGCCCAACTGGTACCATAGTTAATATGATAGCCTTCGGCTTCTGCGCTCATTATGGTGTTACTGTTAACTGGTTCATACATATGACGCGGTAACAACGTACCGTTCCTATTGCTTATAACGTCAAAGACGTTAAAACCGCCCTCTACGTTGTGCGCCCCAGCCCACGGTAATTTGATACCAGATGCTGTACCGTTTGGCAGGCTTCGTTCAACAAACTGAACGTCACCTAGCGGCGCATCAAAAGCGACACCAGCTTGTTCAATAACAAGCGTTGCTCTTGCTAGTTGTTCAAGGGTGATTTCGTTTTGCATCAGCCCAGAAGGTGTCGTGACCGGTGAGTCAAGTGAAAACGGCGTTTCCCACTGCGGCGCTTGGTTAAACTGAAAAGCAAACTCCCTAAACACGTGCGCACCAGTACTCGTAAGATTCATAGTGCTATCCCAATCCTCTAATGCGGCGCAGGCCTGTGATACATCAACATCTGTTCCGTCTACATTTACAGGTGTCGCACCTCGTGCAGCGCATAGGGTAAGTAGTGAGGGCAATATGTTCTCTGCTAAATAACTCCTGTTGTTAAACAGTAAGCCTTCCACTTCGGCGGGTGTAAAGGTCCCGTCACTTCCAGCCTCATTTTCAATAAACTGTTGTCCCATTCTAGAGCGTAGCGTTTGTTGGTAGTCCACGTTTCCAAATAACGGATTATCCACAACAATAGGTGAATTTAAATTCGTCAGCCAATAGCTGTCGTTTGAATTTTGAACCGAATCGGTGCCTTCGTACTTAGGCGCTTCTTCATAAGGGACGGGACCTTCAAAATCGAACTGCGAAATATTACCCGGTAATACGGTAAAGCCAGCTGCCGCCTTAGTTTGAATAAGTTGCGGATTTGTTGTTAGTTGCTGTATTGCGGTTTCAGTTAAATTCGGCACGGTAGAGTCGTCTATATAGAAAACCTGACCATCAGCAGACGCCGCCATCGTATTATTGAAAATAACACCATCGTATTCTTTGAACGCCTGCTTAAACTCGTCCATTGATGTTGCCATATTCATAGCAAGCCAATGGTCTACGATATCAAGGTTAGGCAAATTCGCGTCTTTTATGGCAAACGCATTATTACCATTCCAATCAAAGTTACCCGGAACCTCAATCATCGGACCATAATTGGTGTAATAAGCGGTTTTATTAAGCTTGATGGTTTGTCCACCACCTACTGCAACGTCAATTTGAAGTGGCTTCTCGTAAATGGTGCGTCTGTTACCATCAACTAAATGAGTAAGTCCAGATTCATCGTTTTCGTCGAGAGTGAGCTGGTACACAACGAAATGTTCAGCGGTCGAGAATGTGTGGGTCCATGCGACGTTTTCGTTAAATCCAATATTTACGGCGCCAGGTAACCCCATCAAGGAACTACCTGTTACATTTAAATGACCTGGTACTTGAGCATGAAAGTTCCAAAAGCGTAAGTTGCCTGTATGAGGAAAGTGCGGGTTACCCAATACCATACCCTTGCCATTGGTTGTTTTGTCGCTCCCGAGTCCCCAACCATTTGAACCCATTTCTTGAGGGTTTCTCTCTGGTAAACTAACAGTAGGCGTAACGTTTAATGACAAGGTAATTTCAGTTGATGAAGAGGCCGATACGGGCAGATAACTTTTGCCTTCAGGCGCGGCTATAAACATGGGCCCAAGGAAATTAGCTGCCCCAGGAAGTAAAGCCACACCTAATGAATATGTTAGAAGATCCACACTATCAATTTCAGTAACCCAAGGTTGACCTGCACAACTTTGATCTTGATCTTCTACAGGTGTTTCACTTAAGTATCGATTGTACCCAGCCGTGTATCCCTGAAACATTGCACGTGAGTTTGCAGACATTCGCGGTAAGTTTTCTTCTGCTAACTCTCTAATCCCTAAAGTAAGAAAACCAAAGTCATTAATAAGGTGCTCTGAGTCCCCGCTGCCAGGAACCTGGTCTGGCCCGAAATACTTAGCTCGCTCAGAATTGTACTTAACAATTTGATCTGCCAGTACACATAAGTTGTCACGTGCAAACGCGTAACCTACACCGTACGCCATACTTTCTAAATTATCGGCTTTTACGTGTGGAACGCCATAAGTAGTCCAAGTTACATCAGCAGACAATTTACCGTCAGTTGAAAATGCTTGAATGGGGGTTGGTGCTGGATCGGGTGTGGTGGGCGCTGGTTGTTCTACGTTTGAAAAGTCGTTGTCGTTGTCGCCGCACGCCCCAAGTAGCGCAGTAAGAGATAACGCAATAAGCGTCCGTTTAGCTTTAATGGTGTTGTTAATCATCCCAATTGTTCCCTAATGATAAATGAAAAAGGTCAACCACTCTTACCGCACGCGTCTATAAAGCGGTGTTAATTACAACAAAAGTAAAACTGATCGGACCTGAATTTACACTACATTAACATGCTGAAACATTCAAACAACAATATAATTTTTAAACGAAAAAGCCGGCAATAATGCCGGCTTTTTATTAGTAAAGTGAGCCCAGTGTTATACTGCGCCTTTCGTAACAATTACACGTGACTAGTTTGCTATAACACTCTCATCAGAAATTGGTAGCACTAAAGCGTCTGAAGCAATATACCCTGCCACTTCTTTTTGCATTTCAGTGGTTACCGCTTCGCTGGCTGCCGGGCTTAAGCTAGAAGCGTGTGCACCGCTATTGAACAGTACCAAACCGCTAATGGGATCTGCCACAGGCCCTTGTGTTGTAGTGACCTGTTCTAAGCCAATGATAGATGCCAGTGGAAGCTGACCGGACAACGGTAACGCTGTTGAAATTGGAATAACCTGATCCGGTAGATTCGCATCGCTACCATCACCTACAACAGTCATCATATGAACAGGTGTATTGCTACCTAGTGTCTGCGCGTAGTTAGTGGGATCACCTGCATCCATCACAGTTTGAGCGGCGAAAGCAAACTCAGCAAATACCGCGTTCACTTCTGCTGCTTGCTCGTCAGTGAGGTTGTCTTCAAAAACCGCTACCGCCGCACGAAGCTGCTGTTCGCTTACTTCTGCGGTGTTATAGAGCTGATTTAGCAAGGCAACAAACTCTTCCGAAGCTTGAGACAGCAACAAACCTTTAATAAGTGGACCAAACCCAGCTGATTCAATCAGGAACTGTGCGACACCGCCCCCCGGAGACTCAAGAGAAGCTTGCTTAACAGCAAACATGCCGTCAAGTGCCGCTAAATCGTCGCCCATTGATGTATTTGCAACCGCGGCAAAATTACCACCTGTAATTGCGCCTAAAGACACGCCCATAATTGATACACGTGACATATCAAACTTAACATTTTGCGCAGCAGTAGTATCTACAACGGCATTTAGTCCTAAACGCAGACCGAGTAAATCTGAAACACTTTGACGTAAATTATCGCGAGCCGTTGGCAGACTTTGTAAGTTCATATAGTGTACGGCACTTACCGATGTCGCATTAATTTCATCCGTTCCGTCGCCGTTTAGGTCAAAGCCACGGCTACCGTGCAGTGGCTGGTCGATAGCCACAGATGCGATACCTGCAAGAGACAAGGCACCAGTGATAGCAAGCATATCTTCTTTTCTACTGGTAATACCATGCGCCAAAATAACCACTGGCCACCCTGCTTCAGGCATGCTAATAGGAACGTTCAGCGCACCTGCAATAGCTGGATCAGGAATGGTAACCTGAACGTCTAAGGTTTCCGTCCCCATGTTTCCACCTCTTGGTTGTGGATACGGATTGAATTTAGTAATGTTTCTCGCACTGTCTAACATTTCGCCGTTAATTCTAACGTCAGCAAGACCCAGCGAAGAACACATAGCTGCATTTGGCCCTGGTTCTGCGGTGGCAATTACCTCTTGCGGTGTACCTGCTAGCACAATGCCGCTGTCACATGCCGCTTTCCAGAATTCGTTTACAGGTGCTTCTGGGTTCTCGGCACTTGGAACGCCTAAGAAATAAGGCAGTGCAATGGTACCTTCATAGCGCTGCGCTGCGCAGAATGGACCGGCCTGCGCTAAAATTCCTTTAGAAACACCAACTGCAAACTCATTTAACGCCCCCCATTGAGCAGAAAGTTGACCGGACGCCGTTCCAGCAAGCCCTGCACACGTTTCCAACGAGCTGAAGTCAGTCGCATCAATAGCAGCTTGAACAGCATCCGGTTGACCTTGTTTACCCGCTTCAACCACACCAGCAACAACGGTCTCATTAACTAGCCCTATCGCCTCCATGGCATTTGGCTTAGCAGGCACGTCGTTGACTGTAATCATTGGGAGCGCTGTTGGTGCTGATGGGTCACCGTTCGCTGCAAGCTGAGCAAAACGGCTAATCATTACCTTTTTGATGGTATCGAGCGAGTTACTTATAGACTGGGTCGTGAAAGCAGAGACATAAGTAATGTCCTCACGTTCATAACCCTCGCCTAGCAATGGATTAACCAATGAATTTACAAGACCCTGCAGTTGAAGCTGAGCGTCACTCGATAAAGGATTAGCGTTTATATCTTGTTTTACTGAATCCCAAGTCGTAGACCCTTTTACAGCTTTTCCTGAAGAATCTTTCAAGTCGGTTGTCATGACTAACATATAACCCTGTGCAGGCTTCAGCGGCTTAAGGGGAACAAAAGTAATGGTATTACTGTCCGCTAAGCTAAGTACATAATCAACACCAAAGGTTAGCTGATCGCCAAGCTTACAACCCGCAGACGGTGTTGTAACCTGCGCACAATCTGGATCACTTTGATCAAGCCCAAGGGTTGCTTCAAAGAGCAATACGCCAGCAGATAATGTGCTCGCATCTAGCGACGCGCCCGCTGGTGTGTCAACGTTGATAACAAATGGGTGCTGAGTAGACCAACCGTCTAACACATTCAGTGCATTTTGTGGATCACTAAAATTTGTAGGGTCATCGACAGGAATATTTAGTGTGTAATCAAAGAAACCGTCGTCGCCCGGGAGCATTAGAAGGTCATTAGGTATGTTCAGATTCCCAGTGGCTGGGTCAAAAACAATACGTGAAAATGGTGTTTGGACTTCTGTTTCGGCCTGAATGTCGGAAAGGGTTTCATCGGAGCCACCACAGCCTGCTAGACCCAGCGCAAGGGCCACACTGGAACTTAATACGAGTTTTCTCATCTCTACTCCCTACAAGCATTGTTGTTATTCTGTGTCTAAAACCTAACTCTATTAAAAGTAGCTTGCTCTACCCTGTCTTTACAGGCGTAGGTGATAGTTTTAAACATGTTAGACCAGTTGTATCTCCCTCAATCTTATTGACTTTGTTGCAACTTTGCAAAGTTTTGTTAACTACTTTTGTTAACTTTTTTTACGTTTAAAGAAATTTTCATTCATTGTTTTACTTATGAAGCAGTCTAAGTATGATCTGAGACCTCACTTTCTATTGGGCTTTAAGGGCCTAATCACTGCGATAAAATTTAACCTTTTGAAGGAAAACGATGAACAATTACAACGCACCGGCGGATTTGTTACGCGATAAAGTTATTCTTATCACTGGAGCTGGTGATGGAATTGGTGCTCAAGCCGCAAAAACGTATGCTGCACATGGCGCTATTTGTATTCTGTTAGGCCGCACTGTGTCTAAGCTTGAAGCTGTGTACGACGACATTGTCGCAGCAGGTGGGCAAGAGCCCGCCATTGTCCCTTTAGATATCAAAGGCGCTACGCCCTCTCATTATCAGCAAATGACGCAAACCATTATCGACCAGTTTGGTCGACTAGACGGTGTACTTCACAATGCCAGTATTTTAGGTCATCTCGGCGCATTTAAAGATATTGATGCGCAAGAATGGCAAGACGTGATGCAGATAAACCTAAATGGCATGGTTTTTATGACTCAAGCGCTTATTCCCGCGCTAGAAAAGGCGCAAAGTGCATCGGTAATTTTCACTACCTCTAGCGTAGGCAGAAAAGGTCGCGCATTTTGGGGAACGTACGCCGTATCAAAATTCGCAACAGAAGGCGTTATGCAAACCCTTGCTGATGAATATCGAAATAAGTCACTGCGCTTTAACTGTATTAATCCAGGTGGTACCCGCACACAAATGCGCGCTCAAGCGTTTCCAGCAGAAAACCCTGATACACTAAAAACACCTGAAGATATTATGCCTACGTATCTTTATCTTATGGGCGAAGACAGTAAGGAAACAACCGGACAGTCACTTGATTGCCAACCAAAGTAATTAACGAAAGCAATGTTCCATTAAACAAAAAAACCGCTTAAGCAGCACTTAAGCGGTTTTTTATTTACAGCGCATAAATGGCTAAAGGCCAGTGCCTACTCGCCCATTTTGGCCCATGTATCTCTTAGACCTACAGTGCGGTTAAAGACCGGCTTGTCGTCTGTGCTGTCTTTATCTACACAGAAGTAGCCGGTGCGTTCAAACTGCCATGCTCCCACTTCAGGAACATTGTCAGCCAAACCAGCTTCTACCCAACCTTGCTTGATTTCTAGCGAATCAGGGTTGATCGCGTCGGTGAAATTTTCTTCTGCTGCGGGATTAGGTACGTTAAACAAACGGTCATACAGTCTAAACTCTGCTGCCTGTGCCGTTGCAGCATCTACCCAGTGGATAACGCCTTTGACTTTACGACCGTCAGCAGGATCTTTACCTAACGTATCTGCGTCATAAGTACAGTAGACAGTAGTTACATTGCCATTTTCGTCTTTTTCAACGCGATTAGCTTTAACTACGTATGCATTACGAAGACGAACTTCTTTATCAAGCACAAGACGCTTGAACTTTTTGTTCGCAGATTCACGGAAGTCTTCTGCTTCTATATAGACTTCTCGACTAAAACCGATGTTACGCGTACCCATAGTTTCATCGTTAGGATGATTAGGCGCAACCAGTGTTTCAGTTCGACCTTCCTCATAATTCTCGATGACCAGTTTTATCGGGTCTAGCACCGCCATTGCGCGAGGCGCATTTGCATTTAGGTCATCGCGGATACAGGCTTCCAACATGGACATTTCAACCATGTTGTCCATCTTGGTCACACCAATACGCTTGCAAAATTCCACGATTGAACCCGGCGTATAACCGCGACGACGCAAGCCTGCAATGGTAGGCATGCGTGGGTCATCCCAACCATTTACATGGCTTTCATCGACTAACTGGATAAGACGGCGTTTGCTCAACACCGTATACTCTAAATTAAGGCGTGAGAACTCGTACTGTCTTGGCGTACATTCGATAGAGATGTTTTCGATAACCCAATCATAAAGACGGCGGTTGTCCTGGAACTCTAGCGTACACAATGAATGCGTTATCCCCTCGATGGCGTCTGAGATACAATGTGTAAAATCGTACATCGGATACACGCACCATTTGTCATCGGTTTGGTGGTGGTGCGCGTGCTTAACGCGATAAATTACCGGGTCACGCATACACATAAATGGCGATGCCATATCGATTTTCGCACGCAGACTACACTCACCTTCTTTATAATCGCCTGCCGTCATTTTGGCAAACTCACTAAGATTAGTTTCAACGTCTGTATCGCGATAAGGGCTGTTCTGCCCCGGCTCTTTTAGTGTACCTCGCATTTCGCGCACAACGTCTTGGGTAGAAAAATCGACGTAGGCTAAGCCTTTTTCTATTAGCTCAACTGCGTATGCATGAAGCTGGTCAAAATAATTCGATGAATAGCGCGCTTCACCGTCCCACGTAAATCCAAGCCACTGCACGTCTTCTTTAATTGAATTAACGAATGTAATGTCTTCTTTCGCAGGGTTGGTATCATCAAAGCGTAGATTACACGTACCTTTATAGTCCTGTGCAATACCAAAATTCAAGCAAATAGACTTGGCGTGGCCAATATGTAAGAAACCATTCGGCTCTGGTGGGAACCGGGTTTTAATAGCGTCATGTAGACCACTAGACAGGTCTTTATCAATAATCTGACGGATAAAATTGGTCGGACGGTGTTCAGTCTCGGCCATTCGCTTGTTCCCCTTATGCACGTAATATTTCAAAATCTTGCTGAGTATAACACTCTCGCAATTACTTCAACCATGTTTTATTCAAAGAAGCCTGACAAGTGATTGAATTAAGAGCGAACCATGGGTTATGCAGTCAATTGAAGCCTTTGCCAAAAACGCGTAACGATAAACAAAAGCTAACGATGTATTAACTTTGCATGGCTTTTATGCGTCTGTGCTGCAAAAAGCACGCGTTGGTTCGAAAATATGGTAATCTAATTTTGCGACAACAAGGTCGTAGCAGCAAATCATGGTGTTTATGAAAGAAAAAGCAACCTCTTTTGACATTGCCCACTTGGCAGGTGTTTCGCAGTCGACGGTTTCGCGAGCGTTAAATAATAGCCCGTTAGTTAATCAAGAAACTAGAGACCGCGTTCAGCGTATTGCCCGGGAGCTCAATTACAAAGTGGATAAAAACGCGAGTAACTTGAGAAAGCAAAAGAGCAGCACAATTGCCCTACTCTTGTTTGAAGATCCTACGTCCGATGATTCGATGATTAATCCGTTCTTCCTAGCGATGCTCGGCAGTATTACTCGCGCGTGTGCGCAAGCAAACTATGACCTGCTTGTGTCCTTCCAAAATTTAGATGATGACTGGCACGCAGAATATGAAGACTCAAATAAGGCTGACGGCATTATTCTATTAGGATATGGCGACTATACTGATTACCAAAATAAAGTTGCGCAACTTGAATCACAGGGCACGCACTTTGTTCGTTGGGGTGCACCAGATGAAGCCCACCCAGGGGTGAGTATCGGTTGTGATAACTATCAAGGTGGCCAAAGTATAACATCGCATTTAATTGGTTTAGGTAAAACATCCTTTGCCTTTATTGGCGACAATGGCGACCACGCCCCAGAATTTAAAGCGCGCTTTAACGGTTATTTTGAAACACTTCAGGCTTATGGCCTTAACCAGTCAAGTGTTCAGCGCAATGCCATTTCGACTGAGGACGCGGGGTCAGAAGCAGTGAAATCTTTGCTGCAAAGTGGCGAACTTCCCCAGGCGATTGTCTGTGCATCTGATCTCATTGCAATGGGGGTATTAAGAGCGCTGCGTCAGGCAAAGGTGAATGTGCCTGACGATGTAGCCGTGGTTGGCTATGACAACATTGCTGTATCTGCTTACACTACACCTTCTCTTACCACCGTTCAGCAAAATACCAAACTTGCAGGTGAATTACTGGTGAATACGTTATTGAAAGCCATTAATAATGAAGAAGTACAGGATTATTTGATGCCCGCAGATATCATTATTCGTCAATCTTGTGGAAGCGATTAAAAGCTCGCAGATTACAGCACGCACCTAGCGCTGAAGCGAGAAAGTTTAAAGTGGCAATTAAAAAGCCCCGAGTGTTTTACTTTCGGGACTTTATTAATAATGCTTGTGAAAACAATGCGTTTTATTGACGTGCCAACTGGTGTTTAATTTGCGCGAGTAGCGCGTCGTTAATTATCTCGCCTTCACGCACCCATACCTGCACGCCATTTGGCTCAACCGTGGCAGTTAAAGCATTGCCTAGCATAACCCTTTGCGATTGACCAGATAATTGTTCGTTCCAATCGCCCGGTTGCATAAAGTTACTAACCTCAAACGATTCTGCCGCACTTCCCTTATTGAGCAATACCAGTGCAGTCTGTTGTGTGTCTGTGGTATCAATAACGCGATAAAACGCCGCACGGTGGCCATCAAGTTCAAGATTAACTTGAATACCGCGCTGTAACGCGACTGTGTTCTTACGTACATTGGCAATCTTTGTTAGCGCTTGTTGAATAGGATGTGTCTTCGCTTGCTCTAGGCGCGCTTGGCCAACATAGTTTCGATTGCCGGCATGTTCCGCCGTACCGCGCATGAAGCCAATTTCAGATCCCATGTATACAACTGGAATGCCTCTTACTGTAAATAACCAATTATGCGCATTAATAAAGCCGTCGTCAGTGGCATTAATTCGCGCCATATCGTGGTTATCGTAAAACGTGGTTAATTCATACGGATTACTATATGGGCCGTGTGTAAGGTGAAGCACCTTCTGTAAGTCGGCAAAATCACTTTGTAGTGGCTGTTCAAATACATTAACCATGGCCTTTTGCATAGGAAAGTCTAACACGCTAACGCCCCCATTTTTCTCTAACGTATGCTGCGCAATATTGTTAGCTTCGTAATCAAAGGCTTCGCCAAACATGAAAAAGTCAGGGTTTTGCTTGCGTATACGATCTGACGCTTCACGCCAAAATGCGTGAGGCACATGCCTGATTGTATCTATCCTAAATGCATCAGCACCTTGAGAAATCCAATACAAATAGCTGTTAATAAGATAATCGCGCACAGCTGGATTTTCATCATTGAGGTTAGAAAGCTTTACTAAATCCGGATAATTATGGAAAAAGCTATGAAGCGGGTTGTTTTCAGGGTCTAAGTCTTCAGGCGCTAAATTTTGATGGTCAGCAACCAGGTTGCCATCCATATCATATATTTCGCCGTAGCCAGGTAAGTCCTTTTCCATGGTGAAGCTTGGTGTGCCATGATTTGCCACAATATCAAACACAGATTTAAGGCCGTGTTGACGCATTTTCGCCGTATAGTCACTTACGCTTAAATTATCGCTAACCAAATGCTCGTCAGCTTTATAGAAATTTGTAGCCCAGTAGCCGTGGTAACCGGTTTTACCGCCGTCTTTAAATGCGCCGCCGTAGCTAATGGGTTCATCGCCGTTAAACGCATAGTCAGGGTTATCGTGAACCGGCGTCATCCATACCGCGGTAAATCCCATATCTTTAATGTAATCGGCGTTATTTAAAATACCTTGTAAATCTCCGCCCATGTAACCCACATACGCTTTTTTACCATCAGGGCCTTCTAACGGCAGTTGCCATGTGGGATGCTCGCCTCCCTGCTCTTCGTGATTGTTCGAAGGGTCGCCGTCTACAAAACGATCTGTCACAACAAAGTACACCGCTTCGCTAGCAAATGGCGCAGTGGTACCTACGATAGCGTGGTGGTTTTCTTGTATATCGTTAGATGAAGGAACAAATGTACTCGAGCAGGCTGAGCAAAACAGGCCAGCCAAAGTTAAAGCAACTGCGGTACGATTAAATGTCATATTAAGCTCCCTGCGCAACTTCAAGTTCTTGCTTGTCGGCTTCTTTTACGAAAAACACCGACACAGCGCCAATTAACATAGACACACCCGCAACGACGATAATGTATTTTGCGTCATTATCGAATACGCTACTTAAGATCCAACCCGCCGTTAGGCCAGACACAATTTGTGGCGCAGCAACGGTAAAATTGAAAATACCCATGTAAACGCCCGTTTTATTTGCAGGTAACGCGCCGGCTAGCATAGCGTAAGGCATAGCAAGAATAGCAGCCCACGCAATACCTACACCGATCATAGGAATTAACAGCTTTACTGCGCCCAGCGGTACTGTTACTTCAGTAATCAATAAGTTTACATTTACCATTGTCAGGTCTTGGAACAGCAAAAAGCTTACATAGCTTAGGCCACCTAGCGCTAAAGACGACGCGTACACAATTTTGCGGCCAAACTTATCAGCAAGTTTTGCTAAAAAGATGGAGAAAATAGCGGCGAACACCGAGTATGCAGCGAATAAGATGCCTACCCAGTCACCAGCGGCACCTTTAGCCATAATAATGGTTTCAGGCACCATGGGCGCTGCAGCAATATACGCTGGGTCAAACCACTGCTTATCGACATTCCAAACGTGCTGTGTAATTGCAGGTGTGGTATAAACCCACATAATAAAGAGCGCAAACCAAGAGAAAAACTGAACAACAGCCAACTGTTTCATCGTTTTTGGCATATCTTTCACTAAAGTGAAAAACTCACTTAAGCGTTGTCTAAGCGGTGCTTTTGGCGCTTTGACAGTTGTTTGTACTTCTTCAGTAAGACCTTTATAACGGTGGTATTCGTCTGGTGCGTATTCTTTGGTACGAAGTACTGTCCAAATGACCGTTCCAAGCAGTACGGTAGCGCCGATATAGAATGCCCACACAACAGAAGGTGCAACTTCACCCATTTGTGCCGTATTTTCTAGACCGATAACATTGGTTAATACAAATGGTAAAATAGAGCCGATAACCGCACCGATATTAATCAGTAGCGACTGAATCGAATAACCCACGTTACGTTGTGACGGCGGTACCATGTCAGACACCAATGAACGAAACGGTTGGAAACATACGTTAAACGATGCATCCATCAACGCAACCATTAATGCCCCCATAATCATAGGAGCTAAGAAGGCAACAAAAATGGGGGCATTCGGCAGTAAAATCATGCCCAGCACCGCAGCAATAGCCCCCGCCAGAATAAACGGACGACGACGACCTAATCGATTCCACGTTCTGTCAGATGCTGACCCAACAATTGGTTGAACGATTAACCCCATGATCGGCGCGACAAGCCAAAATAGAGATAGCGAGTGAAGATCAGCCCCTAAATCAGAAAGAATGCGGCTTACGTTTGCGTTTTGCAGTGCAAAGCCAAATTGAACACCTAGAAAGCCAAAGCTGACGTTCCATATTTGCCAGAAAGAAAGGCGTGGTTGAGTTGCTTGCATATTTTGCTCTATTTATTGTTTTACTATAATTAATACGGTTATTGAACGATGAAAACACTGGCTGACATTGCAGGTAAGTCCAAGGTATCCGTCGCCACAAAAGACTTTCCATCGCTCAGTCGCGTTAATGTCTGGTTGTTACTCAATACCTCTGCATACTTGCTGAAAGACAGTTTGACAGCCTTTTTGTTTAAAATGACCATGATTTTTTCGGACTGCGTAGTATTTGCCTTTCTGGCAGTGCCTACTTCATTCTTATCGGTTTCACGAATATAGGTATAAACCCCATTTTCAGGTGCATAATGCTTAAGCAGGCCTTTAAACTGTGAAGGATGCGATTGACGCAATTGAAGTAACGCTTTTATACGCTGCTGTGCCCAACGTTCGTCGTCCGTTAAGCCGTGGCCTGTAAACGCATTTTTATCACTATCTGAAGGCCACCCGCCTGGAAAGTCAGCGCGAATAATACCGTGGTCATCGCTGCCTTTATTGCCCATCAAAATCTCTGTGCCATAAAAGACTTGCGGAATACCGCGCGTAGTGAGTAATAGCGTCATTGCCATATTCCACTTGTTTTTATTGTGATCGAGCTGAGTAAAGATGCGACTCATGTCGTGATTATCAGGAAAGATCACTAGATTATTAGGGTCGCCATACAGGAAGTCAGTGGCTAAGGTTTCATATACGGAAATAAAACCAGAATTCCAACTTTCGTCGCTACTCAAGGCTTTAACTACAGCTGTTTGAAGCGGGAAGTCCATCACCGACGGTAATGCGCTATCGTAATCATCGTGGCGATGGCTACCTGCCTGCCAATACGCCGTAATTGCAGGGTTGACCGACCACTCTTCCCCTACTATATTGAAATTCGGATACTCATTCATTATTCGACTTGTCCATTGGCTCAAAAACGCCTTATCGGGATAAGAATAGGTATCCACACGTATCCCGCTAAGACCCGCGGTTTCTACCCACCATATCGCCTGCTGAATAAGGTAGTTGGCTAAATGGGGATTGCGCTGATTTAAGTCTGGCATGGTTGGTACAAACCAACCGTCACTAAACCCTTTGATATCGCTCGCTATGGCGTGAGGGTCGTGAAGCGCTGCGCGCTTGTGACTCGTGCCTATAAACTTACCGTTATTATTGATCCAGTCGTGTGACGGCGTATCTTTCATCCATAAATGGTTACTGCCAATATGGTTGAGTACCATATCCATTATTATACCGACACCCTTGTTTTTTGCTTCAGCACTTAACGCGATAAATTCGTCATTGGAACCAAACCTGGGATCTATTTTGTAGTAGTCTGTAGTGGAATAACCATGATAGCTATACTTGTCCATGGCATTTTCAAGCATGGGCATGGTCCAAATTTGGGTAAAGCCCATATCCCTAATGTAGTCTAAGCTATCTACGATACCTTGAATATCGCCACCGTGGCGCCCCCCCTTAAATGAGCGGTCAGCTGGGTCGCCATAACCCTCGACGTTATCATTTTCTTTTTTACCATTGGCAAATCGGTCGGGAGCGATAAGATAAATAGCATCGGCAGGCCCGAAGCCTTCTCGTGATGCTGAGCCTTGTGCTCGTTCCTTCAACTCATACGAGAAATCACGAATTGAACCATCGCTGTCAGTAAGCTTTATGACTAACTCTTGTGCACTTGCCTTCGAGGTATCTAGCGTTATAAAAAGATAATTTTCACTATCAAGGGCTTGGCTATGTTTAATAATCACATCGCCTTTCGCCACTGAAACAGTATCATCAGCAACATCATCGCCATAAATCATCAATTCAACGTTACTATTTTGCATACCTACCCACCAATTTGGCGGGTAAACTTCAATGCCTTTGTTTATTGAAGACTGAACTGAAAACACTGGGAATGTTGTGATACAGCCGATAAGCAGCGGAGTCGCGCACTGTTGCTTGAATGTTTTTATTCGGCTACCGGCATTAGTTACACTGTTACGTTTAAGCACTTCAACCCCATGTTAAAAATACGTTAAGTACAAGATGGTGATGAGATACTACCTTGCTAGGTCTATCTGACCAATGCTCTGCATACGTATTCACGAAACACCATGTAAAAAAACATGGTGTTTCGCGTTAACTAACAGTTTTAATGTAAAAAGAGGCTTAAAAGGCGAACACTTTGGTTTCGAGCCCTTCCATTGAAAACGATGCTTTGTAGTTAACACCATCTTTTTCCAGTGTTAAGGCTTGATGAGATAACAGAGGTTTCAGCGTGATGTTTTCGTTATCATCCCCTAAGACCTCAGATGGCACGCTAAATTTCACCAGCGCAGTAGGCTTATCGCTGAAGTTAGCCACTACCACAAAGCCATGGTCTTGTTTAGCACGAATGAAAGCAAACTGCTGCTCACTGTAGGCCGAATCTGATACATCAAGATTCAGCGCATGAAGGCTTTGGTATTTACCTGTAATTGCTGGGTTAGTGGCAGCAATTGCCATCACGTCTTTGTAGAAATTGTGGAGTTCTTTTTCTTCTTCGGTAGATTTCCCTGCATCAAATTTGCCTTCGTTCATAAAACGCTGATGGGCAGGAACGCCTACATAATCGAAAATTGACGTACGCGTCGGGTCTCCGAAACCTGTCTCTTCGCTACCGTCTTCACCCACATCTTGACCAAAATACAATAGCGTAGGCGAACTGCTGATAAGTGCACTTACTGCTAACGCTGGCTTGCCTTTTAAGGCGCTACCGGCGAAGTCAGGGTTGGCGATACGTTGCTCATCGTGATTTTCTAAAAAATGAAGCATATGCGGGGCGATATCACTGATTTCATTATGAGTAGCAACCAGTTGGCTAACGTCTCCATTACCCTGCATGATAGTTTTTAGTGTGTCGTAAAAGCCCACCTTATCGTAGAGGTAGTCCATTTTACCCTTGTGTATATACGCACGATATTTATCTGGCTGATAGACTTCTGCTAACAAGAATGCATCTGGCGCTTTTTGTTTAATACTGCTATTTAGAAACGACCAAAACTCTACCGGAACCATTTCAGCCATGTCGTAACGGAAGCCGTCAACGCCCTTGTCTATCCAATAATGCGCAATATCTCTGAATTTATACCACGAATCTGGAACGTCTTTGCCTGCCCAAAAAGCAGCATGTTCTTCAATAGTTTTGTCACTGTACGCTTCGGGTAAAATAGGAAAATCATAAGTACCATCTGGTTTAACACCATAATTCACTTTTACCGTTTCGTACCAATCGTTTATATCAGGCTGCGCCGCTCTTGCGCCATTCCCCGTCCATTTTGCAGGAAACTCATCAAACTTACCGTCTGCCAACGGGTGTGCTTCGCCACCCAAAGTTTGATAGTTATCAGCGGTGGGCACTTGAAAAGCTTCACCCACTACATAGTAAAAGTTGTTATCGCGGGCGTATTCAACAGACGTGTCGTCGTGCGCGCCGAAATCACTAACGCCTTCAGGTGCAGAAAGCGAATGGTAGTTACGGGCAACATGGTTAGGCACGATATCAATAATCACCTTCATTCCTGCCGCATGCGTTCTCGCTATTAACGCTTCGAACTCTTCGAGTCGTTTCGCAGGGTCATCAGCAAGGTCTGGGTTAACGTTATAGTAATCCTTCACTGCATAGGGAGACCCTGCTCGCCCTTTAACTACATCTGGATCATCATTTGAAATACCGTAATCTGTGTAGTCGTTAATCACTGCGTGATGCGGCACGCCGGTATACCAAACGTGGCTAGTTCCCAAAGACTTTATTGCTGTAAGTGCCTCTGGGGTAAAGTCGCTAAATTTACCTACGCCATTCTGTGAAATGGTGCCCCAAGGCTTATTGTTCGAATTTGTATTTCCAAAAAGTCGGGTGAAGACCTGATAGACCACAGGCTTTCCTTCCCTATCAGTCGTATTACTTAAGTTTGACGTACCGCCGCTCTGACCAAGCACTGAATGACTCGCCTCTTTGCTCACTGAATTTTGATTGTTCACAGAAGGTGATGGTTCTGAACACGCTATTACCCCCATTGAAAGCATAGCAACAGACAAAGGTTTAAGAGAGTAACGGAATAGGAAATTTGACATGATAATCATTGTGATAAACGTAAACTATGCCAATAGGATACGCGTTAACTGGATGTTAAAAAACATGCATACGTATTCAAACGTTAAAAAAAACCGCCTCATTAGGCGGCTTTGTATTTATTGTTGCAAGGCCTTACGCCGCATGAGCTATACGAAGTGGTTTCTGTGTATGTTGAATAGAGGGAACTGCCACATCGCCCATAGCCTGTAGTGCGCTATAAAGTTCTGTATGAATTTTTCTATGGAAACCTTTCAAAGGTTGAGCCAAATCTTCAAACAAAGTATGGGATGAGAGTCTATAAGGCACTCGTTTACCATTAAATTCAATAGCTTCACCAACCGGGCTGAAATGGATACCGAATGCCTTCATTCGTCTTGCTAATTTCGGTTCCATGAGAACGTATGCGTGCTTTACGTTTAAATGCAGACATACACTTGTTGCCATCAAATAAAGCGCAATTGAAAGATATGGAAAATGCTCTACGTTAAATGGGACATTTTTCTTCTGTTTAACTTTTTCTATTTTTTCAGCGGGTAGAATTTTAGAACGTAACTGTCGCAATCTAAATTCTCTTGGTATTGCAAGACGAGAAATTTCACAAACACTTTGTGGCGACAAATTTGAAGGTAGCAACGTACCATCCCCAATAACCTCGGCACATTTTTCTTCTAGTGGTAATGCCAGACCGGCTTCAGTTGGCATGACCAACCTGATCGTGCCTGCACACTCTCCTGTTGGCAAATGCTTGATGTAGCAATTTATCGCGCGATCATCGAACTTATCTTTTTCTAATGACGTAGCATTTTTCTGTTCAAAGTTCATTTCCTCACAATACACTTTATGCCGTGTTTTATAACTCACCTGCTTTTCGCTTTCTTCGTTAGCAATCACAAGTTCGTAACGGCTAAAGAAGAAATTAGAAATACTCTCTTCAAGTGAAAAACGACGAGGCAAGACCCTAGAAAATGTTTGTGGTAGTCGACCCAGTTTGTTAGACACTGCGCCATTAAGCGCTCGAACTGCGCTCATTGTTCTCATCTTCAACGCAAAGCTCCCCTAATTTACTTTATTATTAGGCTTGTGGGTAACTTCCTGTTCGCAACGACAGCCTTAGTTAATTACTATTTAATCTTAGTTTTATTATTCGTATCTCTACTTTGTCTGATAAGTGCATCGCCACTTACATAATCAGACTTTGATAGGCGGTCATACAGCAGCACATTCGCTGTAGCCGCTAAGTTCATGCATGAATAAGTAGGTACATAGACAACATGGTCACACCAGGACAAAATCTCGTCACCAATACTGCCATCTTCAGGACCTAACAAGTAAAACGCATTATTTGGGTGCTCGAATATAGGAAGAGGCGTAGCACCTTCTACCAATTCAACCGCAACAACAGACGCACCTTCAGGCACAGCCTCTTTTAAATCGTCGACGCCAATGGTCGGTATGACTTTATGGAATGCCTTAGTATCTGCATTAAAATCTTTAGCAAATCGATATCTCTGACCAGTATAAAAAACACTGGCCACACCATAGCAACCTGCAGCTCGCAGTATAGAAGCAACATTCACCGGATTTTTTGGGTTTACTAACCCAATTGAAACTTTCTGATTCGCAATTTGCACGTTTAAATTTATGTTTATTTTAGTTTTTGTTTGATATTACCACGGTGCTAGACAGGTTAGCGTAAACTAACAATTAGTATGATTATATTTGTCTAAAAGTCACAAGCACCTAATTCACACTGTAACACTGCGAGTTGGCTTTGGTCTTAATTTGCTGACTTAAAACATAGTAAATTATAATTTTTATTTTTTAACAACGTGTGACAGTTTGGTCATTTTCTCACGCCCTACTTTAAACAGGAGCTAAAATTGAAAAAATGAACCTTCATCAACTTTCGTTGCGCTAAAAAAACATTATTAAATGCGATTCTTTCAACAAGATGTTCAGCAAGATGCAGACCAATCGAATGAAAATATTGCACATTTCCTGCAAAGTTTACATACATTTTTTCGTAAACTAGAAAAATGTTATTTCTTTCAAGTTGTTAACCAAGAAGAAAACATGGCAATTTTTTCAAAAAAGGGTAAAAATCACAGCGATAAATTAAGAGCAAATGACCATTTATGACACCGTCACCAGGAGTGAAATCAATAAGACAAGGCTAAACTGTTGCGAATTTGTGACACTGTAACCCATTGAATTATAATCTTTTCTTATAAGCAAAAGAAAAGCTTGGCAATAAACCAAGCTTCATACTGCTTTTGTTGCGATTTGCATACAGGCTTTATGCAGAGAGGGGAAGATCAGTCTAACAATTAAGCGGTTTTACGTTGTTTTTCCATTGCGTTTTCGGAACAACCTTTTAGATAACGTCTTGCCATGCGTCTTCCCTGCCCGTAGCCCCGCAACAACTTCTTCTTGTCCATAGTTAGACGCTTAACACAAAAAGCTTTATCAGGGGCAATTACGTGAATGGAACAATCACTAGGAGGGTTGTTAAGAAAATCTAGCGTATCGTTGTAGATTGCAGCTCGCTGCAACATTTTCTCCAAAAGCGCAGGCTGACTACCATACATCTTCTGCATCAGCCATACAGACTTTACTTCTGGTTTTGTAAACCCTAACGGTTGAGAAAGGATGACCGTAATATCCTTCGCCCCCATTTTATATGCTTGAATAGCAGGTATTGCATCAGCCACGCCCCCATCCAAGTATCGCGTGCCGTTGATTGAAATTTCGTCGCGGTATGCAGTTGGCAACGCACAAGACGCGACCATTAAATCATCTACATTATCTTTAGTGGCTTGTATATATTCACACTCACCCGACTCTGCATTAGTAATACCCACATAAAGTGGCATGCTACTTTTCTCGCCTGGCGCAGGAATATTCATGGACTGTTTAGAGTGATGCCACAGCCAGTGGACATCAGTCATGTGCCCCCCTTTTATAAAGCGAAGTGGGCTAAAAAATTCCCTCTTGGTAGCATATTGCGTGATGATGGTTTTACTTAACCCGTGCATTTTCGACACATAGGTTGAAAGATTTGTTGCCCCGGCTGAAACACCAATCGCAAAATCAAACGAATGGTAGTCGTGCTCCATGAACTTATCTAGCACGCCTGCTGCAAAAACTCCGCGCATCGCGCCACCTTCAACAACAAGTGCACTTTTCATTTTCATCTCCTTTTGAATCAATTTACCGCTCTGGTATGACCTCTTCAAGTAGGGTCATACTACATCGGAATCAAGAGATGTGCCAAATACAAAAAAACCGCGTACTAAAGCGCGGTTTTTGAAATTTTTTGTTTTTGAAATTGACCTGACTAGGGCCAATCGCACTTACTTTTTCGTAACCGTTAACGCAGGCGCGTTACCATCAGGCCCTGACACCTTGAACTCATATAGTCCAGACTCCGCAACATCAATCATCAAATTATTGTTACTCGCGCCAAGTATTTTCGGCTCGCTAGGCGTTACTACGTTGCTTGCTGCGTCGTTTGGGTTACCGAGGTTTACCGACGACCAGTCTTCAGAAGCGACTTTGAATTCAACACTACCAGCGCTTAACTCAATATCAACGCTATAAACACTATCTCCTTGATATTCAAAAAGGTCGACCGCTCCCCAGCCATTCATGCCACCACGGATATAGACTTGAGTGTCGCCCCAAAACGCTTCTTTAAATACACCAATGGTTGGTGCATCTATATCAGTTACGTTGAATACGAACACATAGCGATCTGCTGTTTCAATGTTCAAGATAAGGTTATCGTTAGTTGCAGCGAGACCTAGAGTTTGACTTGGAGCCAGGTTTCGATCCGCGTCATCAGCTGAGAATGCACCAAAATTCACGGTATTCCAGTCTTCTGAAGCCACTTTAAATTCGTAAGTACCTGGCTCAATATCACGAGCGAAGGTGTAAATGCGCCCGCCTTGGTACACCAACTCCTCATCTGTCCCCCAACCGTTCATTGCACCACGAAGATACACCGGTGTACCAACATAGGGCTCTTCGTTTTCGACCATTAAGATTGGTGCTTCACTGTCAGTGGCGTCGACGGTAAACAGATATGTAGCGCTAATGGAAGGAGTAAAGGACAAGTTAGTATTAGTACGTGCCAGAACCTTATCTTCACCCGCTATTACTGTATTTTCTTCACCATCTACTGCGCCAAAGTTCACCGTGCTCCAATCTTCAGATGCGAATTTGAATCCATATGTAACACCACCTTCAAGCACAGCAGTAGTGGTATAAATACCGTCACCTTGATAGGTAAATGCATCATCCGTTGACCAGCCGTTCATGTCTCCACGGAGGTAAGCAACGGTATCACCGTAAGGCACAACATCAGGCGCACCCGACGTAGCAAACGCTGAAAGACCATAACCTTGGGCTCCAGACTGTGGTTTTACGAACACAGCAATGGTGAGCGCAGGAACGGTAAAGGTTCCATTACCATCTTCACCTTCTACAAATGTGGCGCCGCGTACCGCAGCATCGACAGAATTCATTTGTGTGGCGTGAAGCGAAAAGCCTGTTGCTGTGTTTACCGTGATAGACTTCTCTTCATATCCCGTATTCACTAGCACCATAATCGCATCATTCATGATGTCTAAGTCTTGTCGAGACGTATCGCTATTTTCCGATACGCCGTCATCAATACTCATCGCAATAAGGCCACGCTGCTGGCGCTCACCGATATTATGGAAACCAATACGATCGATAATGTCTTCAGCGGTGGTCAATCGAAACAATGGGCTTGTCATACGAATGTTTAGCAACTCTGCAAACACATCAGAGGCAAACATAATATCTGACGTTGATACTGCGCGATCAGGGCTGTAGATAAAGTTGCCCATCTCTTCCCATTTTGCTTCATTTACTGACGCAAGTGGTAACCCTACGTTCCAGTTATTAGTTTCATAAGTGAAATCAACATAATTGAACCAATCCCCAGAGTCATAGGTGTCTCTGTCCATTGATTTAGAGCGAAGCATGTCGCCGCCCATCTGTAAAAATGGAATGCCCTGAGACACAAGGTTGATACCCATGGCCACATTTTGGGCACGTACCCGCTGTTCTAGAGTAATATCTTGTGGAAGCGTATAGTTTAATTGGTCCCAGAGTGTTTCATTATCGTGCTTTGACACATAGTTAATAATATCGGCAGGATCTTCAGCGTAGCCCCCTAGGTTACTGGTTGCGCCTGCACTTCCTGAAGACGTTTCTAAAACATAGTCTTTCAATGTGCCTATCATGCCCATTTTTACACGGTCTTGCGCGCTCAATAGCCCATCATCTTCCGGTCTGAAAATAGCCCCCTGACGAATAGCCTCACGAATACGGTCGTTAAAAGTACCAATCTCAGTGCCAGCCATATTGAGCTGGTTCGCTTGCTCGTAACCGCGGTCTATTCTCGTCCAACCTTCACCGTAAAAATAGTTGTCAGCATCAATAGCTTGGACTGCGTCACGCAAGCGTACCATAGAATCTTTTGTGGCTTGGCTCATGATATCGAAACGGAAAGCATCATACTTATAGTGTTCAGTCCACATAAGCAACGAATCTTTCATGAACTTTTCCATCATGACATTGCGAGGTTCAGTGTCATCGCAGCAGGTTTCGCGCACTATATCCCCAGTATCCACCTCGTAACGATGGTAATAACCCGGTACTGCTTTGTCTAGAACAGACTTGTTGAAAACACCCGATGCATTGGTATGGTTGTAAACAACGTCTAATGCAACTCGAAGCCCCATCTCGTGAAGTGCTTGGATCATGGCGCGCATTTCCACAATGCGTTCTACACCCTCTGCACTCGACGCATAGCTACCTTCCGGCGCGTTAAAGTGATGAGGATCATAGCCCCAGTTAAATGTATCTAGACTGCGTAAATCATTAGTCAACTGCTGTGCTTTACCCGCTTGAGATAAAGGATCGTAACCGTTGTAAACGTCAATTAGCAGTGCATCAGCGCTTTCTTCTTCACATACAGCAGCATTGCTATTTAAGCGACACAGTTTGCCTACCGTATCGTATAAATCTACCGTTTTTGTCGGATCCTCATCGATGGTTGCAATGTCATTTGCTGGAAGTATATGGAAATAGGTAAGCCCTGCTTCTACAAGCTTTTTAAGGTGTGCAACCGGTGCCGTGTTCTCTTCAGTAAAGGCAAGGTATTTGCCTCTATTTTCTTCAGACGTAGACATATCACGTACACTGAAGTCACGTATGTGGCCTTCATAAATAACCGCATCTTCATAATTTTCTACCGTCGGAATGGTGTGAGTATCCCACCCTTCAGGTTTTAAATCATCGTCGGCTAGATTTACAAAGCGAGAGAAACGGCCGTTTGTGGTTAATGATGCAGAATATGGGTCTGTTACAAGCAGTGTCTCTATTTTGCCCGTAATAGGATGATAAACAGTAACTTCATAACGATAAAGCTGACGGTCAAGCGACATATCACCTTCGTAGCGCCAAACCCCTGAGGTATCGTCACGAACCATTTCAATACGCTGATTTAATGTCTTGTTGTCGTTATAAAGTAAAAGGTCGACATTCGAAGCAGTAGGCGCCCAAAGCGCAGCGGTAATACCCGCGTCTGTGTAAATGCCGCCAAGGTGTGCTTCGTCGGCATCGTCTTCCCCTAAGGTGTACAGGGCATCAATAGCATTAGCTAATTGGATGCCTGTTGCTGCTACAAGCGCACCATCAGCATCATAACCCCCTACTACTGCTTGTGTCGTCAATACCGTTTTGGCATCTTCAACAGTCCAGCCGCCTTCCCATGCTTGCTTGCCAGACAGGTGAGGCGCTCGGGTAGTTTGCTCCTCGGTAAGTGTTGTACTCATTAACGATACCTGAGTGCCGTTGATCCCCTCTTCCAGCGTGCTCTCTAAGTCGGCCTGCGCTGAATAGTGAAGCTTTACTTCAGAAACGGTGTCAGGTACGTCCCATATAATAGTGTTTTTATCTAGCCAATGCGCACCAAAGCCCTCTATATCAACAGGTTGAGGGCCAAGCGACATAATAGGAAACTCAAATATAGTTGGCTCGCCAGAAAGGGTAAAATTCATCCGTACAAATGTGTCGTCATTTTGCACTAGCGAACCTTGGAAGTCACCGCCTCCCATTTCTTTACCAGCGTCATCAGTACCTTTGTGAATAATGAAATTGTGGCAGCTACCGTACCCTTCTTTAAGATCTAAAATCCAATATGCTCCATAGTTTGGATCGATGCCGCTATGAATGCGTCCATTGGCCCAATCCGTGTCTGCGTCGGCATAGGCATCACATTCATCATTGTTCCACGTATGCAGTCTCCACCCTTCATAACTGATATCATTACTAGAATTATCCGCATCCACTGCCGCGCGATTATAGTAAAGCACAGCTTGGTTAGGCGACGGGGTAAAAACGGGGGCAGGTAAACTTGGGTCAGCACCAGCTACGCAAGCATCATTGGCTTCATTAGGAACAAGCGGCGCTTCACATTGGATGGGTGGTGGTGGTACACAGGCCGTACCTGCTGCATTAGGTACATTCGGGACCTCACAGGTCAAGAGGTCATTAGTGCCTGACTCAACACCCGAGCCTCCACAACCTACAAGTGTGTATACGCCTACCAGGAGCAACGCAGCACGCACTACTCTTTTTTTAGTAAACATAGAATTCTCCTGAAAATTTTCGCTATTTTTGGCAACCGAATATTCGTTCGCGGCGCTAAATAAATTACCTAAGATGGTGTTTTTCATAGTTGGTATGTCATCCCTAGGTAATATTGCGTGCCAAAGTATTGAATAGTGCCGGTTTGCTCTTCTGACGAGAAATAGCTCTTCGTTGGCTCGTCGGTGAGGTTATTCACCTGAAACAGTACGCTCCAATTATCGTTGACCTCGTATGAGGCTTGATAATCAATTACCAGTTCTTCATCAAAATTTACCACCTGGTCGTTAACTGCGACCTGCTGCGAAACAAACGCGTCGCGATATCGGCTAGACAGACGAGTTTCAAAGCCTTCGTATTCCCAAAACACGGTTAACGTGGCAACATTTTCAGAAAGCCCGGGTAAATTAGCGGCGTAGACGTTGTCCCCTAGCGTGCGCTGAATTTCACTTTCGGTGTAAGAGTAACTAGCGCTAACACCTAAACCTGACCACATGCCAGGCAGCATGCTGTAAATTTGCGTGTAGGCGATTTCCAGACCGCGAATATAGCCGCCTTCAGCGTTATTTACCGCTGTACTGTAACTCCCATTTTCAGTAGGAACGGTAATAAAGATGGGATCGCCATTTGCATCACGCGCGAGTTCAGCTTCTTGCCCTGTAAATTCTGGCGTTAAGTAAACCGGCACGCTTACATTGTCAGGAATAACAATGCCATTAGCTTTAAAATCATAGGGCTCAATTTCAATGTCTTCTACAAACGACTCAATGTCTTTGTAAAATCCAGCAACAATCAGCGCACCTTCCGTATCCGAGAAATAGTATTCCCATGACACGTCGTACTGCGTTGCATAAAACGGCTCTAAGTAAGGGCTGTTACGGGCATTACCGCTTACTCGTGCTGTTGGGTCAGAGAGCGTAATTTCTCCTGAATCCCTGTCTTGGAAAGCGGTAACCGTTTCAATGGTAGTAGATGCATTCGCGGCAAAGCGGTTTATTGGCGCTCTCCCCATCACCTTTGCTGCCGCTACACGAAGCTGTGTGTCATCAGTAAGTTTAAAGTTCAAATTGATAGAGGGCAGTACGTCTGAATACTCATGACTTATCAAAGCTGGTCGATAGAAGTTGTTGATTAGCCCAACATCGTCTGTAATGTTTTGCGCACCTGCGATAGGATCGCTAACTTCGACTGATGTGCCTGTTTCTAGGTCTTGAATTAGCTGTGTAGCACGCTGCAGCGTAGTTGAGCTCTGTTTACTTTTAACGTAACGAAAACCCACATTTCCCGTAACAGGAATACTGCCTATTTCGGAATTGATCTTAGCCATTAAATAGGCCGAGTTTACCGTTTCAAATACATCTCCACTTTCTTGCAGCGTCCACGCTGTAGCGGGTCCTGTTCCAGGCCCATTAATAACACCAGCTGCGCCTGGCCCCCATGTTTGAACAGGCTGAGGCCTACCGCCCGGGAACCATGCACTGAGTGCACTGTTTAGGTCAACAGAAAGATAACTTGGGAAGTAGCCAAAGTCACCACTCCAGTCAACTTGCTCGACCATGTCAGACGTTAGCCGAAGCGGCGGCTCGCTCACTGAAAAGGCACTGTCGTTTCCGTATTCAAAGACAGAGCGATCGTTGTTGTACTCCCGGTCTGAATAACGATAGCCGAATTCAAAGCCAGAAATGATAGGCACATCGAGATAATATTGGAAGTCTACGCGATACGCGTCTAACTCATCTTTGTTTTCATACGGATAAATACCGTATTTACTTACCATGACGCGATCTAAATCAGTAAAGGCGCCTGTCTGGTTAAATCCAATATCGGGCAGGTTCAAACCGTTAAGCAAATAGGATATTTGAATATTTTCATCAAACACCGGGGTTGCCGCTGTTGCGTCTTCGCCAACAAGTGACCACAGCAAGCCGTTTCTAAAATCACTTTCAGCACTTGAACGGGATACGTCAAACTGTACCGCTAAATCTGGCGATATCTCCCAACTTGCGTTTACGCCTAAGTTAGTAACACTGTCGAAATCTTGGTTATCGTCGTTTACCAACTCAACACGGGTAAAGCTGCTGTCTGTACGAGAAAATGTGCCGCCAATTACGCTGTTATTTACAACTACAGGGTTAGTTATACCAGCGTTTATTCCACCTAACTTAACGCGAAAGCCGCGCGCAAAGGCTTCGGAGTCAAATTTCGAGATAAAAGCATCAGCTTTTAACGTAAAGGTATCGATAGGTACCCATTCAAACGCAGCGACGTATCCATCACGAGTCTCTTCCCCGCCCTTGTGCTGCATTTCAAAGCCTTCTGAAATGAGTTCACAATTGGGGCAATCTGCTGGCCCATCTGTATCACCTTCAAGTCCGTCTACATCAACTTGACCATTATAAGCTAAACCAATGAACTGAGTAGAAACGCTCGGTTGGAATAGACGGGCATAACCTAGTGATACACCTAGCGTATCGTCTAAAAACTTACCCTGATAGGAAAAACTCAGTCTATGTCCATATTCTGTAGCATCACTCACCTCTGACGCTCTATCGTTGTACATGCCACGCATGTTGGCGCTGAATTTATGCTGCTCTTCAATAGCGAGGGGCGATGCAGTTTTAAGTTCTACCGTACCCGCTATGCCGCCTTCAATTAACGATGCCTTAGGCGACTTGTACACTGCCGCTTCACTAATAAGTTCAGACGGGTATTGGTCAAACTCGATGGCGCGACTTCCGCTGGTCGATACCTGCTCTCTACCGTTTAATGTAGAAAACACAAAATCACCGGATAGACCACGAATGTTTATCTGCGCGGCTTGTCCCCCGGTTCTTACCGCAGAAATACCCGGCAAGCGTGTCAGTGCATCTGCCATAGATACATCGGGAAGCCCGCCCAAATCGTCTGCAGATATTTGTTCGGAAACCGTATCAGAAAAGCGTTTCTGGTTGAGTGATTGGATTAAGCTTGTACTGAAACCACGCACTTCTATACGCTCTAAGGTATCGTCTTGTGGCTGTTCTACTTCATCTATTGAGGTGTCTGGAGACTCTTGGGCATAGAGTGGAAGTGCGCTAAATGCCACCCCACTGCTAATCAAGGCCGCCATGATCGTGCTGGGTTTGAATGTTTTCATCGGTGTCCCATCCCTTGTTTATTATCGACACTCTTAGGACTACCACACCCAAAAATGCCTCTTATGGAATACCAAATACTACTGTTTTGTATAAAAAGGGAGCAATGCTATGCATACGTATTCATTTACATGTACGCAACATATTGTTAATTAATCTATAAAACATTTGTCTAATAAGGAGTAAACAATGTAAGGAAACAAAAAAAGCAGCCATTAAGCTGCTTTTCAAAATCTATACACTTAAAACTAAGCAATGAAAACGTTCTGAGCCCCTCACCTCAATGTTTACTTCAGCGTACGCTGATGCTTTGCCACCATGCCGTTAATATATTCATCATGACTTGGTAATTTAGCGATCGGCTCTTTTTTAATTTCCAATAAGCTTGTCAACATTTGATTTAACCGTGACTCAGGAATACTGTTTACTAGTCCGTGATAATCTTTTGGGGTAATACCCTGCCCGTACAATACCTGAAGCCACGAACTCTCTAGGAATAAATCGTTTTGTTCGCGAAGTAAATTTCCGCTTTCTTTGAATAACGCTATTTTGTGCGCAAGGGAGTCAGGCAAAGTGATATGTCGCATATCATTGAAAAACGCGCTATCAGTTCTCTCATTAACGGTGTAGTGCAGAACAAGGAAGTCTCGAATTTGTTCAAATTCTAATTCAGACTGCTTGTTATATTCGGCTTCCAAACTTGGCGCAAATCCGTTGTGCGGAAATAGCTGAATTAAGCGAACTACTGCAGATTGAATTAGGTGAATACTGGTAGATTCAAGGGGCTCTAAAAACCCGCTTGATAGGCCCACTGCCACAACGTTTTTATACCACTGCTTGCGTCTTCTTCCGGTTGTGAACTTAATGAGTTTGGGGTCGCCTAGCGGCTTAGTGTCTAGATTAGACATTAAAGTATCGCAGGCTTTGTCATCACTAATATAGCGCGAGCTATATACGTGGCCATTTCCATTCCTATGCTGCAATGGAATTCGCCACTGCCAACCCGCGTCGTGGGCTATGGAGCGCGTATATGGCGCCGTTTTATCGTATCGTTCAGACGGTACAGCAAGAGCACTATCACAAGGGAGCAAGTGTGACCAATCATCGTAACCAGCACCCAGCGCGCCTTCTATCAGTAAGCCTTTGAAACCCGTACAATCAACAAATAAGTCTCCTTCTACTGCTTCTCCACTTTCTAAATGTAGTGCTTGAATAAAGCCACTGTCGATACAGCGTTGAACACGTGAAATTTTACCTTCTAAACGCACAACTCCCATAACTTCACTGAGTTTTCGTAGATACTCGGCATATAAACTGGCGTCAAAATGATAAGCGAAAGGTAGCTCGACTACTGGGTCCTTGGCGTTTATCTGTGCAAATTTTCCCGCTTCGGCTGCGTGATAATTGAGATCGAAGTCCCATATATCGTTTTTCAGTCCTTGCTGCCGCGCTTTTATCCAGTAATGATGAAAATGACAAAACGCCATGCCTTTGCCCGGAGCACCAAAGGTGTGGTAGTAGCTTTCGCCCTTCTTTTTCCAATTTTCAAACCGTATAGCAAGCTTTATTGTCGCTTTGGTGTCATGAATAAACTGGGCATCGTCGATGCCCAACACTTGGTTGACTAGGCGTATTGGGGGAATGGTAGCTTCGCCGACACCTACTGTACCAATCGCTTCAGATTCAACCAACGTGATATCAACGGCTTTACCTAATATTTTTTTCATTAATGATGCCGCTAACCAGCCTGCCGTTCCACCACCGGCAATCACAACACGCTTTACTGGATTATTATGAGGGTCTTGCATAAACGTCTCGCAATGCTTAACAAAATTATCGAAAAGTTCCTTTCATACAAAAAGAAAAGCCACCATTTGCTCTCTTTTTTAGCACAAGCTAAAAAATAAAGCAGCTGGTGGCTTTACACACATGTAACAATTAGAACTTGTAGTTAAACCCTAATAGGTAGTTAGTTCCGTATGTTTGGAACTGGGTAATTTGACGATCGTCAGTAGCTGAAGCTTGAACATCATCTTCATCTGTCAGGTTCTGCGCTTGTAATGTAACGCGCAGACCTTCTAAATATTCGATACCAGATTCGCTAAAGTCATAACCAATTTGAGCATCTACGAGCGTACCGCCTTGCTTTGTTGCATCAACAAGCGCAAGACTTGTACCTCTTTCCTCAGTCAAGAACTGGTCACGTTTTGTTGCAGCCAAACGGAACTCAAAGCCAGCATTTTCATAAAAGAAAGTCATACTGTACGACTCTTCAGACAAGCCAGGAATACGAGTTTCAGTTTGGCCAGGAGCCGGGTCAACTTCACCGTCCATGAAGGTTGCACTCGCGAACAAGCCAAAACCTTCAAGTGAATTGTGGATCATGTCAAAGGGTAGTGAACCTTGAAGTTCGTAACCACGCACAAACCCCTCGAAACCATCTAATACTCGATTGACCTGCCCCTCAAATAACACTGGAGTTTGACCTTCAGAGCCTTTGTGCAAATCTGGAATATAAAATTCACTAAAGTCTTCTACAATTGAAGTGTCGCGATGCCAGTTTTTTATATCCTTATAGAAGAAAGACACAGCCACATAACCCGTATCGGCAAAGTAGTTTTCGTACGCCAAGTCGAATTGATTTGCCTCAAGAGGTCGCAGCTCAGGGTTGCCCGCACTACCACTCCATGGGCCATTTTCAAGGCTATCGCTAGTAATTTGTCCGTCATTGAAAGCAAATGTAACTTGTGTATTTGGACGCATATCATCCATACGAGGGCGAGAAATTACTTTGCTTAAGCCCAAGCGTACGAATTGACCTTCAGCAACTTCTGCAGATAAATTAAGTGTTGGAAGCACATCTGTATAGTCTGTGCCACCCGATATAGGGTTTGCAATAGTGTACCCTACTGTATCTGATGTAGTAGAAAAGCCTGTAGATTCTTGATCCGCACTTACTACTTGCAGGCCTACGTTACCGCGTATCCAAATATCACCAAATTCCATCTCTAGGTCTAGTTTGGTGTATAAAGTGAGTAGTTCTTCATCAACTGTGTAAGTATCACCTAGACGGTCATTTTGAACACGGCTCGCATCGTTTTCAATATAGTAACCACTTTCATATAACGCCAGTGAGTCATATGCAAGTACACCATTAATGCCGATAAAATTAAGGTTAGTTACACCAAGTACATCAGGAATTGCTGCATCATCTGGATAGGAAGGCGCTGTAAGATATGCACCATTGTTATCTTTAGATTTTGAGCGGTCAGAGTAAACAACACCTGCAGAAAGGCCCGTTACAACGCCCCACTCAACATAACCTTTAACGTCGAAACGAAGGGTATCAAGCTCTTCTTCAAAAAGCGGTTGGTTTACGAAGCCGTCTTGTCCATTAGACTCTAGTAAAGGTGGTGCTCCCCAAGCTTGCGGTCCAGCTAAACTGATGAGTGATGGATCTGTAAGGTCTACTGGCGCAATGGTTGGGTGGTCAGAAAACAGTACGCCTGTCGACGTCATTTCCCAACTGCGTGCAGTAAGGGGACGTCCGTCAATCCCTGCACGACCAACACCAGAATAACTCTCAACCTCAATAATTTCTTTTTCAACTTTGCCTGTTGAATAATCGACTTCTAGCGTCCAAGAATCATTAATTTGATACTCAGCGTTAATACCAATAGTAGTAAGGTCCGCTTCTTGGCGACGAGCATCGTTACGTACAACACTATAGAAACCGTCGAATTCACCGCTAGTTACCAAGCCATTCTCTACGCCAGTAACTGTGTAGGTATTGGAGCTCCACTCAGCACCACCTTCTTCAAGACCACGACGCACATCGTTTTCAACAAAATCAATGTAAAGCGCATCAAGCTGAACATTTAATTTATCAGTCGGCGCCCACTCTACAACAGCGGCAAACGAGTCTCGTTCTAGCATTGCGGAACGCTGAAATGAATCATGGCCGCCAAGCACCACTGTTCCTTCCGGAACGTCTACGGGATCAAGGTCACGACGAGGATTGTCTAGACCAACTTCAGGATAACCCCAAATTCTCAGGTGCTGCTCTTGACGAGGAGATTCCATGCTTGCAACTGTCAACGCTAAACCAATTGTATCGTTGGCAAACTGGTCGACGAAGTTTACAGAAATTCGGTGACCATCGTTATCAAAATCTGGGTTTGGAGAGTCCTCAGCATTTTTCTCGAACGTGCCGTTTACGGTAAACGTACTTTCTGCCGTTAGAGGCTTAACCGTTTGAAGATCAATTGAACCACCGATATTTTGGGTAGTCATGCCCGCTTCTGGTGTTTTGTATACCAGAATGTTTGAAATGATTTCCGTTGGATAAAGGTCAAACTCAACCCCACGGTTATCACCCATACCTAGAAGTTCACGACCGTTCAGTGACGTACCAACGTAGTTCTCGTTAAAACCACGAACAGAGATTCCACTTGTACGACCGTTACGACGTTCACCAGTTACACCAGGAAGACGTGCGATTGATTCTGCAATACTGGTATCTGGTAGCTTACCAATATCTTCTGCTGATAACGCTTCAACAATTGAGGTGTTATCCATTTTGATTGCTTGAGCACGCTGTAAGCTGCCGCGAATACCGCTAACTTGAATTACTTCAAGATTTGCTTCATCAACAGCATCAGTATTTGCATCTTGCGCGAACGCTGGCGAACTACCAAAAGCCATACCGCCTGTAAAAAGCGCAGCTTTAATAAGGTTGGGTTTAAATTGTTTCATAAAACGGGTGTCCCATACAGTTATAGTTGTTGTCTTTTTGTTGTTCTTATGACAATTAAATGACAATACATCTCACGGGGACAATGCTATAGAGGAGCCAAGGTTTGCACAATTGCCTGCATACGTATTCAATAAAATATATGCAACACACTATTAACAAAGAATGTTCAGAATATTATGTAATTTAACAACACAAAATAGATTAAACGGGGCTTTTAAAGCAATAAGTTGTAATTTTTTTTACATTTTTTCTAGGAAGTTGTTAATACTCGCGCACAAAAAAGCCCGCTTAATGCGGGCTTTTATCACAAAATTGTTAAGCGTTACCTTACCAACCTGTAGTCTCGCGAAGCGCTTTACCGATATCAGCAAGTGAACGTACAGTCTTAACGCCTGCGTCTTCTAGTGCTTTGAATTTCTCATCAGCAGTACCTTTACCGCCTGCGATGATTGCACCAGCGTGACCCATACGCTTACCCGGAGGAGCAGTAACACCAGCAATGTAAGAAACAACTGGCTTAGTTACATTCTCTTTAATGAACGCAGCCGCTTCTTCTTCTGCAGTACCGCCGATCTCACCGATCATTACGATAGCTTCAGTTTGTGGATCGTCTTGGAACATCTGAAGGATGTCGATGAAGTTTGAACCAGGAATTGGGTCACCACCGATACCAACACAAGTAGACTGGCCGAAACCTTCGTCAGTAGTTTGTTTAACTGCTTCGTACGTAAGTGTACCAGAGCGAGAAACAATACCTACTTTACCAGGCTTGTGAATGTGACCAGGCATGATACCAATCTTACACTCGCCAGGAGTGATAACACCTGGGCAGTTTGGACCAATCATGCGAACGCCTTTTGCTTCAACGTATTCTTTAACGTAAAGCATGTCTAGCGTTGGGATACCTTCAGTGATACATACGATTAGCTCGATACCCGCATCTGCAGCTTCAACGATTGAATCTTTACAGAAAGGAGCTGGTACGTAGATTACTGTTGCAGTTGCGCCAGTTGCTTCTACCGCTTCACGTACAGTATTAAATACTGGAAGACCTAGGTGTTCAGTGCCGCCCTTGCCTGGTGTTACACCACCAACCATTTGCGTACCGTAAGCAATTGCTTGCTCAGAGTGGAATGTACCCTGACCGCCAGTGAAACCCTGACAAATTACTTTAGTATCTTTATTAATTAATACAGACATTATTTGCCCTCCGCTGCAGCAACAACTTTCTGTGCTGCATCAGTTAGCGATTCAGCAGCGATGATATCAAGACCTGAGTTCGCTAGAACCTCACGGCCTAGTTCTGCATTGGTACCTTCAAGGCGCACAACGACCGGCACTTTAACGCCAACTTCTTTAACTGCACCGATAATACCTTCAGCGATCATGTCACAGCGAACGATACCACCGAAGATGTTAACCAATACCGCTTTAACATTGTCATCAGAAAGGATGATTTTGAAAGCTTCAGCAACACGCTCTTTCGTTGCGCCGCCACCAACGTCTAGGAAGTTAGCTGGCTTGCCACCGTGTAGGTTTACGATGTCCATGGTACCCATTGCAAGGCCTGCACCGTTAACCATACAACCTACGTTACCGTCTAGTGCTACGTAGTTCAGTTCCCACTGAGCTGCGTGAGCTTCACGCGCATCTTCTTGTGAAGGATCTTGCATATCTTTCAGCTTAGGCTGTCGATAAAGTGCGTTTCCATCGATACCTACTTTTGCATCTAGGCAGTGTAGGTTACCGTCAGTTTTGATAACTAGCGGGTTAATTTCGATTAGGGCAACATCAAGTTCTTCAAACATCTTAGCTAGGCCAAGGAAAATTTGAGTGAATTGCTTGATTTGAACGCCAGAAAGACCAAGTTTAAACGCCATTTCGCGCGCTTGGTAAGGCTGAGGACCAACGATTGGGTCGATTTCAGCTTTAAGAATTTTCTCTGGCGTTTCTTCTGCAACAGTTTCAATCTCAACGCCACCTTCAGTAGATGCCATAAATACAACGCGACGGGTTGTACGGTCAACTACTGCACCAAGGTAAAGCTCGTTAGCGATATCTGTGCAAGATTCAACAAGGATTTTGCTCACAGGCTGACCGTTTTCGTCAGTCTGGAAAGTCACCAAATTTTTGCCAAGCCAGTTTTCAGCGAAAGCGCGAATGTCGTCTTTGTTTTTAACTAGCTTTACACCGCCAGCTTTACCGCGACCGCCCGCGTGTACCTGACACTTAACTACCCACTCTTCTCCGCCGATTCGGTCAGCGGCTTCTACAGCACCTTGAGCAGTGTCTGCTGCGTATCCTTCAGAAACAGGCAAACCGTATTCTTTGAATAGCTGCTTACCTTGGTATTCATGCAAATTCATGGTGTTTCTATCCGATTTTTAGTAAGACAAAAGCCGCAAATGCGACTTGATTAGTTTGACTGATATTATAGGGCAAATATCAGCGTTGCGTTAGGCGCTAAGCAAGATAACACAAGCAAAGCGCCTAACCACAATTCCGTGAGACGAAAGTCTTATACGTCTAGAAGTAGACGTGTTGGATCTTCAAGCATCTCTTTAACGGTTACCAAGAACCCTACTGATTCTTTACCATCGATAATACGGTGGTCATAAGAAAGCGCTAGGTACATCATTGGTAGAATTTCTACTTTGCCATTAACAGCCATTGGGCGATCTTGGATTTTGTGCATACCAAGAATTGCGCTTTGTGGCGGGTTAATGATTGGTGTAGACATTAGTGAACCAAACACACCACCGTTGGTAATTGTGAAGTTACCACCTTGTAGTTCAGCCAATGACAGCTTACCGTCACGGCCTTTAAGTGCTAGTTCCTTAATTCCTTTTTCAACACCTGCCATGCCTAGTGTGTCAGTATCTTTAAGTACTGGTGTAACAAGGCCACGCGGTGTAGAAACAGCAATCGATACGTCGAAGTAATTGTGATAAACAATGTCATCACCGTCGATTGACGCATTAACTTCAGGGAAACGCTTAAGGGCTTCAGTTACCGCTTTCACATAGAAAGACATGAAACCAAGGCGAATACCGTGGCGCTTCTCGAAGCTGTCTTGATACTGTTTACGAAGATCCATAATTGGCTTCATGTTAACTTCGTTAAACGTCGTTAACATTGCCGTAGAGTTCTTCGCTTCTAGAAGACGATTGGCAATGGTCTTACGAAGACGCGTCATAGGAACGCGCTTCTCAGTACGGTTGCCTGTTGGCAATTCTGCTGATACAGATTCAGTCGAAGCAGGCGCTGCCTTCGCTGAGCTGTCGCCACCTTTAAGGTATTTTTCAACGTCCTCTTTGGTGATACGGCCGTTTTTACCTGTGCCTTTCACTTTAGCTGCGTCAACGCCTTTTTCAGCGAGTAAACGACGTACCGATGGGCTAAGCGCATCGCTACTGTCGTCACTGTCATCGCTTTCGCTTGACGCTGCTGGAGCAGAAGCACCGCTTGCTGCACCTTCTACAAATTTTGCAATGACTTCTTCAGCAGTTACAGTCGCGCCTTCTTCTGCAATGATCTCAGCAAGAGAACCATCTGCAGGAGCAACAACTTCAAGTACGACTTTATCAGTTTCGATATCAACCAAGTTTTGGTCGCGAGAAACTGCTTCACCTACAGCAACGTGCCATGTAGCAATAGTTGCGTCAGCTACAGATTCTGGAAGTACTGGTACTTTAACATCAGAAGTTTTTCCAGAAGCCGCTGGAGCCGCATCTGATTTAGAATCGTCTTTCGCTTTGCTTTCTGTTTTAGCTTCAGCCGGTGCAGCCGCACCGCCCTTTTCTAGTTTAGCAATAACTTGCTCGCCTAAAACAGTTGCACCCTCTTCGTTTAGGATCTCACCAATTGTACCGTCCGCTGGCGCCACAACTTCTAAAACCACTTTATCAGTTTCAATATCAACCAGGTTCTGGTCTCGTTTAACTGCGTCACCGGCCTTTACGTGCCAGGTTGCAATGGTGGCATCGGCAACTGACTCAGGTAGAACCGGAACTTTTATCTCAATTGTCATTACTGTTCCTTATTTAATTGTGAGTGCGTTTTCAACCAGGGCTTTCTGTTGCTGGTTGTGAACGGATACATAACCTACTGCAGGTGACGAGGATGCATCACGGCCTGCATATGTTAATTTTGCGCCATCTGGAATTGCTTGCCAGAAATGGTGTTGGCTACAGTACCAAGCGCCTTGGTTTTGAGGCTCTTCTTGACACCAAACCCAATCTTTTACATGGCTGTATTGTGCCACAACTTTAGCGCATTCTTCTTGTGGGAATGGATAAAGTTGCTCTAAACGGATGATTGCAACGTCTGTTTGCTCATTTTTACGGCGTTGGTCTAACAAATCGTAGTAAACCTTGCCTGAACACATAACAACACGCTTCACATTCTTCGGATCGATATCATCAATTTCACCGATTACGTTGTGGAATTTACCTTCTGCTAGTTCTTCAAGTGAAGATACCGCAAGAGGGTGACGTAATAGTGACTTAGGCGACATTACGATAAGTGGCTTACGCATGGGGCGCACCACTTGGCGACGAAGCATGTTGTAAACCTGTGCAGGTGTTGAAGGTACACACACTTGCCAGTTGTGGTCAGCACACATTTGCAAGAATCGCTCAAGACGCGCAGAACTATGCTCTGGGCCCTGACCTTCATAACCATGAGGAAGCAATACTGTTAAACCACACAAACGGCCCCACTTTGCTTCACCAGAGCTTAAGAATTGGTCAAAAACAACCTGTGCACCATTAGCGAAGTCACCAAACTGGGCTTCCCAAATGGTTAAACAGGTAGGCTCTGCAGTCGCATAACCATACTCAAATGCCATCACCGCTTCTTCTGAAAGCACCGAGTCGTAAATTTCGATTTCGCCCTGACCTTCACGAATATGCTGTAGCGGCATATATGTCGATGCGTCTTTTTGATTGTGTAATACCGCGTGACGGTGGAAGAAAGTTCCACGACCAGAATCCTGACCGGTAATGCGAATATCTTCGCCCGCATCTACGATAGTGGCATAAGCTAAATTTTCTGCCATACCCCAATCGAGTAGCTTTTCACCCGCGACCATCGCTTTACGATCTTGGTACAGCTTGTTAACACGCGACTGAAGCTTGTGCTCTTCTGGAATAGTAGTGATTGACTCACCTAACGCTTTAAGCTTTTCAACTGAAAGCGCGCCATCATAAGGCGTATCCCAGTCGTGACCTAGATATGGAGACCAGTCTACACTGTGCTCGGTCATTGGACGCCACTCTTCAACCACACACGCCCCGTGATCGAGTGCTGCACGGTATTCTTCTAAATAGCGATCTGCGTCACGCTGCTCAATCACACCTTCAGCAATAAGCTGGTCAGCGTAAAGTGCACGTGGAACCGGATGTTTTTTAATTTTTTGGTACATCAACGGCTGTGTGGCATTTGGCTCATCCGCCTCATTGTGACCATGACGACGATAACATACTAGGTCAATTACCACGTCTTTCTTGAACTTGTTACGATATTCAAGTGCAAGTTGTGTAACAAAGGCAACCGCTTCAGGGTCATCAGAGTTCACGTGGAAAATTGGTGCCTGTACCATTTTTGCAATGTCAGTACAGTATTGCGTCGAGCGAGTATCTTCTGTCTTCGACGTGGTAAAACCAACCTGGTTGTTTACTACAATACGAACAGTCCCCCCCACAGCGAAGCCGCGAGTTTGAGACATATTAAAGGTTTCTTGTACTACACCCTGACCTGCTATTGCTGAGTCACCGTGAATAGTAATCGGAAGTACCGTGTTAGTGTCGTTATTGCGGCGAGCAAGACGAGCACGTACAGACCCCATTACTACAGGGTTAACAATTTCAAGGTGAGACGGGTTAAACGCAAGAGCCAAGTGAACATTGCCGCCTGGGGTTGCGAAGTCAGACGAGAAACCCGCGTGGTATTTTACGTCACCTGCGCCTAACGAATCATCGTGCTTGCCGGAGAACTCGTCAAATAGTACCGATGGGTTTTTACCCAATACGTTAACTAACACGTTCAAACGACCACGGTGGGCCATGCCGATAACCACTTCCTTGGTCCCTGCAGTGCCAGCCTTGGTGATTAAACCTTTAAGCATAGGAATAAGTGCGTCGCCACCTTCTAGAGAGAAACGCTTTGCACCTGGGAATTTAGAACCCAAGTACTTTTCCATGCCATCAGCCGCAGTGAGGCCCTTAAGGATGCCTAATTTTTCATCGCGAGAAATTTCAGGCTTTGCTTGAACCGATTCAATCTTTTGCTGTAACCAACGCTTCTGTTCTGTATCAGTGATGTGCATGTATTCTGCACCGATAGAACCACAGTACGTTCGATTGAGCGATTTAAACAGTTCACCCAACGGCATAGATTCTTTGCCAATTGCATATGAACCTACATTGAACACGGAATCGAAGTCTTGCTCGGAAAGGCTGTGATGAGACAGTTCTAAATCGCGTACACGCTCTTGTTTCCATAAACCTAGCGGGTCTAGGTTTGCGTGCTGGTGACCGCGGAAGCGGAACGCATTGATTAATTGGAGAACTTTAACTTGCCTGTCGTCTGAAACATTTGCAGAAGGCACAGACGGACTAGACATGCGGGCCGTTGGCCCTAACGCAGCAAGTTGCCTAAATTGATTTTTAATCGTTGTATGATTGGTTTCTAACTCTACGCCATCGACTTTGGGGAGGTTATCGAAGATTTGTCGCCAATTTTCAGAGACACTTTGCGGGTCTTCTAAATAGGTTTCATACAACTCTTCAACATAGGCAGCGTTGGCACCTGCCATGTGCGAGGAATCCCACCACGCTTTCATCACGCTTTCTTGCATTTAATTTGCCTTGCTACGTTTTATAAAATCTAGTTAACAATCAAGATGTATTATAAGGTTATTCTCAGCATAACCAAGTGTTATAACAGCGAATATATAAAAAAATAGCCATCCTTTCGGGATGGCTATTTAGAGCATCACTATCTGTAACTTTAGGAAGCTATCAGAATATAGTACTAAACAGCCCGTTGTAAAAGCATAGACTTAATTTGGCCTATTGCTTTTGTAGGGTTTAAGCCCTTAGGACATACACTTACACAGTTCATAATACCGTGACAGCGGAATACGCTGAACGCATCATCAAGGTCGTTAAGACGCTCTTCGGTTGCTGTGTCACGGCTATCGATAAGGAAACGATAAGCGTGAAGTAGACCAGCAGGGCCGATGAACTTGTCTGGGTTCCACCAGAACGACGGGCATGATGTAGAACAACACGCACACAGTATACATTCGTACAGACCATCTAGCTTCGCGCGTTCTTCAGGTGACTGAAGGTGCTCGCGTGCTGGCGGCTGTTTGCTGTCGTTGATTAAGAACGGCTTAATCTTCTCGTACTGTGTATAGAACTGTGTCATGTCTACGACAAGGTCACGCACCACTGGCAAACCTGGAAGTGGACGTACAACAATTTTACCCTTGCCTAGAGCTGACAGCGGAGTAATACATGCCAGGCCATTTTTACCGTTCATGTTCACACCGTCTGAACCACATACACCTTCACGACAAGAGCGACGGAAAGAAAGCGTCGGGTCTTGCTCTTTAAGTGCAAGTAGCGCGTCTAGCACCATCATGTCCTGACCTTCCTCTACTTCGAGAGTGTAGTCTTGCATGCGAGGCTTCGCATCTACTTCTGGGTTGTAACGATAAATCGAAAAAGTTAATTGCATGATCGTTGCCTCTCTTAATATGAACGCACTTTAGGCGGGAATGCTTCCCTAAGCTTAGGCGCCATATTCACTTCACGTTTAAGCATTTTATCAGTGTTCGGATCGTAGATGCTGTGGCATAGCCAGTTGTCATCATCACGGTCCGGGAAGTCGAAGCGGCTGTGCGCACCACGGCTTTCCGTTCTGAAGTTCGCTGCTACTGCTGTGCTGTACGCGGTTTCCATTAGGTTATCAAGCTCTAAACACTCAATACGCTGGGTATTGAAGTCTGCGCTCTTGTCGTCAAGGCGTGCATGCTTAAGACGCTCGCGAATTTCGCTAAGCTCTTTCAGACCTTCCGCCATTGCTTCACCTTCACGGAATACTGAGAAGTTAAGCTGCATGCATTTCTGCAAGTCTTTCTTAATTTGTACTGGGTCTTCGCCCTTACCTTTCTCTGAATTTTCCCAACGGTTGAAACGCGTCATAGAGCCTTCAAGATCAGACTCTGATGCGTCGCGTGTTGGTGCCATTTCAGACAAAGTCTTACCAAGATGTAAACCAGTCGCACGACCGAATACGACAAGGTCAAGTAGTGAGTTACCGCCAAGACGGTTCGCACCGTGAACAGATACACATGCAATCTCACCACACGCAAATAGACCATTAACGACCTTGTCGTTACCGTTTTCATCAACCGTTAAACATTGGCCATCAACGTTGGTAGGAATACCACCCATCATATAGTGACAAGTAGGAATTACTGGAATTGGCTCTTTTACAGGGTCAACGTGTGCAAACGTACGTGAAAGCTCAAGAATACCAGGTAGACGAGACTCAAGTACGTCTTTACCAAGGTGATCTAGCTTAAGCTTAATGTGCGTACCCCACGGGCCTTCACATCCGCGACCTTCGCGAATTTCAGTCATCATTGAACGCGCAACAACGTCACGACCAGCAAGGTCTTTCGCATTGGGAGCGTAGCGTTCCATGAAACGTTCGCCATCTTTGTTTAGAAGGTAACCACCCTCACCACGACAGCCTTCCGTTACCAATGTACCTGCGCCAGCAATACCCGTTGGGTGGAACTGCCACATTTCCATATCCTGAACCGCAACGCCTGCACGAAGTGCCATACCAACACCGTCACCGGTATTGATGTGTGCGTTTGTAGTAGATGCGTAGATTCGACCAGCACCGCCTGTTGCAAGAACAACAGCACGTGATTTGAAGTAAACAACTTCACCTGTTTCAATGTCGATTGCTGTACAACCTACAACGTCACCGTCTTGGTTTTTCACTAAGTCTAGTGCGTACCACTCAGAGAATACCTTCGTCTTATTCTTTACGTTTTGTTGATAAAGAAGGTGAAGAAGTGCGTGACCAGTACGGTCGGCTGCAGCTGCGGTACGAGCGCCCTGCTCGCCACCGAAGTTTTTAGACTGACCACCAAATGGACGCTGATAAATTTTACCATTTTCAAAACGCGAGAACGGTAAACCCATATTCTCCATTTCAATAATAGCTTCTGGACCGGTTTTACACATATATTCGATAGCGTCTTGGTCACCGATATAATCAGAACCCTTAACGGTATCGTACATGTGCCATTCCCAGTTGTCTTCGTGTGAATTACCTAATGCTACGGTAATACCACCCTGCGCAGACACAGTGTGAGAACGGGTTGGAAATACTTTAGATAACAGTGCACATGATTTACCAGACTGCGAAATCTGAAGTGCTGCGCGCATACCTGCACCGCCAGCACCAATTACAACTGCATCAAACTCGTGAACGGGCAAACTCATTTTACACTCCCCACAGTACGAATAGGCCAACAGCTACATAGCCGAATGCGATGATATTTAAGATATATTGTAGTCCTGCGCGCAGACCTGCTGATTTAACATAGTCTGTAAGCACCTGCCAAAGGCCGATGCGCACGTGGATCATCACTGCTATTAGTGCTGCCAATGTGAAAACTTTCATAGCCAGGCCAGAGAATAACCCTCGCCATTCGATAAACGTGAGGTTATCGGTGGTAATAAAGAACCACGCCATGAAAACCGAGTACGCGAAAATAATTGCTGCTGTAGCGCGAAGTGAAACGTAGTCTTGTACGCCGTCGCGCTTAATACTTGCTTGGTTGGTTACCATAATGCAACTCCCAATACTACGGTCAGAACAACCCAAAGTGCGATTACTGCTTTTGCACTTGTGTTACCCGACTCTAATTCTTCCCAGTGACCTAAATCCATAACAACGTGTCTTAGGCCGCCTAGAATGTGATATGTCAGCGCTGAAGCTGTGCCAATTGCGACAAATTTTCCAAGGAAACCGTCCATGATTGCTTGTACGTCCGCGAAACCTTCAGGCGAATGAACAGAAACTGCCCATGCCCAGATAACAAAAAGTAGCGCGAAGAACATTGCAACACCGGTTACACGGTGGAGAATTGACGAAATAGCAGAGGGCGGAAATTTAATAGTATTGAGTTCTAAATTTACTGGTCTTTGCTTTTTCACAATGTATGCCTGTTTAATCCGTAGGGGATAATGAATTTCTTACCTTTATTATGTCCTGAGTAAGTGAATTCGATTTTTAACCTGTTAATTGCCTCATCCAATGAGTTGTTAACAATTTGTGAATTATTCTTTAATGCCTGTAACAGAATAATTATTCTGTATTCAAAGCACCGCTGAGTATATCCAGCGTAGTATATAATTACAATTTTTTGTGCCGTAGTAAGACTTTAGTCTTTATATACGCTTTTGCGATAAAAATTTTGATTAAAAGCGATCAAAATTGCGCGCAATACGTTTAAACGAGCGCAATCACAGTGTTGGAAAGTTTACCAGTAGCCCAATGGAATAACTATGCAGAACAACGACAAATTAACCACTTTTAATCTACTTGCGTATTTATTCTTCATCAAAAGGTTACTTTTTAAACCAACCTGCTAATATATTTATCGTTCGATGGTTTACCTTTATCGAAAAGCCATTGATAATTGCATCGTATCGGGCAAAGTGAAATCCCAACGGGTTAATTAAACGTTATCCAATTGCTAGTATTTTTTTAAGCAATCCGGAATATTTATTGTGCAAATATGCAATTAAATTGACTTGTTGGTGCATAATAAAGTACAAATACGCCCACTTTTCCCAACGAAGCGGATATTTTCGTCCGTTTTCGCTGCAAACAGAACCATTCTGAGGAGAGCATTTTATGGCAGATCAGAAAGCCATTCTTAAAGCCGGCGGTAAGGAAATCGAGCTTCCTATCTTGTCTGGCACCGAAGGACAAGATGTAATCGACGTCCGTACGTTAGGCCAGCACGGTTATTTTACGTACGACCCAGGTTTTATGGCGACAGGATCTTGCGAGTCTTCAATTACCTACATTGATGGCGCTCAAGGTGTATTATTACACCGCGGTTTCCCTATTGAAGAACTAGCGCGTGACGCAGACTATTTAGAAGTTTGTCACATGCTTCTTCACGGTGATGCACCGACAAAAGAACAGTACGAAGAATTTAAAGAGACAATTACACGTCACACCATGGTACATGAACAAATAAACATGTTCTTCCATGGCTTCCGCAACGACGCGCACCCTATGGCAATGCTATGCGGTACCGTTGGCGCTATGTCTTCGTTTTACCATAGTGATTTAGACGTTTCTAATGAAGAACAGCGCATTCGCAGCGCGCACCGTCTAATTGCTAAGATGCCTACCCTTGTTGCTATGTGCTACAAGTACAATGTAGGTCAGCCGTTTGTTTATCCACGAAACGACTTAAGCTATGCAGCAAACTTCCTGAACATGATGTTCTCTGTACCAGCAGAAGAATATCAAATCAGCCCAGCTGTTGAGCGCGCGATGGACCGTATCTTTACGCTTCACGCAGACCACGAACAGAATGCGTCAACGTCTACCGTTCGCCTTGCTGGTTCTTCTGGTGCAAACCCATATGCATGTATTTCAGCTGGTGTTGCTTCACTTTGGGGTCCTGCTCATGGTGGTGCAAACGAAGCATGTCTGAACATGCTAGAAGAAATTGGCACAGTTGATCGTATTCCTGAGTTTATTGCACGCGCTAAAGACAAGAATGACCCATTCCGTCTTATGGGCTTCGGTCACCGTGTTTATAAAAACCACGACCCACGTGCAACAGTTATGCGTGAAAGCTGTCACGAAGTATTAAGCGAGCTTAACGTAAAAGATCCACTACTAGAAGTAGCGATGGAGCTAGAAAAGATTGCGTTGAGTGACCCGTACTTCGCAGAGAAGAAACTGTTCCCGAACGTAGACTTCTATTCTGGTATCGTACTTAAAGCGATTGGTATTCCAACAAACATGTTTACGTGTATTTTTGCCCTGTCTCGTACAGTAGGTTGGATTTCACACTGGCATGAAATGATGAGCGACCCTAAACAAAAAATTGGTCGTCCTCGTCAGCTTTACACTGGTCATAACCAGCGTAAGTACACGCCAATTAAGTAGTAAATTAGTAAATACTGAACTAAGTATTACGCTTAATAGTAAAAATAGCGCCTTTAAGGCGCTATTTTTGTTTATACAAAATTACTTCAAGGAACAACAATGCCCTATTCAGCGGTTTTTCTAGGTATTGCCGGTCTCATTCCTTTTGTGGCTATGCCACTGGCTTATCAGGTAAACCTGTTATCACTTACACAAAGCGCTGTTTACTTTGTTCAATATTCTGCCGTGCTGTTGTCTTTTTTTGGCGGTATCCATTGGTGGGACGCAATAAGTAATCAACGTTACGACAAGCAAATGCTTATCGCTATGCTGCCTACGATTGTCGGGTGGTTGTGTTTAGTGTTTTCGCACGATGTAAGAGTTTTTGGCGTTTTATCGCTAAGCTACGTCGCCGTACTTATTTACGACAAGTTTATCCTTAGTCTTCCTAAAGAGCAGATTGTAAGTTACATAAGTTTGCGGATGGGATTAACAAGTGTCGTTGTTATCTGTCACGCCTGGATGATTTACTTGCTCGTATAACGTTACTACTAACAGCTTAGCGTTAAAGGCATGACATTAGTTAATTGCAAAAAATGTAATAGAGGCAAAAGCCTGCGGTGATTAAGCGAGTGTCTAACTCAAGCCATAAAGTTACGCATAACCAGCTCAAGCTATTGATAAATAGAGATTTAACAAGTTTAAATCTCGAAAACAAAAAAGGCGATAATATCACCATATTATCGCCTTCGTTTCATACCTATCTAGCGGTATTAACGAAAAGTACCGTGGTTATTCAGCGCGAATGAGAGAAAGTAGCTCTTCGGTTTTTTGTTCCATCAACGCAGTGTCGCCTTTACTTTCGACGTTTAAACGAATAACTGGCTCAGTATTCGATTTACGTAAGTTAAAGCGCCAAGTACCAAACTCCAGACCCAGGCCATCGGTAGTATCGACTACGCTGGCTAGTGGCTGATATTTACTTGTAACGCGTTCCAGCACAGCGTCAGCATCTTTCAGTTTACTGTTAATTTCACCAGAAGAAGGAAACGCTTCAATTCGCGCTTTTACCATACTCGCTAGTGTTTGCTTTTTCACACACACCAATTCGGCAATTAGCAACCAAGGGATCATGCCTGAATCACAGTAGGCAAAATCTCTAAAGTAATGGTGCGCACTCATTTCACCGCCATAGACCGCATCTTCTTTGCGCATACGCTCCTTAATAAACGCATGGCCGGTTTTCGACTTAATAGGTGTACCGCCTGCATTCGCCACGATATCTTCTGTATTCCAGTATACGCGAGGGTCATATATGATCTTGCTATCGGTATTTTTCTCGATAAAGGCTTCAGCAAGCAAGCCAACAATATAATATCCTTCAATAAATTCACCATCAGCATCAAACAAGAAACAACGATCGAAATCACCATCCCACGCAACGCCAAAGTCAGCACCCGACGCTTTAACAGCGTCAGCCGTGTCAGCACGGTTTTCAGGTAACAATGGATTGGGTATGCCGTTTGGAAATGTACCATCAGCATTGTGATGTACTTTCACAAACTCTATCGGAACACCCTGCACTTTCATTTCTTTTTCAATAGCGTCTAGCGCAGGGCCTGCGGCACCATTACCTGCATTAACCACCACTTTTAACGGCGTAAAATTGCTCAAATTAACGTAAGAAAGCATGTGAAAAACATAGTCAGACATACACGATTTAACCGCATATTTATCGGTTTCAGAAAGCTTGTCTTCTTTTACATGGGCCGTACCGTTAAAAAACGCATCAGCATCAATCAACGCACCCTCAGTGTAGTGTGCTAATCGCTCTGACACGAAGCTATCTTCTAGTGCTTCCGCTTTCTCTTTTATCGCGTTTAGGCCTGTGTCGCCACTAATTGGAACAGAGCCTGACTTCACCAGTTTCATACCGTTGTAATTAATGGGGTTATGACTTGCCGTTACTTCAATACCACCATCAACGCCAAGGTGTTTGGTAGCGAAGTAAATTTCTTCTGTTCCTGCCATGCCAATATCGGTCACTGTTGCACCAGCATCGATTAGACCCGCGCTTAACGCTAATTTTAATGGTGTTGACGTAAGACGCACATCACTACCAACAACAACAGTTTTTGCATTTAATTCTTGCGCAAAAGCATAGCCAATTCGATACGCTACATCTTCAGTCAGTTGTGAGTTCAATTCGCCACGAATATCGTACGCTTTAAAGCAGGTAATTGGGGTTGCCATTTAAATCGAAATTCCCTGTGTTTTAACTATTTATGATTACATTATCGCATTTTACAACTAAAAAGCGCATACGCCCCTTTGTTATAGTCGTAAAAGAGATTAGACATGCCGATATTAAATCATTAGAGGGGGTGAATTACTAATTCAATTTGAACAGCGCAACGTTTTGCTAACGCTGTTTCCAATCGATAAATTTAAAGTGCGAGTTCGAAGTAGATACTGTTATGGAACGTCTTTATGACGATACTTTCGGCGAAAGTACGGTAGATTCAAAAAAGACCAGTCTAGTCTCTACTTCGCCAATGAACCGCTTTGGAAATCGTTAAAAGCCTGAACAATTTCCGCCTGTGTGTTCATTACAAAAGGCCCGTATTGCACCACAGGCTCTTCAATAGGTTTACCTGAGACAACGATAAACTTACATCCCGTATCGGCAGATACAGATAGCTGCTTTCCATTTTGTGACAAAACGCCCAGTTCTCCCGGAGACACAATAGTTTCTCTGCCTTGATCGCCGTTTTTAATTTTTACGTTACCCTCGTACACATAGATAAAGGCCGTTTCATCGGAGTTTAGGGCAATTTCAGCACTCCCGCCTTTTAGCGATACGTCTAAAAAAGTGGGAGCAACCGCCGTTGTCTTGACAGGTCCTTTCACACCACCAACTTTCCCTGCTAATACTTTTACTAAAGCGTCTTGTATTTGCACGGTGGGAACACTATCTGGCTGTATGTCTTGGTAGTTCGGTGCCGACATTTTCTCTGCTGCCGGCAGATTCACCCACAATTGAAAACCTTGCAATAGTCCCTCTTCTTGCTCGGGCATTTCTTCGTGAATAATCCCTCGACCCGCATTCATCCATTGAATGCCACCAGCATTGATAACCCCCTCATTGCCTACAGAGTCTTTATGCCGCATTTTACCTGCGAGCATATAGGTAACTGTCTGAAAACCACGGTGAGGGTGTGGTGGAAAACCGGCAATGTATTCGTCTGGATTATCTGAACCAAAAAAATCCAACATTAGAAAAGGATTGAGGCGAGGTAAATCAGGTTGCCCGATAATACGAGTAAGCGACACGCCTGCGCCATCCCTTGTTGGCATACCTGTAACCACTTTCTCTATCGCTTTTTGTTCAATCACTTCCTCTGACATAATTTGTTACTACCTTAAACCTTAGCTTTCAATCAATTCTACGAACTTCGCGTTCAGCCTCTAAAATTACTGACCTTTTGATTTTTTAACGTCCGATTTTATCGCGACCATGAGATGACATAAGATCTTGCTCCGGTCCCACGGGAATAACCTGCGTTGGGTTAATCATGGTGTGACTGAAATAGTAGTGCCTTTTGATATGCTCGAAGTTAACCGTTTCACCAACACCCGGCACCTGATAAAGCTCTTTCATATAACCGTATATATTTGGATAGTCTGCAATTCGCTTTTTATTGCACTTGAAGTGCCCGTGATAAACAGCATCAAAACGTATTAGCGTAGTAAATAAGCGCCAGTCAGCTTCTGTAATTTTGCTACCAACCAAATAACGCTGTTTACTCAATCTTTCCTCAACCCTATCCAATGAGTCAAATAAGGCAGTGACTGCCTCTTCATAAGCTTCTTGTGTGGTAGCAAATCCTGCCTTATACACGCCGTTGTTAATATCGTGATACACCATATTGTTAATGGTATCGATTTCATTGCGTAACGCTTCAGGATAGTAATCATCGTCATTATCAGTGAGTGAGTTAAACCCACTATTAAAAATACGAATAATTTCAGCTGACTCATTATTAACGATGGTTTCGGTTTGTTTATCCCATAGTATTGGAACGGTAACACGCGAAGTAATCTCAGGTTCCGCCTTGGTGTACATTTGATGCGCATAATCAAAGTCATAAAGCTTATCCCCCGTTGCCCCCGGGTAGCTTTTAAATTCCCACCCATTATCAAGCATCTCAGGATGAACCACCGAAACATCAATATGCGCTTCCAATCCCTTTAATTTTCTAAATATAAGTGCCCTATGCGCCCAAGGACAAGCTAACGACACATAAAGGTGATAGCGGCCTGATTCAGCAGGAAACGTCGAGTCATCTTCATTACTGACTTTGTCACGAAATTTTGAGGCTTGGCGCTCAAACTTCCCACCATTCTTGCTGGTGTCGTACCACTTGTCTTGCCATTTACCATCGACGAGTAAGCCCATATGCCTGCCCCCTTTTTTATTACTTCATTAAACAATAAATTCATTTAAGCATGTACTGGGTAGAACGTATGTCGCGTAAAAACGGATTTATTATTCGAAAAAACTGGAGTGTGTTGATCTTTAGTGTTCACTTTTGAGATGATGCGCGCCCTGCTAGCGTGTTTGCACGTTTTTGCGTAAACACGCGCCTTTGAGTTAGTTTATTTTTAAGTGAAGTGAAACATGTCTGATGATCCACGTTTAGGCGGTATTGTGCGTTTGTATGGCGCACAACAAACCCATAATTTAGCCAATAGTCATGTGGCCGTTGTCGGCATAGGCGGTGTAGGAAGTTGGACTGCCGAGGCATTGGCACGTTCGGGCATTGGTACTATTACACTTATTGATCTTGATGATGTTTGCGTAACTAATACAAATCGACAAATTCACGCACTTTCCAATACCATAGGAGAAGCGAAGGTCGACGCCATTGCATCAAGAATTCACTTGATAAATCCAGCTTGCAAAGTGAACTGTATTGAAGATTTTGTCACCCCAGATAATACAGCCACACTTCTAACCAAAGAAATGCACGCTGTGGTCGATGCGACAGACAGTATTCGAGCTAAAGCGGCGATGATTGCGCATTGTAAACGAAACAAAATCCCCATTATCACGGTTGGCGGTGCGGGGGGGCAGATAGACCCAACTCAAGTTACTAAAGGCGACTTAGCGAAGACAACGCAAGATCCCCTCGCGGCTAAACTACGCAGTGAACTTCGACGTAATTACAACTTCAGTAAAAACCCTAAACGCCGCTTTGGTGTAGAGTGCATTTATTCAACTGAGCAGCTGCGCTATCCTCAGCCAGACGGCTCGGTTTGCTACAATAAATCTGCGTTGGAAGGCGGCACCCGCCTTGATTGTGCAGGCGGATTTGGTGCTGTAGTCACGGTAACAGCCACGTTTGGAATGTTCGCCGCTGCAAGTGTCATTAATAGAATAACTGGACAAAAATAGACTTTGCAGATAACTTGCGAACAATACTCAAAAACTTATAACACCTTGTCTTTACGACTTTTTAAGCGTTAGCTTGTTATTCCGTAGGTATCGGCGAGAAGGAGAATAAAATGTCACCTGATGAACTCAACAAATTGATGGCAGACAGTGCAAAGGATGCTGTAGTAACGGCAGCTGATGAGTTTGATATTGTACTCGACCATTCCCCGGCTAGCGTAGCGCTGGTAGACGATGTCTTACTTAGATTCGTTAAGAGGTACCACGATTTAGCACTGGAAGATGAGGCAGTGTTCACCATCTGCAATATCTTCGGTGCTTATGTGGGAGAGATTTTAAAAACGCAATTAGATGGCCAATGGATTTATGATCAGTCCAATCCCAAAGCACCTGCAGTATTTCTTCAGGTAGGTGAAAATACTTATGCATTTGCAGGCATTTGCTATGAACGCCTCGTGAATGATACTCAAATCAGCGTATTTTCCTATTATCAACAAGCATTGGCTAAGCACTCGCGCAGACATTAGTGTTTCCACCCGTTTAGCATTCATTCAAAAACCATTCAACTGGATGCGTGTAAAAATGCATCCACGAGACTGTATTTTCAGGGATTAGGGGTTTCCCAATCCTCTACCATCCACTTTAAATGGCGACTCTTGGAAATAGCGTACAAGGCAACGCTGTAAAATACGATTTTTACGCCCGTAATATACTCAAACCCCCAATGATGATGCATAGTGTAGTAAAGCTGAACACTCAACAGCGCGAGTATACCTAACTGTGCCAGTGGAATAACCCATCTGCGCCACGCTAAATAGCCTTTCTTCCACAGGCGATCTCGCTGACTAACCAAAGACAAAGCGATTAACACGGGTAGACTTGCCGCTAACCCCAGTCCTAAGGCTTCTTTTTGCGGATAAAAGAACGCCAGCAATTCACTGGTTTGAGTACGAGAGGCAAGAGAAAATATGAACGCGAGCCAGTCAATGCATAAAAGTATACACACACTGTAAAGCCAACGAGGAGGAAGAATACGTCCTGACTCATCATAAAACGTTAGCGGTAATTTCAGCATGTTTCCATTTCTTAGATCTTAATTCTGAACCCATAAAACACGTTCAACTTTGTTAGTGTTTATTTTCGAGAAGTGATAGAGGTGGGGGTGAACAATCTGTTTTTAAACCTTCTTCTTGTTTCTTAAACAATGAAACCCGTGGCCATTTGAATTTGTTTCCTCTTTTTAAGTCTAACCCAAAGGCAGCATTGTGAGTATGCATTAAAAATTTATATCTTCGTCGTTAATTATATATACTGCGTACAAACGTGTTTTGCTGTATAATCCGCGGCCATTTTAAGCACAGTCATTTTCCAGGTGATATTTTAGATGACAGTAGAAACGTTTAATCCAAACAAAGTAGTAAATAAAACCACCACGCTAGAAACGCCAGTGAAGGTATTAAGTGACAACAAACCTTCGCAACAAAGCAATGGCAGCAGAATTGGTTTTGTTAGCTTAGGTTGCCCTAAGAACTTAGTTGATTCAGAGCGTATTCTTACTCAACTTCGCACCGAAGGTTATGACGTAGTCCCTACCTACAACGATGCCGACTTGGTTATCGTTAACACCTGTGGATTCATTGACGCGGCGGTAGAAGAGTCATTAGACACCATAGGCGAAGCACTTAAAGAAAACGGCAAAGTTATCGTTACCGGGTGTTTAGGTGTTAAAGAAGACGAAATTAGAGAGCTTCACCCAAATGTACTGGCTATCACGGGGCCTCATGCCTACGAAACGGTAGTAGAGCAAGTACACGATCATCTTCCAAAACCCCAGCACAATCCGTTTGAAGATCTGATCCCTGACCATGGCGTAAAATTAACGCCTCGTCATTATGCTTACTTGAAGATTTCAGAAGGCTGTAACCACCGTTGCACGTTCTGTATCATTCCTTCTATGCGTGGCGACCTTGTCAGCCGCCCAGTGGGTAACGTACTCGATGAAGCTAAGCGTTTGAAAGACGCCGGTGTCAAAGAGCTATTGGTTATTTCACAAGACACTAGCGCCTATGGTGTTGATGTTAAGCACAGAACAGGCTTTTGGAACGGCATGCCGGTTAAAGCACACATGCAACAGTTGTGTGAAAAGCTGGGCGAAATGGGCATTTGGGTCCGATTACATTACGTGTACCCTTACCCGCATGTGGATGACCTAATTCCACTGATGAACGAAGGAAAGATCCTTCCTTACTTGGATATTCCGTTTCAACACGCCAACAAACGTATTCTTAAGTTAATGAAACGCCCGGGTAGTGCTGAGCGCGTGCTAGAGCGCGTTAAAAAGTGGCGTGAACAGTGCCCATCATTAGTCATTCGTTCGACATTCATCGTCGGCTTTCCGGGCGAAACGGAAGAAGAGTTTGAAGAGTTATTGGACTTCCTTCGCGAAGCGCAGCTTGATCGCGTTGGTGCATTCGCCTATTCCCCTGTTGAAGGTGCAAGAGCAAATGACCTCCCCGACCCAGTACCAGAAGAAGTGAAACAAGCCCGCCTCGCACGCTTTATGGAAGTACAGGGAGAAATAAGCGCAGCGCGACTTCAAGCGAGAATCGGTAACGAATATCAAGTTGTTATCGACAGCGTTGATGCAGAAGGTGCAGTCGGCCGTACCTATGCAGACGCACCGGAAGTTGATGGTCTGGTTCATTTAAACGGCGTTTATGACGTAAAACCTGGCGATCGTGTATGGGCTGAAGTTATTCACGCTAACGAACACGACGTATGGGCAGTATTGTCTGACGACCAAGACGAAGAAGACGAAGGCGCTGCTCCCGCGCTGTAACTTTCGATTAACTGCAGTCTATACTCGAAAGTCATCTATTCGTTATTTTTGTAACCCTATCGGCTAATTGCCAGTCGATAGGGTTTTATGTATAACAAACCCTATAAACAATTAAACTAGAAATACAATCAACGCCATCTTCTGTGGTACGTGAATAAAATATGGCAATGTTACCCTACTCCAAATTGAAACACTCTTCCCGCCACATCTTATCATTTGGCATATTGCTCATTTTGACTTTTGTATTCACTCCCCGAGCACTAGCCACCACAGAGTGTAAGACTTTACACACCGCGGGAGCACAACAGTGGTTTCCCTACGCATTTAACGAGTTTGAAGGAAGGTTGAACGCTACGGGGATAGCATTTGACGTTCTAACCCTGCTAGCACGGGATTTAGGTGTCACACTGAAGATAGAAACTGGGCTACCCTGGAAACGAATAGAATCCAAACTCGACGCGGGCGAGCTTGATATTTTGGCGGGAAACTATTGGAACGAAGCTCGTAGTCGAAAATGGCTTATCACCGCACCGTTTGCAGCAGAAGAGGTTTACGTTGTGCTTTCCCCTTCATTTTCTCAAACGCGAGGTACCGACCTTTCGCTTAACGCACTCGCGCAATATATAGGTGTGATGCCTCGAGGAATAAGCTTAGGTGAAAAATTCGATAGCATTAAATCAAACTTGAATATTATCGAAGTTAAAGACCACGACAAAATGTATGAAATGATGCGTCGACATCGTGCTGACTACGCAGTTTCACCACAAAGTGCAGCACTAAGCCACTTGAACGACCCAGAAAATGACGGCATGCGAATAAGCCAGTCACCTATATCATCAAACAACGTACATTTTGCTATCTCCGCCAAATCAAAGTGCGCATCACTATTTCCTGAGTTTAACCAAGCCCTTAGCGCTCGTCTAAAAGACGGGTCTATTAAGCAAATCATTGATACGTATGATTTAACGCGCTAAAGCTAGGGCGCATTGGAACGGCGTAGTTAAGGACACGTGCAGTTAAAGACAGGTGTAGTTTAAAAGTAAAAGAGCGCTTTTCGTAAGCGCTCTCTTGGTGTGATGCATTATTGATTGAGTTTGTGGCAAGCCAACATTAAACCTACCAAGGCAACTCATCACCATTTGAATGGATGAAGCGACCTGCGTTAGTTACATTTAGCTCATCTATACGTTTAGACAAACGCTCGGCACAGCTATCAGCATCAATGTCTCCCGCTCCATTCACCATTTCTGTTTGAACGAATCCAGGATGGAAAATACCTACTGCAATCCCCTTTGGCTTTAAATCATTCGCCATGGACACCCCTGCCGCATTTAGTGCGGCTTTGGACATTCGGTAGCCGTAGTAGCCGCCCGAACCATTGTCTGCCATTGAACCCATGCGACTGGTAATCATTGCAATTTTGCCATCTTTCGCTATTGCTGGTAATAGTGTTTGAGTCACTAACAATGGCCCCAATGCATTAACCCGAAATTGATAATCGATGGTGTTTGGGTCCCAATCGTCAATACTTTCGCGTCCCAGCACTCCTGCATTATTAATGAGCAAATCTATATTGACATCCATTAAAGGTGCAAGTTTCTCTGCCAACATTTCCGACTGGGATACATCGACACCGTTAATAATGGTTACACCTGCATTGTTTAACTCGTCGCAACTGTTTCGACACGTAGCATAAACTTTTGCGCCGCGTGCTTTGTATTGTTTGGTAAGCGCAAGACCTATGCCTCTATTGCCACCAGTAATAACTACGTTCATAACGGTTCCCTTGTTACTTTGTGTATGCGTTTGAAAGGTTTCACTAACCTTTTTCAAGAATTGGCTGTTTTGATAAGACCTTAGCAAAGTGATTGAAAAGCATCCGCCCTATCTCAGCACTCATTTCTTATTGTTTTATAGTCTTTAAAAGGCGTTCTAGATCTTCTGGTGTATCAATACCAACTGGTGGTGGGGCTATCGCTACCTCACAGTGAATTTTATCGCCATACCATATAGCTCGAAGCTGTTCTAATGACTCTATTTGTTCAAGTGAACTGGGTCTATAAGCTACATATTGTTTAACATACTCGGCGCGATAGGCATAAATACCTATATGGCGTTTGTATAAATGTGTATTCGCAGATTGTGGATTCGCCATCATATGATCGCGTTCAAAAGGTATAGGAGACCGTGAAAAGTAAATAGACTCCCCCTTTTCGTTCACCAGAACTTTCACGATATTCGGATTAAACACATCCTCAACTCGTTCAATTGGCGTAGACAGTGTAGCCATTTGGCACTGAGGTGCATTAGCAAGATTATCTGCAACCTGTCTGATGTTCTCAGCAGGTATAAATGGCTCGTCGCCCTGCACATTCACTACAATAGTAGAACCCTGAATACCTTCTTTTACAATAACCTCGGCTATACGCTCTGTTCCCGATTGATGATCAACAGACGTCATACATACCTGGGCAAAACCAAGCACCACATTTTGAATACGTTCGTCGTCTGTCGCGACAATAACGTTATCGGCTCCCGCCTCTTTTGCGCGTTCAACGACGTGTTGAATCATCGGCTTTCCGTCAATAAGCGCTAAGGGTTTGCCAGGAAACCGACTTGAGCCGTATCGAGCGGGGATCACAACTATAAATGACATAACTTTATTTCGCCCTTATTTATCACTTAGTTTAACGTTTTGTTACCGGGTTCCATCAACCTCGTCTAGCGACAATGCGGTTGCTTTACTTTCAATAAGTACAGGAATGCCATCTTTAATATCAAATGCCAACCTGTCAAATCGACACACCAACTGAGTGCTATCATCACTCAGAACTAATTTCCCCTTACACACTGGGCAAGCCAAAACTTCTAAAAGCTTTTTATCAAAGGCCATTGTTATTATTCCTGTCCGTTTTGGTTGATATTTAAACCTGCCTTAGCAAGTTTTACGTTTATTAAATTAAAAAAATCTGGCGCTAAATGTGCGGTAACCGGTAAAAACCAACAGTCGTGATGAGCAAAGGACGCTGCTTTTACGGCGTCCTTTTCTGTCATCAATACTCTACCACTCGGTATATCTAATGCTGTTATTGCATGGTGATCATTCAGTGGCATTGCGGTAGAAAGCTGTATACCCATTTTTTTAAGCTGAGAGAAAAAACGCTGAGGAGCCCCTATTCCAGCTATGGCGCTACATGGAACTTTTTTTATCTCTTCTAGAGGACTAGTTCTTGCTCTGTTCGGTACTGAGGTAAAGTCCCCTGCTACCAAGGTCATCAAATATTGAGGTGCTACGGCATGGTTGAATGTTGGCATTGAACGGCTATTATGCACTAGCGCATCAACGGTTCCCAATCGCCATTGTCCTTCACGAAGTGGGCCCATTGGTAACAGATAACCGCTTCCCACCTTTCTGTCATCCATCACTACAACTTCAACATCACGATGAAGCGCATAATGTTGAAGGCCGTCGTCACAGATAATTAAGTCACAATGCAATTCGTCACTTAAATATGCGGCTCCACGAGCACGGACCGGATCGATGACCACATCGCATTGGCTTCGAATGGCCAATAAACGAGGCTCGTCACCTACTTCAGACGCGTCGTCTTCGCCTTTAACCAATCGCGGATACACCGGTGATTTAGCGCCATAACCACGACTCAAAATGCCGACCTTTATGCCTTGATTTTGGTAATAGTCGGCTAGTGCCAGTACAACAGGCGTTTTGCCATTTCCTCCCACGGATATGTTACCTACAATGACAACGGGAGCATTAGCTTTAAAGACCTTCTTAAGTCCAATTTTAAAAAGTAACCGACGAATCGCTGAGACAAAGTAAAACAGCAGCGCAAACGGTGAGAGCAGCCACACTAAGGGATGGCCAAAATACCATTTGTCGTGTCTGGTTTTATTTTGTGGCAGACTCACTTAGTCTCACCAAATTGCAAAGCGTGCAGTTGCGCGTAATGACCACCTTTTTCAAGCAATTCATTGTGTTTACCTTTTTCAATAATACGCCCCTGCTCCACTACCATAATGCAATCTGCGTTTTCGATAGTAGACAAGCGATGCGCCACAACAATGCTGGTGCATCGTTTTTGCAGCGTTTCTAATGCATCTTGGATTAAGCGCTCGGACTCTGTATCAAGGGCAGATGTCGCTTCGTCTAGAATAAGGATGGGGGCGTCGGCGAGTATCGCGCGCGCAATAGCAATACGCTGACGTTGACCACCCGAAAGCATTAAGCCGTTTTCACCAATAATCGTGTCTAACCCTTCAGGCAAGTTTGATAAAAACTCTTCAACATGCGCCATCTTTGCCGCATTCTCGATGTCTTTACGCGATACGTTTTGACGCGCACCGTAAGCGATATTGTTAGCTATAGTATCGTTAAACAGCGTAACGTTTTGCGATACCACAGCAAACTGCGCCCGCAAGTCCTTAAGATCAATATCATTGAGCGCCGTGTCGTCCAAGCGAATTTGGCCTTCTTGCGGCACGTAAAAGCGCGTAAGCAGCGACGAGATAGTCGATTTACCACTTCCTGAGCGCCCTACTAACGCTATAGACTGGCCAGGGTTTGCAATAAAGCTCACATTAGATAAGGCGGGCGTTTGTTTACTTGGATAAGAGAACGTAACGTCGTCAAATTCAATTTTTCCTGTTGCGCGTTTTACTTTGGTTTTCCCTTTATCTTCCTCGTCAGCTTCATCAAGAATTTCAAAAATGCTGGCACACGCTGCCATACCTTTTTGGAACTGGTTATTAATGGTAGTGAGCTGTTTAAGGGGTTTAAGCAGCATCACCATACAAAAGACCACATTAATAAACACACCTGCGGTAAGCTTTTCAAGCATGCCCGGCGTGCTGGCAATAAACAGAACGACAGCAAGGGCAATTGACGCTATCACTTGTATTGAAGACACGCTCAAAATAGAGGTGACATTCAGCTTCATCGACTGTTGACGGTTGTGATTGTTTTTCTGCTCGAAACGCTTTTGCTCTATTTCTTGACCGCCGAACATGATCACAACTTTGTGACCTTTCACTGCTTGCTCTACCGACGATGTTAGGTTGCCCATTGACTGTTGAATGTTTTTACTTACAACGCGAAAACGCTTACTGACGATAGAAACAATCACCGCCACAATGGGGCCAATTAAAAGAAATATGAGCGAAAGCTGCCATGAGTAATAGAACATCACACACAGCAAACCGATGACTAGTGCGCCTTCCCTCACCAATGTTAGCAGCGCCTTACCAGATGCATTCGCCACTTGCTCTGTGTCGTAAGTGACTTTACTGATAAGCCCGCCAACCGCATGATTATCGTGAAACGACACCGGTAGATGAATGTATTTCTCAAACAATTGCTGGCGCATGCGCATGACCACCTGAGCACCAATCCAGCTTAACGTGTAGCTCCCTAAGAAGTTAAATATACCGCGTAACAAGAACAACGGCACAATGGCATAGGCAGCTAAACGAAGGTAGTCGTGATCGTTTTTTCCCAATGATTCGTCAATCATTGGCTGAAGCTGGGAAAATACAAAGGTATCTACCGCGGAATAACCAATCATACCAATGATGGCAAAAACGAAAGGCACCTTATACGCTTTAAGATACTGTAAAAAGCGCTTAATTTGATAATCCGAGTTGTCGGCTTGTTGCATGTAGTTTTTTTAACCTGTTTGAAACGTTAACAAAAACGCGTTTGAAGTATTGTACTCGTTCTCGCTCTAATTCACTAATATAGCGGCGAAATTGGTTAGTCTGCCAACTAACTGAACAATGTGTGGTCACTTTATATCTATTTAAAGGGCTTTGTGCGCATCTTCGTTTCGTCGCAAGCTTTTATTTTTAGCCTCTGTTTTAAGTCGATGGCGATAGTGCTTATTCTTTAAGGTGACGCGGCGCAATGCCTGGTAAATACCAGCGATTTTGTAACGTTGCTCGTTGGGTATCAATATAGAAAGAATCGTTATCGAAGTTTGCTCTTATATACCCATGATAGCTTGTCAAATATTGCGTTGCGCCAAAACGCTCGTAACGCTTAGCCACAGCGCGGGCGGGAAACTGCCAGCGGTTTTCAAACCCTTGCGTGAAAATAACCACCTTGGGTGCGACATGCTCAATAAAAACGTTTGTCGATGACGTTTTGCTACCGTGGTGTGGTGCAACAAGAATGTCGGCACTGAGCTTCGAAGGGCTTGTTCTTGAAGTATTTAGCGAAGCACTACGTAAAGATGACGCCCGATTTTTCCGGCTCTCGTTAATTTCACGCGTGATCAGGGCGTATTCGCTCGCCTTCTCAATGTCACCGGGAATTAATACGCTACTAGATTTACTTGCAATTTTTACCACACAAGACATGGCATTATTATCTTGTTCATTACCTTTAAGCGGCCATAAAAAACTGATTGTTAAATTCTGCCAAACTAGTTGCTTTCCTCGTTCGCAACCCAATGTAGGCGTATAGAAAGTCGCATGTGTTGCAAGAGAATGTTGTTGAACAGCTAAGGCGCCTCCAGCGTGGTCGTTATCACTATGCGTGTGTATAACGACATCTATGCTTTCAACATGCTTACTTTCTAAAAAAGGTAACAGGTGTTCCGTGGCTGTATGGGCAATCCCATTAAATTGCGCGCCAGAATCAATAATGATAGCTCTATCTCCCTTAGTAATCGCAATTGCACTGGCTTGGCCTGCGTCAAACACGTGTAATGCCCACAAGGTTTCATTGCTAGGTAACCATTTTTTAATGGTGCTTACTAATGGCAATAAGAGAAGAACTACACAGAGAGTCTTATACCGCCATGTTGGTAAAAGCAATACGAACAAAGCTCCGACTAAACAAAGTGCCGCGCTACTACTTACATGAAAATCTATTGCGCTGAATGAAACGTCACTAAGCCTATTTAAAAGCGATAACAAATACCCTAAACACGCATCGCTGTAATGCATTAGCGTACCTGAAAGGTGCTGAATAAAGACGAACTCGATAAAATGAAGGCTTAGAAGGGATAACAAACAAATAGGTAAAAGTACGGTTATTACCGGCAAGGCAATTAAATTAGCAATAATTGAAATGAAACTAGCGCTACCAAACCATATTAGGGTTAGTGGCATTATTAACACAGTTAGGGCTATTTGTAATTTAAATAACGATACATACCATGGTGCCCGCTTCAGCCCCCAAATAACCACTAAAAACCAAATGCACACCACCGCCACCGAGCTCAAGTAAAAGCTTGCGCTAAGCATTGAAAAAGGAAACAAAAGTAAATTTAAGGCTAACATTGTCAGTGCAATGTTCACTGGCCTCCAGGCAAGACGCGATAGAGACAAAAAGCAACCAACGGTTAAAAGTACTAATGCACGTACAACGGGTAAAGCACTCCCACTTAATAACGCATAAAGAAAACAAGCAACAACAAGAGATACGAGTACCGTGGTTCTAATTGGCGCTTTAGTGGTGATTACTTTTTGGTTGCACTGCTCCCTTTGCTTTCGCGACGTTGCCTTATATCTATAATTTATCTTGATGTTAAAACAATCTTTTGCGCTTTCTAGCGCATTAACAAGGTGCGCCAGCAAAAATATAACTGGATTAAAGAGCAGTAAGCTCACTGCCGCAATAAGCGAAAGATGCATGCCTGATATACTAAAGATGTGCCCAGTGCCGGAGCGTTGTAATAACGTCCAATCGTGCAAGGTAAAGTCTGTTTTATCTCCTAATAGTAGTGCTCGCCACCATGAATAGTTGATCAGGTTTTGCTGCTTTAATGTAGTAGCAAGTGCCTGGCGCACCGAATGGTTATGCTGTGTTTGATTATGATTTATGGATTTGATGTATCCGGTTGCATGAATAAATTGACTGAGCAACTGTTGCTGGCGACTGGCGCCAACGGGATTCGCAGTCCCATACGCGGGTTTAAGCCTAACAACAGCGGAAAACGTGTCGCCGTTGTGTAAACAAGTAAAGTTCTTTGGTTTAGCCAGTCGCTGCGTCTTTGATGGATATTTCTCACCTAAAACAGCATTGTGAAAACGAAATGATTGATCATTTATGTTGTATCTAAATGCGTAATGCTTATGAGAAAGACGCGCTTTAAACACAAAGGTGCTAGTCAAAAGCCGTTTGAACACGGGGAATAGTGCTCCCTCATTTAAATACGCCGCAGTACTTTCACCGTTGACCGATTTAATCGCAACAACATATTGATAGGCTGCTCCCGGCACACTTTCTAAGCTTGAAACACATCCCCCAGACATAACTTCGCCTGAAATTATGACATCTTGTTGAATTTTCCCTTGAGGCAGTTGCCAAGCGTAGTAAAAATGCCCTAAACTCGCCACCCAAAGTACTCCAGACAGTAATCCACACACTGCCCAACAAAGCAGTACTTCTGGCAAAGCATGAAACTCGCTGAGTTTCTTCACCGAAAACAGCAAGATGATTGCTGCGGATGTTACAAGGATCGCAATCATCAATGCCATGCTGTGAGTACTTGGAAGTTTTTGCCAGAAAACCGCACTCATTGCGCCAACGCAAAAACAGCTTAAGCAAATTGTGATACGATTGACCATGTTTTTACGTAGCAATTGACAGTGAGTAAATGTGAGTAGCGCAATTTCATGTTGCGCGGTTCCGTTTGCGGTCGTTTTCTCTGTCTTTTTTGATTTTATTTTCGAGATGCATTGATATTTATGCCTAAGAAATTTATTCGACGTTTTCTGCCTGATCACCAAAGCATTAAGCAAAATAAGGCTTTAAAAATTTTTGGTAGCGTATTGCACGAACCCAATCTTTGGCACCTAAACCGTCGCTCTGCATCCGGTGCATTTGGCATAGGCTTATTCTTTGCGTTTTGGCCGGTCCCATTTCAAATGTGGCTCTCTGCCGGTTTAGCAATTCCGTTTCGCGCAAACTTACCCCTATCTGTAGCAACCGTATGGGTAACCAACCCGTTTACTATCCCGCCCATATTCTATGGCGCTTATAAAGTTGGCACTACTGTACTTGGGACCAAACCTGAGCACTTTGAGTTTCAGTTTAGCTGGCAGTGGGTCGTCGAGAGCATAAACACCATAGGCCCCGCATTCTTGGTTGGTTGTGGTATTTGCTCTGTTGTATTTGGGTTGGCGGGTTATTTCTCTTTAAACTGGGTTTGGCGCTTTCAAGTGAAAAAGGCCTGGGAGAGACGCAGACAAATGCGGAATAAAGAAGCGCATTAACGCAAAAGACCAAACCTTGAGTTTTTTAAAAATATTTGCCCTCGACAAAAACCGAAACCACGGCAACACGACATTCAGCGTGAAAGCTAAAGCGTTATCTAATAAAAAAGCCACTTTTCTGAAGTGGCTTTTTTGTAGAATTATTAATAGGCGCTAAGCAGTGAAACAATCAGGAAAACCGTTACGCCTAGCTCCCTTACTGGTTTAGCTAAAAAGCTACTTTTCATACTCTGATAAAAAAGCAATAAGAGCAGCTTCGTCCCACACCTCCACTTCAAGTTCTTGCGCTTTAGTTAGCTTGGAACCCGCTTTTTCACCTGCAACTAAGAAATCGGTGTTCTTACTCACCGACCCCGCCACTTTTGCACCCAGTAACTGCAGACGGGCTTTCGCATCAGAACGCCCCATTTCACTGAGTGTGCCGGTAATCACACAGGTTTTGCCTTCAAGGGGTAAGTTATCCGAATCGGGCTTTTCAATCGCAGGCCAGTTAACGCCTTCGCTTAATAGCGCATCAATAACATCCGTATTATGTGACTCGTTAAAGAAATTAAATATGTGGGTAGCCACCACTTCACCCACGTCCTGCACTTCGACCAACGCTTCAAGAGGGGCTTTACGAATAGCGTCTAACGTCTCAAAATGCGCAGCCAGGTTTGCCGCCGTAGCTTCACCTACCTCACGAATACCTAATGCATATAGAAACTTAGCAAGTGTAGTTTGCTTTGATGCCTCCAGTGAAGCCAACAGCTTGCTGGCTGACTTTTCGGCCATACGTTCTAGCCCAATGACATCGCCCAGGGAGAGGGTAAAAAAATCCGCAGGGCTGTGCACAAGATCAGCATCAACTAATTGATCAACGAGCTTATCGCCCAGACCATCAATATCGAAGGCTTTACGCGAGGCAAAATGCTTAAGTGCTTGCTTGCGTTGCGCGGCACAAATTAGCCCACCGGTGCAACGGGCAACGGCTTCGTCTTCCAGTTTTTCAACTTGTGAATCACATACCGGGCAGTGGCATGGGAAAGTAATGTCATATTCGCTTCCCGTGCGATTGGCTTCAACCACAGACACGACCTGAGGAATAACGTCACCGGCACGACGGATCACCACGGTGTCGCCAACTTTAACGCCTAATCTGGAAATTTCGTCCTGATTATGAAGCGTAGCATTTGATACTGTTACTCCACCTACAAACACAGGCTCTAAGCGGGCGACCGGCGTGATCGCCCCCGTCCTTCCCACCTGAAATTCAACGTCCAGTAGCGTAGTCACTTCTTCTTGTGCAGGAAACTTCTGTGCAATCGCCCAGCGAGGAGCGCGTGCCACAAAGCCAAGGGCACTTTGTAGGTCAATACGGTTAACCTTAAACACAACGCCGTCAATGTCATACGGCAAACTGTCGCGCTTTTCCAAAATGTGGTTGTAGTACGCCAAGCAGCCCTTACCGCCCTTGGCGGTATCGATATCAGGGCACAGCGGCAACCCCCAATCACCTAACTGCATAAGGCGTTCGCTGTGTGTTGTGGGCAGTTCAAAACTTTCGGGTTGTACTACACCTAGTGAATAGGCATAAAACATTAACGGACGCTTGGCTGTAATTTTAGAATCGAGTTGACGCAAACTACCGGCCGCAGCATTACGAGGGTTGGCAAAAACCTTGCCGCTCGTCGCTTTTTGATGTTCGTTGAGTTTTGCAAAGCCCTCACGAGGCATGAACACTTCACCGCGCACTTCAACGCGCTCGGGATAATGACCACCACGAAGGGTTAACGGCACATTCGAGATGGTGCGCACGTTAGCCGTGATGTTTTCGCCTACCTGGCCGTCTCCACGGGTTGCAGCGCGAACCAATTCACCATTTTCGTATAAAATACTTACCGCTAAACCATCTAACTTTGGCTCGCAGCTAAAGTCTAACGTCGTTGAATCTTTAAGTCTGTCTTTTAAACGTTTTTCGAATGCAAGTAATGATTCTTCGTCAAAGGCATTATCCAGCGATAGCATAGGTACATCGTGAGTAACTTGTTCAAAAGCCGATAACGCTGCGCCTCCTACTTTTTGACTGGGAGAGTTCGGGCTTTGAAGCGAAGGATATTCTTTTTCAAGCGCGATAAGCGCCTGCATATCCCTATCGTAAACGGCATCGGGAACCGATGGTTCGTCCAATACATAGTACTGATAATTATACTCATTGAGCGTATTGCGAAGTTCTGCTACTTGTTGCTTTGCTTGTTCTAAAGAATCTGACATGGAGTTGTTGTCACGCCGTTTAAATAGTTAAAAGTATTACAATTTGTTGCCAAGGTCTTTTTGCCAAAGCCATTGTATGTTTCTATGGGGCTGTAAAAATATGACCAAACTCGGTTTGGTAGTGAAACGAACAGCCACGCTATAACGCTGAGGCCCGCTAGCCTTTGCTGTACACCAAAAATCAGCAGCCCCTAATCAATAGAAAAGGACCAGGGTATAAGCCAAGTCCTTTTTTAAACGCTTTTGTGTCTACACGAATAATTCATAGGATTTAGACGCAAGAGACAATGGTAACGTTAGCTGCGAGCAATCATGCGCTTGCGTTCAAATTCACGAATTTTCTCTACGTACTGTTGCAAGCCCTGCTTAGTTAATACACTTCGACGTCCATCAAGAACCTGAGCACCGAACTCATCTGCCAATTTTCGAGCTGCGTTGTGCATCATGTTAAACACTTGATGAGGGTCACCCTCAATAGGCAATATCATAAACAGTGAAATACCTTGAGTTTCAAAGTTTTCCAGATTATCAATATCAAACACCCCTGGTTTAAACATGTTAGCAAGACTAAACAATACCGGCCCTTTGCCGTTTGAATTCACGTGACGATGAAAAATGTCCTGGTCACCAAATTTGAAGCCTAACGTCAGCAACATAGGTAGCAGCGCTGCGCCAGAAATAGGTTCCCCTTCTGGCGTTCTTACGTTTAATACCAACACTTCAGGTTCGATAGCCGACGACTTTTCAGGCACTGATGTACTGTCAGCTTCATTCGCACTAAAACTGTCTTCATCAAAATCAGCGCTCTCTGCTTCGCTGGTGTCGAAATCGATGCGCATTTGATCGTCACCAAAATTCGGCTCTTCACGTCTTCTTGTCGTTGTTTTACTTCGTTTATTACGCGTAAAACGCCTCGCCTGTTCATTTTCCTCTTGAATGTCGCTAGACGAGAATGACTCCTTTGGTGCATCTAAACTAAAATCTGCGACTTCTCTTTCGTTTTTAGCTGGCGGCTGTACTGCTTCAGGCTCTTCTTCCAGCGTAGGGTCGATATAAAACTTTTGAGCAGGACGGGTTGGTTCTACGCGCGTTCCTTCATGACGGCCGCTCTGCTGGCTCAGAATTTGATCACGTGACTGTGCATTATCGACACTTCTTTGAATGGTCGAAGCACCGTGTTCAGTACCTTCTTTGTTCTCCTCTTGAAGTTTTGTCGAAGGTTCGTCTTGCTCTTCGCCTTCACGAAGTAAGAAACCAGGTGGTTCAGGGAACGCAGCAAGGTTTTCATCGCCTCGGTTAGTACCTTTAGTTGAAGCTCCATCTGGGCGAGTTTGTCCTTTCATGTGCGGCTTTGGATTCGTTACCACAGAGCCATAAAGCTTTGGCGCTTTCTGAACTTCCTCTTGGGCATCAGGCAGCATGGCAGGATCACCTGCACTACTTGCAGGACTATCCGCATAATCACCAACTTCGCGCTCTTTTACGTTATGCTTCGCTTCTAATGTAGCGTGTTGAGACGAGCTATTGTGTTCGTCAAGCTCTTCGCTGTTGTAAGCATGTTCCTCATCAAAATCATGATGTGCTGGACTATTTTCAGAGTTTTCTGATGCGTTGCCGTCAACCTCACGGGCTTGATTTGGCGATTTACTTACCACACGCACCGCACCAATGCCAAGGTCGTCAAAGCCCTCTTGCTCGTCTGGCTCAAAATCATTGTCATCATCTTGCCACTGACGAGGCTCTAATCGCTCTTTTTCTAAAGGCCTGTTGTTTTTACGAATTTTCCAAATACCGTGGGCAAGCACTGCAATGATAAAAACCGTGCCTCCTAGGAGTAAAAATAGACGTAATTGATCTTCCATTTAATTTCTTTCGCCCTTTGTTATGCTTCTGCGAAGGCTACAGCCTCGTCCACATCGACTGCTACCATGCGCGAAACTCCTGGTTCCGCCATCGTAACACCAGTTAGGTGACTGGCCATTTCCATCGCTATTTTATTGTGGGTGATATAAATAAACTGCACTGTTTGTGACATTTCTGACACTAAGTTACAAAAGCGCCCTACATTTGCATCATCCAATGGTGCATCTACTTCATCCAGCAAACAAAACGGTGCCGGATTTAATCTGAAAATAGCAAACACCAATGATAAAGCGGTTAGTGCTTTTTCTCCACCGCTTAAGAGGTGAATGGTACTATTTTTCTTACCAGGGGGGCGAGCCATTATCGTCACCCCCGTTTCTAGCAAATCGTCATCGGTAAGCGCAAGGTACGCCGAACCGCCCCCAAACACTTTGGGAAATAACATTTTAAGGTCTTCATTAACCTGTTCAAAGGTCGTTGAAAAGCGGGTACGCGTTTCTTTATCAATTTTGCGGATGGCCGATTGTAGCGTTTCCAAGGCATCGGTAAGGTCGTTATGCTGTGTATCTAAATGAGATTTTCTTTCTGACTGGGTTTCAAATTCTTCAACCGCAGCTAAGTTCACTGCACCTAAGCGCTGCAAACTAGCCTGTGTTTTTTCAAGGTCTTCTTGCCAGCGTTTCTCTTCGGCATCTTCGGGTAACGTTTCCAAAATGCTCTTGAGCGACTGTTTCGTTTCATCAAGCTGCTCTAAGATCGTATTCGCACGTACTCGGTAACCTTCAATATCAATGTTAAGTTTATCGATATTAGTTTGTCGGGTTTGAATATCTTTACCCAGAGCTTGATGCCCTTTTTCGGCTTCTCGCAACCACTGCTCTATATCTTCTAGACTACTTTGCTTAGCGCTTTTTAGCTGTTCTAATTCCGCTTTATTCTCTAACAACGACTGAAGCTCTACTTCTTGAATTTCTTCAGGAGACGTCAGCTGTGTAAGCTCTTTTTGTAACCTTTCTTTATTTTTTATGTACTCCTCACGCTGCTGAAGGTTACGCGTAACCTGCTGACCATATAAATTTTGATGATTTTTAAGCTGCTGCTTATTAAGTGCAAGCTCATGATTTTGCGATGTTAATGTATCAACTAACGCGCGCAACTCTGATGTAGTTCGCTCCTTGGCATCACGCTTAGCGTTCACATCGTCAATGTGTACTTCGTGCTCAAGAATTTGTGCCTCTTGTAGCTCTAATTTTTCCGAAAGCTGAGCTAGTTGCTCTTCTTCTTTCGCTAACATTAATTCTTGTTTTGCTAACTCGTCATTAAGTTTGGCAGTGCGTGTAGACTGCTGTTCTTGCTGCATTTCAAGCAAAGAAAGTTTATTTTTAAGCTGTGCACGCTGGTTTTCTTTTTCACCCAAGGCGCTCTGAATAGCCTGCTTTTGCTCTTCGCTCTGTTCAAGTTCCTGTTTGGCGCGCTCGAATGAATGCTCAATTTCATCTATAAGGCTTTCAGTTTCTTCAATGCTGTCTACTAGCCCCTTAATTTTGTTCGCCCGCTGCAATGCACCGTCGCTTACTTCTCCAGGTTTTACTACCCACTGTGAGCTTGCCCACAACCCTGAAGGCGAGATTGCGCTAGTAAACCCCTTGGCTATGCCTTCAGATTCATCCTCATTATCAAGAGCGCTTGCAAAAGCACTTTCAATCGTTGTCGCAAGTTCGTCATCGTCGCTACAAAGGTAAATGTCATCAAAAAATGCGGGAACACGCTGTGTTGACGATTCATTGGTGCTAGATTCAGTTAATAGAGCGTGTGCTAATGAACCCGCTCTGGCGGTGCTTACAAGCGCCTTACCGGTGAACACTTTAACGCCACTTGGCAGATTAGCTTGGTTTTGAAGCAGTGCCTGTATGTCATGGCTTTTAGCAACAACGGGGTCTTTGGCGTTTTGTAAAATCGATTCTACGCAAGGCGCAAGCGTTTGGTTAGAGCTAAACTGTTGCCACAGCTTTTCTATCCCGTCTAACAGTACGTCTTCATTATTTGAGGCATCTTGCTGAAGCGCTTCTAGCGCAGCTTTTGTGGAGAGTGCAGTTTGTAACTGGCCCTGCGCATCACGGCGCTTCGCTTCAATAGCATTCACCTCGCCTTGTTGCTGCGACACCTTTTGACTGGACTCTTGAAGTAATTGCTTAGCTTCATCAATGTCAAAATCAAGTTCGCTAAATTGCTCTTCTAAAAGAGCTACCTGACTGGTGTAGTCTTCATCGCCTAGCTGTTTTAGCTCGTCTTGCAGTTCGCTAATACGCTGCGATGTGCGTAGCTGCATACTCATGGTTGACTGAATTTGGCTATGGCATTGCTGAATATTTTGACGAAGTTGATTGTAGGTTTGCTCTTGCGCTCGCGCTTGCGCGTTGAACTCTCTTAGCGCTTGTTCAGCGTCTTCAAAACACTCTTTGGCGTGCTCTAACTCTGCTTCCTTGAGGGCAAATTCAGGCTCAATGTTTTCAAGCGCCTCATTTGACACCGCGAGCGCTTCCTGTGCTTCGTTTATAGAGTGATTAAGCAGTTCGTGTTGCTCGTTAATTCGGGCTAACTCCTGCTCAACCTGCCCTTTTCGTTGTTTTGCGTGCAGTGCGTTTTGCTCTAGTCGCGTTATTGCGTTACTGGTAGTAAACAGCTGCTGCTGTAGATCATCTATCGTTTGTTTTGTTTCCAGCTGCTTAGTTTTGTAAGACTCAAGCCCAGCTTCATCACCCTGTAGCCGAGCAACTAAATCATCCACTTCTAACTGAAGTGCTTGCTGCTGCTTTTGCAACGTTTCTATATGTTCACTATTTTTAAGAAAACGAAGCGCAGCTAGCTGCCCTTTCAATTCTCGGGCTTGTGCGCGTAGTGTTTTATATCGAGTAGCCGCCGCGGCCTGACGTTGTAATTTCTCGAGTTGCTTGCCCAATTCATCGCGCACATCATTTAAGCGTTCAAGATTATCTTGGGTGTGTCTTATGCGATTTTCTGTTTCTCTACGGCGTTCTTTATACTTTGAAATACCCGCGGCTTCTTCAATGAAGACGCGCAAATCTTGTGGCTTAGACTCAATAAGCCGTGAGATCATACCTTGCTCAATAATGGCGTAAGAACGCGGGCCTAACCCCGTTCCCAAGAAAAGATCGGTGACATCGCGCCTGCGACATTTGGTGCCATTGAGAAAATAGGTAGACGTGGCATCTCGCGTAACTAAGCGTTTAACAGACAGTTCATTGTAGTTAGCAAATTCACCTGTTATCCGCCCTGCACTGTTATCGAATACAAGTTCAACGCTGCATTGCCCAACAGGCTTACGTGACGAAGAGCCATTAAAAATTACGTCAGTCATTGCATCGCCACGTAAATTTTTAGCGGAACTTTCACCTAACACCCAACGCACGGCGTCGATGACGTTCGACTTACCGCAGCCGTTTGGACCTACAATGGCAGTCATTTCACCGGGGAATGGAATTGTAGTTGGCTCAACAAAGGACTTGAAGCCCGCGAGTTTAATCTTTTTAAGCCTCACACATCATCCCTCTTAAACACAAAGCTGCACGCGGTATCGCCTTGAAATTGGCCAGAAGCCAGCTAACTATCGGCTGAAATGCAAGTAGATGTAGAAATGATGCAATCACACGGACGATTCTTTTGTTATTATGCTTCGACTCTACCAAATCTAACAGCTTGTAACAATTACCATTTCATTGGGTTAGGCAGAGAATACGCCAAGCGCGTATGATAGAGAGAATAGTCAACATACGTGGCGTTTCAAACGCGAAGGAGTACGAATGAGTTCAGGCGGTGTACATTATTTTTTTGAAGGCTTTTCGCTAATAAAAACCAAAGGGTTAAAGCGTTTTGTTTTTGTGCCTCTAACAATTAACTTAGTGCTCTTTTCTGTGGCTTTTTACTTCTTATTTGGTCAAATAGAAATGGGCATCGCTTATGTAATTGACCTTGTACCTGAATGGTTGGGTTGGATTAAAACGGCTATCAGCTTCTTCTTGTGGCCCCTCGCCGTCATCAGTGTGTTACTCATTTTCGCACTCATCTTTGGCACGCTCGCAAACTGGATAGCTGCCCCTTTTAACGGCGTTTTATCTGAAAAGGTAGAGCGACATTTAACGGGACAAGACTTAGGTGACGAAGGCGTAATGTCGTTGGTAAAAGACATTCCTAGGACTGTAGGCCGTGAACTTACCAAGCTCGTTTGGTATTTACCTCGCGCTATTGGATTTTTGTTATTGTTTTTTTTCCTACCTATTATTGGTCAAGTGTTGTGGTTCTTATTTAACGCCTGGATGATGGCAATTCAGTACTGCGATTACCCATACGACAACCACAAGATAGATTTTACGCGCATGCGCCTGCACCTTGGCGAGCATAAAGGAAAAGCAATGACCTTTGGCATAATGGTAAATGTCTTCTCACTTATTCCCGTGGTTAACTTTATTGTTATGCCCGTAGCAATTTGCGGTGCCACTTCGATGTGGGTGCGAGAGCTTAAAGGCACACTCACCCAATAACCGCGAGTGTGTTTTTGTAAATGCTGTTAATGGTGACTTGTACCAGTGAAAACTTCGTATTCAGCTAACCAGTGTGCGGCTTCTTTTTGATTTCCGCTATTGTGAAAAGCTTGAAAAAAATTCATGGAAATGGGTCGCTGCGCGTTTTGTTTTTCTAACTGCTGCTGCCAAAGTACCAAATATAAAGGGGGGATCACGCCGCTGTCGTGATGCTCCATAAAGGTAATTCTTCGGCTAGGCTTATAACTGTTTTTCCCCAGCACAGTACAGGTTTTAGCGCGGGCAATAATGGTTGTCGGATCAATCTCAAGCCAATTTTCTACGGTCTCATGCGGTGCATACCAGTACTCGGAATCTACGACCAGGTTAGGTGGTGAAAAGTCACTTATTTCATCTTCATCGCATAGCTTGTTCGCCATGCCCGTGCCAATAGGGTACTCGTCAGCGAAGCCAGCAAAGTGTGCTAGCTCGTGGACAAACACTGAATAAGCGTCGCTTATGTCTAAATACATTACACCGTTTTGAACATTGGCCTTACCCTGCTCTGCCACTACTACCGCATGGCTAAATTTTTGCTTTTTCGCAATGCTCGCTAATGGCGTAATATTACAGCCCAGAACCCCAGCATTTTTGTAATCTGGGTTACAACTGAGCACATCGGATTTAAGCCAAATAGGCGGTGCTAGGCAAATAGAAAGGTTCTGCAAGCGTGTATCGTCATTAAATGAGTTGTACAGGCTGTGAGCACGCATAATGGTAGCTAAACTGGTAGCAAAAGGCTGTATACGCTGAAGGCAGTTCCCTCGGCTTTTCCAATTAGATAACGAAGACTGTTCTACCGCTTGCTTTATAGAGTAAGGAGTATAAAGATTAATTGCCTCTAGGGCTCTGCTTGCCTGAAGGTGTCCTTTTTTCGAGGCAAAGCTAAAATGTTTTTTAGACTCAGAAAATTCCCCTTCGTCCCACAGAAGTCTGCCGTACTTAAACGCACTTTGCATGTCTACATTAGCCGTGGTAGCAAGTAGTGGTTTGGCTAACTGGTGCTGTCCGTGCAAAAGATACCAGTCGGCAAGTGCAGCCTGTGCAGGTAGGTAGTTTTGGGATGCCGCGCGAACTAACCACTTCTCACGCTTTTCTGGTGACTCGGTAGACATTGCAAAAGCAAGTTGTGCTTCTGCAACCTCCCCTAATGCCGCCAAACGCATGAAGCGTTGCGATGCCCCTTCTTCTCCCAATATTTGGTACAACAGCCATGCGGCATCTGCATTTTCCAAATTAACCAGTTTTTCAAGAAAATAGGTAGCGGTGGCTTCATCTATAAAGCTATGAGGGGCAAACGCTTCATTGTACGCACGCTCGAAATGAGCAAGCAAGCGTGATTGGGCATTTTCACTGCCTTGTATTGACGCTAACCACAGTAACGCCAGCGCATTATTAATAGCGTTGTGATCATAATTAAGATGAGTGCTACTTAAGGAATGATCTGGCGATATAGATGCTGTACTTTGCTGAACGGCACCGTCCACTTCTTGCTTAACAGATGACGTGGCCCCCGCTACTCCAGTTGGCGCGCTGGCTAAGTCTTGGCTTAGCGGTGCGAGCACGCGGGTGGCGTTAACAATGAGTTGAGGGACATAGCGCCCGCTATCGCCCGCAACAATAAGCAGTGCGAACACTGCTAAAAATAAGCCTCGCATAACGCTTGTGACTTACTCTTCGCTAACTAGATTATTGCTGGCTTGTTCACGCAAACGATTAAGTTCCATTCTTGCGTAGCGATGTTCAACGTAATCAAATACATTGGTGCTTAACGCAAGCTTGAAGTAATTCGATGCGATACCGCTATTGCCCCGTTGGGTATGAAATTTACCTAAGTAAAAATACGCTTCACATAGTCTGTCTGTTAGCGCTTTTTGACTTTTAACGCCGTCTAACAATGAGTTAAGCACGTCATTTTCATTTACTGTACCCAAGAACAAATCCACCAGCGTAGTAGCCCAGTGCTGATTGTCTAGCGTTGGTCGAACTGAAGCTAAATAGGTTTGCCCTTCAAGCGCTGACACATCGTGGTGAGCAAAATATGCCCACAGTGCACGAAATGGATCGCTTTCGTCTTTTTTAAAAAAACGATTTAGATCGTTTGTGGCAAGTTCAGCGCGGCCACCGTAATAAAGCGCAATACCGCGATTTAAGAACGCGAAATCGTACTCTGGATTAATTTCCAGCGTAGAGTCGAATGCATCGTAAGCCTGAATAAAATCATTCTGTTGAATGTAGTGAATACCCATAGAGTTATAGGCTTCTGCCAAATCTGGCTTTAAGTTGATTGCTTGGGTGTAATCAAACTGTGCTAAACCTGCAAGACCTACGCTGTCGTAAAGCATGCCTCGTTGAAAATGCAGCTCTGCCTTGTCTTCATCTGAAAGCGCAGGACTAGTTAGTACCTGATTGTAGCGCGCAATCGCCATTTCCGAGCGTGGATTAACAGGTGCTGGCTCGGCTAAAAGCAAGTTTCCCATTTGTGGCCTTTCGGAAACCGCCGATGTTTGCGCACAACCGGTTAAAATAGCAACGAATAAGGAAAAAAAGATGAGACTAACGTTTCTGCGCATGGTAAAAAAGCATTCTATAAAAAAAGAAAAAACCGCCTGAGTATTTAGTATACGCTAGTTGCGGCGTTAATGCCGCCAACCTTCTCGCATTTGATGAGAAAAGTAAAGTGTATTGGGTGGTTAACACAGGTAGCTATGAAGAAAAATAACTTAGAACAACTATTTCAACTTGCTTTTAATGCACAGAAAAACTCTCACTCTCCATATTCCAACTTTAAAGTTGGTGCTGCAGTACTTACTCCTTCAGGAGAAATCTTCTCTGGTTGCAATGTAGAAAGTGCAGCCTTTCCACTAGGACAATGTGCTGAAGCCACCGCTATTGGGAATATGGTTACACAAGGCCAAAAACGAATTTCTCATATAGTAATTGCCAGCCCGAACGATGAGTTTTGCTTTCCGTGCGGCGGGTGTAGACAGAAAATTGCAGAATTTGCGCCAGATGAAACCCCCGTGACCATGGTTAGTCAAAATGGAAAAACATTTGAAACGACAATTGGTGATTTACTTCCAAATGCCTTCCGAGCCCACGACTTAGACAAGTAAACGCTAAAAGTAGCCTAATGGTGCGTGAAAGAATCAGAAACACATAGCGACGTGCATTCCAATCACAGCCACCGGATTTTGCGTCGCTTCATCACTGTCAAAATACCCGAAAAATATAACATTTAAATGCGCGGCCAAAATCGGTCACAAGTTTTTGGCTGCATACCCAGTACATTGAGATACTTTCAGTCTGCTTTCTAACGGCACGCAATGCGCTGCCCCCTAATTAAACTATCGCTTTTTTAACTTTATTAGTCTGCATTAGATGCGTAAGACAAACCAAAGCTGTTTAATACGTTGTTTTAAATGGGAAATGTCTGTGGGGGTTGCTATACTAAAGTTGCGCTAGATTTGTGAGTAAAAAAAGATGTATATAAAAGGACTTCGCCTTACGGAATTATTTTTCTTTGGGCTATTGACGGTTTTACTTAGTGGCTGTCAGTCTTCGATGAAGTTTGATTCCATCAATTCAGTAAAAAAACTCTCAAAACAGGTTCAAAATGCAGATAGCTTGGAAGATGTGGAGGCCATTGCCAAACAGGCGACCATTACGCGAAATCATATTCGTGCCGACCTTAACGTAATTCAAACACTTTATGACGGCCTTTCGAAAAAAGTAAGTAAAAAATGGGGTAAAAAAAACCAACAACTGCCCAACAAGAAAAAGTATGTTAAATACGTTAACGATTACCAAGCCCGTGCCATTGTTAATTTTGATACCGGCAAAGTACAGGTAGAAACACTAGATAACCAAAATCCAAAGGCTATGCTGGTGCAAGCGATTACCACTACCTTGCTGACCACAGCAGACCCCACTAAAACAGATATTTTCTCCAGCGCAGCCCCTAATATTGATGGCGTACCATTTCTCTATCCGCAAGTTACCGATCACGATGGTAAAATCGTTAAATATCGCTGGCGAGCAGAACGTTATGCAAACTATCTGGTAAGCAATAAATTAAAACGTTCATTATCAAATGGAAAATCAGTGTATTCAGTTGAGTTTGACCTTGTCGATCAGCACGAACACATTCGTCAAATGAAATACAGTCAATATGTATTGAAAGCGGCGAGACGCTATAATTTATCACCCGCACTTATTTATGGCATTATAGAAACCGAAAGCTCTTTCAACCCTTATGCGGTTAGCCGTGCAAACGCTTATGGTTTAATGCAGGTAGTTCCGGCCACAGCGGGCCGTGACGTTTATAAACTGGTTAAACATAAACCTGGACAACCAAGCAAACAAACGTTGTTTTCTCCTGCACATAACATCGACATAGGCAGTGCTTATCTTCACATACTACAAACCCGATATTTGGCAAAAATCAACAATAAAACAAGCCAAGAATACTCGATGATTTCAGCATACAACGGTGGTGCGGGAAATGTACTAAAAACCTTTCATCCCAATCGTTCGGTTGCCATGGCAAAGATAAACCAACATTCGCCCGACGGGGTTTATAGCAAGCTACGATACAACCACCCTCGCGCCGAATCGTGTAAATATCTAGAGAAAGTTACCAAGGCTAAAAAGAACTACGAGTAGCACGCAAATGCGGTCTAAATTAAGCAAGGTGTTGGAAAACGTTTAATTTTGAGGGAGCGGCAGAAACACGCTGAGCACGCTACGTGTGATTGACAGCGTTTTTTGCCGAATCATTTAGCCATTAAACACAACGACTCAGACAAGTAAGTTTTGGAAAAACGCTGTTCAAAATAATGACTAAAAGAGCCGAGCTGCTCTCGCCCGGTTTAAAACGGATGAAAAGCTAATTTCTATTTTGGTTACTCGGCTTTTCGCCTTCTCGAATGGGCTCTGCACAGGACTGACTGGCGCGATCTTCATCTTGTCGCTTATTTAATTTAGCTGCTGCCATAAAGCCAATAATAAAAATGGCAAAAATAACCACGCCTGCCCAAATCAATACGTTGAAAAGAAAGTCCATGTCATTCCCTCATACAATGTCTGAATTAACCTTAACACTTATTTAATTGCGTAGGTTAATTAAACATTGGTTGTTATTACGCCAATAGCTTCGCTATTCAGAAACTTCAACACCAATCGCCATTACAGACTGGCCGCTTTTAATGGCAGGGGTCTGATTTACCATCATAACTGTGCCGTCTACAGGGGCAGTAATCGTTTCTATAAGGTTTCCAAAATAATCTATAACAGTACCGATGTTTTGCCCTTTCTCAACCTTATCGCCTATCGCTTTCGACGCTTGGAAGAAACCGGTGGTAGTGCTAACCGGATACTTTATTGTTTCGTAAATAACGGGCTTAGGGTGTTCCGCTATGGTTCCCGGCAACATTTTAAGAAAAACCATGGTATTTTTAGCAACTTGAAGCGCTTCAGTCACGAACGCTTCATTTGACTGAGCCAAGTGACCGATTTCCGTAGTGAGACCCGGCTTTCCCCTTGTCATTGCAGTGTTTGGATAGGATATAGAGTTATTTGGATCCCTAGGACGTTCACCGTAAAGCACTATGTGCTGCATACCCGTTGCCTTGGCAAATTCGAAAGTCAACTCATCAAGTTCCGTATTGCCGACAAAAGGCGAGTAAACATGGTTAAGCAATGTTTGATTGGTACTGCCTGAATGCATATCAACCAAGAAGTCTATCTTGCTAATAAACTCTCGTGTTAACAATTCGGCAATTTGCTCTGTTGGTGTGCCATTCGCATCTCCGGGAAATTCCCGATTGAGATTTTTCTCATCTTTAGGGTTAAGCGCTTGTCTTCGTCCATGAAAGCCGTCTAGATTCGCTAGGTGTAGCACTACCAACACCCCGCTCATTTCTTCAGGTTCAATGCTTTGCTGCAGTCGCTGTAACGCATACATAGAAGGAAACTCATCGCCGTGAATGCCGGCAGTAAGCAATAATACAGGACCGTCACTTTTTCCGTTTATAACGGTCACTGGCAGGGTTATATTCTTTTCCTGAGCAAGATAAGACGTTTTTTCCCCTGTATTTGTTGTGACCCCCATTAATTCATACGGTTCATTCGCATGTACGCTCAGGCTTAGCGCACAGCATAGGGAGACAACAACGGAAGTAATATGGTTCTTCTTAAACAACATAGCAGACAACTCATAAAAATACAGCGCATTAGTAAGCCAGAACGTTTCAACTAAATCAATAAAGAGTATTTTAAAACACCTTTGCAAAAAACAACCGCCTTAAAGCAGGTAGTGCTGCTTACCCTAGCTTTTTATCCAACAGCTCCTGCAGCGGCTTTGGCATTATATTACGAGCTTTGCGCGTAATTTTAACTTCATTCTTCTGCCACCATATTCCTAAAAACACTACGCCTAAACCAATTGCCGTTAACGCAATGGGGAAAAGCCAACTATCTTTAAAGACGTTAGATGCTAAGTGCCCGAGATAAAGACAACCGCCTATCGCCCCCAAAACCACAAATACTTTTCGAATCAACAAAGCACCTATACCTATCATGGCAAGGTTTATACAAAAATAGAAAAACTTCGAAAGCTCGCTGTCAGAATGTTGGCTAGTCAGCCCGCCCCAAAACGCAAGCACACCAAAAAAATACAGCCAAAATGCGTAGTCAGCGGTGGTTCGTACCCTTATATCAACCCAAAAAGCTAGAAAGGTCATAAATATGCCGAAGTACATAGAAACTTGCGCGCGAAATTCCCAGGTGTGGGAATTCCACATATCGTCTTGGTCAATAATGAGCATAACAGCGTCCATACTGATATACCAAAGCGTTACCGCAATCGGCATTACGAGGAACGGGTACTTATATCGCCACGCTACTCCAATCCCTGTGATGAGCGTACCAAGTTCCATGTATAGCCATAGCCATTCAATGCGATGGTGGAACTGGCGATAAACCGCATTATCGTCGGGCCAAAGGCCCAGCCATTGCTGCGCACCGTAAATAGCTAGTGGCGTTAAACAAACCACAAAGGTGGCGCAAATACCTGCTGGTATTATTAAACGTTTACGTGCGAAGGAATTAGCAAGCTTTAAGCCCACTCCTGCATAAAGCATTGAGATAAATATGATCCCTGCACCGCCAAACTGCTCCCATCCTAAATTCATAAATAATGTCATGGCGCCAATAGCAATAAGGCCGCCTAAGTAATACAGAATATGGGTAAAAGTAAAAGACGGGGTATGACGACTCTCTTCTTTCAAAAAGTGATACAGGGCACTGCCCTGCTGCTCAGATATGATATTTTTAGCTACTGCTTTTTGAATAGTGGCTTTCGATACTTCCATGTACTTCCTTGAATGAGCTTAATAAGCTGTAAGCTATCACTTTACTCAGTTACGGCTAAAAAGCCAGTGCTTTGAAGTTTACTCACTTCCCTTTTCGATACCAGATTCCACGCTATCGATAAGTGTAAAATAATCCTCATTAGCATAAGGCTACTCGATATAATTATTGTTGCGGTAATGGAAAATCTGGTTACCTACGAACAACTGCCATATCTTTGGACATCCTTCCTTAGTCCTAGGGCCACACCGGTGAAAGCAAAAACGAAAATAATAAATATGATGGTCAAAACGGTAAAGCTAGCGTTACTTGTATTAGGGCTAACAACGACTGAAAATGTGTTAATACAAAGTAAAAGCAAACTTGTTTTTGAATAACCTTTAAGGCCTAAAACACCAGCGAGAATAAGCATTACGAATGAACCCGCAATGGCCGGCGTAAACGGCGCAGCCGCTAAAAGCAAACACAAAACAGATATAAGTACAGTTGATGTTAAAAAAAGTGTATTCACAAACTTATCCTCTAAGAAAATAATACAGACAAGCAAGACGCTTAATAGCATTTGTTCTTCAACTCTTCGTTACTGGGCTACCACGAACAAAGAGTAAATAAATAGCCAAATAATTTGGCAACCGTAACTTAGCCGTTGGTATAGCCCTGGAACAGTTTTTTGTTCAAGCGCATTGGCTAACTTATAAGAAAAATAAACGCAGCCAACAACGCTTAGTGCAGACACAGAACGCAATGCAAAAGAATAGTCGCTAGAGAAAGTAACAACCAGCGGCGCCACAATAAACGACACTAACATTATTAGCCCCGACCACGTATGGATTTTGCAACTTTTCGAGGGCGTTGCTGTGTAAGGGTCAGCATCCATTGGGAAGTAACCACAAACCCAAGTGCATATGCCGTGAATAATAACCATCGCCCCTATCACCGCAGTGGGCAATGGCGCTGACGGTAGATCAATGAGGTAATATCCGAAAAGTACGAATAGAACACCTAAAGGGTAATTATTAATTGCAGGAGAGAGTTTTTGAGTTGGGCTACCAAATGCGCCAAGCTCGCTGCAGAATTGCTTTGAATGGCTATAATTTGGATAAAATCGAGACGCAATATAAATGCCTGACACTATCCAAACTGAAGCTACAACCCCTGTAAAAGACAAAAAACTAGCCAAACCAATGTCCTCCTTGAAAAAAGGTATATGCTTTTAAAAGACTGGCGTAATGCCAGAGTAACACCTTCCTTAAACTGGCATAATCCTTTAAAAATATAGCCCATAAAAAGCGACAAAAATACCCAGTCTTAACCAGATTATACTGAACTTGGCATGGTTGAGACATTTTGCGTAATCATCTTTTTATGGCCATGGTAGCTATCATAAAACCGCTTATGGGCCGCATAAGAAAATGTATCGTTTCTCTGTGTATATTGCTCAATCCAATCTATGAGCATTGCCAAGTTATCGTCTTGGGCCTGCTTAGTCTTATATTTGTGGGGCTCCCAAGGTCTCGCCTTCGCGTTGGCAATACAGGACTCAACGGGTAAATTCATAAATATAGCTTCAGTAGACTGCGCTTCCACGAGTTCCAGCAAATCGGTATAACAACCTTCAACGACCCAGTTGTTGTTAGAAGTAATGAAAGCCTGGATCTCTTTTTCAGACTCCTCAATGGGCCTTCTTTCTGGCGGGCTGGTTGGTTTCCACGCGAGTGTATCTAAATCCAAGTGAGCTAAGCCCTTTGTACGACACAAGTGCTTTGCCAGCGTGGATTTTCCGGAGCCAGAGTTACCAAATATCAAAATTTTTGCCAAAACCACGCTCCTTAAATCAAATATTAAAATGCGGCGTTAACAACCCGTTTTAAACGACCAATAACAATCCACGGGCAACGTAGCAAGAAACTAGTAAGAGGCCATTAAAAGTGCGCTAACGCCAAAAGTTTAGACTGTAAGAAAGCCCAACTGCGTTAACTTGTTATGTGCAATGTAAATAATTATTGAGCTCATCGACCAATTCAAGTGCTTCGCTTTTTGTTAAGTAAGGTACTTTTATCGTTCTAGCCCAAAAGAAACTTTTACCCGTTTTAGCACTCACTTCTGAAAAAGGCATAGCCAATAACGTGTTATCGTCTCGGTTTGGGATGGGAGTTAAAAACTCTACGTCTCGATACAAAGTTTCACTGTCTGGCGCTTTAACCTCACCTTTCACTTTTGCGGCAGCTATCAAGCCACACCATTTGTGGGAAAAGAAAACAATATCGCCTATATGAACATGGTGAACAAATCTTTTGGCGTCTCCATACGCCTCCAGACGACTATTATCCATCATCGACCAAATAGAGTCCTCATTCCAACTGCGATTTGTATCAAATAATACACCTTTCACATCACTTGGGTTTTTGTGCTTATCATAGGGAAGCGCAAAGAATTCAAAATACTTTTCGCCAGCAAGTTCGTAAACTCTATAGGGCAAAAAATCGATAGATATGCCACTTTTCTTCCAGTAATCGACTGAAGATATTAATGAGTCATCCGCTGCACTGCCAATAACTAATAGGTGCTGTTTATTATTGATCTCTTTAGGCTCTAATTGATGCTCAAGACTAAAAGCTTCTCTGTGCGCTTCAACTAGCGACATGTCACTTTTGCTATATTCTTTGAACTTATTTTCTAATTTTTGATAGCTCCATTGACCAGCATCTTGTGCATATCTTAGCGCTTGATGAACGGCATCTTTCCCGGCAGATGCACGCTTCAGCTCGAATATAACTAGTTCACCACTTTCATTCAGTGCATATATGTCAGCTTCTGCCTGCCATTGTCGTTCCTGAAATACCGGCATCAATCTAGCGTCTTCAAATAAGACGTCTAAAATACTGTTCGCTATTAAGTTTTCTAGATCTTTCTCTAATTTTCCAAAGCTAGAAAAGTCTTTGAACTCTACGGGTTCCAACTTTTCAAACACTTCTGCTTGTTCTTCTATTTTGTACAGCATCTTTGCATTCCTTTGAGTAAATAACAGGTAACAGCTTTGATACAGGCTTATACGCGCTGTATCAAAGCTGAAGAAAAAAGCGAACGCAGCACGTGCTTTTACGCTACATTCACTAATTAAACACGTTTTCCGTAGGTGTTTATTTCCAATCCTACTTGCTGCGAATAGGCTTTAAGCTGTTCCACACTACTACTTGGTACTAAGGACAAGACGAACGAGTCTGACCCATCGTCGATTCCAATAATTTCCAACCCTACGCTTTTTGCACAGGTTGAAAACATAAAACCAGATTCATTCGATTCCAAATAGTAAGATATGTTGAACTGAGTTTTCTGCATATCTGCCGTCAGCTCTTTCGAAATGTTGCATGTTGAAAGCGTATTTTGAGAAATGTCATTCAACAAACTAAAGACATATTGCGCATCTTCCTTCCAATCTACAACTGCTACACGGTTAATACTGTTCAAGCCTTCGATAATTACAAATGTAAGGTCAAATGAATCTTCAAAGGCACCGTCAAATCCGTATTCTTCTAGTCCGTCTTTGTGTTCTAGTTTGTATGCATTCTTATCAGAAAGATAAAGTTGAACGTCTTCTACGATTGCTTTGTTCCCATTGCCTATTATCTTCGCTAATGCAATTTCTGGGAGATGATTTTTTGGCTGACTCTCATTACAACCTACGGCAATCAGAGCAGTTATAACTATCAGTATTTTTTTCATTCCTTGATTCCAATCTGGTTTGGTATTACTCACTAAAAGTGGACTTCCATGTTAAGTGCATGCCGCTTCGCATTCAGTTGGGCTTATATCACCTAGTGGTGCATGCCGATTTAACAGTTCTATAAATTGTTGATGTATATGAAGATACAGGATTTAATTTTCTGATGCGAGTTGAATTTGAAACCTTATGTGAGTTCGACTTGTGCAGGTAAGCCCTACATGTTCTCACTCGCAAATACGCGGCCATTTTCAAAAACGCACTTTCTTAAGGTCGACCGACTGGCGTTCAATTGCTTGTTACTCATCAGTCTCTTCTTGATGAAATTTCACACTATTGAATGCTCGAGAACTGGTTGCTGCCGCATTATTTAAACTGTCGACGTCAGTGGTAGATTTGTTTTGGGGATTTTGATTCGCCTCACGAACAGCGCCTTACGCAGCTTTTCAGTGTAAGCATGAACCTTCTTTTTATTAGTCATAAGTCACCTCCCATCTAACTATGGGAAATGCCCAGTAAGTTTGGGTAAGTCCTGGGTATAACGCCCGCGTAATAGGCGCGAGCTTGCGAGCGTCCTAATTGGCGCGTTTGTTAGGCACATACACTCGAGGATATCGACTTCATCTTTCAATTTGCATCTCCATTTCAAGAGATTTCATATCAAGCTGCTTATTTAGCAACTCAATTCCGCTTTCGTCCAATCTAAATTGTTGCCCTTGCTCTATAAGATTAAGGTTATCTATATTGATTGGTGAGACATTTTGAATGATTGGTAGTTTATTATCATTCCAAGTCTTAACACCATCTAGTTCTTTTACATCCCACTTGGATAACACACCTAATTTTTGTGGTGAATCCAAATAGTTTTTTTCAGAGAATAATTCCCGATACCCATCAGCGCTCTTGCTAATAGTCTCGATGTCTGAAGAAATATAACCTTCCGGAGTGACATCCAGAATTTCGCCGTTGCTTGTTTTGAGAGTTCTAGCAACTGCCGAAGCTTTACTGAGAGCTGCTGCAAGCACCTCCGGATCGTCAAGATCCACACTCTGTACATTAACAACGAGTGTTTCGACCTTAGGAACTGAGCTACAAACTTGTTTTTCACCTATACGTACACACTTAAAGTTTTGAACAACTCTCGATTCTAATGTCCATTTCGGACCAAAAGTAGCAACAGCCCAGTACATAAACTTGGCTTTCCATTTGCTCACACCATTTGCACGCATTCCATAATAGAAATTTCTATGTGTATCATGCTCGGTTCGCGTTTTTTCATCGCAGTAGTAATCATGAATTACAGAAGCTTTTATATAGTGCCCAGAAAAAGGTCCCCCAATGAACGACCAAAAAGCAGGTGGTATGGATGCGCCATCTACTTCTTCATTTGCAGGCACTGACCATAACAAACCATTGGGGTCATTAAATTCGAACTTATCGGATAGTTTAAATATAGGTCTTGGATCTGCTTTTAAGAAAGTTCCTTTTAAATCACCCTTAAATCCTCCAAAATATTCTTCTGCATGAAGAAACCCAGATGATAAGGCGATAACAAAGGTAATTAGTACTTTTATCTTTAACCTCATATCAATCTCCATTGTTAATACTTTTGCCTAACGCAAAGCTAAAGGGCACAAATGCAGCGGTAATATTGCGAAGCACCGCTGCGTTTGTGTCCCAGTGTGGCACACAGTGCTACACGTGTTAAGTGTCTTGTTAGGCCCTTCCTGTCAGTTTACTAAAGAGCGATTCGCTTGTTTTACGCACTTCTTCAGCTTGCGACATCGCAGTTTGAGCGGCCTGTTCCAAAATCTTTGCTCTTGCTTCTTGCATCTGAGCCAGTTTTAAAGTGAAAAACGTTTCAAATGCTCCACCCAAAACAACAAGAAAGGCTCCTGAAAACAACATACTTATGGACATTGTGTCTGAAAACTCAAAACCGATTGTGGGAAGACCTTGAATTATTTCCAATAGAAATGCGGCAATTACTAACAAAAAACCAAGCTGCGATGAGCGTTGCCCTGGAGCTTTCTCAGCAAATTTTTCTGATTCTAAATGAAGTTTTCCAATACTATCAACAACACTACTGGATATTGAAAGCATTCCGTTGGTCAGAATTGTAAGGTTGTCGTTAACTTTTGATAACTCTGGTTCTTTTTTAACTTCATTTTCTTCTGTCATTTCATTCTCCTTTTAAAAAAACGTACTGCAATTACTAATGGGCCTAGACACAATGACTCCCTGTAAAAATGCTAGCCCCCGCATTTTCGTGGGTTAACTTTTTAGCCACCGGAGCGCCGGCCGGAGTCCATTATTAGTTTGACCAATACTAAATCAATTTGAAGGCTAGCATGAGCAAACATAGCATGATTTTTATCCGATTGGATACGTATAAAAAGTTTCACGAAGTTGCTTATTGTGAAGAGCAACGTGGGGCTGAGCCTATTCATTATGGCCGTATTCCCTCGTCTAAGATCAGTGTTAAAAAGCTGCTACATCAATTTGAATCTAAATATCCGGTCGCAACAGTTCACGTTGTTTATGAAGCAGGATTGTGCGGTTATTGGATCTATCGGCTGATAACGAGCTTGAGACATTGTTACTATATCGTGGCTTAGTCTCTTATTCCCGAAAAACCGAGGGAGCGAATTAAAATCGACCGTCGAGATGCGCTTAAACTAGTTAGTTCACTAAAGTCGGAAGACTTTACACCTATTTATTTACATGAGCCGGAACATTAAGCTGTTCGGGATTTGTCCTGTACCCGTGAAGCAGCAATGAAAGATTTAAAAGAAGTGGACACAACGACACTACTGCCTCATCCGGTGCGTTAGCTCATTTATTATGAATGAAAAACAAAGCTAATTATAGGCTGAAAGAATGTCGGGAAAGCACTCGTTCAGGATTAGCAAAGGGTCATACCAACGCGCTGTTAAGGGGCTAATAAATGTTTGGCTAAAATGTGTAGCGAAGCGAAGCCAAGCACAACTTTAGCAGTTCCGCTTGAACAGCTTATAACGACTTTTCAATAGGCTTTGAAATTTCTTGCCCACCAAATATAAAAGCTAACATAAACATTAACTCCTCTATTAGCCATAAATTAGCTAGTCCCGTTAGAAGCAATACAATTAGTAGGGCAGCACCAGGTATAAAAAATGTGAGAAAACTATTTTTTCTTTGACCTGGGAAAAGAGATAAATATAAAAAAGCGAAAACAACGCCACAAAAAGCGGATAGAAAATAAGGTATTATGTTAATAGGGGTTATCTCAACCTCTGAATAAAAGCCACGCATGAAAAAAAGCGTCAACGCCATTACAATTGACATTATCGTTGTTGATTTTATATTTTTCGGTGTAAGAAGCATCGTAATATTCCTTATCGTTATAACGCCTAACCTTTCCCCTAAAAACAGCGTCGCGTTTACGCGTCCGACTGACTTTGCTTATTAGGCTTAAGTTTCAAGATGGAAATAATCAAAAACACAAAACCAATCCCCCCTGATATATCGCTAAGATTATCTTCAAAATTCAGGTTCGTGAAATCACTTATTTGCTCCTGAAAGGGAAAGACCCAAGATATAGCAAATACTATTTGAGAAAGCAAAAACCACCGAAAACTAACAAGCAAGCATTGATTCATTTTTTAGTCCTTTAATGATTTAAGTGCGCCGACGATAAATGCCAATATACCAAGAGCAAAAGAAATGAAAAACGCGGTGAAAATGATGTGTGGATTAAATTTGCAAGCGAAACCTGTACCGAGACCGGAAACAAGACCAATTTTGCAAATGGCAGTACTTTGATAGGCCATACTCAAACCTATAGACACAAATAAAAGTGCCCATGAGATATAAAGCCACTTATTAATTTTATTCGCTAAGCCTTGCCCGTCAGGTACACCTATTATGTTCCTAAGAAAAACTATAGGTAGTATTAAAGCCGCAACTGCAAGCTGGCCGAATTCTGAAGCCAAACTTCTCCACGACTCCATCATTGCTATATATGCTTCGGGATTATCCATGTCATCTCCTATTGAAAGCCTATCGCCACATTCAGCGGGCAATTGTAGCGGATCGTAAATTGATCCGAGGTAGTTGATTGTTATGCACGGTCATGACGCCAATTTAAGTATTTACAGAGCCCTTCAAAATCTGGAAATAAAGTATGGCTATTTACACGAAGCCTATCTAGCGTCTTAAGTAAATCTTTCCTAAGGCCCGGCGGCATATGAATTTCAAATACAGATTTTTTAATCTCAGTATTTTTCTCTAGGGCTACGAATTTTTTAGTCTTCAGAGAGAATTTATGAGATGTAAGCCACCCGTGCTGTGCAACAACTAATAGATCCCAATCACACATGTCAGGACTTGAGATCAGAGAACTTCCCATCCTTCGCAATTCATCAAGCGTATCTCGTTCTGCTTCTGTTGTATTTTTTGTCGGATTATCTCTACATACACTAGGAAGAAGATTACCTTTAGTCGCTTATTATGCTAGCTACATTTTATCAACCAGCAGAATAGAAGCCGTTGACGATATGCAAATTACTTCATTTTCGTCGGTGATGCTTCCATACAACTCTATAATTAAGTCGTTATTTGATTTAGGGTTAACCTTATTTACTTGCCATTTCATGTATAACGTTGTGTCCGGAAATATAGGAGCAAGAAACTTCTGAGCCATTTCTAGCCCAAGAATTGGAGCTAATGTAGCAAAGTGTGTTGGAATTAGTGCTGAGAAGTAACCAGTGATTGCACTCCCACTCCCGATCAAGTTTTTAAACCGAGTTCTTTTGGCTGCTTCTAGATCGTGATGAATAAAGTTCATGTCGCCGCAAGCTTTGGCCATTTCCCGAAGTTCGCTTCTAGTGAATTTACAGACTTTCTCAAACGAATAGCCAACGTAGATATCCTTGTTCATAAACATCCTTATCAATTGAAAACAACATAGACATAATGACTCCCTGTGAAATACTAGCCCCACCCCTCCGTTGGTTAACTTTTCAGCCACCGGAGCGCCGGCCGGAGTCCATTACTAGTTTGTTCAATACTAAATCAATTTTGAGGCTAGTATGAACAAACATAGCATGATTTTTATCGGCTTGGATACGCATAAAGAGTTTCATGAAGTTGCTTATTATAAAGAACTGCATGGGGCTGTACCTGTTCATTATGGCCGCATCCCCTGCTCTAAGGTCAGTGTTAAAAAACTGCTCCGCCAGTTTGAATCTAAATATCCGGTCGCAACCATTCATGTTGTTTATGAAGCAGGACCGTATGGTTATTGTTGGAAAGCACTGCTTATTCATTGAATAAGTAACCTACGGATACCAGCATATCAACCGACGACATTACTGCCTCATCCGGTGCGTTAGCTCATTTATTTTGAGTGATATAAACAACTGATTATGGGCTGAAAGAGTGTCAGGAAAGCGCTCGTTCAAGGTTGACAAAGGGAGTCATACCAACGCCCGCATAATGGGCAGTAACACGTAGGCTACAGTTTCAAGCGAAGCGCAGGGAACCTACGTGTTTTTATCCCTAGCGAGCGCAGCGAGAGTTAATGCGTTTGTATGGCACCACTTGCCACCGACAACTGATATCTATTTTTCCATTCATATATTGCTAGACCAATTACAAATATACCTTCGAGGCTGATAAATATTAGACCAATAGAACTTGCCGTTTGAAAGAATAGCGAAACCATAATAACGCATACGACCATCCAAAGAGCATTTGCAATTGCTAGCAATGAAATTGATAAAAGACTTCTGTTGCTCGAAAAAGCAAGTGATAATGCATACACTCCATAACAAACATTTGCAGTCGCTAAAAAATGAATAGTTGCTATTGGCAAGTTATATAAGCTACTTACCCAGTTTTGCAGCAGAAACAATAGCAACCCGACGATGGAACCGGCGGCGCCATCCAAATGTAAAACATTTAAATTTTTCTTGGCCTTCATCCGTGGTGCCTAACGCTAAGCTAATAGGCAGTGTCGTAGCGGTACAATAGCGAAGAGCCGCTGCGTTACTGTCCCAGTGACCGAAGGGTGATCTTGGCCCAATAAAGTGAACACTAATTATACTCCCCAAATTTGACCTTAATTATTCTCTCTCTTAACACTGCCAGTTTTATCCTTGCCAGCGACAACAGGTAAACTCATTTCGATCCACTTTAAAATACCTTCATCTATGACCGCTGTATTTTCATAACCAAGGCTGCGTAAATGATCTACAACTGAATCAGAAGCGGCATGAGGACAAGCGCAGTAAGCTACTATCCAAGTGCCGTCATTGGGTAAGTTTTCTGCAATCCTAGATTTGTCTCGATAATACGGCATAGGGACAGCCCCAGGAATATGAATACGTTGCCACGCGGACCCTGGGCGAGTATCTAAAACAATCATTCTTTTTTTCTCTTCTATAGCCTTTACTACCTCCATGGCAGGTACATACCGGCCTTCCCTGAGATTGAAAGTCGGTTCGGCTTCTCTAGGATTCACCACGTACTCATCCGGACTAGGCCATTCGGCAAGTTCAACCGGTGCTGGCTTCCAACCTGATGCTTGACTTCTTAAATATGCGACCAAATCATTAATTTCTTCGTCTCCAAGAAGATGTTTAAAACCCTGCATCGGTGTATCTACTCGACCATGTACAATCGCGTACTTAATATAACTATCTGTTGCGCTAGAGAGGAACAATTGGTCAGCTATAGCAGGTGCTGTGACACCTTGGCCTTGCTGACCATGACAACTTGAACAGTTTGAAGCATAGAGTGCTTTTCCTTTGGAAGAATCTCCTTTTATTGAAACTTGCTCTAATTCTATAGGTGAGACGTTCTCTTTCTGAGCAAGCCACCTTATCAGTAATATGATATCTGAATCTGTAAGAGGGCCTCCGGCATCTTGACTGTAGCCATCCATCGCCGAATTAACTCTTCCCCAAGAAATAGAATCGAACAATAACTGTGGATACGCTGTACTCAGCATCGATTTTGATTTTAATGAAGGCGCATGATCTGCTTTATATCCCTCGCGGTTTTTTCCATGGCAAAGAGAGCAATACTGCTGATACATAGCATCCGCCTTTTCCATTTCATCAGTATTCAGCGTTAATGACAGATCAGCGTTGCTGGGTATACAATAAAACACAATTAGCGAAGTAAAACCTAAAAGTAAAAATCGGCGCATATTAAATAATCCTTTTTTTAAAAACCGATATCTAAAATCGATGACGATGTTAGATGGGAGCATAGACACAATGATTCCTTGTAAAAGTGCTAGCCCCCGCATTTTCGTGGGTTAGCTAATAGCCACCGGGTGCCGGCCAGAACCATAATTAGTTTGCTTAAGACTAAATCATTTGGAGGCAAGCATGAATAAACATAGCATGATTTTTATCGGCTTGGATACGCACTAAGAGTTCCATGAAGTGGCTTATTGTGAGGAACATCGAAGGGCGTGTCCGGTTCACTATGGACGGATACAGTCATCAAAAGTTAGTGTTAAAAACCTGCTCCGCCAGTTTGAATCTAAATATCCGGGCGCAACCATTCATGTTGTTTATGAAGCAGGACCGTGTGGTTACTGGATTTATCGTTTGATAACGAGCTTGGGGCATTGTTGCTATGTTGTGGCACCGTCTCTTATTCCAAAAAAGCCAGGAGAGCGAATTAAAACCGACCGACGGGATGCGCTTAAGCTCGTTAGGTCACTAAAGTCTGAAGACCTTACACCCATCTATGTGCCCGAGCCGGAAGATGAGGCTGTGCGGGATTTATCCCGAGCTCGAGAAGCAGCAATGAAGGATTTAAAGGAAGCGGAGTACCAGCTTAAAGCCTTAATGCTGCGCAACAACATACGCTATGAAGGCACTGCCAACTGGTCGAAGAAACACCTTCGCTGGCTCACGGAATTGATATTGCCTCACCCAGCCCAGCAAATAGTCTTACAAGAACAGTTGCAAACCATAGAAGAGCGCATTCGCCGTTTAGGAAGGCTAGATAATGAATTAACACATCACGTTCAACAATGGCGTTATTATCCGGTAGTGAAAGCCGTACAGGCGATGCGAGGCGTTCGATTACTCGTTGCTGTTGGCGTGGTAGCAGAGCTTGGCGATTTGAACCGCTTCGACCATCCCAGAAAGCTCATGGCTTACGTGGGCTTAGTACCCAGTGAGCAATCATCAGGTGGAAAGCGACACTTAGGAGCCATTACCAAAGCCGGAAATGGCCGCTTACATCTGGGCTATTGCAAAAGAAGTGGTACTCACACCGGTTAATCCAAAACTAAGACTAAGCCGAGTACCTGCATGAAAAACGAGTTTGAGCTAACGCATTCGGATCAGGCCGCGGAATGTGGCACAACCTACGAGGGCGTTATGATGTTATTTTTGGGGGAGAGGTCA